>BAXV01000096.1 GCA_001310715.1 Pseudovibrio sp. JCM 19062
CCGCTGGCCTTCCCGTTGGCGATGGCGAGGACCAAGGCGCGGTTTTGGTACATGGCGTGCCGGAAACCGACGACATCGACTTCTACGCCCGTTGTCTGGCTGGCAGTGGTGATGTAGAAATCATGTTCCAGCGAACCGTACCCGATTTGCAACAAGGCGACAGCCTGCTGATCTCGCTTTCCGCACGGCGCTTTACTGAAAGTTATGTGGGAGTTGGCAGTGCACTGGACCCCGAATCCGGCGTTCCTCTGCCACTGCTCACGCTCAGCAACGGTTCATTCCTGTGGGATCGTATGGCCAGAGATCATGAGCTTGAGGTCAATTTGGGCGGTTATGCCACCTACAACGTCAGCCTCAAGGGCAGCGCCAAGCCTGTACGCCAGTTCATCCGCGCCTGCAGCGGAACGAGGTAACTCTTACCTACTTTACCCTGAAGTACTTCCCCGGCGTTGTCCCAAAGGCTTTGCGGAACTGAGAGATAAACGGACTCGGCCCCTCATAGCCAAGTTTAAAGGCCACATCCCCCACGCTCCTGCCGGCTGAGAGCAACTCCAGCGCTCGAAACAGCTTGGCCTGCCCACACCATTTGCGATAGCTCCAGCCGCCTGTCTCATCAAAAAAACCGCCGCTCAAACGTGCGCTGCGACATAAGCGTACGCTCCGCCGCGTCCGCGAGGCTGGGCAACTGCGCAGGACACTGCAGGATCGACTGGCAAAGTTCTTTCAACAGCGCATGATTGACTGGCATGGGTAATTGCAGCGGCGCATCAGGCAAACTCTTAAGCTGATCCACAATCACCTGCGCGACCCGTGCCGTCGGACCATCAAGAGCATAATCCCTAGCGCAGCCATAATCTCCTGTATCAACTCTTTAAGTAAAGGCGTCACCTGCACAACCACTGGCTTATCAGAGAGTCGGGCCGACCAATCCTCACGCAGATACAAACTGCGAAACTGTGTTTTGACCGGATACATCGCTTGATGCACCATGCCGCCGGGAACCCACACAGCCCGCTCTGGCGGCACAATAAACGTCCCCAGTTCGGTGAACACCGTCGTCGACCCCCGCAGGATGTGAACCAGCTGCCCCCGCGCATGCGAATGCGGCTCACCTTGCTGATCCATGGATTTATCTACCGCAAAAGCAACAATAGGTTGCGGACGATCAACCTCATGTGGATCCCTGAAAACGTCAGCGTGAATGAGCATCAGACACCTCTTGGCGACTCCAGAACATTTTTTTGGCAAACTAGTGCTATCACGTAAATAAACTTTTCGCTTATTAAATTACAAAGTTTATTTTAAGACGGAAGCCCCATGCTGAATATTATAAAAGACATCAGAGCCGACTGGCGCTCACCTTTTGTCTTCCTATTGGTTCTCACTGTCGCCTCACAGCTTTCATTTTCTGTTTGGTGGAACCTCATCAATAATTTTGCCGTCAACACACTGGACTTCACAGGGCAGGAAATCGGCATTCAGCAGTCCATCCGCGAAATTCCGGGTCTGCTGGCCTTCACCGTCATTTTCATGTTGCTAATTTTCAAAGAGCAGACCTTCACGCTGATCTCTTTGGGGCTGATGGGCTTCGGTATTGCAATTACAGGGTTTTTCCCGACCGCAATTGGGTTTTACGCCACCACGCTCATCATGTCCTTCGGCTTCCACTACTACGAGACGCTCAAGCAGTCTTTGTCCCTACAGTGGCTGCCGAAGAAGGACGCTCCGGCACTTCTCGGTAAGATCATTGCAGTCTCGTCACTGGTCTCATTGCTCATCTACGGAGCAATCATGCTCAGCTGGAAGACGTTCAACCTGTCCTATGAGCAAGTCTTCCTTTGGGCAGGAGTTGCTGGCATGGCCCTGACCATCTATGCAGCCGTTGCCTTCCCAAAATACAAGGCGCATGTGGAGCAGAATAAGAAGCTAATCCTGCGCAAACGCTACTGGCTGTACTACGCCCTCACCTTCATGAGCGGCGCCCGCCGTCAGATCTTCACCGTTTTTGCGGGCTTCCTGATGGTTGAGCGCTTTGGTTACGAAGTACACCAGGTCGCAGCCCTGTTTCTGCTCAACGGCGCAATCAACATGTTCCTCGCTCCAAAAATCGGTGCCTTCATTGGCCGCGTTGGAGAACGGACCGCACTAACCTGCGAGTATGTCGGCCTAATCATCGTCTTCTTGTCTTACGCCTTCGTCACCAACGTGTACGTGGCAGGAGCGCTCTACGTAGTCGACCATGCCTTTTTCGCCATGGCCATCGCTATGAAGACCTACTTCCAGAAGATCGCAGATCCGGCAGACATTGCACCAACCTCTGCCGTTGACTTCACAATCAACCATATCGCAGCGGTGGTGATCCCGGTGGTCTTCGGCACCATCTGGCTCTTCTCGCCATCACTGGTGTTCATCGCTGGCGCATCAATGGCAGCCATCAGCCTGATCCTCAGCCGGATGATCCCTCGCAATCCGGAACCGGGCATGGAGACAGTCTGGGTCCCAACACGCCAGCCCCAAGCGGTTGGCGCAGAGTAAGCACCCCACAAATCAACAAAAAGGCTGGCCCAATCGGACCAGCCTTTTGTCGTTTCATACAGCAGCTGCTTAGCTCTGGTTTTCCGGAATGTGCACCACCAGACCGTCAAGCTCATCCGTCACACGGATCTGGCAGGAGAGACGGGATGTGTCACGAACATCCTGCGCAAAGTCCAGCATGTCCTCTTCCATTGGCTCTGGCTCACCGGTCTTATCGTTCCAGGCTGGGTCCACGTAAACGTGACAGGTCGCGCAAGCGCAGGCACCACCACATTCTGCTTCAATTCCAGGGATCATGTTCTTGATCGCGTTTTCCATAACGGTAGAACCAGCGGCAGCATCCACCTCACGGCTTTCACCTGATGAGGTGATGAAAGTAATCTTTGGCATATTTAAAGTCGTCCCGACCTGTTTGGCTTATTCTGTTGTCCTCAGATACATCTACCGTCCAGCTATTCAAGAACTTCCCGACCAGATATTTGGGTCAAACCCGTCCAGTCAATACCAAATCATGATTTTCGTAGCACCAGAAGGTCAGAGGAAACGGCCTCAAGGCAGGTTTCAACATCTGCGAGCGCTGGCGTCTGACCGCTCCCCGCCTCACGCTCAGCTTGCTCAATCGCATCCCCAAGAGCAAACGCACCTACACCGCGCGCAGAGCCTTTAAAGCGATGCAGCATCTTGCGATAGCTTCGGGACCGGGATCTTCCTGCACGCCGCGACGGAACTCTTCAAGCTGCTCCGCAAACACCTCAAGGATCTCACCTTGCAGATCCGGATCACCAAACGTCACAGCTGAAAAGTGATCCCTGCATATAGCCTCTGTAGTTTTATGTAGTTCCGCAGCCAAGCTGTAACGACGCTCCCAACACAACCAGATGACTCAAGGTTATCGCGACATTCGGAAAGTTGATTCGCTAGAATGACTCGAATCCAGCCGCCGCCTTGACTCTGCGACGACTCCCCCCTCAATTCCCATAGGCAATGGAATCTGTTCCCCAAAAGAAAACACAGAATTTTATTTTATGGTTAACAAGACCCTACCATGCAAATTCTAATCTGACCTCGCACGCAAACACGTGCATTCACTGCCCTCGCACGCTTAAATTGACAATGGACGCTATTAAAAATGGTTAACAGGATTTTTTTTGATCTACCACCCTATTTTAGCATCTCACGCCCCTTATCTGTCAGCTTGCATATGAGCCAATCTGGCTTCAACGGGTTGGAAAACCAAGGCTCTGCCCATCCCGCAGCAACACATGCCCGCACAGTTGCAGATGGAACCTGCCGACCGCTCTCATCGAACAACGGTAACTTTCCGCCTGCTTCATTAAGACCTCGTCTTAACCATTTAAGTTGTGTGGAGCTAGGCCGGCTAACACCTTGAGAACTAACTGGAGAATTTTCGCGATCAGCCATAGTGAGTTACCCCCAAAAATGCTGCCTGTAACTTCTCGTAGACACCTAAAATTCCGGGTCACTTCTGTTGTACAGTCCACCAGATTGTGCCATTAGGTTAAGGGTAGCTGCAAGGTGGGGAAATCTAAATCTTAATGTTCCGTTAATCTTAACGGCACGCATTGATTCTGAAAACTCCCGGTTTTTTTGGTCCCGGAAGTTCGGCGGTACTCTCAATTTAGAGTTGTCGGATTGTAGGCATCAAACCCGCTGTTGTCTGGAAATCGGTCTCGTTTGGGCAGATCGTTTTCCCCTATATGACGCATGCTTTGTGGTAACGGCGCCGGCACAAAAGGCGAAACATTGTGCTGACGACCGACAAGTAGAGAGTACGGACGCGAGGCGAGATATGGCGAACACCCCGAAGGCGAAAGCTCCATCGGAAGTGGCTCTGTCAGCGGTAGAAGAAGCCCTTGAGGCGGATTTTGGCGCGACACCGGAGCCCAATTCATCCAGCGAACAGGAAAGCACGACTGCGGACACCCCGCAAATGTCTGCCACTCCTGCAAAGGAGGCTGGCACAACAGCGCCTTCCTCTGACAAAAAGCTGGCTCAGCTTGTAGAAGAAAACCAGGCTTCGAGACAGGTTCGCAGAAATGGCCGTGGTGGCCGCCCACCCACAGCAAGCAACGATGACCGCCAGTCCATTGGCTCGCTGATGTTTGCGTTGCAGCGCAAGCCCTCCGCAGCTCCTTTCTGGTTTGCATTTGCAGTCTCCGTTGTCTGGGCCAGCCTCGGCCTTGCAATGTCATGGGACACATTTGCTGCACAGCTCGAACAATCTGCATCTTTCTCAGGCGTATTTGAAAACCCGACGCTGGTTCTCATCTCCGTCTTTATCGTCGTTCCAATTGCTTTCGTCTGGGTCATGGCCCTTATGTTCTGGCGCGCGCAGGAGATGCGCAACGTTGCCAGAGGCATGACAGAGGTTGCCCTTCGTCTGGCAGAGCCGGAAGACGTTGCAAAAGAAAGCATCCTCAACGTTGGTCAGGCCATCCGCCGCGAAGCCGCTGCCATGGGCGACGGCATTGAACGCGCGATTGCCCGTGCCAGTGAGCTGGAAGTTCTCATTCATAAGGAAGTCTCCTCCCTCGAGAACTCCTATAATGACAACGAACTAAAAATTCGCCGACTGGTGGAAGAGCTCGTCAGTCAGCGCGAGGCCATTCAGGCCAACGCCGAACTGGTGCGCGAAACCATCTCCGGCTCCCACGAAAATCTTGCCTCTCAGCTCGCCAACACATCAGAGGAATTCGCCTCCTCTGTTGATCGTGCCCGGGAACGCCTCACCGGTTCGATCGACTCCGTGCTTGAGCAGATGACAAGCAGGCTTGAAGGCCGCGTCTCAGAAGTCACCGACAGCTTCACAGAAGCTGGCAGCAACATGGTCTCCTCACTGACCATCCGCTCCGATGATTATGTAGAGCGCCTCACATCCACCGGTTCTGAACTGGTGGAAACACTCTCTGAAACCGGCTCAAAGCTCTCCGAAACACTGCATGAGCGCGGCGCGAGCATCAATGAAGAGTTCTCTTCCACTGCGAGCTCCTTCATCAACAACCTGACCGAGCGCGGCACTGACCTCAACACACGTCTTTCTGAAACCTCAGAAGCACTCGTTGACAATCTGGCAAGCCGCAGCCAAGAAATCACAGCAACCCTGTCCAGCACAGGCACCGAGATTGTTGATGGCCTGTCCGCACGCGGCAACGAAATCAGTGATCTGCTTGCACAGCGCGGCGAAGCACTACAAACCACACTCGGCGCAGCTGGCGCAGAACTGTCAGCAACCATCACGGACCAGACAGAAGCCATGAAAGGCGTGCTGCAGGCGCAGGTACCGAGCTGACTGCATCCATCGAACAGACCGTCACTGCAGTAACGGCACAGTTTGTTGGCGCAAGTTCCGAGCTGACAGAAACTCTGGTAACCACCTCCGGTGATGTTGTCGGACAGATTTCTGCTGCAAACACAGAGCTGAACTCCACACTGGTCAACGGCCTCTCCGAGTTCACCACCAGCATTTCCGAAACCAGTTCTGAGCTCGCTCAGACACTGGTTATCACCACCTCTACTGTCACCGAGCAGCTGACTGAAGCAAACGCGTCCCTCACCGACACGCTCAACGTTTCCGTTCAGTCCATCAGCTCCGCAGCAGAAGGTGCAAGCTCGCAGATGAGTACGGTTCTTGGCACTGGCGTGGCAGAACTGACCTCAAGTGTAACTCTGGCAAGCTCGGAATTGGCAGAAGCGCTCGGAACAACCACCGCGACGGTAACCGAACAGATCAACAGCGCAAACGACACTCTGACCCAAACGCTGAACCTCGGCGTTACCTCCATCAGCCAGAGCGTCGAAACTGCCGGGTCTGACCTGACCACTACACTTCTCGCCACCTCCAACGAAGTGACCGAGAAGATCACCACGGCAAACGACAACCTGACCGAGACCCTCAAGAGCGGCGTAGACACCATCACCCGTACGGTGGATGGCGTAAGCGGCGAGCTTTCCCAGTCTCTGGACAGCGGCGTTGAACTCCTGTCTCAAACGGTCACCAACTCCACCTCTGCCATTGCGCAGACCATGGAAACCGGCGTCACCAACATCAACGAGAGCGTTTATGGTGCGACAGCACAGCTGACAGAGACGCTGGACACAAGCGCTGCCAACTTCACAACATCTGTTTCCGGCGCAACCGCCAACATCACAGATGCTCTGGAATATGGTGTAACCAACCTCACCACCACTGTTTCCGGTGCAAAAGAGCAGATCTCCGAAGCGCTGGAGGGCGGCGTTGTCACACTCAGCGAAACTGTCAATGCAGCAGGTTCCCAGATCGCTACGATCATGGACAGCGGCGTCGGCAGCCTGACGGACTCCGTCACGACGGCGAACACAATCTTCTCCGAGACAGTGAATACCGGTGTCGGCAGCCTCAACGAGACCGTCAGCTCCGCCAGCCTCCAGATCTCCACGATCATGGACAGCAGCGTCGGCAGCCTGACAGACTCCGTCACGACGGCAAATACAATCATCACCGAGACACTGAACACCGGCGTTGGCAACCTCAACGAAACTGTCAATTCCGTAAGTTCCCAGATCTCCACAATCATGGACAGTGGTGTGGGCAGCCTGACGGATTCCGTCAAAACTGCAAACACAATCATCTCCGAGACATTGTACACTGGCGTGGGCAGCCTCAACGAGACCGTCAACTCCGCAAGCTCCCAGATCTCCACGATCATGGACGGCGGCATCGGCAACCTGACAGACACCGTCAACACCGCCAATGCACAGCTGACAGATACGCTGAACCTGACCGTAACAACCGTGTCCGATCAGTTCAGCGGTGCCAACGCACAGCTGCATGAAACGCTCGAAACTTCCATCTCCGGCATCACCGAGCACTTCTCTTCTGCAAGCTCGGCCCTGTCCACCGAGATCCTCACCCGCGGCGAAGAAATCAACGCCAACCTATCTCTTACCAGTGGCCGCCTGATCGATACGATCACGGGTCGCACCGAAGAGATGATGGGTGTGGTCGACGAGCGCGTCACCAATCTGGACACTGCCCTGCGCGCAACTGGCGAACAGGCGGCGGACGGCATTGCAAACCGTGGTCGCGAGATCAACGAAGCAATCGCCATTCAGTGCACCGATTTCATCGACACCTTGTCCAGCCGCTCCACCGAGGTTTCCGAGGTGCTGCGCGGTGCGGGCGAAAGCATCATTGCCGATCTGTCCCTGCGCGGCGGAGACATCGCAACCCGTCTGGACGAAACTGCCAACACCCTCGGCACCACCATCACCGTCAGCGGCGGCGAGCTGGCTGACCGTCTTGGCAACGTCAGCACACAGATCTACGAAAGCATCACGATCAACGGTGCGGAGCTGGATCAGCGTCTGGCTGAACGCGGCGCTGAAGTGGCTGACACCATCAGCAAGC
Organism: Pseudovibrio sp. JCM 19062; assembly: GCA_001310715.1. Next base: position 7,943 of record BAXV01000096.1, read on the forward strand.
AGACAACAGCCCTCAAAACGGCTCTTGAAAGCACAACAGCAGACATCACTGGCGCACTTGGCCTGCGTACCGAGGAACTGGCTGACAAACTGGCTGACACCGGTACACAGCTGGCATACCTCATCGGCTCCCGTGGTGACCGCGTAACAGCTGATCTGACCGAAATCGGCGATCGCATTACCGAGACCCTCGATATCCGTGGCCGTGCCCTCAATGACGGTCTGGCAAGCAAGCTGGCAGAACTGGAACAGGTTGTGACCGAAAACGGGTCCGACCTTGTTCAGTCTCTCGACCTGCGCAGCCAGAACATCGGCGAATCCTTCGACAACCGCATCCAGTCTCTGGACGCCAAACTCGAAGAACGCACCAACACCTTCGAACGGAGCTTCGATACCCGCGCTGCCGCCCTTACCGAAACCATCGAGACGCGCACCACCAAGCTGGCCGACGCGGTGGAAACCGGTACAAGCATCATCGCAAGCACACTGGAAGAGAAAACCCAGTCCATTTCCAAGATCCTCGAGGACCGCACCGACGTCATTGCGATCAACCTCTCCGATCGTGTGGAACAGGTTGGCATTTCCCTCACCAACCGTGCAGAAAAGATCGGCGAAATCCTCGCACAGCGCAGCGAAGCCATCGAAGAAACAATTTCCACCAGCCTGTCCACCTTCGATCAGGCTGTGGGCGACAAGGTCGAGGCAGCTGCCACCGTCATTTCCGACCGTGCAGAACACCTTGCAAGCTCCCTGTCTACCGGCACCGAACGCATTGATCAGGCTCTGGACGCACGTGCCAAGCAGATCTCTGAAACTCTGGTCAACCGGACCCGTGAGATTGCCAAGACATTCCACGACGGACAGACAGAGATCAACGAAGCGCTCGACAGCCGTCTGGAAGAAGCTGGCAGCATCATCGTCAAGCAGTCCAAGAACCTCACCGACGCTCTGTCCGAGCAGGTCGCAGAGATCAACGTATCTCTCGGCTCCAAGGTGTTCGAGGTTGCAGAAACGCTCGACAGCCGCTCCAAGGCCCTTGAAACGATCCTCAACGATCGTCTCGAAGCCATCTCCTCCACAATGGGTGACGAGAGCGAAAAGGCAGCGAACACGCTTACAAGCGCAATGGCAGAGGCCACCTCTTCCCTTGGCTCCGAAAGCACCCGTGTACGCGACCTTATCCTCGAAGTCGTTGGTCAGGCATCCGACCGTCTTGCTCAGGAACGCGATCTCACAACCGAGAAGGTTGTCAGCAGCGTAGAGCAGCTCTCCGGCACCTTGAGCAAGGAAGGCGAGCGTCTGCAGGAGATCGTTTCCAACTCCATCGGCGAAGCCCGCAACTCTCTGGAAGGCGAAGGCGAGAAAGCAGCAGCAGCTGTTTCCAATGCCATGGCAACCGTCCGCGGTACGCTCACCAGAGAAGGTGACGAAGTCGCACAGCGTGTTCTGACCACCGTGGCACAGGCAGCTAACGCTCTGGCCGTGGAAAGCGAAAACGCCCGCGCCATGTACACTGCAACTCTTGCGGAAATGTCTGGTGCCCTCACCGGCGAAAGCGACAAGGTCCGCACCGATCTGTCCCAGACCATCGCACTGGTCACTGGTCGCCTCTCCGCAGAAAGCGAACGTTCCAAAGCGATCCTCGCAGAATCTGCAGAAGATGTGCGCCAGATGTTGGCAGGCGAAACCGACGAAGTTCGGGCCCGCGTCTTCTCCACCATCGAAGAAGCAGCAGGCACCTTGTCCACCCGCGTCAAGTCTGTGGCAGACGAACTGTTGGTCAAAGCAGAAAACCTCAACGATGCCTTCGGCAGTCGCTCCGCTGAGCTCTCCGAGATCATTGGCAAGGACGGTAGTGAGCTCATCATGGCGATCGAAAACCGCGCCCATGACCTCACCACCCGCGTCAACGAAGTCCAGCACGCAATTCTGGATGCAGTGACTGTGAAGGGCCGTGAAGTCTCCGACCGCTTTGCTCAAAACGGTCTGCAGGCAACACGTGATCTGGTGGAAGCTGGCGACAAGATCGTCACCGCCATCGACGAACGCAGCACCATCGCTACAACCCGTTTGGACGATAGCCGTGAGCGCTTGCAGTCGGACATGAACATCCTGCTCAATGCAGTCTCCACGAAGGGTCAGGAAGTTGCAGAAACCGTCACCCGTCAGGGCGCGGTTGCAGCCGACGCACTGACACAGACCATCGACGGCATCGGCAACACCATCGAAGATCGCACCCGCATGGCTGTGAACGTGATGACAGGCACCAAAGAGCGTCTTGAAACAGACGTCTCCGAGATCCTGACACGCCTGAACGCATCCAATGGCAGCCTCCGTCAGATCCTCGCTTCTGCAAGCGAGAACCTGTCTGAAGTCGAAACCAATCTGGCAAACCGCGCAGGCGAGTTCAGAACCGCAATCGACCGCGCTGTCACCGAGACCGAGGCTGCAAACGCAACCATCGAGGCCCAGGTCGGCCAGCTCCGCAACACAACACACACCGTGCTTGCTGACGCTGCAAAGATCGCAACCCGCATGGAAGACCAGAACCAGCTTCTCGGTCAGGCAATCTCGGATCTGGAAGCAACCAACAACCATGTCGACAGCCGCTTCACTGACCGTCGCCTGGCAATCGAACTGGTCGCAGACACCCTGATCAAGAAGACACAGGATGTCGAAGTGCTCATGGGCAACTACACCACCACCCTTGGTGATACCCTTGAAGTTGCAGATGATAAGGCCCGCGAAGTCTCCGGCATGCTCCGTGCAGCAGCTGAAGCGGCAACCAAATCTGTGACCGAGCAGTTCGAAAGCATGCGCATGACAGCTGGATTGGAAGGTCAGAAGGCACGTGATGCGGTTAAGGCTGCACACGATGATATTCTTCATGACATGAAGTCCACCGTGACAGAAGCTTCCGAGCGCTTTACAGACGCAACAGCACGCATGCGCGACGTTGCACGCTCCGTCCATCAGGAACTGGAAGCAACCCGCACCGAGCTTAATAAGGGCATTCTGGCTCTGCCGGATGAAGCTGAAGCATCAACCTCTGCACTGCGCCGCATCGTGAGCGAACAGGTAAAGGCACTGGAGGAACTCTCCACCATCGTCTCCCGCCAGTCCTCTCAGTTCGATGTGTCAACACCAGCCGAGCCCGCCCGCGCACTTAGCGCC
>BAXV01000097.1 GCA_001310715.1 Pseudovibrio sp. JCM 19062
AAATCAGTTGTCACGGCTTATGGTCTGGGGGTGCTGTAGGGGGGGGATTGCGGCGCACCCTTAGCAATGTGCGCCGCAATCATATTATGTATCCCCGCGCGTCCCGCAGGGTCTGATCCAAGGCCCGAAGGTCTTACTCTGGCAGGATCGTCAAGGTCACCTTGCGCTCCGGCACAAGGAAGGTGGAGGCCGCTGCGACCAGATCATCTGGCGTAATCTGCTTCAACAATCTGGTGTAGTTCCGGTAACGCTGAATGCCTTGCGGGTAGCTCACTGCCTGACTTGTCAGATCGAACCAAAGCCCGTTGGTATGCTCCGCGCTGTTCATCCCTTCCAGAATAGGTTTCCGCGCACGCAGCAATTCATCATCGGTGATATTACCCTTCACCTTCAACCCTTTGACGATATCCTGATACACCTGCTCCGCCAGTTTCACATCATCCACTTTGAGTGAGCTGGAAAGGCCGATATAGCCAAAGTCGTCGATTGAGTTGGAGTTCATGCTGAACGCATAAGGCTGTAGGCCGCTCCCATCGCTTCACGCAGCTCGTCACGAAGCCGAAGCTCCATCACACCCTGAAGCAGCTGCAAGTGTAACTCTGCTTTGCATCCTCATCATCATTGGTTTTCCAGTAATACTGCAACAGGGCTGCATCCTTGTCCCCCTCGTGGGTCAGGGATACCGCTTGCGGTTCAGGAAACTTGACGCCGTCAGAATAACGATGCTGTGGCGCTTGATAGGAGTATGGCAACGCGCCAAACGTACTGGCAACCGCATCAATCGCAGCCTTCGCGTCGATATCTCCAACAATGCCAATTTCAATCGGGCCAGTCTGGGCAATGCGAGCGATAATCGGCTTCAGTTCCTCATAATTCCGCTTCAGCAGCTCTTCTTCAGGCCCGGCACCCCAACGCTTGTCGCCGCCGTGCAGGATCCGGGAGAATTCACGGCCACGCACAGCATCCGGTGAACTACGCGATCTTTTGTAGGTCTCTTTCAGGCTCTTTTGGTAATAAGCCTCGCCTTCCGGACGGTATGCCGGATCAGTCAGATAAGCCGCAATGACCTGAAGCTGCAGCTGCAAATCCTCCGGCGTCGTTCCATAGGCACCCGCGATGCCGTTCTGACCAAACGAAAGGTTGGCACCCACCTGAGAGCCCGAGAGCACTTTGTCCAGATCGGTCACCGAGTACTTGCCAAGCCGCCAACCACAAACGCACTTCTGAAGAACCCGGCCAACCCATCCATATCGGCAGGCAAATCCTCAAGGCCACGGCCAGTCCGTAGAGAAACAAACACCTTACCCTTGTCAAAGTCCGTCTGCTTAAAGTTCAGCACAACACCATTTTCAAAGGTGTAGGAGTGGATCTTGCCAAAACTGCTGGTGCTCTCATGCGAAACTTTGCCCTTGGGGCCAAAGCTCTCATAGTCAAAGCTGCTCAAAGATTTAGCTTCAAACTCTGCAACAGGCTGCAGCTGGCTCTCTTCATAGACGGAAAGAATGGTTTCTTCCGCATTTGGAAAATCCTTGGCAGAAGTCATAAAGATGCTTGGTTGAGCACCCTTCCATAGGTCGCGTAGCGCTTGTGTAACCTCACTGGCCTGTAGGTCAGAAAAGTTGGCCTTAAAGAGAGCCAGATCATCCTTGGCGGATGTAGTTACGCTTGAACTCAGCACATCGCTTACCACCGCACCCGCAATAGTCCTGTTTGGAATGGTCTCTTCCGCCTCAACAGAAACTTCCAGCGCATTGATCCGGTTTTTAAGCTGACGATCCACTTCTTCCTGCGTCACGCCATAGGCCAGTGTCTGCCGTACTTTCTGCTCCAGCTGCGCCAGACCATCCTGCCATTTATCACTGGCAACCGTCGCACTGGCAACAACCGTATCCGCAAAGTCTTCACTGTAAGAACTGGCTCCGGCAGAGACGAGGGTGTCTTGAGAGGCGAGGGCGGTATCACGCAACCGCTCCTGCATAATACCAAGCCCGATGCTGCGCAGGATATTGACGCCCGGGTCTGTGAATTGTCGACCTGCACCTGAGGCGGCTTAACCAGATAGATGCTCAGTGTGGTTGGCAGGGAGGGTTCTACAAAAAGCTTGGCCCGCGGGGCCTTTGCAACTTGCAGCGTGCCGTAATCAGGCGCGATGTTATCCAACTCCTCCGCATTGGCAGGGGGCTTCCAGTCAGCAAAGTGCTTCTGGATTGCAGCATCAGTGGCGTCAACGTCAATATCACCCGTCACAACCAGCACGGTTCTGCCCGGCGTGTAATAGCTGTCGTAGAAATCCTTCAAGGTCGCATGGTCAACGCTGTCAATGCCTTCCATGGTGCCCACTGTAAGTCGGTTCTGTGACTTGACGCCGGGATAAAGGAAGGCAAAGCGGTCAAGCATGGTATCAAAACCGGGACCATAGTTTCCACGGATTTCAGAGGCGACAACGCCGCGTTCACGGTCAATCGCGTCCTCGGAAAGGGTAAGTTCGCTGGCCGTTTCCCGCATCAGAAACAGCGCAGTGTCCAACAGCTTGGGATCTGCGGAGGGCAGGGACAGACGGTAGTCGGTGTCATTCAAACCAGTCGTCGCGTTGGTTCCAGCGCCAAAGGCCAGACCAGCACGCTCCAGCAAGGCAACCATTTCACCTTCTGGTACATTTTTTGACCCGTTAAAGGCCATGTGCTCCAGAAAATGCGCTGCGCCCGGTTCAGGTCCCTTTTCAAGAGAGGACCCAGCAGCAACTGCCAGGCGAACTTCGATCTGGTTCTTCGGGGATTGGCTGGGAACCATCACATAGAGCAGACCGTTGGGGAGTAGACGAGAAATAATCCTGTGATGCAGCTTCAGGTCCGTCTCGGGAAACCAATGGATCTGCTGATCGGAAGAAACCTGCTCATCCACGCTTGTTTGAGCCGCTGTGCTCGCATCCTGCGCAAAAACCGGAGAGCCAAAGGCCAGTCCGGTCCCGACCAGTGCTGGCACGAGAAGGTATCGGATTATTTGCATATTAGTTTCCCTGCATTCCGCCCAAAGTGTCGTTGAGCCATTGCAAAGGTGCCTGATCTGACCTGACCATCAAGAAAGCAAAGCCCGTGTTCCAGCGCAGAAGCCCGACAGATCCCATTGAAATCTGTGACAGAAGTAATCCAAAGCTGAAATCGGGAGCCAGACAGATCTTCACCTCGTAAAAGCTAACTCAGCGTAATTATCATAAACTTCGCAGTATTTTTTTATGCTTTTGCTTCATGTTGCTTTTGTGGCAAAAGGCGAATTGAATATGCAGATCCGAGGGAGAATCTGTCAAATATATTAAATCACTAGTTGTGTTTTGGCGGAGAGGTTTTCTTCGATTAAGGTAGCCAATAAGTGCGCACGCCAAAGAATAGCCCCTTCAAAATCAAGGCAAATCCGGTCTTTCAGATGCTGCGGGTAATGCATGTACTGCCCGATTATCTCCCAGCCCGAAGGAACGAAAACGAACCGCTGTTTGGCAAGAAATCAGCGTAGTCGAGGATGGGTGAAGACCAAATATTGGTTAACGGCACCAAGATAAAACTTGAGCTTTGGCTCGTGGAGAGGAAACGGTCCATTGTGCCAAACAGCAAAAAACGCAGAGCCGGAGCCCTGCGTTTTGTCATACTGTCATCGTTGGTTAAGCTGAGGTTTAGAGCGGCAATTCGCTGACGCCGCCGTTTGCTGCCGACCACTCCAGCGGATTGTTGAGGAACTTCTCAACTTCATTCACTTTCTCGGCTGAGAAGTACTCGTTTGTGCGGCAAACGCGCAGAATGTCATGCCATGTGGCAAGGTAATGCAGGTTCACGCCGTGCTCTGCCAGCTTGCCCTTCGTTTCCGGGAAGATGTCGTAGTAGAACACCACCAGCGTGTCGGTTACTTCAGCACCTGCCGTGCGCAGCGCTTCGCAGAACTTGATTTTGGAGCCGCCATCGGTGGTTAGGTCTTCCACCAGCAGCACGTTCTGCCTTCGTGAATGTCACCTTCAATCTGCGCGTCGCGGCCATAGCCCTTTGGCTTTTTGCGAACGTACTGCATAGGCAGCGCCATCTTGTCCGCAATCCACGCTGCAAACGGAATGCCCGCCGTCTCGCCGCCAGCAATCGCATCGAACTTTTCAAAGCCTGCATCACGCAGCAGCGTTGCTACCGCAAACTCCATCAGGGTGCCACGAATACGCGGGTAGGAGATCAGCTTGCGGCAGTCGATATAAACCGGGCTCGCAAGACCGGAAGCCAGAATATACGGCTCTTCTGGACGGAAGTTCACCGCCTTGATTTCCATGAGCATCTTTGCGGTCAGTTCCGCCATTACTTCGCGGTCAGGAAAAGAATTGGAAAACATCGCTGTCCCTCAAGTCACTGTAGGTGGTCTGGAATACGCTGCGGTGACATTGGGCTGGCACCGCACGAATTCACATCAAAAAAAAGCAGCTTGCCCCGGATATATTTGGTGCAAACTGCTTTGAAACTCATCTTTACGTCTCAACTTTCCAGAATATATCAAATCCTGGATTGAAGAGGGTCACCGGCCCATCCGGCGTCGGAATATTTGGCGGGTAAACCACCTTCTCATCGCTCTTTACCAGATCAACGGTGGCCTTGTTCGGTTCCATACCGTAAAACGCGGGCCCATTAAGAGAACTGAACGCCTCCAGCTTGTCGAGCGCGCCTTCATCTTCAAACACATGCGCCAGACAGCTCATGGTGTTGAGCGCAGAAAAGATGCCCGCACAGCCACACTCGCACAGCTTGTTCTGGTCAAGGTGCGGGGCACTGTCCGTACCAAGGAAGAACCGCGCATCGCCAGAAGTTGCCGCTGCTCGCAGCGCAAGGCGGTGCTTCTCCCGCTTCGCCACGGGAAGACAGTAGAAGTGAGGCTTGATGCCACCCACCAGAATGTCGTTCCGGTTGATGATCAGGTGGTGCGTGGTGATCGTGGCCGCCAGATTGTCACCGCCAGACTTGGCATAGTTGACGCCTTCTTCCGTGGTAATGTGCTCCATCACCACTTTCAGCTTCGGAAATTTACGGCGGATCGGGTCCAGCACGGTTTCAATGAACACCGCTTCCCTATCGAAAATGTCCACGTCCGACGTGGTGACCTCGCCATGAACCAAAAGCGGCAGGCCGATCTCAGCCATGCGCTCCAGAACCCCAGCCACCTTATCAAAGTCGCGTACACCACTTTGCGAGTTGGTCGTCGCGCCAGCTGGATATAGCTTCACCGCAGTCACAAGACCAGACTTGGCTGCCTGCTCCAGATCATCCGCATCCGTAGTCTCGGTCAGATAAAGCGTCATCAACGGGGTGAAGTCGTGGCCCTCTGGCATGGCGGCTAAGATGCGATCCCGGTAGCCAGCAGCATCCTTACTGGTGACAACAGGCGGCACCAGATTGGGCATGATGATGCGCGGCCAAAATTTGCGGAGGTTGAAGGCAAGACAGCCTTCAGCATCTCGCCATCACGTAAATGCAGGTGCCAGTCATCAGGCCGTCTAATGGTCAGGCGGGTCTCGGTCATCTTCATGCTCCGTGTGGTCGAAAGGCTGTGCGACATCGGTTTACTGCCCAATGCCACCAAATCTCAAGGCAAAAGTGATGTTTTTGAGCATCTCGCACAAATACGTCACCAGGGGAACCAGCCCTTCGGCCAAAACGTGCAGCGTAAGAATGCCCAAACGCGGCACCTAGCACGACCCACTATCCATATCTTCTTGGGCGCAATCCGCCCTGCATAAACCCTTGGCGAATCGACCAGTCAATTATCGCAGATCGCCAAGCCCCAAATTTGCATGGATTGAATTGCTTTGTAGATTATCATAATGTTCTTTCTATGTACTAAATTAATTCAGCATTTGTTCGCGCCGATCGTGGCGATTCCTTACTTTAACCAGCGCAATTTGATCTCTTTCAAATGAAAATTATGCCCCAATCAGTCCCGACTACTTCCGCCCAATCCGCGCATCCTGCTCCCAAGGAGAAGACCCGCTCCTTGCCCACACGCGTTTCCCCTGTTCACCACGGCGCAGGTGAGCAGGGGCGCGTGTATTTTATCGAAGAAGTTATCCGCTCAACCGTGCTCTATGACTTGCTGGTGATCTTGCGCGATTCCCATCTCCCAGACGCCTGGATCGCCTCCGGCGCAATCTACCAAACTGTCTGGAACGCTCTGACCGGAAAAGACGCCGCCCATGGCATCAAAGACTACGACCTGATTTATCATGACGAGACTGACACGTCCTACGAGGGCGAAGACCGCGTCATCACCCAACTCACTGGAGCATGCAAGCCTCTGGAACTCCCGATCGAGATCCGCAATCAGGCCCGCGTGCACCTATGGTTCCCCAAACATTTCGGCATAGATTATCCCAAACTCGGCTGCTCACTGGAATCGCTCCTCTACTACGCCTCAACAACGCACTCCGTCGCCGCCCGTCTGCACGACGACGACCGCCTCCAGATCGAAGCCCCGTTTGGGCTGGAACCCATATTCCAAATGCAGATGATCCCCAACAAAGTCCTGCCAAACAAAGAAACTTTCACCCGCAAAGCGAACCGCCTAACCAAGCATTGGCCGCAACTCAAAGTGGTGCTTGGTAGCCTGCTGCAAAAATCTTTAGGGCAATGGCCAACTGCAACCTGCACCGCAATTGAGAGCAGCTACCAGCCAAGTATCTGCAAGAATTGGGGGAGCCGACGCTATAATTCCCTAGTCATCCCAAATTGTTCCTCAACAATAATGAGTAAGACACAACCCACCAATGGATTATCTTATTGGAATAATTTATTAGTTAGAAGCAGCAGGTCTGTCTCTGAGTCCCCGCGGATGGTTCTCAGACGAGGATCTACATGAAATTAATATACTGAGCAGTCCCAGGAATCCTGTTTGGATTACCCGACGCTTAGAATTTAACGGGTGCAGGCGTTATCAAAGCAATGCCAAAATTAAGGCGTCACTCAGCTTTGGCGAGTGCGAACTTGGAATACTTAGATCAGACAACGCTCGCAGATCCTCATCGGACCAGCGAGGGCGATCGCAAGCGCCTTCTTGAGCTTGCCCTGAGATCCAACTCGCATTTAATTGCAGCAATGAAGGCATTCGGTCTCTTCAGCTACCGGACTGGTGCGTCTCCGGCCCTCCATTGCATGGCCATTATGGACAGCCTTGAAAGGCGCCCCCGTGTTGGCCGGCAATCATCAGCTTTACATCACCTATTATGACCCGTCCGAAGAGGCTCTGGAAAAAGAAGCCACCTACCTGCGCCACATCCGCCAGGTTCTGGGTGCGGGGCCTTATCAGGTGCACCTGTGCAATCAAGCGGGCCACGTCGTCCACCACGACAGCGCAAGTCTGAGTAACGGAACTCCGGTCACCTGCACTGCAGAGGCGCTGGTGAGAGATCCGGTGCAGACCTATGCGCTGGGTGTCCGACTTGAAGCCAACGGTACCTTCACAGTTTTAGCTCCCTATGGCCTGTCCAGCGTGTTCGCAATGAAGATGGAGCGCAACAGCGGTTACTGCGATGAAGAGCACTTCCTTTACAAATTGCACCGCGTGGAAGCCATGTGGCCAGACGTTGCTTTCAGATAGCACTGTCCTAGCGAAGCTCCCGAACTGGCAAATACCCGCGCTCAATCAGATGCACCATCAAACCAACCGGAAACGGAAGCACCACTGCGTTTTCATAATCGCAGGCAGAACTTGGTGAGCCATCCGGGCACGCAAAATTCTGAAACCCCTCCACGTCTCCCCGACTTTTCTGTGTAGCTTCCGCAACCGCTTTCATCCCTTCGCCCAAACGCGCACGAATAGCTGCCCAGCCTGCAAGAAACCCGTTTTCATGCCAAAGCGTAGCATCCGCTTCAGCGAGTTCTTCCATGTACTCCAGCTCCTTACGGAACACGGGCAGGTAGCAGGGTCGTTGTTCACATCCAGGATTTTGTCGAAAGATAGTTTCTCAATATAAAGCGGCGCAAAACTCCCCGCATAGGGGGCGAACAGATAGTGGAAGCTGTTGTCTGTGCTCGCGAGTTCAAGCGTGCCATCTCCGTCAAGGTCATCAAAGCTGTAACCAGAAATCCCATCGAGCATAGCCCCTTGAATCATAGCCCAGTTTCCATCCCGGTCCTGCGTTATGATGTGCTGCTCCACACAGCAATGTGCCCCACCTGTGAAACGCTTGATCACCACTTGAGGAAACTTGGTTTCATCAGTCAGACGAATGACTTCAATACTCTGACCATCATCAGGAAAGTAACTCGGCTCGGTCTCGAACGAAAATAACTTGTCCTCCCCACTCCATCCGGCAACCAGTATGCTGGTATTTTGCGAAAACTTGTCGTTTGTGTCGTTGGTGTCGCTCTGTTTTGCAGCCAAATCGGCATTGATGATCAGCTTCTCAAGCTCTAACGAAAACCGAGTTTGATTTTTGAACTCCCCAACGTCAAATTCTTGTTAGGCCAAACCGTTTCCACATATCTGCGCCCACGAGACAAGTAGGCATCTTCTGGCAGTTCAATCGAGAACTTTTCCTGCGCCAGTCGAATACTCTTAAAGGCGGCGGGGCCAACCACTACGGCAAACCAGCCATTTTCAGAGCGTGTTACGCGTATCTTGTCCTGATAGGGCGACCCTTGCAGAGCTTCCTGAAAGCCTTCAGCCAAATCCACTGCTTCGCTCGCATCTTGTCTACTGGCAAAAACCAGCCACATCTGCCCACCAGAAAGGCTCAACGTTACGTTTGCATTGCCAAAAGTTGGCGCAACAAAATACGCGAGCAATAACGCCGAAAACACCCTGAAAAAAATGCATGCCCAAACTCCAGAATAAATCTCACCACCCTTGTGTCAAATACTCGGCAGCACAAAATGCAATCCCGCGCTTCCTGCGAATAAAAGCAGTTTGGCCGCGTCACTTCAAAGAAATCCGTGTCCTTCGACAACCGGAAGGCTTAATCAAACCGGCGGATGTCAAAATCCACCGTCTCTTGCAAAAATTCGATAAATCCATCCACCTGATGCTCTGCTGTCAATCTGCCTTTCTCGGAGCTGGCATTTGCAGCATTGCCGACGGTGCCATGCGGGTTCAAGTCAGAAGCAATCCAACCATAAGAGGGTAGCCCCGTCGGGCCCAAACGGGCGTTCTCATCAAGGTCCTGTGCGGAGGAACGGAAATTCTGCGCGCGCTGCATATCGACAAGTTCGGCTTTAAAGTGAAGCATCAAAGAGGTTTCTTCATCTCCGCCATGCAAACCGAACTTCAACTCTTCGGGGCTGAACAACCCTTCCGGAGCACCAAAACTGGACCAGTGGCATTTACCAACCAACATCTTACTGCGAATACGGAGTTCTCTGGCCACAAGCCCGATCAAGTCCAGATTGCCTCCATGTGAGTTGGCAATAATCATTTTCCGGATGCCGCAGGCGGCCACCGAAAGGCCAAGGTCAATCCAATGTCTGGCAGCTGTATCAGCCTTCAATGATAATGTTCCTGGCGCATGAATATGCTCATCAGACTTCCCGATGCTCTGCAACGGCAAGATACGAAAATCCAACGTCTCTGGAGCGCGCGCACATAAGGTCTCAAGCATGCCCTGATTGATGTACGTATCCACGCCGAGAGGCAAATGCGGGCCATGTTGCTCAACCGCAGCTGTTGGCAAAATCGCAATTGTCTTTTGAGGGTCGATGCTCTCAAAGTCAGTGGTTTTAAAATCCATCCAATAGCGTCGAGGAAACATGACAGGTACCTTAAATTCCAGTCGCCTTCAAAACATAAGCGGAAGTGGAAGAGCAAAGGCGAGGGTGGGTTGCTATGTTTTACAAAGCCCTCGGGTTTTTCGGTCAATAACCTTCAGGTGGCGATGCTTGATGCTCAGTAGAACTGTCCATGTTATAGTGGGCAGCATATCTGGTTTTCACCCATGGGCTACAAAGCAACCGCACTCCACGTAAGATGGTCTTCTTGCCAGGAGTGCCTATAAGAAAACTAAGCCATCTTGGGGCGCCGCAGGTGGTAAAAACGGCAAGTTTCTTAATGTTCTGCAAATTTGGTTTGACTGCACCTTGTTCAGTCAGCTTGAAAGCCACTCCCGGCACGAGCACCCGATCCAACCATCCTTTGATCATTGCAGGCAATCCATACCACCAGGTCGGATAGATGAAGATAAGCGTGTCGCATCTCAGTAATGCTTCAATATGCTGCTCATTGCCCTGCCGATTAGCTGACGTGTCCAGGTAGTGATCCAGCTCAACTTTCGTCAGGACAGGCTGAAAATCATCTTCGTACAGATCAATGAGCTCATAGTCGACTTGCTGGTATTTGAGCCTCTCCACTACCTGTTCCAGGACGGCCTTACTGAAACTTTCGGAATTAGGATGACAATAGACGATCAGGGCGTGCATGTTCCGGTCCGGTTCAAATCTCTTACATTCACCTCTTCCTGCAGCTTGTCATGCAGATGGGTGGGGTACACTTTACTTCAATCATTATGATCACACGAAAACCATCAAGTGTGTAATCCTCTCTAACTCAGTCGATATTTTCCATATCCCAACGATATGATTGGGATATTCGTTTATCACTTCGCCTGCTTATGAATGGTCGGCGCGCTGCACTCATTGTTGTCTTCAACAAACTCACCGTCTGTCATCAGCGCGAAAGTCTGGCTGAACCGTGAGGCGTCTTGTGCGCAAGTTGTGGTTCGGAATACTGACCCTCTCTTTGCTGAGATCAATCACATCGAGTACTTCAGTCCCCACCAGATAGTTTTCCGTTGGAGTAATGTCTCCGATTGCTGAGCCATACTGTTCAGAAGGCACTGCCCAGCATAGGCGAAGGACATCCCAGCAAACATAACTTCAGTAGCAACAAGAGCAACGGTTCGCATGCAGATCTCCAATGTTAAACGCAAATCATAACAAAAGAGCACAACCAACGTGCTTGGAACTAAGAGCATGCTAAAGCTGTCTTGAAGTGGGTATATAAGAAGCAGCCCAAATATTTTACGA
>BAXV01000098.1 GCA_001310715.1 Pseudovibrio sp. JCM 19062
CACAACCGGCGCATTCTCCTCTTCAACATCGGTGGAATAAACCAGCGACCCAGCCGTTGTCTCACGGCCTTTCAGCGCAATATTTCCTTTAATCGCAACCAGTTGACCATCAATGGCACTCAATAGCCGACCCGCTGCACGGCGCGCATCAGCTGCCTTGACCAATTCCTCAACCTGCGCACGGTTGAGGCCGATAAAGATGCTGCGAAACTCCTCGGTTCCCTGCTTCTTCCAGAGCCCTGCAAGATCACCAAACACCACCATTCCAGCGCTCCATCAAACCAACTAGACCCCACATACTAAATCCAGCCATTTAAAAGTGTCAAAGCGCGCCTACGAAAACTAAAATCAGTCTTACTTCAAATCCTTACCGCGCGACCCCACTGTGGGCCCAAACCCCAAAAAGCCTCTCGCTTGGAGAGGACTTTGGCGGTTGCTCATTCATGATGTCAGAATACTGAATAGATGCCCATTGGCCCCAAAGTTAATTGCAAGCCTAGTCCTCCTGAACAGCGGAGTTACGGGACTGTGTTGACATTCGTTGCACAGCAGAAGTCCAGACCAACATCAAGCCATTGCTGGTGTGGCGGGTCATGAGCGGACTTTCGGGCACATCAACGTCTGGGTGAAAGAATTCCCGTGATTGTCGTGAAACCGAAGGTGTGCTGTCATCCCGTCCCCTACATAGCTCATTTCCAATTAACTATATCAAGAACATAGAAGTGGCACACGCGCTCAAGTTCACTGCAGCACTTAGTCCAATCCCGAAACATGTTTTAGCTGCTTTGGCCAAAGCACTCTTTAATTCAAAATTCAATTCAACGGATCTGTCCATATGGCGTGGATGAAAAACAACGAACGGCCCAACCTGGCCGTCGGTGGCATCCCACCCGCGACAAAACTAGAATTGGCAGCATAGCTCCAATGCCAAGCTCTACCAATATTGGGGGCTACTACTTCATATTTGCGATTTGTTTGTTGTTGAAATTTCTGTGTCACAAATCACACACACGAGAAGAATTCAGCCCAACTATATTTATGTGGGTATTTTTACCTAAAATAATCCTAATAATAATTTAATTAAAATTTTAAGTGAGTCGTATTTATGTTATTTCAAAAAAAATCTGGCCGTCTTTCTTTTCGGCTCAAAAGCTGCGTTGCAGTCAGCGCCCTTTTGTTATCAACCTCAATTGCAAATTCTCAGACAGTAAATCTGACCGCAGCTGATGACCCCTATGAAAACCTCGCTGGTGATGTAATCAACTCTACTGGTGGTAACGATGGCATCAAAGTAAAAGATCTCGATGGGATGAGTATCACCAACAATGGTACCGTTAATGCCGATCGTGATGGTATTAAAGCAAACAGGGCGGATGACACGACCATCACTAATAACGGCACCATTGATGCTGGTCGTCATGGTATCTATGCACATAGCCTTGAAGATATCACTATCACCAACAACGGCACCATTAATGCTGCTGAACATGGAATGAACGTTGAAGTTGATGAAGCGGACATCACCAACAATGGCACCATCAATGCAGTCGATGATGGCATCTTTGTCTCGGGGGATGATGCCGAAATCATCAACGAAGGCGATGGTCAGATAGTCTCTGATACTGATCACGGTATTTCCGTGTTAGGGAGCGATGCTTTTGTAGTTAACGAAGGCATCATTAACGCATCCGATGATGGCATCTTTGTCTCAGGGGATGATGCTGAAGTCATCAACGCAGGTGGTGAGATAACCTCCGTGAATGATCACGGCATTTCCGCAGTAGGGAGCAACGCGTTTGTATTTAACAATGGTATCATTAACGCATCCGATGATGGTATTTTCGTCTGGGGAGATGGTGCCGCAATTATCAACGCAGACGATGGTGAGATAAACTCCGAAAATGATCACGGTATTTCCGTGTTGGGGCGCGACGCATTTGTACTTAACGAAGGCACCATTAACGCATACGATGATGGTATCTTTGTCTGGGGCAATAGTGCCGAAATCATCAACGCAGACGGTGGTGAGGTAACCTCCGTGGATGATCACGGTATTGATGTAGATGGCAATCGCGCCAGGATTGTAAACAGAGGTAGTATCAATGCCAACAACAATGGTATTGACGTGGACGGTCGTGGTGCTGAAATTGTAAATGCAGGTTCAGTTATCGCGGATAAAGATGGTATCCATGTCTCGGGTTTTTATGCCACGGTTATTAATAGCATAGATGGTAGAATTAGCACAGAATTTGGCAACGGCTCTGATGCAGATGGTATTGGCGTTAATGGCTTTGAGGCTGCTATTTTCAACGCAGGCTTAATCGAATCGGCCGACGATGGCATTGACTTGGGTGGTTCTGGTGGCAGTATTATCAATGTAGGTACTGTTATTGCAAATGATGATGGTATCGACGTTGAAGGTAATGGTAACATCATCAGAAACCGTGGTGTCGTTCATGCCGCAGACAATGGCATTGACATTGACGGCCATGTCAACACCTTAATCAACCGCGGTGTAGTGTTCGCCGAGCTTTCCAATGAGACTGCGGCAATTGACGTCGAAGGAAACGGCAATACCATTGCGCTATTGAATGGCTCGCTCATACAGGGACGAATTGTTATCGAAACAACCGAGCCCCAAGTGCCTGCACTGGCTCCTTTATTCGATCCCTCCAACACTCTGTTCATTGGCGGTGGCTACGATGCTGTGTGGACCATCACGGGTGATATGGATGCGATAACGATTGAGGACGCGGGCCAGACGCGGTTTGAAGTCGGCAATCAGATCGTAACCATCAGCAGTGACAATATAGCTTCCGCGCAAACTGCTTCATCGCAGTTGACTCTTGACCTGGTGCGTTCGCTCTCTCAGACGATAGAATCCAGACAGGCTCTAAACCAGATTTGTATTGCTGAAGGAAGACCTTGCCAAACAGGAGCTTGGGTGAATGCGAATGCATTTGGACAAGACGCAATCAATGAGCAAGACCATGACCGGACAACAGCTACTCTGACTTTTGGTTATGATCGGGCATTAGGTGATGCGGGATCTGGTGGCGTTTATGCTGGTTACGCAAACGGTCGGATATACGCTGCGCAAAGCAGTTGGGATAATCAAAGCCAGACAGGTTATGTAGGCGGCTATTATAACCGCACCTTTGGCAATGTTGTCACAGCTCTCAACGTTCTGGGCGGTGTAAGCTGGAATGAGTCTAGTCAAACATATTTGGACAACACCGTTTTGGGTGGCATAGCTGAAACCGATACACAAAGTGAAAATTACTTCGCATCCCCATCTGCAACACTGGGTTACAAGTTTGACCTTGGAAAAGGCACTCTGACCCCTAGTGTCACTGGTCGCTACACCTTTGTACGTCTCAATGGCGCCAGTGAAGATGCCATGGCAGGGGTGAAACTGAACAATCAAAATGTTCATGATTTCAACGCTCGCCTTCAGCTCGCCTACTCATTGTCCGGTAACGACGAAGAAACGGGAAAAAGCTGGAATTATCGTTTACGCGGTGGTCTGGATCTGTATCGCAATTGGGGCGACGACGTTGGCTTCGATCTAGATGATAGCCTAGTCACACTTGCCGGATACGACGAGCAAAGTGGTGCGCGGCCGTTCATTGGTGTCGATGTGGATTTCCAACTCAACGATAAGATCAATTTGGATCTCGGCTTTGAGGCTGCATATGAAAAAGATGAAGCAATCTCAGGTCAAGGTCGTCTTGGGTTGGCAATGAAGTTTTGAACATTAGAGTGCTGTAGAATGATATGAAAATGCAGCACGTCACAAATAAAACCTTCGCCAAGATTTTGGCGAAGGTTTTTTGTATACGTAAGCATGCGGAGGTTAGTCCCCCTGCCGTGTTCTGCGAGGCTAAGGCATAGGAGCTGAAGCCTAGTTCATAACCAAACCCTTTTTGATAATCACGTTGCCGTATTTGCGGGTTGTGCCGGTGACCACAACGCAGTAGGCCTGTTGGGCTTTCTCATAGAACTCAAAGCGTTGCTTAAAGGTGATCTCGGCACCTGCAGGCAGAGCATTCTGGTAGTCCTCTACCATTCCTTCGCACAGCTCCTCGCCTTGCACCGGAGACATCATCATCACGTTCTCCTGATCGTACTGATCCAGCTCCCAAAGCGGCATGATGGCTTGCAAGAGCTCGGTTGCTTCGCAGCCATCTGCGCGCAAGACCGTGTCGCAAAGAGAATAGGCCGGAAAATACGCATCACACAGGATGAGCTCGTCGCCATGCCCCATTTCGTCCAGGACCTTCAAGAGTTCGGGAGAGATGACCGGATTAATCCCTTTAAGCATGGAAGCCTCCATCGCCAATGCGCCCGATGCAACCGGGCAACTACAACAAACGAAACAGCCTAAGGCGTACCTGAGATGTGAATATCGGGGAATCGATTGTTGTAGGAAGGACTAATGGTTCGTTGCCAACGTGCTTAATCACAAAACGTTTTTTTAAACGACTTTGATCCATGTGCAGGTTTGCCCCCAACGCGCACCTCACGATTCTCGCAGTTTCTCCAGCATTGTGCATTCCAAACTGCCGTTCGAGCAATTTTTCGTCAGCTCGTTTAATGCCGCTTCCAGCCGCCTCAGCTCTGCCATTTTCTGCCGCACGCTCGCCCTATGGATTTCCGCAATCCGCTTTGCTGATTGGCAATCCGAGTGCTGTTGCTCTGATAACTCAAGCAACACCTTGGCTTCCGGTAGAGAGAACCCCAGATCACGGCACCGCTTCAAAAAGCGCAACCTGCCCACGTCGACGCTTGAGTAGAGCCGCCTGTTGTTGGCTGCCCGTTCCGGCTTGGGCACAATTCCCTCGCGTTCGTAAAACCGGATTGTCTCAATGCCAACGCCGCTCTGGCGGGATGCTTCACCGATCGCAATCATGTGATCAAATTCACCTTGATCCTGTAGTAACTACAGGATGTATACCCCTGTGGTGTGACCGAGACAAGGAATGGCAATCCACATTGAAAGGGATATTTTATGGGAAGATATCTGAGTTTAAGCTACTTGAGTTCGATTGGTGCGCTCGGGGTCGCCACGTGTTGCGTTCTACCTATAACGCTCATGTTGTTTGGGCTCGGCGGCAGCTGGGTTGCCGTTTTTGGCAAGGTTGCAGCAGTCAGCTATTATATGCTCACCGTCTCCACACTCATGATCCTGGCAGCTTGGGTGGCCTCATTCCGGCGAAATTCGCTAGGCAGGTTAAAATGGAAGCTCGGCGGGGCGAGCACGATGACCTTGCTGGCTTGGCTCCTTGTCGCAAATGAAACACGCATAAATGACTTCCTGATCAGGCAGATGTAAACAATGACAGATCAAAACGTGGTGCTCGAAAGCACGATCACTTGCCCGAACTGCGGCCACTGTGAAACCGAGAGGATGCCGACCGATGCGTGCCAATGGTTCTACGAGTGCAAGTCCTGCAAGACCTTGCTGAAGCCCCTCGAAGGCGACTGCTGCGTCTATTGCTCCTATGGAACTGTGCCCTGCCCGCCCAAGCAATCGGGTGAGACGTGCTGCGGAGACAGTTAACCGGAGGCACTGGGGGCGAAGACCGTCCCCAGCTAAAGGCTACCGGCTTTTTTTATCAACACCCGCCGAATCTGCCCCCGATACGCACAGGAAACCCATTCAGATAGCGTCAGATGCTGCCACACATGCTGTGCAGGCTTACGATTTTTGCAGTTTTGCCGCCTGAGACGGGAGATTCTGTTTGAAGCAAGGTGGAAAGAAATTCCTGTGCCGGCAAAATCCGCTCCGGCCAGATTTCACTCTTGAGGACTGCTCAACAAGCGACTTTGTGAGTTGAGTTCAGCTAAGCAAATTGCGCGATGGTCAACTTGCCGGAAAATCTCCGGCAACCTGATAGGTCTACCTACGCAAAATCACCTATTTTCACAGACAGGCCGTGAATGAGGCAATATTATTGCATTCGCGCGGGGCGTTCAATTCATCGAATCAGTAAATATATTTAAGTATTATCGGATAGCGCCCACAGAATAGATTTGAGAATAATTTACCCGATTTTTTTGATTATATGGTCCAATTTTGGAATTTCATTCAGATACAGAACAGTTTTTATCTAATTATATTAATAATTTAAATCGAAATAATGAAAATCTTCAGATACTTTATACCTAAAACAATTTCTAAAGCATTCTAGTTACACACCGTGTGAACGTCAATGCCTGCCCAAGTATAAATATTAGCATTACTTTCTTCTGTGAATCTACGTCGTACATATATTGCTTTTTAGTGCACTGCTCATACGATTATTCTGTTAACTACCACTATTACTATAAGGGATATAAAAAATGACTAATCCTTATCCAGGAGAACGAGCGCAAATTACTGAAGTCGGCGATGCGCCATACAGCACATCGACGCCCTATACTATTTCAGCGGGCGATACATTTGAGGGAACTCTAAGCTTTGCAGGCGATCAGGACGCAATTAAGCTTCAGGTTGAAGCTGGCGTAACCTACACGATCTCAATGGACGGCATCGGCAATGGGGGAGTTGCCGACACATTCCTTTACCTTTTCGATTCCAACACCAATGAAATTGCACGGGACGATGACGGCGGCGGGAACTACAACTCCGAAATCACCTTCACCGCCACATCCTCCGGCACCTACTACATCGGCGCGTCGTCCTACGATAATAGCTACAGCGGCGACTACAGGCTCACCGTAACCGCGGATGGCGACGGACCAGTCGATTCAGACGCGTTCACCAATGACCAGATCGCACTTCAGCTGACTGATGGGTATTGGGACGGCACAGGTCGTGATCGCCGCGCGTTTGATGTGAGTCCGGGTGGTTCCATCAGCGTTGACATCACTGCGCTTAACGCAGCTGGTCAGGGCCTTGCAGTTGAAGCATTGAACGCGTGGACACAAGTCACCGGCATTAACTTCGAGTATGTAACCCGCTCCGCTCAGATCACGTTTGACGACAGCGAGTCCGGTGCCTATGCCAACTCCACCGTGCGCGGCAACGAAATCATTTCGTCGATCGTGAACGTCGGCACTGACTGGATTGCCCGTTACGGCACCAATCTGGACGGATACTCCTTCCAGACCTACATCCACGAAGTCGGTCACGCACTTGGTCTGGGTCATGCTGGCAACTACAACGGTGCCGCAACCTATGGCATCGACAACCACTACTCCAACGACTCGTGGCAGGGCACTGTCATGTCCTACTTCGATCAGGAGGAGAACACCAGCATCAACGCCGACCGTGCTTATGTGGTGACCCCGATGACCGCAGACATCCTCGCCATGCAGGACCTGTACGGCACCGCAACGGACCTGCGCACCGGTTCCACGGTTTACGGCGAAAACTCCACTGCTGGCGGATACTACGATGACATTGCGGACCTGAGTCCCGCGACCTTCACAATCATCGACAATGGCGGAAATGACAGCATCAACTTTAGCTCTGTCCGCGCCGATCAGAAAATTTCACTGGTCGCCGAAACCTATTCCGACGTTCAGGGCCTGACCGGCAACATGACCATCATGCGCGGTACCGTTATTGAGAATGCCTATTCCGGCTCCGGCAATGACGTACTCATCGGCAATGATGCGGATAACGGTCTTTATGCCAACGGCGGGAATGACACTCTGGAAGGCGGACTGGGCAACGACACTCTCTCCGGCGGGTCAGGCAGTGATACATTCGTGTTTAACGTAAACTGCGGTGCAGACACGATTATTGACTTCTCCAATGGCCTTGATTTCATGATGTTTGAAAGCGGAGCAGACGCGTTTGCGGATCTTCTCATTGAAGACACCGGAGCAGATACTCTGATCAGCTATGACGGCGGCTCGATCACCCTGGCAGGGTCGATTCAACCCTCATCAACGCGGATGACTTCGTCTTCGCGTAAGCCCCACGAAAGGTACATCCTGCCGCAATGGCAGGTTGTATCTTTATTTAATCAAATCAGAAGTTTATGGTCTTTGAATCAATTTGAATAGATGAGCAGATTTAAGTGTCTTTACCCTTCCAAATTGAGTGCATTTTACATACTGTAGATCAACGACTTTTATTGGGGCAAAACTACGGGTTTTTCGCGTTTCAGGTGTGCTGATCTCCTTTGGGAACGGTGTGCTGCTTACCTGAAAACGGGATCTGGTGGTTTCGGGAGTATCTATGAGTACATCGAAGAATGGGCCGTCTCAGCGCCCAAGGGTGGCCGAGGCGTTTGCGGCGTCGCGGTCCGGGTATGCAAGCGTTGGCGTTTTAAGTCTGGTCATCAACCTTTTGATGCTGACTGGTCCCATGTTTATGCTGCAAATCTATGACCGGGTGCTGGCAAGCCATAGCATTCCCACACTGGTCATCATCGGCAGCTTTGCTGGTATCCTCTACCTGTTCTTTGCTCTGCTGGAAGGTATTCGTGCACGTGGTCTGTCGCGCATCTCACAGGAGATTGACGCCCGCCTCTCCCGCACCGCCTTTTTAGCCAACATGCGCGTGCCTCTGCGCATGGGCAACAGCGGCAAAAACGTTGACCCGCTGCGCGATCTGGAGACCATGCGCCAGTTCTGGGGTGGTCAGGGTCCCGCCGCACTCTTTGATATTCCATGGATGCCCGTCTATCTGGGACTGGTGTTTATCCTTCACTTCTGGCTCGGAATGCTGGCGCTGGCTGGTGCGGTCATCATCCTTTCGCTTGTGCTTGCCAACGAGTTCATGAGCCGTGGCCCTTCCAAGGAGCTGGCCGCACAAAACGCACAGCGCAGCAACACCCGCTCCGGTGCGCGGCGCAATGCAGAAGTGGTTCGCGCCCTTGGTATGAGCACCACGCTGACCAAGAAGTGGGATGAAACAAACTCCCAGTTTTATGATGCCCAGACCAAAGCTGGCGACCGTGCCTCACTGTTCTCCACCGCCATCAAGGCCTTCCGTTTTCTGCTTGGCTCTGCTGTTCTGGCCGTGGGTGCATGGCTTGCTATCCGTCAGGAAGTCTCTCCCGGTGTAATGATCGCAGCCTCCATCATCACCTCCCGCGCTCTGTCTCCAGTGGAGCAGGCCGTTGGTCAGTGGCGCATCTTCATTGCCGCCCGCCAGTCCCGTGCCCGTCTGGAAAAGGCTCTGGAGGGTCTTGACGAGACCACACCGGAAACCGAACTGCCTCTGCCAGACAAGAACCTTGCCGTACAGCAAATCGCAACTGCTCCTCCGGGTGCGCGCGCTGTTACCCTGCAAGGCGTCAACTTTGCGCTCAAAGCTGGCGATGGCATGGGTATTATCGGCCCGTCCGGCTCCGGCAAAACCAGTCTGGTGCGTGCGCTTGTGGGCGTCTGGCCGGTGCTGCGCGGCTCCGTTCGTCTGGATGGCGCGGAGCTGAACCAGTGGTCCGAAGACCGCCTTGGCACCGCCATTGGCTATCTGCCTCAAGATGTGGAGCTGTTTGACGGCACCATTGCCGAAAACATCTCCCGCTTTGCGCCGGAACGTGACGACGCGAAAATCCTGCAAGCTGCCCAACTCGCCAATGTGCATGAGCTGGTGACCAGTCTTGCAGATGGCTACGACACACAGGTTGGCGAAGGCGGCACGCTGCTTTCTGCCGGTCAGCGCCAGCGCATTGGTCTGGCCCGTGCGCTGTATGACAGCCCGTTCCTCATCGTGCTGGATGAGCCGAACTCCAATCTGGACTCGGAAGGGGAAGCCGCTCTGACCCGCGCCATCAAGTTGATGCGTGAGAACGGTAGCATTGTGATTGTGGTTGCCCACCGCCCAAGCGCTATCGCAGCTGTCGACATGCTGCTTGTCGTCAAGGATGGCCAGCAGGCCGCCTTTGGTCCAAAAGAAGAAGTCCTGCCTAAAATTGCGGGTGCTGCCGGTGGTGCCGGAGCCCCTGCGAAAGCTCCGGCTCAGGCCAAAAAACCAGCCGTCGGTAAATCAATAACAGGACCATTTAGCGTGGTGCCACATGCCTGAGCAAACGTCCCTATCAAGCATTCAAAACTCCCGTCGTAAACACCTGCGCTGGGGCCTCGTCCTTGTGGGCGCTCTGGTGCTCGGCCTTGGAGGCTGGGCCTCCGTTGCCAAGATCAACAGCGCGGTGATCACCTCCGGTTCCATTGCCGTTGATGGGCAGGCAAAGAAAGTACAGCATCAGGAAGGTGGTATTGTCGGCGAAATCCTTGTCAAAGACGGCGACGAAGTTAAAGCCGGTGATGTCTTGTTCCGCCTTGACGAGACTGTGGTGAAAGCAAACCTTGCAATCACCCGCAAGCGCCTGCACCAGATGACCGCTCAGGAAGCCCGCCTTTCTGCTGAATGGCGCGGCGAAGACAAAATCACCTTCCCCGCTGAACTGGTGGAGCTGGCCAAAACCGACGAGATCGCCGCCACAGCGCTCGAAGGCGAGCAGGCTCTGTTTGAGGCGCGCAAGCAAGGCATCAAGGGCCGTAAAAAGCAGCTTGGCGAACAAATCGCTCAGCTGGAACAGCAAATTGAAGGCTTGCAGGTTCAGCGCGATGCCAAGGCCGAAAGCATCGATCTGGTCACCGTGCAGCTTAACGACTTCTCCTCTCTGCTGGAAAAGCGCCTGATCAACGCCTCTCAGTCACCGCCATCAAACGGGACCGTGCCGAGTTGGTCGGCGAGCGCGGCGGGCTGATTTCCGAGATCGCCCAGTCGAAACAAGCCATCAGCGAAAAGCGCGTGCAGATCCTTCAGCTGGACGAGCAGTTTCTGGAAAAGGTGCTGTCTGACCTTCAGACCCTCCGCTCCGAGATTGCCGAGCTGGAAGAACAGGAAGTGGCCGCACAGGATCGCCTGAGGCGCATCGACATCCGCGCGCCACAGTCCGGGTACGTGCACCAG
>BAXV01000099.1 GCA_001310715.1 Pseudovibrio sp. JCM 19062
TTTGGGGTCAGTCTGAGGAGGGTTTGGTTGTCCTTCCATTGGTGCAGGCCTGCGCCGGAGTTTGAGGTTTCGATCCGGTAGTGGCGGCCACCTTGGCGGGCGTACCATTCGATGCGGTCTTTGCCGAACCACTTACGGGTCTTCACCGGATGTAGCATAGTGAGGCTGCCGGGGAACTCGATGAGCAGCAGCTCGATGGCGGCGATGGCTTTGGTTTCCTCGGCAATCTGGTGGAGCTCGCTGATCTGTGACTTCCGGATCGTCGCAAGGCGTTTTCCAACATGGGCGTATTCGTTGTAATGCGCCATGCTCTCGCTTTGTGGCAGGTAGTTGAACACCACAATAGTTCCCTCAAAGATGGAGGAGAAATAGAAAGACCGGTTGGTGTACTGGAGCGTAACCCGTTGCAGTTGATTGTTGATCTGCCGCTGGACGGTGTTGCCACTTCCCGTCAGGTATTCGGTGCCGCGCTTTTTCCGCAGGGCGAGGCCAAGACCAATCAGGTAGTCGTTGTCCAGAAAACGCGCAGGCAGGGAGCCGTGCGGCTTGGCGTTGGACGCGGCAGGCTGACCTGAGAATGCATTCCACCCGAAACTGGTATCCATGTCGCCTCCCCTTCAACACAACTCAACATGTTTCAAGCGTGGCGCAATTCCAGTAGGAACACAGTCCTTCAAATGCCTCAGATAGATACTCTCAGGTCACATCTAAGGGGGAGAAACTCATGGGGGCTCTCCCTACTTATTCGTAGTTCCCGTCTTTCTGATTCACGAAGATCAGGCCCAGAAAGGCGATGATGCTGATGTTGTAGGAGGTGTTGATCGCGCCTCTTCCGATTTCGGATTGCCAGCCGAGGAACCACTCCCCTGCGCCGATTACAAACACGCCGAACCAAAGCAGGATGGCAACGCAATAACCAAGGGAGACTGTGGATTTGGAGCGACTGAAAGCAGCAGCAGGCCGGTGAATACTGACCAGCATACGCGCACTCCCTAAAATGAGCATGAGGGCGATAAAACCCTGAATGGCCAGAATGATAATGAGGAAGGTCGGGGCAGCTTCCAATGGGAAGAGTGCCCGGAATTTTGGACTGGTCGGGAAGGTGTCCACCATGGAAATGATGGTCTCGATATATGCCAGATTTGCTGGTGAGTCCTGAAAGTTATTGAGACAGACCATGGCTGCAAATATGCCGAAAGCCAAGGAGACCAGAACTTTGATTAGTCGAAGAAGCATGGGATTTCCTGCTTTTCCACTAGTAGAGCAGACTGACGCTAATGGCGTGTTATGCCAGCTCTTCAGCTCTGGTCTATTTCATTCTCTCTTTGTTAAGAAGGTATGGGCCTTTAGAGGCTGTCCAAAATCTCTGGCCAGACTGCAGCATTTTGGCCGGCAAACGCCTGTAGGTGCCCGACATCTTTCAGGCCATATTCACTGGATCAATCATCCTGCGCGTGACCTGAGCCTGCTTATAGAGCCCCTCTAAACGGTCGAGTGAGACTTTCGGGGCTGTGTCGTCATCTGTAAACCCGATGATCTTGACGGGGCCTTTATAAGGGTTGGGGTTCATTGATGGCAGAGTACCGCCAATATCCACTTCAAAGAAGTTGCGTGATGTGCACCATTTACGCCATTGCCAGTACACACCGGCGGGCATATCTTCCAGGCCAATTGCTTTGCCCGGCAGGTATCCCTTGAAACGGGTGATAAACGGAATGACCAGGAACCAGAACATGATCACCTGTATCACGTAGGCAGACGGTGATCGCGCCAGTAGACCAGCCCGCAGGCGACTGTGGTTATCTTGTCCACCTTATCCAGATTTTGGTGGAAGGGCAGCATAAAGCCGCCGAGGGAATGCCCTATCACGTGGGTTTTGGGTGTATCTGCCAGCTGCAAGAGCGCATCGAACGCGGCTTGCTGGTCATGCACCCCCCAATCGGACATGGTTGCGGAAGACTCACTTACGGGCTTGCGTCTGGAGGCACCAAAATCGCGATAATCGTAGGTGAGGCAGAGGTGCCCCTGATCTGCGACCCAACGGGCAAACTTGGCGTAAAACATCTGCGGCACGCCGGTTGCACCATGAATGATGACAGAGGATTTTGGAGCACCGGAAGGCCAGTAGACGTTGCCCGTCAGCTCGGCATCATCACTTGGAATTGTGATTTTCTCAACGCGCTTCTCACTCTCAGTCATCGGCACGTTCCGCTGTTCCATCGTTATAATTACGCTCTATCAATATACGTAGAGGATCACATGTTAACGTATAGATAAATACAGAAGATGGAGTGCTCATCCTTTTCTCTGAACGATGACCTTATTCCGTTTCGCATAGCAGCTACATCGCTGCCGCGGCTGTTTATTCGTCGCTGCGGTTTTTCTCATAAGTATTGGAGACAGGAAACGCGGGGAGCCAAGTTTCGCGGCGGGATGTCCAGAGTTCGTAGGTTGGAGTGAATTGGTTCGGCTTGTCAAAAGTACCCAGATGAACCTCGACTTCGCCCTCGCTGGTTGAGAAGACGGAGGAGCCGCATTTGGGCAGAAGAAGCGGCCTGATAGTCGTTCACCTGCCCTGCTATAGCCACGGCATCTTCCGTAGATTGCTGCGGCGCCAAAGACGGCTCCGTGGTGTTTGCGGCAATCGAGGCAGTGGCAGACGCGACCCGATCCGGACGTCCCGAGGCGACGATGCGGACCTCCCCACACAGGCATCCGCCGGATATCTGTTCCATCTTGCTTCTCCCCTTATCACTTGGCCCTGCTAGCTAGCGCGCAACAGCCTTATGAGCAATGGAAAGCATGGTTTGAGGGCGGATTTATGAGGGTGTCGCTCGTGCACTGATTAGGGAGGCGGATGGGCGTATGTACCTCAGGCCTCTAACCGATATTGGAAGATTGCTTTGTCGGTGCCCGAAGTTGAAAAAAAGCGGCAGAGCTAGAATCCCCCCCCGATACTCTAGCTCTAGCCGCTTTATCATTGTGGGTTGGTGCCGTTTTCAAACCGTCCTTCGAATTCGGCGCCCCACGTTCCGGCAGGATCATTATTCGCGTTATTCGGTACTGGCCTCAGCGTCCAAACCGGCGATCATGTGATCTGCAGATTTTCCACGCGAGATAAACTCAGAAACCACAACCAACCCAAGGAT
Source organism: Pseudovibrio sp. JCM 19062 (assembly GCA_001310715.1). The sequence continues at coordinate 3,150 of BAXV01000099.1, forward strand.
TGCCAAGAATACGCAAATGAATAAAGTTAAGCCGAAAGTCATAGTGCCTCCACTCCAATGACAATCAAAGCGTAGATATCATCTTGACCTATGTCAATATGAATTAATAATTTAGCTAATGTGAAATTTACTCACGGTCATACAGAGATTTTATTCTAGATTACATTTCGCACTGCACACGTCAGTATCTATTATACCTATACTACTCTTGCGGTGTTCGTGATCATCATTCTTACACCCCAATACTCAAGATACTCGTATATCTACGTAGCTCACCTAAGTTAAATCGATTTAGCCGCTGATTGGCAATCGAGTGCTTTTGCAGCGCGAAATCGCGAGTTATGCTCATCTGACACAGGAATGTGTCGCTGCATCCCTCGATTTCAGGAGATCTTTCATGCCCATGCCGCAGGAGTACCAACTCGCATCACAGCGCTACGAATCTTTCCTCAAGGCCGCACAAGAGGCGTTGGATCTGACCACGCGAAATCAAACCTATACATGTGTGCAGGCCACATTATTGACGTTCCAGCATCGGCTGACCGCTGAGCAGATTCTGATGTTTGCCGACACGCTTCCGGCAGTTCTTCGGGCTATCTTTACCTCTGGCTGGAGCCCTAATGACTTCCGGCCCGAGTTTGGCCGCGAAGACGATTGGCAGGCCGAGGTGAAAGCCCTGCGCGTACATCACAATTTTGCTGATGACGAGACGCCGGCTCGCATCGCAGCCGTTCTGCGCCAGCATGTCGATCTGCCCCGCTTTGAGAAGGTGCTAAAGCAGATTGGACCGGATGCATTGCGTTTCTGGGGGATTGAAGCCACTGCCCGCATTGGAGCACCAAGTAGACGATCAGGCAAACTTCCCAGTGAACGAGATCATGTATCCAGAATCCGGATGAACGCAAAATATTACATAGCAACGCAAACGGCATTTGTGAGGGTTATGCTCTGAAACGCTCTTTTCGCGGTGCGCGGGTTTTCGGCATGACAGGGAGAGAGCGTTTAGGCTTTGCCGCAGCGTTCTTGCGCACAGCACATTCATAAGCAATTGAATTTGTTTGAATAATTTCGCCTTGTATTTGGCGTGGTAGTTCTGACACGAGTCTTATCTCAGGTTTACAGTGTGGGGATATGGCGGCAAGGTTGGGGGAGTATGAAGGTTTAATCCCGCATCACAAGGTTTCACTGTGCGTTGGTTATTACAAAGCAACGCAAAACAACGCAAAGGGGCATAAGTTTGCGGATTGTGCATGTTATCCTCGCTCTGGGGCTTGGGCTGATTATTGCCGGTTGCGCCTCGGTTGGTAATGAGAGTCTTCGGCATTTGACGCGTGAAGACCTCGAGAACCAGCTGGAGAATGGCAAGACCACCAAGGAAGATGTGCGCATGGCTCTGGGTGATCCGAGCACCACAGACTTTACCGACAGCGGCAATGAGATCTGGAAATACAAGCACGTAGCACAAAGGCGCGGGTTGAGAACTTATTCCTGTGGTGGATTTGCTCGCCAGTGGACAGGACGTAACCACCAAGGAAGTCGCCCTGTTCTTTGACAGTGACGGCCTGCTTAGAAACTACAACATGATTGAGGTGGAAGACGAAATCCGCACCGGCTTACTCACTGCGAACATGTAGCATAAGATTTTGGGGAGTTTGGTGCGCTCAGGGCGAAGTTCCGGGCGTTTTGGGTGTTTATTCCCCTGTTTGCCGGAGGGACCTAACGGACTTCTAAAAAAAACGCGGAGCCCGAAAATTTCCGGAGCCCGCGTTTTTGCATTTTGTCGCCGTCGTTCAGCGGAGGTTATCCGCGCAGGTTACCACCGGTAGCCTTTTGAACGGACGCAACAATCTTGTTTGAGACTGCCTCGATATCCTCATCGGTGAGGGTCTTCTTGGTTGGCTGAAGCGTCACATCAATCGCGAGAGACCGCTGGCCTTCTGGAACGCCCTTACCTTCGTAGATATCGAAGAGATTCACGTTTGTGATCAATGCTTTATCAGCACCTTTCGCCGCACGAAGGAGCTTATCAGCCGGAACAGAGCTGTCTACCAGGAACGCAAAGTCCCGTTTTACCGGCATAAGGTCAGCTGCATTCAGCGCACCCATGGATTTCGTCGCCTTCTTCTTCGGCTGCGGAACAGCATCGATGAAGACTTCAAACGCCACCAATGGGCCTTCAATGTCCAAGCTTTCCAATGTCTTAGGATGAATCTCGCCGAAGTACGCCAGAGTGTTTTTCGGACCCATTTTGAGGGCACCGGAGCGGCCTGGGTGGTAGTAGGATGGAGCGTCGGTGAAGACCATCAGGTTGTTGACCTGCGCACCGATGGACTCCAGTACTGCACCAGCATCAGCTTTCGCGTCGAAAACATCAATGTTTTCAGCGTTTCCGGACCAGTGGCGACCAGAACCCGTTGGTTTGGCGGTACCGCGGCGGATGCCGGCGATGACCATCTTCTGGCCTTTTTCGCTATCATCTTCAAAGACTTGGCCGACTTCGAAGAGTGCAACGTCTGCATATCCGCGATCTGCGTTGCGCTGAGCTGCGGTGAGCAGGCCAGGCAGCAGGGACGGACGCATGTCGGACATATCTGCGGAGATCGGATTTGCCAATGATAACCGACGGTTACCACCTCCACCGAAGAGTGCTGCGTGCGCTTCTGGAATGAAGGACCACAGAACAGCTTCGTCCATGCCGCGAGTAGCGAGGGCACGGCGGGCATTGGAGCGGCGGATCTGGCTAACAGTCAGAACCTTCTGGGAGATTGGTTCCATACGCGGGAGGGTAGCAGTTGGCACTTTGTCGATGCCAACAATGCGCATAACCTCTTCTACCAAATCAGCTTTTCCGTGTACGTCCGGACGCCAGCTTGGGGGAGAAACCTTCACAACATCACCGTTGCCCGCGACCCAGAAGCCCAGCAAGGAGAGGATAGCTTTGATCTCGCTGTGGGATACTTCCAGACCGGAGAGGCGCTTTACTTCGCTGAGTGGGAACTCAATGATGCGCTCTTCCTGTGGCACTTCTCCTACAACATGCAGGTCGGATGCTTCGCCGCCGCCACACAGGTCCGTGACCAGTTTTGTAGCAACTTCAAGGCCTTCCACCATATACGCTGGGTCCACACCGCGCTCGAAACGGTAGCGGCGTCGGTAGATACTCCCAGTTTACGACCAGTGCGGGCGATGTTGAGCGGGTCCCAGAGTGCGCTTTCGATCACCACGTTGGTGGTGTTCTCGTCACAACCTGTTGATTCTCCGCCCATAATTCCGCCGAGGGACTCAAGGCCGTTGTCGTCAGCAATGACAACTACGGTCGCGTCTACGGAATAAGTTTTTCCGTCGAGGCCAACAAGTTCTTCACCTGCTTTGCCGTGACGAACGGTCAGGTTGCCGGAAACCTTATCTGCATCAAAGACATGCAGCGGGCGGCCCTGATCGAAGGTCATGTAGTTGGTGATGTCTACGAGGGCATTAATCGGGCGCAGACCGATAGCAATCAGGCGCTTCTGCATCCATTTTGGAGACGGGCCGTTCTTGATGCCACGGACCACACGATAGCCAAATGCAGGACAGTGTTCCGGGTTATCTCCCAGATCCAAAAGGACTTTTGGATCACTTGCGTTGCTATTTGCGTTGATTTGCGTTTTTTGCGGGGTTTTTAGCGTTCCTAAGCCAGAAGCTGCCAAATCACGCGCAATGCCATAAACGCTCGCACAGTCGGAGCGGTTTGGAGTCAGGCCGATCTCAATAACCGGATCGTCCAGACCAACATATTCAACATATGGAACGCCGACTGGTGCGTCTTCCGGCAGGTCGATGATGCCGTCATGTTCGTCGGATAACTCCAGCTCACGCTCGGACGCCATCATGCCGAAGCTTTCCACGTCGCGGATTTTGCCGATGGACAATGTTACATCGATACCAGGCACGTAGTCGCCCGGTTTTGCGAACACACCAACCAGACCTTTACGGGCGTTTGGTGCGCCGCAGACAACCTGCACCGGATCACCTTCGCCGGTGTCCACTTTCAGTACGCGGAGGCGATCAGCATTTGGATGCTGCTCTGCTTCCAGAACGCGGGCGATTTTGAACGTGCCGAGGCGATCAGCTGGATTGGTGATTTCTTCCACTTCCAGCCCGATCAGCGTCAGGCGCTCTACAATTTCATCAAGCTTGCATCGGTCTCAAGATGGTCCTTGAGCCAGGAAAGGGTGAATTTCATTTTTTTAGCTCTTTACGTTTGGACCAAATTACTTGGAAAGACCGGAAGCCAGTGTTGGAATGTCCAGCGGGCGGAAGCCGTAGTGCTTAATCCAGCGGACGTCTGCATCAAAGAAGGCGCGCAGGTCGTTCATGCCGTATTTCAGCATTGCGAGGCGGTCGATGCCCATGCCCCATGCAAAGCCTTGGTACACATCCGGGTCCAGACCACAGTTGCGCAGGACGTTTGGATGCACCATGCCGCAGCCGAGGATTTCCATCCAGTCGTTGCCGGTTCCGATTTTCACTTCTGCGCCGGAGCGGTCGCACTTCACGTCCACTTCCATGGATGGTTCGGTGAACGGGAAGAAGCTTGGGCGGAAGCGCAGCTCCACGTCGTCCACTTCGAAGAAGGACTTCAGGAATTCTTCCAATGTACCTTTCAGGTGGCCGATATGGGTGGACTTGTCGATAACAAGGCCTTCCAGCTGGTGGAACATTGGCGTGTGTGTCTGGTCGCTGTCACAACGGTACGTACGACCCGGAATGATGATGCGCAGTGGCGGCTCCTGAGAGCGCATTGTGCGGATCTGCACTGGGGATGTGTGCGTGCGCAGCAGCATGCGCTCACCGTCTTCCTTCTCGTTGAAGAAGAAGGTGTCATGCATTTCGCGGGCCGGATGGCTTCCGGGAAGTTCAGCGCGGTGAAGTTCAGCTCATCGGTTTCGATGTCAGGGCCTTCAGCAACGGAGAAGCCCATATCGCGAAGATGGCGATCAGCTCGTCAGTCACCTGAGAAATCGGGTGGATGCGGCCTTCTTCTGCCGGTGTGGTGCGCAGTGGCTGGCTGACGTCAACAGTCTCAGATGCGAGGCGCGCGTTCAGTGCTTCTTCTTTTAGCACTTCTTTGCGGGCAGAAATTGCATCACCAACGCGGTTCTTCAAGGTATTGAGCAGAGGCCCATTTCCTTGCGCTCTTCCGGCGTCATTTTGCCAAGCGTTTTCATCTTTTCAGAAACGCTGCCCTTTTTGCCAAGGGCGGCAACGCGCACGTCTTCCAATGCGGCTTCGGAGTCAGCACCGGCAATCGCGGTGTTAATCTCGGCTTCGAGTGTTTCGAGGTCGGACATAATCCCTCAAGGGTTTGCATGTGCCAGCAGCTGCACACAAGTCGAGTCACAGCCGGGCAGATAAAATTCGTGGAGGTCTTTTAGCGAATGCAATGCGCGCAATAAAGGGGCTGATTGATAATCAGGCTCTTAGATTTCCTCAATACTCCCGTTTTTCATCGGAAACTGAGGATTTGCGGCTGTTTTACCCGCTGGGGCCGCACGTAGGATGGCACGCCCTGCCCCGCTGCCTATACGCTCTTTGCCTGAGTGATGACACACAAACAGGCAAGGCGCAAAGCTTTGCGGTGCGGTTCTCACTCATGTCAGGGAGCGTTAAGCCAAGCGCATAAATCGCCCACACGCCGGACCATCATGGACACGGGCGGTGATCTTCTCAGCGATATGCATGCTCAGTGGCATCGGGAATCCTTTGGGGATTGGTGGTTGTGTGGCGGAGGGTAGCGGAAAAGGGCGTGGGTAGGAAGGGGGATATATTAGGGATACTCGTAACTTCGATTTTTATGCCTATTTTTGTTGCCACTATAAATGTTGAGGGATCTATGTAGCATCTCATGAACTTTAATTTTTGTATCATGCTTAAACGAGCTCTCGGAAATTGAGGAGGCCCCCAAATGACTATAGCTATACGGTATTTCAGAACTCAATTTTAAGCCCACGACACCCACCCTGTATAAGATTTCGAGAGACTTCCTCGCCAACTCATCGTAAGGATCGCCACGCTGATCTTCTGTCCAGAAGGCCACTTTTTCAGCAGCAGTAAACAGAGGATCAAACGCTTCTTTATCTTTATCGGCAATTTTATACGCCAAAGATTCCATGTTCTGCTTCGAGCTAAACTCTGAATAAAGGAGAACATCAGATCTATTCTCCAAAGTTGAAAGCAAGCTTGCAAGTGAAGGGTAGGCAGACTTCCATTCCTCAATTAAAGCTTGTTTTCGGTCCACGGCATAATCTAGTTCTGCTGTATTTATGTGCTTAGGGGTTACTTCAGAATCACCATCGGCTTCCTTCAAACATTCATTAACAAATGCGATAGCATCTCTCGGCCTAAGGAGAGTACGTTCCAATATATAAGCTAACGATTTTTTGCGTTTTATTTCATGACAAAAGATATCATCAAAGCAGACGTTGTCTTTTGTGTACTTTTTCCTGAAAAGATAATTTATACGCTTTTGCAGCAACTCATTGAGCTCACGAGTACTCCAGTGTATTTCTGAAATGTAGTCTTTGTATTTTTCACTTTGAAAGCCTAACTCGTCGTTTTCCTGTTTTGTTCGCTCTAAAACATCTGATCTCAGCGCGACAATAATCTTTAAGTCGTGGATCTTACGAAACTTCTGAAGAGTTTGAATTAGCGCATTTATTAGTCGAAAGCGTATCCGCTCTTCGACCCAATTTAGGTCGAGTTGATCGATTAGGATATAGTAGGTGCGTCCTCTACTTGTCTCCTTGGAACCATTGGAAAGCGCCTCAATAACACTCGAAAGAGCAGCTAGCTGGCCACTGTTAATTACTTTTCGAGCGCGAGCGACAAACTCGCTTTTTTTGTTGAGCACTCAAATTTTGGCCATATCCAGCTTTTGTTTTGAACTTATTTACGTCGACTCCTAGTTCTGCAGTGATATTGCGTTCATAAGTTTCCGTAAGACTTCTGATATTCTCGTCCATGGTGATCCAGAATACAGATCCCCATTTCTCAATGTATTTCTCGGCTACCTTGCGTTTGTGATCTGAAGTAAAAAAAATCAAGTACTTTATCTAATAGATATGAGGAATTCGGCTCTGAGTTCGAGTGGTACTTCATTTTGATGTATTCAATAATCAAGACATGCTTCCATAGCGTTTGAAAGAACATGTCTAGATTCGCACCAATATCATCCAAAAATCTGATAATGTCTGAATTACTTATGTAGTGCATCGACATATCAGAAGGAGTTATCTCAGAAGTCTTCCTGTTCTGTTCTTCAATATGCTTCAGAATTGCTGTTTTACCAGCACCTGTTCTGCCAGCAAGTATCATTTTTGCAGAATCTAAATCCATAATCTCGCTGACTGCCCTGTGATTGACAAAACAGTTATTTAGAAAATCATAGTCATTTTCCGCTGAGACATTTCCGATACGGGCATCATAACTAATAATGGGATTACTTTTCTTTTTAGCCATGCCATCGCGCCTATATCTATAAACTAATAAATTATAACTTTAACAATAGATACTACAATGCACTAGTATAGAAAATACACTCATAAAGAGCTTTATATTATTATACACCAATAATAAAAACTTACCTTCCCTTCACCATTAAGCTGAGGCCAGTGGGTATGGATCCCGCTCGGAGGCCGGGATGACACCGTGGGGAACTACCTTGCCTTTTAT
>BAXV01000100.1 GCA_001310715.1 Pseudovibrio sp. JCM 19062
GCGTTGACCACAATCGGGTGGCGTGGTGGCAGCCAGCTGGAAAGGACCAGCTTGGTTTCAGCGTAGGCAGCACTTGCAAAAGCAGATGGTGCGAGCATGGCAGCTGTTGCCATTCCAAACAGTGTACGGCGGGCAATTTTTGTCTTTAAAAATTCCATGGCTTCCTCTTAAGATGCCATCAAAAAAATATTGGGGTGGAGAACGGGGACCTCCCAGTCCCCACTCTCCGGCAGTCAGCTGATAAAATCAGACGTTGCTAAGTTCTTTTGCGTGTAGCCAGTCGGCGTGTTTTGGGGCTTTTTTTGGTGCGGCTCCACTCTTCCAGCATTTCCCACTTCACAGAATCGAGACGCTTCAGTTTCTCTTCTTCGGCCGGGTCCGGACACGCCAGTTCGATGCGGTGCCCGTTTGGATCGAAGAAGTAGATGGAGTGGAAGATGGAGTGATCGGTCACGCCCAGCACGTCGATGCCGTTTGCTTCCAACTGTTCTTTGAAACTGATGAGGGTGTCGCGGTCCTTTACCTTGAAGGCGATGTGCTGCACCCAGATCGGGGTGTTCTCATCACGGCCCATCTCCGGCTTGGTTGGCAGCTCAAAGAACGCCAGCACGTTGCCGTTGCCTGCATCAAGGAACAGGTGCATGTACGGATCAGGCTCATGGGTGGACGGAACCTTGTCTTCCGCGATGGCCAGAACGAAGTCCATGTTCAGGTTCTTGGTGTACCATTCAACGGTTTCTTTTGCGTCCTTGCAGCGGTACGCAACGTGGTGAATTTGCTCAATTTTTCATAGGAATCTCCCCCGAGGCGATCAAACCTCGCCTCCTCCTTGTGTTTTCGCAGCAAGATCCATTGCTTCGCGAAGAACGTTTGCATCCCCGATGTGGTTGGCAAGAATGAGAACCAGCTTGGCGTTGAGCGCTTCGCTTTCCTCCTCCGTACGTCCTTCATGCAGCAGCAGAAGATCGTGATAAAATTCGTCCGGTTTGCTGATGTTTGCTTTGGTGTTCAGACGGCTCATTGTGCGGCCTCCTGCGCAAAAATGCCGGTTGCGCAATTCAGAGCGTGCGCAACCCGTGCCTCGTCATAGGTCTCCCAGCGTGCAGCCACGTGCTGGTCCGGCCGCATCAGATAAACTGCGGAAGATTTATCTCCCAGATACCGGTCCTTCATCTCCTCGTTCTCGCTCACCCGCAGCGCAGAGATGGTGATGCCGCCAACTTCAACCGTGTCCGGCACCTCGGCATTAATGGCGAGCAACTGAAATTTGTTGCCCAGCTGGTCGAGCAGCCAACCGTTTGTGGTTGGTGCATCCGCTGCCGGAGATCCCGGACGGGACCGCGACGGCATCCCAGCACAATCATCGCTGTTCAGCGAAGAGCCGTCGTAGGTGGCGGGAACGGACAAGCGGCCAGAGTTCACCAGCGGACGTGCAAATTCCGTCACCTCGGCAAGATCCAGCACAGCATTGCGGAACACGCGCTGATAGCGGATTTCGGCGTGATGAAGTCCGTGGAGCGGGACGAATTCAGGATGTTCTCATCCGCAGCATAGATACGCTCTTCGTCATAGGTGTCCAGCAGGCTCATCGGTGCCTTACCGTCCATCACCAGCTTCAGTTTCCAGATCAGATTGTCCGTGTCCTGAAGACCGGAGTTGGCACCACGGGCACCGAACGGGGATACCTGATGGGCGCTGTCACCGGCAAAGATTACGCGGCCCTTGCGGAACTGTTCCATACGGCGGCACTGGAAGGTGTAGATAGAAACCCACTCAAGCTCGAAGTTCACATCCTTGCCCAGCATGCTTTCAGGCGTGGAATGACGTTCTCCGGCTTCTTCTCTTCTTCCTTGTCTACGTCCCAGCCAAGCTGAAGGTCGATGCGCCAGACATTATCCGGTTGCTTGTGAAGAAGCGCAGACTGGCCACGGTTGAAGGCGGATCGAACCAGAACCAGCGCTCAGTGGGGAAATCCGCTTCCATCACCACGTCGGCAATCAGGAAGTTGTCTTCAAAAACGCGGCCCACAAAATCCAACCCCAGCATGGAGCGGATTGGAGAGGCGGCACCGTCACAGGCGATCACCCAGTCGGCCTCAACAGAGTAGTTGCCTTCCGGTGTTTCCAGCTCGACGGTCGCGAAGTCATCGGCCTGATCAACGCAGACAACCTTGTTGTTGCCACGGATCTCGATTGGCTTGCCTTGCGCTTGCAGTTCCTTGACGCGGTCAACCAGACACTCTTCAAAGTAATACTGTTGCAGGTTGATAAAGGCGGGGCGCTTGTGTCCATCTTCGGGCAACAGGTCAAATTGATAAACCTGACGCTCGTCGAAAAAAACCTTGCCTACGTGCCACTGAACGCCTTTGTCGACAAACTGGTCACCGCAGCCAATACGGTCGAGAATTTCCAGCGGACGCTTTGCGTAACATACTGCTCTGGAGCCCCAGCTCACCTTGTCGTTGTCATCCACGACGACAACCTCAACACCCTGCATGGCCAGTTCAATTGCTGCGCAAGGCCAATCGGCCTGCTCCCACCACAACAACCTTATGGCGCACTGCCTTGTCCGCATCCTGATCCGGCGAGCGAACATAAGGATAAAGCGGAACTTCGAAAATCTTTTTCGTCATACGCTGCCTCCCAGCAAGTGTGATGCCTCACCCAGCATCCGGCAAAACATCAATCAACTTTGGAGTGCCGGATGGAGCTTGGTCCATCCGGCGCCCTGACGCATATGGGGCGGCTTTCGCCTGCGTTTTTTTTAAGATTATTGGGTGCCTCTTGCCCGCGAGGAAAACCCAAGTTTCATGATTGCCCGATTTCTCTCTTTTTAGCTCCCACCTCGATTTAGGTTGAGCTTCAAGCTCAATTCATTTTACCCCTGCAATGCTGCCCACATTTCGCGGTCGCGTTCGGCTGTCCAGATACGGGGGGTATCAATGCCGCGAGCCTCGTCAAACGCGCGAGCGACATTGAACGGCAGACAATGTTCGTAGATGGCGTAGTCTGCGAATTTTGGATCGCATTCTGCGCGCACTGCGTCCCATGCTTCTTTCAGCGTGCCGCCTCGTACTGCCACGCGGGCGGCTGGTTTATAGGTGCTCTCAACAAAGTCGCGGGTGTTCTCAATCGCTTTGTTGACCATCTCCTGACCCACAAGCGCATCCCCGCGCCCGGTGCAATTGCATCTGGAGCGAAGGCCTTGATCGCGTCAAGCGTGTTGCCCCAGTCCTTGAAGTGACCGTCACCGCAGTAACAAGCGGAGTGGTACTCCACGATGTCACCGGTAAACATAACGCCTTCATCGGGCACCCATGCAACAATGTCGCCCGCGGTGTGCGCGCGGCCCAGATGCATCAGCTCAACCTTGCGCTTGCCCATGTTGATGGTCATGCGGTCCTTGAAGGTCATGGTTGGCCATGTGAGACCGGGAATGGAATCGGCTGCATCAAACAAACGCGGGAAGCGGCCAAACTCGGAGTCCCAGTCTTCCTGACCGCGCTCATAGATCATGCCCTCACAGGTTTCAGAGGCAATGATCTCAGAAGCACCATAACCGGATGCGCCCAGCACACGCACGGCGTGGTAGTGGGACAGGGTCACGTATTTGATCGGCTTGTCGGTGACTTCTCGGATTTTATCAACCACAAGCTGAGCCATGACAGGGGTTGCCTGCGCATCAACCACCATGACACTGTCATCGCCAATAATAACACCGGTGTTGGATCGCCTTCCGCGGTGAATGCGTAAAGATCGCGGCCCACCTCGGTGAAGGAGATCTTTTTGGCTTCCATATCGCCACTGGATGCAAATGCTTTCGCCATCGTTACTCTCCTAACTTAACCTTTGAAATCTGGAGCTGGCAAAATCTTGCCGGTGCATTCGCCGAAGCCGATGCGGTAGCCATCGCCCTGCGCCCAACCGGTGAGCGTTAGCGTATCACCATCCTCGATGAAGGTCCGTGTTTCGCCCGTTTCCAGAGTGATTGGTTCCTTGCCGCCCCACGACATTTCCAGCAGAGAGCCGTACTCGGACTTGTCCGGACCGGAAATCGTGCCGGAGCCAAGCAGGTCGCCGGTGTTCATCTTACAACCGCTCACCGCGTGGTGGGCCAGTTGCTGCGCGGCGGAGTAGTACATCTGCAGGTAATTAGTTTTGGCCAGCCTGGAGGCTTTGTCTGCCCCTTCCGGCTGCATGTAAACTTCCAGATCAATGTCGTAGAGCATTGGACCCGGCTCTTTGAGATACGGCAGCAACTCTTTTTCACGCGCTGGCGTGGAAGCGCGAAACGGCTCAAGGGCGGCCTTCGTGACAACCCATGCTGATGGATGTTGCAAAGGCTTTTGCCTGAAACGGACCAAGCGGCTGGTATTCCCATGCCTGAATATCGCGGGCGGACCAGTCATTCAGGATCACGTAGCCGAAGATCATGTCGTCAGCTTCCTGCACGGTGATGGGCTGCCCCATTTCGCTCGGCAGGCCAACAACCGCGCCCATCTCCAGCTCGATGTCCAGACGGGCACAAGGCTTGAAGCTTGGCGCATCATCTGTCGGGGCTTTGACCTGTCCAACCGGACGCTTGATGTGAGTGCCGGATACAATGACCGTTGACGCACGGCCATTGTATCCTATCGGGATGTGCAGCCAGTTCGGGGGAAGCGCATTTTCCGGGCCACGAAACATTGTGCCCACGTTAAATGCGTGCTGCTTACCCGCATAAAAATCAGTGTATTCAGAAACCGCAAACGGCATGTACATCTGCACTGCGCTCATGGGCACCAGCGCTTTTCTCTGCAAGATGTCATTGCCGGAGAGCGCTGGATCGCCGTCTTTGGCAAGCAGAGTTGTCAGCTGATCTCGTACGCTGTCCCAAGAGGCTTTGCCAAGCCCATGAAGTCGTTGAGGGCGGGCTTGTCGAAGACGGTGGTGGAGCCACCAGCATTGAGAAGACCGGCAGCCTCCAGCACCGCCATATCAACAACCATGTCGCCAATCGCAACGCCACAGCGTGGCTCTTCACCGTTTTTGGCAAACACACCATAGGGAAGATTCTGGATTGGGAAATGGCAGTGCGGTGCATTCGCACTCTCGATCCAACTCGTCATAACACATCCTTGGCAATTGAAGATCACCCGCCGGCCTCCCGGACTCATGGTCATCTGGAATTTATCTAAACTCAGAATAGTTTCATCTGTAACTTTGTCAATAGAATTTTCCGCCGAAGCTGTATCCCTAAGCGTAAGGGAATGAAGTAAAATGCTGAGAAATGGCTTAAAATAGCTATTAATTCGACTTTGGGATATATGTCAGGTGTAGATGGTGCGCTCTTGACAGATAGTTGCAAATGATACTAATAGGAAGAATGTGCCATTAAGCGAGCGCAATAGTTTCATTTTAAACCAACGAGATGTGATGATGGTGACTGCGAGTAGTGCGAAGGATCAAGAAGAATTCCAGCTTGGCTCGTTCTTCCCCTATAAGGTCCGGGTTTTCGGCACTGCTGTTAGCACTGCGGTTTCAAGCGTTTATCGGGAACGGTATGGGCTGAGCGTTTCTGAATGGCGCACCATGTCCATTCTGGGCCACACACAGGCGCTGTCGGCTTCAGAGATTGTGGAACGCTCCAGCATGGACAAAGTGAATGTGAGTCGCGCCGTTCAGTCTCTGCGTAAGAAAGAGCTGTTGCGCCGCGATATCGACGGAGAGGACCGCCGCAAATCCGTTCTGCGCCTCACTGAGAAGGGGCTCGCTGTCTTCAATGACGTGATTCCGTTGGTGCGCAATGTGGAAGCCGCATTGACCGAGAATCTGACCGCAGATGAAGAGGCGGTTCTTCTGTCACTAATGGAGAAGGTGCAAAAGAACGCAGAAGCGCTCATTGGGGACATGAGCGCTGAGGCTGGCAACGAAACATAAAGGGACTTCTTTAGGACGGAAAATGGTCTTCGCAGAGCAGGACCAAAAGAGTTGAGCTTTGGGAGGGGCGTCAATACTATGAGCAACATCACTTTATATGATTACTGGCGCTCTTCTGCGAGCTACCGCGTTCGCATCGCATTGAACCTGAAAGGTCTCGACTTTGAGACGGTGACCGTGGACCTGCTCAAGGGTGAGCAGAAAGCCGCTGAGAACCTGCACCGCAACCCGCAAGGTCTGGTGCCCTCGCTGGATCTGGGCGGCGATATGATGACCCAGTCGCTTGCCATCATCGAGTATCTGGATGAGCTGCACCCATCCCCTGCCCTGATGCCAACCACCGCCCGTGAGCGTGCCCGCGTGCGCACCCTTTCCCACGCAATTGCCATGGATATTCACCCCGTGTGCAATTTAGGTGTTGTTCAGCGCATTGTGGAACTGGCGGGCGGCGATGAGCAGATCAAGGTCAACTGGATGCGTGAGTTCATCAGCAAGGGCCTTGGCGCTTTTGAAGAGCTGCTGGGTGATGGACAAAGCGGCAGGTTCTGCCATGGGGAACAGGTAGGCTGGCAGATATCTGTCTTGTGCCACAGGTTTATAACGCCGACCGCTGGGGCGTCGATCGCTCCCACCTCACCTGCATCAATGCAATTTTCGAGGCTACGGAGCAACTGGAGGCCTTCCAAAAGGCTGCCCCACGGCAACAGGCCTGAGGAAGACCAGAGCCTCCTTCAAAAAAAATGATGGTTGTTTTTGGCGCGGTGTTGGAAATTTCTTCCGGCGCCGCGTTTTTACGTAGTTGCGCGCTCTTCCCAGAATAAGTCAATTGTTTGGGAACAAGTCTTCCGAATTTTCGAAGCGTTTCTATGGGAAACTGAGGCTTAATCCCTCATGACTCACCTGTGATTTCTGCAATATTTAGGCGTCAAATAACCTGCCGAATCTCACTGAGCGGGACAAAAATTTGGGTTTCATGAGTTTTGCCCCTTGCAAACAGAGATATATCAGAGGTAATACTGATATATCACCGATGGCTGATGGACGTACTGGGAGAAGCCATCACCCGCACACCACCATGCACCTAATAACAACAGAGCATGCCCGGTGTGTACCATTTGAGGGGACTATCATGAAGACTTTTTTTGATTGCCGCGCTTGCAGGCGTGTCGATGCTCGCCATCAATTCCGCGCAGGCTGTGGAACGCGGCGGCACGCTCACCTTTGCGCGCTATGATGATTCCAATCTGGTTGATCCGGTTTATGCGGACCGTAACCCTGATATCTGGATGGTCACAAACCTCTATGACACCCTGCTGCGCACCAAGGCAGACGGCAAAACCATCGTTCCGGGTCTGGCCTCCGGCTATCAGGTATCTCAGGACGGTAAAACCGTCACACTAACCTGCGCGAGGGCATCAAGTTTTCCGATGGGTCGGCGATTACGCCAGAAGATGTAAAATTCTCTCTGGAGCGCGCGACAATCCGGATTTCGGTCCATGGTCCGGCCTGCTGGGCTCGGTTGAAAGCATCACAGCTACCGACAACGGCGTGACGCTTGCCATGAAGAACCCTGATCCAACCATCATTTCCATTCTGGCAACCTTCAACACCGCTATCGTGTCCAAGGCAGCCTTCGACGCCGCGCCAGGTGCGACCGATCAGGAAAAAGCAACCGCTCTGTTTGCTCCAGGTACACCGGTTTCCGGACCGTTTACGCTTAAAGATCGCACGCGTGGCAGCACCATGACGTTCTCCGCCAACCCGCATTACTGGCGTCAGGGCGAAGATGGTAAGGCCCTGCCTTATCTGGATGAAGTCAGCTTCATCGTGATCCCGGATGATGCAACCCGCATCCTGAAGCTACAGGCTGGTGAAGTAAACGGCGCCGAATTTGTTCCATTCTCCCGCGTGGCCGAGCTGGAAGCTGACCCTGCGATCAACATGGAGCTGTACCCGTCCACCCGCATCATCTACAGCCCGATCAACTCGCGCGAAACCCGTGCGGATGGTTCTCCGAACCCGATGGCGACAAAAGAGGCGCGTCAGGCACTCAACTACGCGATCAACAAGGATGCTCTGATCCAGCTGATCACCCATGGCACCGGTCAGCCGATGACTTCACCTTTGATGGCATCAACCACCCAGCTGGCACATGATGGTGGTCCGCTGTTCCCTTATGACGTTGCCAAGGCGAAGGAACTAGCGGCAGCGTCTGGTCTTGAAGGCGCGGAAATCACGTTGACCACACTGGCTGGTTCCTCTGATGATGCAACCTGTTTGCTGCGATCCAGCAGATGGGGGGTGCCATTGGTGTGAGCGTGAAAGTGGAGCAGGTTGATAACGCAACGCGCGGTGCAAAGAACCGCTCCGGCGAGTTTGATGTGCACACCTACGGCTGGGTGAATGACGTGAATGATCCGGCGCAGGTTGCTGGCTGGCTGGGCTACTACCCAACCCGTAAGGCTGTTGGTACCGGTTGGAACAATGCAGAGTTCAACGCGCTGTATGAAGCCTCCAACACCGAGATCGACCCGGAAAAACGTAGTGAGCAGTACATGCGTATGCAGGAAATCTACCGTGATGCTGCCCCGCTGCTGTTCCTCTATGAAACGCCGTTTGCTGTGGCCCTTTCTGCCAACGTGAATGGTTATCTCCAGACACCGTTGGGGAACAATGAGTTCTCCTCGGCGTGGATTGCAAAATAATTCCTCCAACGAGTGTGCCCGGTGGCTGAGACCCCTCCACCGGGCACATGTCAGCCAGGGTAGGTTGGTCTGTTCATATTGGTAGGCGCAGACCATTTGCCTAACGCAATCCAAAAAGCCGAAGCGTCATGCCCGGAAACCTGTCGCTTCGGCTTTTATCCCTATGCCCCCTATTAGGACTCAGGAATGTCGTCACTTTCTTATCTGGTGTCACGGCTGTTGCAGATCATTCCGACCTTCCTTCTTGTGATGGTCGTTATCTTTCTGCTCGTGCGTATGCTGCCAGGGGATCCGGCCATTGCCATGGCGGATGCCAAAGCCACAGAAGCACAGCTGGAGCTGATCCGGCAAAAGCTAGGCTCAATGAACCCTTCTTCATGCAATTCTTCTATTTCGTAAAGAACACCCTGAGCGGAGACATGGCACATCCATTCTTCTCAAAGCCCCTGTTCTGGACGTTATTATCGAACGTATTCCGGTAACTGCGTTCCTCACCCTTTATGCGGTTGGCCTTTCCATTCTCATCGCCGGTCCCCTTGCCTTTGTTGCCGCGTTGAACAAAAACGGCCTGCTCGACATTGCCATTCGCAGCGGCTTTCAGGTGGGGCTCTCCACACCGGTGTTTTACATTGGGCTGTTGCTGCTCACCTTCCTTGCCGCCTCTCTGCGCCTGTTTCCGGTTGGCGGGTATGGCACCACGTTTCTGGAACACCTGCACCACCTCATGTTGCCCGCGCTCACCGTCGCGCTTTACACCTCCGCCATCATCATGCGTAATCTGCGCTCTGCGGTGATTGAGGTGCTGGATGCGGAATATGTGCAGTTCGCCCGCTCCAAAGGCTTATCGCGCAGTGTCGTTCTGGGCCGCCATGTTCTGCGCAATGCGCTGATCTCCACCGTTACCCTGCTTGGTCTTTCCATCGGTGCCCTGATGAGCGGTACGCTGGTCACAGAGACTGTCTTTGCCGTGCCTGGCCTTGGTCGTTTGATGCTGGAAGCTATCTTTGCTCGCGACTACCCGCTGATTCAGGGCCTTACTCTTACCTTCGCTGTTATGGTTTCTCTCGTGTTTCTGTTTACCGACATGGTGCAGGCATGGCTTGATCCGAGGTTGCGCCTGTCATGACCCAGCTCGATACACTTCAAGCCACCACACCACAAAAACCGAAGCTGCACCCACGGGTCAAAGCGTTGCTGCGACCGGGGTTTTTGCTGGGCTTCTTCATCCTGTCCTCCTCCATCATTCTGGCTGTGTTTCCAGGGGCGTTCGCGCCGTATGATCAACGCCTTTGATTTCACAGCGATCAAGCAGCCGCCAAGCTGGGCACACCCGTTTGGCACGGATAATCTGGGCCGCGATACGCTGTCCCGCGTCATCTGGCTTATCAGGTTGATATGCAGATTGCGTTCTTCGCCACCTTCTTTGCCATGGTGATTGGCGTGATTGTTGGCTCGCTGGTGGCCTATCACGGCGGCATTGCGACGTGCTTTTTGGCCGCGTGGTAGATGTGACCATCACGTTCCCGTTTCTGGTGCTGGTCATTGCAGTTGTCGCGGTTTTGGGACCGGGACTGAACAACATGTATGTGGCGGTCACGCTGGTCCAGTGGGTCTATTATGCCCGCCTTACACGCGCTGAGATTATGACGCAGATGACAAACGACTATGCCTCCGCTGGTCGGGTCATGGGCTACTCATCGCCGCGCATCATCTTCCGCCATCTGCTGCCCAATGCCATGACACCGCTCATCACCTTCTGGATGACCGACATGGCGCTGGCGATCCTGCTGGGCTCGTCCCTTGGCTATCTGGGCTTGGTGCGCAGCCGCCGCAGCAGAATGGGGTGTTCTGATCGCAGAAGGCCGCAACTTCATCACCACCGCCTGGTGGATGAGCCTGATGCCGGGCATTGCAATTGTTTTGACGGGGCTCGGGTTCTCTCTTGTTGGAGACAGCCTTGCCGATGTGCTTAGACCACGGGGGGCCTCCTGATGAGCAACCAGCAAAAAAGCCTGTTACAGGTTCGCGATC
>BAXV01000101.1 GCA_001310715.1 Pseudovibrio sp. JCM 19062
CACTGGGAGTCATTCTGTTACAGGAGTGCCTTCTCAAAGCGTCTTTTGGACCTTGGCCATAGCCTCCTACAAAAACGTCCGGGCAAGGCGACAGCTGATGCCGAAGACTCATATTTTATCAAGTAGCGCAGGTGTTGCCTGCCGCCTTGTCCATCCCGTTTTCCGGGAAACTCAGTTCCACCACTGCATGGAAGGCCATGCGGTGCTGTTGGTGTTTACTCGCGCTCCGAAATATTCCCCTCGCCTTAAATGCAGAGCGCACTTAATATTAGTCAAGGACATGGTCTTGGTGATTGGCGAAGCTGGTGGTAACGCTACCCGTAGATCACTGAATGTGCACAAGCGCATCAACAAAAGCCATAAGAGCACCTCATGTCGACCACTATGGAACAAGTCAGATCCTGGCAAGGCCTGCGCTTTTTAGCTACGGGTTCAGGCCATTCTTCCTCGCCAGCGCCGTTTGGGCAATTCTGCTCATGCTGCTCTGGATTCCGCTTATCTCCGGCCACATCGCGCTGCCGGTCGCGTTTGATCCGGTTTCGTGGCATGCGCATGAGTTTCTCTTTGGCTATCTGAACGCCATTGTTGCTGGCTTCTTGCTGACGGCTATTCCGAACTGGACGGGGCGCATGCCAATTGTGGGCAAGCCGCTCATGCTCCTGTTCAGCCTATGGGTGCTTGGTCGTGTCGCGGTTCTGTTTGGCGCCTATCTTCCAGCTGGTGTTGTTGCGGTGCTCGATCTTGCGATGCCATTGATGCTGGCGGGTGCGTGCCTGCGCGAGATTATGGCAGGCAAGAACTGGCGCAACCTCATTGTGCTTGCGCTGCTGGGTCTGCTGATTGTAGCTAACCTGTTGTTCCACTGGGAAGCCTGGAGCGGTGGGTATGCTGCACAAGGCTACGGCATGCGTCTGGGCATCTCCACCATGGTTTTAATGGTTGGCTTGATTGGTGGGCGGATCATTCCCTCCTTCACCCGCAACTGGCTCGTGAAGCAAGGCAGCAAGGATCTTCCTGTGGGGCCGATGCAGGCGTTTGACAAGGTTTGTCTACTGTTCTTGCTGATTGCGCTGCTGATCTGGACCGCGCTTGGCGAACACTGGCTGGCTGGTGCCCTGCTGGTGGTGGCTGGTTTGCTGCACTTTGCGCGTTTGGCCCGCTGGAAAGGCCTGCATACCTTTGCTGAACCGCTCGTGCTCGTTCTGCATGCAGGCTATCTGTTCGTGCCGGTCGGGTTGCTGATGCTTGGAGCGGCCATTCTTGTGCCAGACCTATTGGACTTGGCAGGAGCCAGCACCTGCTCATGGCAGGCGTCCTGGGCATGATGACCTTGGCCGTAATGACCCGCTCCACCCTTGGGCACACAGGACGGGCGTTGACAGCCAGCCGCAGCACCAGTTTACTCTACTGTGCGATGGCTCTTTCAGTCCTGCTCCGCTTTGCAGCGGGGTTCACACCTGATCTGGCTATGCGCCTTTATGATGCATCGGCACTGGCGTGGCTGCTTGCGTTTGGAGTGTATGTGGCAGTCTACGGTCCATTGCTGGCGAAGGCACGGAAGTAAGAGGCGATGGAGAGGATACCATGAGGTTATCCTCCCAACGCGCGCTTTCACTACAATAAGATTGGTCGTCGCAGATTACAGAAAAGGCCGCTCTACTCATTGTTATGCGGGTTTTGATTGTGCCTTTGCGATGATCGACAGAGCCCGCTCTACTTTGATGTTGTCGCCAGTGAGGATGGCGGCGACGTTCTTGCCTTTAAAGCGGTCCGCGTTATTGAGCAGGGCAGCAACACCAGCGGCCCCTCCCCCTTCAACCACGCACTTTTCCTTATGCAGAATGAAAGCCATCGCCTCGGCGATCTGTTCATCTGACACCTGAATGTGGTCGTCAACCAGCTCCTGGCACATGGCAAAGGTGTAGCGGTTGTCAGGTGGAATTGGCCCCGGCAGCGTCAGCGATGGACGGCTTTTCCTCCACGCTCACGATCTTCCCGGCACGAATGCTTTCCAGCATGGCCGCACCATAGAGAGAGGAAATGCCGATCACCTCGATCTCGGGCTTTAGGCTCTTCAGGCTTTTGCGATGCCGCTCATCAAACCACCGCCACTGAGCTGGACAAGCACTGTATCCAGCTGTGGGGCTACTTCCAGAAGCTCAAGTCCTATGGTGCCCTGCCCTGCAATAACATCGGCATCATCAAATGGAGAGATGAAGAGTAGTCCGTCGCGCTCGGCAATCCGGCGTGCTTCCGCGTCGGCTTCATCCTGATTCTGGCCATGGATGACAACCTCGGCTCCAAAGTCACGCAATCCGGCGACTTTTTCTGGCGGGACAATCTCGGTCATGCAGACAACGGCGCGAACGCCGAGTGCCTTCGCGATATAGGCGACAGCACGACCGTGATTGCCGCTGGACACCGTGATAACGCCACGCTCGCGCTGATCTGCTGACAGGTTCAGCAGCTTATTGGTGGCACCCCGTAGTTTGAAAGCACCGGTTGCCGTCATATTTTCGAATTTGAGAGATACCTTGGCCTGCAGCCGTTCGCTCAAGGCGTGAGACGGCCGCAAAGGCGTGGGCTGCACGTAAGGACGGATGCGTTCTTGAGCGCGGCGAATGTCAGCTATTTCAATAGACATGGCGTTTTCCGGGTTGTCATAGGAAATATTCCGATATACCAATTAGTCCAAATTAGACTCATAGTCTACAACTAGACGATGCATGAAGGTGAGACAGTCACAATGCAGATCATTAGGAAAGAAGAAATCCTAAAGCATGTGGACGAGCATGCTGTGCTGGGTGATATCGAGAACGGTTTCAAGGCTTTCGCTGCTGGCAAGGCACAGGTCGCCCCTGTTACCCATTTAGGTTTTGACGCTGCAAACGGGGAATGCCACATCAAAAGCGCCCATGTGGCAGGTGATGACGTCTTCACCGTCAAACTCGCCACTGGTTTTTATGATAATCCAGCCAAGGGGCTCCCGTCTTCCAGTGGATTTATGGCAGTGATTTCCGCCGTAAATGGGACTCCGCTCGCTATTTTGCAGGATGAAGGTGTTTTAACTGATTTGCGGACGGCCCTCGCCGGAGTGATCGTAACCCGTTTGGGTGCACGCAAGTCTGCCAAGACTGTCGGCATCATCGGTAATGGCATTCAGGCACACCTGCAAGCAAAGCTGATTTGCGAACTGCTGGGATACAAATCCGTTGTGGTTTGGGGGCGTACTGCAGAGAAAGCCGCAGCGCTGGTCGAGAGATTGTCCAATGAGCTGCCTGCGGTGACCGTTGCTCAGGCGCAGACCGCAGAAGACCTTTGCAAGCAGGCCGATGTGATTGTGACCACCACCCCCTCCCGGGAGCCGCTTATTCAAGCGGATTGGGTACGACCAGGTACGCATATCGTAGCGGTTGGGGCAGACTCGCCTGGGAAGCAGGAGATTGATGCGCAGCTGTTTGCTAAAGCTTCTCAGGTATTCGTGGATTCACCGTCTCAGTGTGTTGAGCATGGTGAAACAGCCAACGCTATACAGGCAGGCACTATTACAGAAGGAGGCCTCACTCCACTGGGCACCGCGCTGTCGAATGGTCCTGCACCGAGAAGTGAAGACGATATCACCATTGCAGACCTGACTGGTGTTGCTGTGCAGGATGCTGCGATTGCCAAATCTGTTTGGACCAGTGTCGAGCGCGGCACTACCTATCTCTAAAGCCCTTGATTGCGCAGAATTTGTCCTCAGGACACTTTGCGCTTCTTGAGTGTCTTACCGCTGCCAGATTGATCTACCAGTGTATGGTTTTGTTGCTTACAGCCGTGTTTTCGACACTGGGAAAAAGATACGCCTTATTCGAAAGAGAGGACACCCCATGTTTCACCCCTTCCACGTTGAGCAGTTCCTGTCGGAATTGGAACACGGTGTAAAATACAATTATTCTGAAAGTGGCGTACACCCGATGAAGGTTCAGGAACTGATCAAGCTGACAGGTCTTGACCCGGAGGTGATCCTGAACACCGTGCTAGACTACCCGCAGGTGAACGGATCGACGTTGCTGCGTGAGCACATTGCCAAGATGTATGAGGGCGCAGACGCTGAGAATATTCTGGTTACGGCAGGCGCGTCCGAGGCCAACATGTTGGTCGCCAATACACTGCTTGAGCCGGTGATAATATGGTGGCCTTCCGGCCTATCTACGAGCAGCTGACCGGCGATGTGCGCAACCGTGGCATCGAAGTGCGCTATGTGGATCTGGACCCGTACAATCATTGGAAGATTGATCCGCAAGCGGTCATGAACGCGGTGGATGAAAACACCAAGGTCATTCACATCATCAATCCAAACAACCCAACCGGACAGGTGGTGAGCCAGGAAGAGCGCGATGCTATCATTGCAGCTGCATCCAAGGTTGGTGCCTGGATTGTTGCCGATGAGGTCTACATTGGTACAGAACGCGATACCGACGAAGTAACCAAAAGCTTCTGGGGGGATTACGACAAGGTGGTCGTGCTGAACTCCATGAGTAAGGCTTATGGCCTGCCGGGTTTGCGGCTTGGCTGGATGGTTGCACCAAAGGACACCATCACAGCGAGCTGGCGCCGTCATGAATACGCGACCGTGGCTGCAACAACTCTTTCCATGCGCCTTGCGGAAGCTGCTCTTGCCGAGCCTGCACGGGGTCTTTTGGTGGAGCGCGCACGTCGCCTGATCCGCACTGGCTTTGAAACACTGACCGAAGCATTGAAGGTGCATGAGGTGTATTCACCGTTTCGCCGCCAAAGGCATCTGCCATGTCCTTCATCCGGTTTGATTTGCCTGTGGACTCTGAAACTCTGTGTCGCCGTTTGCATGCAGAACAAGACGTTCTGGTCATTCCGGGCAGCCGCTTCGACGTGGAAAATCACTTCCGGTTCAGTTCAGCTCTGCCAGAAGCGCATTTGCGTGAAGGTTTGAACCGCTTGAACAAGGTGGTCGGTTCCATTTTGGAAACGGCCTAACACGTCCCCAGGGCAGGTGCAGAAGACCTGGCGATTACGCCACCCAAGCACGGGTCTTTCTTGCACCTGCCCACCCTCGGGTTCTTTAGACATTTTTGGAAGATATCCATGCTCTCGACTTCTGTCCCGTTGGATCGCGATGGCTTTCACGCCGGATATATTAACGTGCCCGCTTCCATGAACCACAGCGCGTGGTCAAACCAGCGCGTGCCGTTGTTCTCCATCAAGAATGGTGAAGGACCGTGTTGCCTGTTGCTGGGCGGTAGCATGGGGATGAGTATGAGGGACCGATTGCCCTCTCCCATCTGGTGCACGATGGTTTGAGGCCAGAGGACATTCAAGGTCAGGTGATTGTTCTGCCTGCGCTCAATACGCCTGCTGTGCAAGCTGGCACGCGACTTTCACCACTGGATGGCGGCAACATGAACCGCGTTTTTCCGGGAAATCCGCGCGGCACAGTCACAGAGCGCATTGCGGACTTTGTCTCCCGCGAACTGATCCCACGTTGTGATGTGGTGGTTGATCTACATTCGGGTGGACGTTCGCTGAACTTTATTCCCTGTACCTTTGTGCCTGTGCAGAAGACTGAGGCAGCTACCCAAGAGATCATCGAGCTGGCCGATGCATTTGATGCACCACTGACTGTGATCATCCGCGAGCCTTCCGCAGTGGAGATGATTGATGCGGAAGTGGAACGGCAAGGCAAACGCATTCTGGCGACAGAATTAGGCGGATCGGCCCTTGCGACCGCCAAGACTGTTTCCGTCACTCAACACGGGATACGCGGCGTTTTGCATGCAACGGGCATAGTGGCAGAAAAGCCGGTCAGGACAGGCTCGGAGACTTGGCAGAGCGAAAAGCAAACGCTTCTGGTGGATGGTTTGCAGCATTACAGCTACGCAGATGAAACCGGCATCTATGAATGTTCCCATGAGCTGGGAGCTTACGTGGAGAAGGACCAGCGGATCGGTTACCTTCATTTTGCTGACCGGGTAGAACGTGCGCCATTACCTGTTGTAGCCAATACGTCAGGCGTTTTATTCTGTACAGCGGGGCAAGGTCTGGTGCAAAGAGGAGACGTACTTGCGGTTGTGGGGCATACCCAAGCTTGACTTGCACACCGCAGGCAGAACAGATTTCCAGAGCGTAGAAAGCGAAAGGTTTCATGCAAATGTTTGCATCCTGGAGTGCTGAGGGACACCGGCATGATTGAGACAACCCTGAAGCCACAAAACCGGGTGATCGAGAACGTCGCTATTCCTATGGCAGAAGCGCTCTCAAAACTACTGGGTTCTAATGTTGAGATCGTGGTTCACTCGCTTATCACCGAAACCGTAGCCCATATCTGCAATCCGTTTTCCAAGCGCGAAATTGGCGATCCTTCATTTCTCTCGGAGATCGACTTTCGCAAGGGCGAGAATGTTATTGGTCCGTTTGAGCGGGTCAATTGGGATGGCCGGCTCATTCGTTCAATCAGCTCGGTTTTGCGCGATGATGCCGGCAAGGCGGTTGCTTTGGCCTGTATCAACTATGATTTGTCCGAGATAGTGACCGCACAAAATGCGATCAAGGCATTGATTGGGGTACCAGCAACTGTAGAGGCTCTGAAGCCCTGTTCAAAAACGACTGGCATGAAAAAATGAACCAGTTCATCGTGAGCTGGTGCCAGAACCGCAATAAATCGGTTGAAGCGCTTGACCGCAACGACCGCAAGGACCTGCTCACTGCAATATTGGGCACTGACGCCTTGCGAGAAAAACACGCAGCCCCTTACATCGCCCGCGTTTTAGGCGTCAGCCGCGCGACCATCTACAACGACCTGAAGAGCGCACGCGGCAAGATTAGTTAAAGCGATAAGGTAGAGCGGCAAACGTACTCTAAGGGTTTAGTTGCTCGTATTGGCCCGCATGTCTGCAAGGAAATCTTCTATTCGGGCTGCATTCACACCAAGATCACCCTCTCCGACTCTTGAGCGGGAGCGCATGTCGAGTATGGAACCGGTATCGCTTGGGGTGATCCTGATAACAATGTCGTCAGAAAACCCGAACAGCCTTGAAGTGGCCACAGCTTCGACCTCGCCCTGTTCAGGTCTTTGGCCAAGTATCTGCCAGCCCCGCGACCTGATCAGACCCAGCGCAGTGTTGTAGGTTGTCTCTGGCGGACTGGACAAGTGTAGTGGGACAATGTCGGGGTAACTCTGCTGCTGCTGCGATGCGACGGATGCGCCGCCGTATTCAGTTGCGACAGGTGCTGCCCAATAGGCAGGTGGGTTTTGGGTGTCAGTCGTAATGTCATTGATGAGCGGATATTCAAACTGACCGTACAGCATTTCGGCGCCAACACCGACGATGGGCACCGTTATGATAACTGCCAGAATTGCAGAGAGGAGGCCGCGTCTTTTCTTCAGCACTACCCTGATGATCGCAATAAGGGAAAGGACAAATGCGATCCCTGCAAGGCTAGAAAAAAATAATAGCCATATTTATACCGGGAAGCAGCCCCCACCAATCCTGCCGGTAGCCGAAGCCTGCCAGAATGAGACCGCAAATTGCAACTATCGCAATCACCAGCGAGCAGTTGGATAGTTTCGATGCGGGAGGCGTTGAAGACGTTTGAGTTGTACTTTCCGACATAATCTGGGTTCTCTAGCTTTAAATATTATTTTTAGTTTGCAAGACGCACGAAAAACGACATCTCGAATACAGTACACTGACAAGTGGGTGTAAGCCCATGAGTAATATATAATAAGTATACCAGGAACTGATCATACGAATTTATTTTAATAATATGATCTCAAACTACCCCTTAAAACTACTTTTATTAATCAATATTTCCCGTACTGCTTTAGGAATACTGCACTCTTAATCGACAATATGACATAACTGAAATATTGAGATTAATGACAGTGACCTCGTGGCCGCAAATGTTGTTGTTCGGAGAGAATAATAGATGAAAAACAATCCTCCATCTCGTGCGAGCGAAATAAACCATGCCCGTCGCCGGTTACTAAAAGGAACTGTGGCGAGCAGCGCACTCCTGGGCTTGAATCTGGCAGGATGGGGGCCTTCTCTCAGCCTTGCTCAATCTGCGAGGCGAGTGACACTGCTTGATCCTTCCAGTCAGGAGAAGTTTGTAAACCCGCTTCCTTTGCCCAAGCGACTTTACATGGAGGAAGGTGATAGTCTGGTTCTACCAATTGTGGAAACAGAACAATGGGTTGGGCTGAAAGATCCAAACGGCAACCAGCTCACGACAACGTTTTACGGCTTTGAATACGAAGACGGG
This sequence comes from Pseudovibrio sp. JCM 19062, assembly GCA_001310715.1. Next base: position 8,281 of record BAXV01000101.1, read on the forward strand.
ACTGGATCACCAGGTCCAACAATTGTTACGAGGCAAAATCAGAATATCTCCGTAGAATTTCAAAACCAGTTGCCCAACAATAAGCCACCGATTTTCCCGGTTGATACGAGCTTGCATGTTCCGCACATTGATAACTTTGATCAGGAAAAGCCGGTGGTTATCCATTTGCATGGTGGCCACACCGAGCCTGACAGCGATGGTAACCCACTCGCTTGGTATACGCAGAACTATCAATCAAAAGGGGAAGACTTCGTCAAGCAAACTTATGATTATGATAACACGCAGGAAGCCTGCTGCCTGTGGTATCACGATCATACAGTCGGAATGACACGCTTGAATGTATACGGCGGGCTTGCCGGTTTTTACCTGATTAAAGACGAAAATGAAGATCGCCTGATCGCAGAAAACATTATTCCCAATGATAGTAATATGATCGAGCTGGTGATCTCAGATGCGCTGTTTGATGATCAGGGTAACCTTTACAATCCAGGTAGTCATGGTCAGCCCATCAACCCGATCATTCAAAAGGAAATTCAGGCCAATTGGCCAAACCCGACAGTTCTGGATGAGTTCTTTGGTAACTTCATAATGGTCAACGGCATGACGTGGCCCAAGCATGAAGTTGAACCAACAAGATATCGGTTACGCCTACTCAATGGCTCCAGCTCACGAAGTTATGTCCTCGAGTTCGAGAACGGGATGGAGTTCTACCAAATCGGATCGGATGGGGGGTTTCTGGACTCGCCCGTGCGGCTCACGCAGCTGGTTATCACACCTGCTGAGCGCATGGATATTGTCATTGACTTTACCGAGCATGCTGGTGAGCAAATTATCCTTAAAAACCTGGGTCCAGAGTTGCCATTTAGAGGGTATGTGGACCCTGAAGATCCAGAGGACTCAATGAAGCTTGTCTATAATGACGGCGGAGATCTGGAGATCACAGATGGCACGGATGGGCTCGCTCCAATCGCTCCACCGGACACTTCCGGCGTGATCATGCGGTTCGATGTGGGGGCTAACGAGGATAGTGTTCAGCCACAGGCTACAAACTTTACGCCCGCAGTGGAGTTGCGTACTCCTCTTGTGCCTCTTCCACGCGATAATCCGGCGGTAGTCAGACAGCTCCCCCTCTTCAATCTCAGAGACGATATCGATCGCACGATCGTTCTTTTGGGGACGATGGATCGTGGCTCGCTGTTCTTTATGGATGAGATTACCGAGATTATCGAACCAAACACGGTAGAGATCTGGGAGATCTATAATACGACTGGGTCGGCGCACCCAATTCATGTTCATCAAGTCCAGTTTGAAATTTTGAACCGACAGGAGTTCGACGGCGATTTGATGATGCGCGATCAGCAGCTTATGGATACAGGCCGAACATTCCAAGGTGCAACCCTGGACTTCCATGGTCTGAAAGGCGACCCAGTACCGCCACAGCCAAATGAGCAAGGCAGGAAAGACACAGCTTTGGCTTTAGCCGGACAAGTCACACGCTTAATCATGCGCTTCGATACCCCCGGACAATACGTTTGGCATTGCCATATCATCACCCACGAAGACTATGACATGATGCGTAAACTCGAAGTGAGGCCTGTGGCCTAACAAGGACCGCCGTTGGCTACATGCATTTAATCGATGAAGCGGCGTGGTATGATCATGCGGTGTTGTTTAGGAACGCTGAATTCGGCTGGTTTGCGCGATTAATAAACATATAAGTTGAGTAATTCAAACATTGTGACATGCATACTGGGTCAATTAAGCTACGAAGGCGAAGCAACAAAAAACCCGCTATCCTTTTGGGATAGCGGGTTTTAATTTGGTTGCGGGGGCAAGATTTGAACTTGCGACCTTCAGGTTATGAGCCTGACGAGCTACCGGGCTGCTCCACCCCGCGGTAAATTGTG
>BAXV01000102.1 GCA_001310715.1 Pseudovibrio sp. JCM 19062
TTGCGGTATTGGGATTGCTCAGCTTCAGCGGCCATTCCTTTGCTGTTGAAAGCCCTCCTGGGGTCGGGGTAGACGAACCTTTTGATCCTTACAGCGAGGAGTTCGTCGAAACGACGGAGATCGTACCTGTCTACATCTGGGATGGCGCCTATGTGGGCATCCATGGAGGCTGGGCACGTCTGCATGATACCAACCGCTTCAACAACAGTGGCTCGCAGTATAACGGCGGGACTGTCGGCCTGTATGGCGGTTACAATTACACCTACGAGAATCTTCTGATCGGGGTTGAAGGCGAAGGTGCCTACTGGGCCTTTGGCGAGCGCTCACGCGGAAATATCGCATTGCGGTCAGACTATTTCGTTTCTGCGAAGGCCCGTGTCGGCCTGACCTATGGCAGGTTTTTGGCCTATGTGAATGGTGGTGCAGCTGTTTCCACGTTCCGGGTCTCTAATTCAATCTTTGGTCCCGGCACCGACAGCAATACCATGCTTGGTTGGGTTGGTGGCGCAGGCGTTGAGGTTTTTCTGACCCAAAACCTTCTTGTGCGTCTGGACTACGAGCAAATTGTTTTTCCGGGCCGCAGGTTCACGGTCGGCAACACGCGCTTCAAAGAGAACATTGACAGCGATGCGCTCCGTATTGGTCTGACCTATAAGTTCTAGGGACCAAAAGTACTAGGTATTTGAACCCAAATTGAAAAAAGCCGCCTCGTTTCAGCGAGGCGGCTTTTTGTTCAGGTAGCTCTATTAGCATTGCGCGTTGATTAAACGCGACGCTCTACCATCATCTTCTTGATCTCAGCAATTGCCTTTGCAGGGTTCAGACCCTTTGGACATGCCTGAGAGCAGTTCATGATGGTGTGGCAGCGGTACAGACGGAACGGATCTTCCAGATTGTCCAGCCGCTCACCGGTCGCCTCATCGCGGCTATCGATCAACCAGCGGTAGGCCTGCAGAAGGACCGCAGGGCCGAGGTAGCGGTCGCCATTCCACCAGTAGCTTGGGCAAGAGGTGGAGCAGCAAGCACACAGAATGCACTCGTAAAGACCATCCAGCTTCTGTCGATCTTCGTAGGACTGCAGCCATTCTTTTTCAGGCTCTGGTGTGGAGGTCTTCAGCCATGGCTCGATAGAGCGGTGCTGCGCGTAAAAGCGTGTCAGATCCGGTACAAGGTCCTTCACAACAGGCATGTGCGGCAGAGGGTAGATTTTGACGATCTCGTGAGAGCATTCGTCAGCACCCTTTGTACATGCCAGTGTGTTGGTTCCGTCGATGTTCATCGCACAGGAACCACAAATACCCTCACGACAAGAACGACGGAAGGTCAGTGTTGGGTCGACCTTGTCCTTGATGTAGATGAGCGCGTCCAGAACCATTGGGCCACAGTCGTCCGCATCAACATAGTAGGTGTCGATGCGTGGATTGCGTCCATCATCCGGGGACCAGCGGTAGATGCGGTACTCACGGGTGTTGGTGGCGCCTTCTGGTTTCGGCCAGACCTTGCCCTCTCCCATCCGGGAGTTTTTTGGCAGTTTGAATTCAGCCATAACGTTTACTCCTGGTTTCGGCGCCTTAGTAGACGCGGGCTTTCGGTGCGATCTTCTTCATGTCGATGCCACCTTGCTCGTAGGTGGTCAGCGGCTCGAGAACGACCGGACGGTAGCTCAAGGTCACCTTGCCATCCTCAGAGAGGTGGGAGATGGTGTGCTTACGCCAGTTTTCGTCATCACGACCACCCAGAGGACCATCTTTATAGTCTTCACGAGCATGCGCACCACGGCTCTCTTTACGGCTTCAGCGCCGTAAACAGTGGTGATTGCATTGGCCATGAGGTTTTCAAGCTCAAGCGTCTCGACCAGATCAGAGTTCCAGATCATGGAGCTGTCAGAAACGTGCAGATCGCTCATTTCATCCCAGATCGCGGAGATGCGCTTACATCCCTGCTCAAGGCTTTCCTGAGTACGGAACACAGCAGCGTCTTCCTGCATGGTTTTCTGCATCTTCAGGCGCAGCTCAGCTGTTGGCGTGGAACCCTTAGCAAAGCGCAGCTTGTCGAAGCGGGCCATGATTTTCTGAGAGGACGCTTCGTTCGGCTCTGGAATTGGAGCCTCACGGTCAACAACCTCACCAGCACGGATTGCTGCTGCACGGCCAAACACAACAAGGTCGATCAAGGAGTTGGAGCCGAGACGGTTTGCACCGTGAACGGACGCACAACCTGCCTCACCAACAGCCATCAGACCCGGAGCAATTGCGTTTGGATCTTCTTTGGTCGGGTTCAGCACTTCGCCCCAATAGTTGGTTGGAATGCCGCCCATGTTGTAGTGAACCGTTGGCAGAACCGGGATCGGCTCCTTGGTTACATCAACGCCTGCGAAGATGCGTGCACTTTCGGAGATGCCCGGAAGACGTTCGGCCAGCAGGTCAGGATCAAGGTGATCCAGATGCAGGAAGATGTGGTCTTTGTTTTTGCCAACACCGCGGCCTTCGCGGATTTCCATCGTCATACAACGGGAAACAACATCACGAGAGGCAAGGTCTTTGGCGGAAGGTGCGTAACGCTCCATGAAGCGCTCGCCTTCGGAGTTCACAAGGTAACCACCTTCACCACGCGCGCCTTCGGTGATCAGACAGCCTGAGCCGTAGATGCCGGTTGGGTGGAACTGAACGAACTCCATGTCCTGCAGAGGCAGACCAGCACGAGCGACCATGCCGCCGCCATCACCTGTACAGGTGTGAGCAGACGTTGCGGAGAAGTAGGAGCGTCCGTAACCGCCAGTCGCAAGAACAACCATCTTCGCGGAGAAGCGGTGGATCGTGCCGTCGTCGAGGTTCCAGGCAATCACACCTTCACATACACCTTCTTCCGACATGATCAGATCAAGTGCGAAGTACTCGATGAAGAAGTCAGCGTTGTGGCGCAGGGACTGGCCGTAGAGCGTGTGCAGGATGGCGTGGCCTGTACGGTCAGCAGCAGCACAAGTGCGCTGTACCGGAGGACCTTCACCGTAGTTCTGCATGTGACCGCCGAATGGACGCTGATAGATCTTGCCTTCTTCCGTACGGGAGAATGGCACACCGTAGTGCTCAAGCTCGTAGACAGCTTTTGGTGCTTCGCGTGCGAGGTATTCCATCGCATCCGTATCACCGAGCCAGTCAGAGCCTTTTACAGTGTCATACATGTGCCACTGCCAGCAGTCTGGCGTCATGTTCTTCAAGCTGGCTGCGATACCACCCTGTGCTGCCACAGTGTGGGAGCGGGTTGGGAACACCTTGGAAATACAAGCTGTTTTAAGACCCTGCTCTGCCATGCCGAGTGTTGCACGGAGACCCGCGCCACCAGCACCAACAACCACAACGTCAAACTTGTGGTCTACAAACTCATAGGCCTTGCCGCTCTGGCTTAGCGCTGTTGATACACCGGTTTGTTCAACCATTGAGATCAGCCTCCGAAGCTGATTTTAAGCACTGCAACCACTGAGCTGAGTGCGATAATAGAAGCGAAGAAGATGTTACCCATGAGCAGAAGGAGTTTGAGACCTTCGGAGTGAATGTAATCTTCAATGATAACTTGCATGCCCAGTTTCATGTGCAGGCAACCAACAAGGATCACCAATAGCAGCAAGATAGAAATGAACGGATTTTGAAGTGCTTCTGTGAAACTCGCATAGTCGGCACCTTGCAGTGCGATAACGAGAATAACAAAGAAGGAAATCAGGAATACGTTGGCTACAGCGGTTAAGCGCTGACGCCAGAAGTGTGTCGTACCATCTTTGGCAGAACCAGGCCGCGTACTTTCGCGAGGGGGGTGCGCATATCGGACATCGGTTTCTCCTTTAAGCGACGATGAAGCCAATGATCCAGAGGATCACTGTGAGGCTTACGGAGCCAACGATTGTTGCGCGAGCCATCCAGTTCGCAGTAGGCAAGTCGAAGCCGTGGCCCATGTCCCAAATGAAGTGGCGAAGACCGCCAATCATGTGGTGCACAAGAGCCCAGGTAAATCCGAAGAGGACAAGACGGCCCAGGAAGGAACCGAATACATCCATTGCAAATTGATAGGATTCAGGCCCTGCTGCAGCAGAGACTAGCCAGAACGCCATCAAAATCGTTCCAAAGTAAAGCGCAGCACCGGTGATGCGATGCAAAATAGACATCACCATCGTCACGATCGGCTTATAGATCTGAAGATGGGGCGACAATGGCCTGTTGGCCTTGAGGTCAGCGTTCGCCATAAATCTCTCTCCCGTCCCTAGTTATAGTTACGCTTACGTAAACGTAACAAAACAAGGCGTTGTATGAGCTTCTAATACCGTCAGTTTCGAGGTGCGTCAAAGCATCCTATGCGACTAAATGCTTTTTCTACTAGGTTTGCCATAAAAATTGGCCGAAATGATTAGAATTTGCAGTGCAAACTTTGTTGGTTTTCACCTGATTAAGTAACAGGACTCCATCAGTTTGCTATCTTGAGTTTTAGGGTCGTATTTTATTTCACTGAAATTATGCAGTATTTTTCAGAAAATCACTTAAAGTAACATTACGTTTACGTAATCTATCCTCGATGGGGATGACCTAACGCTACCTCCATTATTCAATTTAGCGCAGCACATTCTGAACCCAGTTTAAGCGCCTTAAATCCATCCCCGATCTCGGAACGCCCCCCTTCAGATTTCACAGACCCGCGCCTTAAGCGTCTTTGTTTCAATCGATGGCCATCATCGAGTCAAAAAGAAACAAGAAGGAGCGAATATCATGAGATGGGAGCAATACAACGGCAATCTGGTTGCACACACCTTTGAAACAAGGAGAATGTTCAATGACGTTATAGGGACTTATGACGACGATCCCAACTTAACCTCAGAGGTTCCTACTCCTCTCAGCTACCCGACCTTGGCAACGGCCCGATAGACTTACCCGATGATATGTGGGCTCAAGAAGGATATATGACGACCAATCCAACACGTCAGGGGCTCGGATACATGATGAGTTTCGCAGCATCTGCATTCGCACTGCGAGACAGTATCAAATGGATTTTCGTTAGTTCTGGCAGTCAGCGTGGCGGTGGTGCCGCCCTAGCCGAAAAACTGGGCGGTGAATATCACCGAGACTTGGAATTCAGAACGAGAACCGGACATGTCGAAAAGCTTGGTGGCTATATCATTCCCGTAAAGACAATGAATATGCTTTCCGCCGAAGGGTGGGCCAACTATGGATGGAAACTTACAGATACACGTGATTAGAATTCCACTTGGCATTTCATCCGAGGTTAAGCTCATAAAGCAGGCGGAGCAGGCATTGACTGCCCCGCCTTTGCTCACAGCCTAACGTCTACGCGGGCTCGTAGGAATGCTGGCCCATGATGACAGTCTGGGCTTCTAGTCTCTCATTGTAGGCACCTACATGGTACAGCGGAATAATGCTGCAGCCTTGCTACAAGTACCAGCTCTCAGCCCAAGCCCCCCCGAAATCTCATAAAACAGCGTTATCTAGAGCGCCTTTTCCATGTACCTGACCGTCTTTCCGTTGCCTTCCAGTTCTGCTTCTCCGACGATTTGGAAGCCTAAGGAAGCGTGGAATGCGTCTGATGCGGGGTTCGGAGGAGCCGAGTTCACCTCACAAACGATGCGCTCATGCCCCTTTGCCTTGGCGAAGTTAAACAGGTCTTCATAGAGCTTACGCGCGATGCCCTGCCCACGTGCTGCTTTGGCGATTACGATGCGGTCCACATAGAGGAAGTTTTCGTAGTTGGCACAGAACCATTTGAAATTGATCGAGGAATACTCCCCGTCCTGATCATAGGCAATCAGGAGACCCGCCTCTTTGTCAGCAACCCTTACATAGGCTGCCTTATCAACCAATCTTGCAAAACCGTCTCGTATCAGAGAGGAAAGTTCAAGCGCATGTTCTTCATTCAGAACATGCGTCCAGTTCAAGTCATCAGCAATAAAGCTTCGAATAGTCAATGCAGCTATTTCCAGTTATTTCGTTAGATTGTAGTTTTATTAGAGTCTAGACGGCCAGATTGCGTCGTGTGCGGAGTGTCTTGAAGACATGCACCATGAAAATTGTCGCGAAGAGCGGGGTGATCAGGTTCACAATTGGAATTGCGAGAACGAATGCAACGATCAAACCTGCCGCAAACACAGTTCCACCCTGCGATTTCCGAAAGGCTTTTGCCTCCTGCACTGGCATGAAACGCATTGCAACAAACTCGAAATATTCACGGCCAAGCAGGTATCCGTTTACCAGCAAGAATGCAATCTGGCCGACGCCAGGAATGAAGAACAGCATCAAAGCGAAGATATTGGCGACTATGATGACACCGACAAAACGGAGAGCCGTAACAATTGCCTCTCGAAGTGGTAGCGCTTTGCCTCGCTTTTCATTTGGGTAGGAATGCTCTTCTACCAGATCTGAGATCTGGTCCTGATAGAATGCGACTACCATGGCTGAGACTGGTGCAAGGATATACCCAAGACCAATCAGCGCGCCGATACCAGTCACGATGCCTACCGTGATATCCTGCCAATTCTCCGGCAGATCAATAAAATAGCCGACCAAGCCCTGAATGGCGATCCAGACGACGAGAAGAAGAAGCAGTGTCAGCCCGAGGGCTTTGAAAAATATGCTTCTGAAATGCGGTTCAAAAACCTGAGAAAATGATTTGATTGCTGCCGATAACATCTCTTGCGCCGAATTCATGAAAATAGATGGCACTCAAAGCGTGAGGCGTCCACTCTCGTGCACACTTCTTACTCCAAGTCGTTGCTTATGCGTATTTTGATCCGAAAACCACGGAGCACTTTTCGGAGATACGGCTTAGATAAGCATTTCCCCGCGCAGCAACAAGAGCTGATATCTTCAGTTTCCAAGGCTACCGGGCAAGTTCCAGCTCGTCGAACAGTTGCCAGTTAAGCCCATTAACATCGGCAGAACACGCTTCAAGGTCGACTGGGTCAAAGCGGAACCAGCACCCGCCACCCACATGTGGCGGCTGATCGAAAGCGCGGTCGATTGCTGTATTGGCCAGATGGCATTTGAGGAGCGCTCCTACGGCTCCATGACCAGCAAACAGGACGGGCTCACCGTTCGGTATGTTTGCAAGTGCCTGCTTGAGGGCGGCTACGACACGGCTTTGGGCATCCAATGCCCGCTCCCAGTCCCGAACGCTTACTGCTGGCCGGCTGAAGAACTCATCTGCAACGCGTTCAAACTCCTCCGGTTCAATGAAGCCAGTCGCCCCCCGTTCATTTTCATGAAGGCCAGGTGCCGTGGTCAGTTCCATTCCCAAGTGGCTTGCGATGATCTGTCCTGTTTCGATCGCCTTCTTTTCACGGCTGGAAATGACGTGATCGATTTCCAGAAGCCACGGCTGGCGCAGGCCTTGTTCCAGACGCTGGCGACCTTTATCCGACAAATCCCACTGCGAAACCGGCGCTGCCGGATCAATATCAACGTTCGGGTGAGTCAAATATATACAGTAAGTCATGGCACCTCCCCGGTGCCATTCGGCACCTGTTAAATAACCACTGGCTCAATTAGACCGTGGGTCATTTTTCCTCTACAAATTTCTTAATCAAATAATGCGCGATCGAGATATCAGGGGGACAAAATAACCCTGACTCTGCCTCGCCTCGGAGCATCTTCAGTGTCTCCTCTTTCGAAAACCACTGACAATCCTCCATTTCTTCATAGTCGACATTCAAGTCCGTCGTCAGAGCTTCACCGTGAAACCCGATCATAATATTTGACGGGAACGGCCATGGCTGGCTGGCGACATATTCCACCTTACCAACTTTAATGCCTGCTTCTTCGAAAACTTCGCGGCGGACGGCATCTTCGAAGGTTTCGCCCGGCTCCACAAATCCGGCCAGCGTAGTATAGACGTTTTCCATCAGATGGTACGGGCGGCCCAACAGGAACTTATCCCCATGGGTGATGATCATTATAACCGCTGGGTCCGTTCTTGGGAAATGCTGGGCTGAGCACGATGGACAGTCTCGGCGATATCCAGCCTCGACAACTTCAGTAGGCGCACCGCACTTAGAGCACATCTGATGGGTTACATGCCACCTGCCGACGGAGGCCGCTTGTGCCATCATTCCGAGAACTCTTTGGCTTGCTGCTGACTTCATAGCTATTCCGCGAAGTCCGTAGGCTGCGTATGGCCCGAGTTTTTCCAGTGCTTCATCAAGGTTTCTGGGGCTGACGTGTAGCGGACGCCAAAATATGGGCGGTCCCCATCGCCCTCATCGACCCCTAGGAAAATGGTCAGCGCATCAGCAATATTGAGCCGCTCGAGCATCTGTTTTGAATGAAGGAATGGCTCGTTCACCTGCTTCTGATTGCAGACAAAACTGTCGTTTGCCTGAATAAGAAAACGCGCGTCGGAACTGGCCTTAAGTGAGTTAACCCACTCAACATCCTTACGTTTCGCACCACAGCGATTAAGTGCATCGGCAGAATAGCAGAGCGCTGCGGAGGCGTCGTAAACCTCAGTAATTTCGGCCAGCATTTTGAATTCCTTAAATTATAAAATTCCGTGAAGTGAACCCGAGATAGCACCGAATTGCAATCTTGCGACAGTATTTTCTGAATTCTGAATTGGCAGAACTCTCTGTAGATTCACAGTCTCGTCCACAGTAGCGGGCGGTAAACACCAATGAACGCTTGCAAAATAGCTGCAAAACGCTCATATACACGATCGGGAGGTTGGTGGTGGACGAGCCACTCGCCAACCGGGTCAGATCCGGAAGGAAGCAGCCCTAACGAGTCCATGGCACGGGTCATCGTGCCAGCCTCCCACCTAATTTTCCCCGCGCCCATACTCGACAAGCGGCCGGTCTTCGTCTTGAATGGCCGGGAGTAAGTTTTACCTTGCCTTTGAATTGGCCGAGGAATTGGGCGATATGGACGGAATAGACCTTCAGCAAGAGCACCAGACGACAACAGGCGCGGGAGATAAAACTTCCAGCAGCAGCGATGGTGCTTATCGTGTTCTCGCCCGTAAATACCGACCAAGTACGTTCGATGATCTATATGGTCAGGAACCGATGGTTCAGACTCTGCAGAATGCATTTGAGACTGGCCGTATCGCACAAGCCTGGATGCTGACCGGGGTTCGCGGCGTTGGTAAAACGACCACAGCCCGTATTCTTGCCCGTGGGTTGAACTACGACATTCCGGGTGAAATCGATAAACCTACCATACACTTAGATAAAATCGGCACGCATTGTCAGGCGATCATGGAAGGTCGTCATGTCGACGTCATCGAGATGGATGCTGCGTCTCATACTGGTATTGACGACATTCGTGAGATTACAGAAGCGGCGCGGTATCGGCCTGCGAGTGCGCGGTATAAAGTATACATCATTGACGAAGTGCATATGCTCTCCAAGTCGGCTTTCAACGGTTTGTTGAAGACGCTGGAAGAGCCGCCGGAGCATGTGAAATTCATTTTTGCGACCACAGAAATCCGCAAGGTTCCTGTGACTGTCCTCTCCCGCTGTCAGCGGTTTGACTTGCGCCGAATCGAGAGTTCTACACTCGTTTCCCTGCTGCGCAGCATCTCTGGCAAAGAGGGATAGAAATCACCGATGAGCTCTGGCGCTGATTGCGCGGGCGGGTGAAGGTTCTGCTCGAGACAGTTTATCCCTTTTAGATCAAGCCATTGCGCATGGCGCGGGCCGTATTGAAGCGGATGAAGTGCGCCAGATGCTTGGCCTTGCCGACCGCAGCAGGGTGATAGATTTATTTGAGCACGTAATGCGCGGCGACATTGCCAGCGCCTTAGATGAGCTCAAAGCACAGTATGATGTGGGCGCCGATCCGGCAGTTGTCCTCTCTGACCTTGCAGACTTTACCCATTTGGTGACTCGCCTAAAAGCGGTGCCGAAGGCGGGTGAAGAGAATTCTGTAACCGAGAGTGAGCGGCAGCGTGGGCGGGAGTTTGCAGACAAGCTTTCCATGCGCATTCTTTCCCGAACATGGCAGATATTGCTGAAGGGAATTAATGAAGTGCAGAACGCGCCCAAGCCATTGGCTGCGGCGGATATGGTTCTGGTGCGGTTGTGCTACGCCTCTGATCTGCCTGATCCGGAAGAGGCTTTGAAGCTGCTGAAGTCCGGCAAGTTCTCCCTGCCAGTGGCGGGGCACCTGCTGGC
>BAXV01000103.1 GCA_001310715.1 Pseudovibrio sp. JCM 19062
CGCGCCGAACAGCACCAGAATAAGGACCCAAAGAAGGATCGAACCTTCATGGTTGCCCCAAACACCAGAGAATTTATAGAGCAGCGGTTTATCGCTGTGCGAGTTCTGATAGGTGTTTAACAGAGAAAAGTCAGAGGTCAGGTATGCCCAAGTCAGAGCGGCAAAGGCAACGCAGGTCAAAAGGAACATCAAAATGGCAAGGCAGGGGCCATCGCATCAGACGGTGGTCTGATTTTAGTGCCCCCCACACTGGAAAGACCGACTGAACAGCCGCGACGACCAATGCCAGAATGAGCGCATAGTGGCCAAGTTCAATTATCATTGCGATATCCTAGTATGCATTTGGCGCTGGATAACCGGCCCTCTTGGTCAGGAGCCGGTTGTATCTACCTTTTAGTTTACGTTCGAGCTTTGCTCTGCAGCGGCGGCTTGTTCTTCTTCCATCCAGTGACCATCTTCCTTCAAGGTCTCGTAGACCTCTTTAGGCATGTAGCTTTCATCATGCTTGGCCAGAACTGTGTCCGCAATAAAGACGCCGTTTCCGTCCATATAGCCTTCTGCAATGATGCCCTGCCCTTCACGGAACAGGTCTGGCAGAATGCCCTTGTAGGAAACCGGAATAGCTTCGGCCTGATCGGTCACGCGGAACTTGATCACGGAGCCTCCGCTCTTATCAAGGGAGTCATCTTCCACCAGACCGCCAAGCGGATGCGTTGCCCTGCTTCGATTTGCTGTGCGACAATATCGGTCGGGCTTTGGAAATAGGTCACGCTGCTGGAAAGTCCATAAAGAACCAAGCCGACAGCTGCCCCCAGCACAATTCCGGCAAGGCCAATAAGCCCGAGTCTTTTTTTGTTTACGTGTCATACTTCGCAGTTCCGTCGATACGTTGCCAACTCATGCCTTACGGCGTTCATACTTTGCAGCACACTTGAGCACCTGGCGATGAACCCACATCGGAATTGATGCTCTTGTCTTTGTCTTGGGCATACCATCCTTCCGAAACCAACGAGCCGGTTTCAGTGGTATGCTGGCCACCTGCTTTATTGGGCAGGTGCCAGATTCAAACGTGCAGCCAACTGGTCGATCCGTTCCAAAGCGGCTGTGTCGTCCTTCAGGTTCTCTTTGGCGCGTGCGATTGCTTCTGCAGCTTCCGCCTGCTCCCCGAGAATGATGCGAGCCTGAATCAACCGACCCCACTCGTCAAACGAACCACCTTGTTCGTTCAGGCGCTCATCCAGCGTCAGGACCATCTGGCTGATCATTTCATTACGATCTTCAACGCTCATCTGAGCTGCTGCCTCAACGTCTTCAGCAGAAGGTCCTTTTGGTTGTTCAACTGCCGGGATCGGCTTTGCTTCACCCGTCATGACAGCGCCTTTTGCAATTAGCTCGTCACGTTGTGCCTTTGCAGCTTCCAGCCAAGGCGCATTTGGATCAGCGCTCTTGAGCAGAGTATTCCAGGCACCCAGTGCTTCGTTTATCTGGCCCTTCTGGCCTAAAGCCATTGCCAGATAATAATAAGGTTGCAACATTTCAGGCTTGGCGAGATTGACGCGGCGCAAAACTTTTTCAGCTTCCGGGGTGACGTTACCTTCATTTTCGAAGATCGTTGCTTCTGCCCAACCGGCCATCAGTTCAAGATTTTCCGGGTACTGGTTCAGAGCGTTTGCAAAGGCCCGCCGGGCTTTGTCAAACTGACCGGTGCGCATATAAACTGGCGCGATCACGGCCCAGCCCTGCCCGTCGGTCGGGTTTTCCTTCAAGTGATCTTCGGTTCTGGCGATCAGAACTTCAATATCTGCCTCGCCGGATGGTTCTGCCAGGCGCATGGCTCTTGGCTGATCCGGGATTTCCGGGGAACCGTATTGTAGATAAAGACCTAGAGCTGCCAGCGGCACCAAAACAACGGCTGTCAGCTGTACGCTGCGCAGTCGCATTTTGGAAGGAGCTGACCGGTCGTCGCCCTGATATTCTTTATGTGCTGCTAAGAGGCGGCGCGATACTTCAATTTTGGCGGCTTCTGCCATGTCCGGCGCGATAACACCGCGCTCAAGATCTTTTTGTATTTCTTCGAGCTGGGCACGAAACACAGCTTCATCATTGCGCTCTTCAGGGTGAACCTTGTGAGAGCGAGCCAATGGAACGAGTACGGTCAATGCGACCGCCGCCGTCAAAATTGCGAGAACTAACCAGAATGTCATAGTGGCTCAAATAGACAGGTTCTAAATGTGAAAGGCAACAGGTGCCCCCTGCGACGGGCGGTCGCACAAGCTATATACACAAAATACCTAGGAAGTTGCACTTATTTTCCGAAAGATGCTGACGCCACTGAGGGTTAGGCGGCATCTTTCAAAAATGTCTTCTGCCTGCGAATGAGGTTGGCGGTGTCTTCCGGCTCCAACGAAATCTCGCTCATGGAGATCAACCGGCTCAATTTTCGCGAATTTCGCCATAAATTCGTGGATTTTCCGTAGGGGATTGCCCGTGATTGGGCACGGCCAAGAGCTTTTCTGAGTTGCGGTCAATAAAGCGCTCAACATGGTCTCTGGTTGAGTTATGCAACTCGTGTAACCCAAGGACGCCGGCGTACTGGGAAGCCAGTTTGGCCAGTTTTAATCCCCTCAAACATTTGTGATAGGCGCGCTGGATTTGTTCCAAACGGTCGCCCGCTCTCGATTCTGCAATTTCAGGTTTTTCTTCCGAAGCAATTGCCTCTTCCAGTAGTGCAGGCAGATTGCTCAGTTCATCACGCAGCAGAGCACACAAACGTTTTTTTGAGCGCAGCAGCGCTCTCGTGCCACCGGTCGCATTCGCCGAAGCCCTCAAGCTCGTCCAGTTCGTCGAAGTGGAGCAGGCAGGCATTGGCAGCCTCGGGTAGTCCGATAATGGCTTCCTCTTCCATGCGCCACGCCTCAACCACGGATACACTTTGTTCCAGAGATGACAACGCAAGGTCCACGAAGGCGGCATAAGGTGTTTGGGCGACATCTTTCAGCGCTGGCACTGCGGCAAGAGCCTGTGCCAGTTTCATGAGTTCGACGGGCGTCTCGTCCAGACGCAGGAAAGAGAGTGTGGCCAGATAGTTGACCTCCCCGCCATGTTGCTCGACATGATCACGAATGTTCTTCAGGTGATCAGTGTCAGACATGGACAGCACATCCTCCGCAAACGGAGGGGTATTGGCCATCACCTGTTCCCATGCAGGGCTCTGTCTAAAATAACGAGCGCCTCACGCAGGAAACCCAAATTGGCGTGCCCACCGACTTTCCGATGCAGGTTTGCCCTGGTCTGGTTGTCCTTTTCTGCGGCATCAAGCTCTTTTTGGGCAGCTGCAACCAGTCGCAGACGCAGGCCTTCGGCGCATGTCAGCAGCGCTTTTTGAATGGTCTCGTGGGTCGCCGGAAGGTCCTGATGCTGACGCAGGTCCTCCAATGTCGCCAGAGTTTCTTTAAACTCTTTAGCGAGCAGATCCTGACGCATGTATGTCCATAGCTCATCCATCACGCCTGCATCGATGCGGCCCTTATGGGGAATGCTTAGCGGCAATGGAACAATGAACGGCTGAAGTGGGCACAGAATTGCGCGTTTGAGCGGGGTTTCCAGCGAGAGCCTGTTTTGGTGATCAGGAGAGGCCTCGCCCAGCAGGCGGCGAAGGGTCAGCAGCATGAGGTCAGCGTTTGGAATGGACCTGCCGCGTTGCACCGTCTCTTTGACAGAACGCTCCAACATCCGCAAAGCAGTACCAGACAAGGCGCCCAGCACCTTCTCCATTTGCAACGCTTTATGGTTGACCTCGTGCATCCAAATCTCTCTGGTACTCAGCTTTACTCAAATTGAGCTATTACACGCTCAACCTTCAAAACACAGCAGACAATACCTGCTAAAATTGTAGTAGGTTGATTAAAACTATCGGCGGAATTGCTTAATCAAATCTTGATGAGCAGAACTTTCCGCCGCGAAAGATGGGATTCCATCGACAAAACTGCTTTTTGTTTGGAAATGCGGATCAGTTCAGGGCAGCCCAGCGCTCACCGTCTTTACAGGCAGCCCCTTTGATGAGTTGGGTTTTTTTCATCATAAGCAATGGTGTGCTGGAAATCGCGGCAGCGGCGGTCGTTCACGTAATAGACAGGGCCTGACTTTACTGTGCCTTGCGCCCCTGAGAATCGATTGCGCCAGACAACCTTGTTGCCAGCGTCCGATGCGTTCAGAGCCGTACTTTGCGCTTTGTAGACGGTGTCCAGATCACCACTTCTGAGAAGCTGCTTCAACTCGCCTTCTGTGGCGCTGTCTATTGCGGCATGAGCGGCATCGTTTTGCTCGCTGTCCGAGGACCAGAACCCAAACATGGACGAGGATGAACTCTCAGTGTCAGGACTGGTGTAGGGTCCGTGGCGCAGCGGTTAAACTCCCGACAACAACAGGCAAGACCATCAGTTTTTTTCCAGTTTAGCAGCAACATGCATCCTCTTTGTCGCTTTTGCGACTTATCAGTTTTTCGGGAAGAACCACTGTCCCCTTCCCCGGGCCACTCAATACCCCCAAGCCAGAGCAGCGTCATTAGCTTGAAAACACCTCGGCTGAGCAACCCCTCAAAACACAGTTACAATTACTATCATGGCTGTTAGGGACAGATGCAACCCCCGCCCCAACCCGGCTTAGATTGTCAGAGACGGCAAGATCACAGTTGCTTTCAAACCGCCCAGTTCACTGTCACAAAGTTCAAATGAACCACCGTAAATACCTGCGATATCAACGATTATAGACAGACCCAGACCTGTACCGGGGACGGTCTCATCCAGTCTTTGGCCTCTGCGCAGCGCGCTTTTTTTTCTCTTCAGGCCCTAGTCCGGGGCCGTCGTCTTCCACGATCAGGCACATAAAAGACGTAGCGGAATTGTTGTTTTTCAGTGTCACTGACACTTTTTTATCACACCATTTACAGGCGTTATCCAACAAGTTTCCAAGGATTTCTTCTAGGTCTTGCTGCTCTCCTCTGAACAACAGGGCCTCATCCATCTCAACCGAGATGTCCGGTTCTTTGTCGCGATGGATTTTTTCCATGGCGCGGGCCATACGCGTGACCACGGGAGCAGCTTCGCACGACACCCCAATCACGCGGCGCTGTGCTGCCATGCGTGCCTTTTCCAGATAGTGCTGGATCTGCCCCTTCATCAAGTCGGCCTGCTCCGATACCTTCTGAGCGAGCGGATCATCCGAGGTGCGCGCCTCGTTGGAAATGACCGAGAGAGGCGTTTTCAGGGCGTGGGCAAGGTTACCCACCTGCGTTCTGGAGTGTTCAACCACTTCTCTGTTGGAGTGGATGAGCGCGTTCAGCTCGACTGCCAGTGGTTTAAGCTCTTTCGGCAACTCTTCCTGAACTGCCTCTTCTTTTCCCTGACGGACACGACCAAGACTTTCCTGAAGTTCGGTCAATGGACGCAAGCCAAAGCGGACTTGCAGGAAGATAGCGGCCACAAGGCCGAGCCCAAGGGCTCCCAAAGTGATCGCTGCCTGCCATGCGAAGGAGGCTGTGCTGTCGCCAACTTCCTTGATGCTTCCGGCCACGGCGATTGTCACTGAGGGACGGCCGTTAAACTGAAAGCGCCTTTGTATCATACGCAGCTCTCGTCCTGCCGGACCAACCACGTTTTGCTTGACCTGCCGCTGCCCCCTCATGGGCAGCAAGCTCAATTCGTCTCCAAAAAGGGAGTCACTTTCATACAGGATTTTGCCGTCGCGCTGCACTGACCAGTACCAGCCGGAAAGCGGCATATTGAAACGAGGGTCACCAATTCCGCGAAGGACGGGGCCTCGCTGCTCCCCTTCGGCAGCAAGCGCGCTAACAATTGCGGTCATATGGACTTCGAGACGATCATCCAGTGCGTTCACACCGGCTTCGCGAAACAGGGCCACCAGGATGGCACCTGCGACCACCAGACTCACCAGTGCCCAGAGCATAGCAACAAAGATCAGGCGCCATGCCAATGACGCCTGTTGTTTTCTGCGAATGAAGCCTATGAGGTTCCACCTTGATGAACCCTCGGGGCTGCTCCTGTCTGAGCTGGTTCTGTCAGGCATTTTCTTCCTGTAGCCTGTAGCCCAAGCCACGTACAGTCTCAATCAGAGCACTGCCAAACTTTTTGCGCAGGCGGCCAACGAAGACCTCGATGGTGTTGGAATCGCGGTCGAAGTCCTGATCATAAAGGTGTTCAACCAGTTCGGTTCGGGAGATCACCCGTCCCTTGTGGTGCATCAGATAGGACAGCAGGCGGAATTCATGGGATGTGAGCTTTACGGACATCCCGTTTTTCGTCACCTTGCCTGCCTTGGTGTCCAAAACGATATCCCCGATTGAGATCTCATTGGAGGCCAGACCTGCGGCGCGGCGCACAAGCGCCCTCACTCGTGCCAGTACTTCTTCCATATGGAAGGGTTTGGCCACATAATCATCCGCGCCAGCATCAATCCCGCAACTTATCGCTCCAGCGATCGCGGGCCGTAAGAATGAGTACCGGTGTTGCGTGTCCGTCCCGGCGCCAGCGTTCAAGCACGCTTAGACCATCCATCTGCGGCAGGCCAAGATCGAGAATAATCGCATCATATGGTTCGGTATCGCCAAGGAAATGACCTTCCTCGCCGTCATATGCTTTATCGACAACGTAGCCGGCATCTTCCAGTGCTTCACATAATTGTCTGTTTAAATCGCGATCATCTTCGACGACCAACATTCGCATAAAATATACCCCGTTCAACATTCAGGTTTTTTTGTTGCCTAATATCACTTTAAAATTTCGTTCAAATTCAGGCAAAAGTCTTTTCAAGAAAAGTTCTTATTAAAACAGTTATTTACGCCGTCCAGTTCGTGCATCCAATGTCACTTGCGAGACATTGCCGTTGTTAAGAACGGAAAGCACATAGACCAATCCACCACCCTGCTCGCATAGCTTTGCGGAGAGGATCTGCCCGTTCACGCTCAGGGAGCCCAATGGCCGCGCCTGACCATTGGCAACGGCCTGCCGGGTCTGGCTGGAGGACAAACACGCGGCCTGCGCGGGTGCAGACCAGGTAAAAACTGTCACCGCCAAAGCCATTGCCATCACTGATCGAAACATGAGGTTGTGGAGTTGGTGTCTCATAAGGTGTCTTCTACCCGGCACTGGCTGAACCTCACATGAACGAGGTCTTATTAACGTCAAAACAAAGACCTAGCAAATTCTACCGGGTCAGTGATTTTTCATGGTTTACCTAATGGATATTCCAGCAAAACCACTTTTTAAAGTGTTACGCTCACCTGACAATCTGAAGTTGTCCCCAAGCCGAATTTAGTCGAGTTTTGAGCGACTTGGCAGGACAGAACATGGCTACCACTGCCGAGCAGACGCAAAAGATCATTGCGCTGGATAAGAAGTTGTTCCTTCGCGGCTTCAAAGACTTGCAGGAAGACCGGTTCTGTTTCGCCCTCTGGCACATGGTGTAATCGGATTGAATACTGAAGGTTGTCTTCGTGCAGCGGGATGTCCTGCACCGCCCAGCTGTCGCCCTCCCATCTGGTTCTGCGTATCCATTTCAGTTCAAGATCGCCATTGGCTTGCACAGTGGCTTTCAGGGAAACAGGTGCAAGGGGTTTGAGTGAGGTTTGCGTGCCCGTGTGGCTGAAATTGGCAGCCCATTTATAACCGAGTGGCTTGCCTGCGGGCACCACGCGATAGGATAGAGAGACGCCCGCTTTGTCACTGGACCATGGCAGTTTGAGAAGCGATGGATTGAGCAGCACGAACTCGGCATCGGCGGGAGACACTACATCAACAAGGTGTTCAGTTCCCAATTGGCCTCGGAGAAGCTTGGTTAGTTTATAAGTCAGGGGTGCTATCAGCTCTGCATTACAAAACTGTATGACCTCCCAGTCTTCCCCCTTGCGCACTGCGCAGGCGTTGGCACCGGAGAGGACATCCAGCAGCTTGCGGCTTTGCAGTTGGCTCCGTGGAGTTTGACGGTGATGTGGGAGCCAAGGTCCCAACGCCAGAGTGGGCCTGCCGAGAGTGGTTCCAGAAGGCTTCCCATGACTGCCGGTTCTGGCACCTGTAACAGCGGGGTAAACTCTTTCCCTGAGCTGGAGGTATAGACCTGATAGCACCCGGCCAGTTTGCGCCATAGACGGCGATGACCGGACTGCCGTCGTCTGCGCCCTCGCTGTGGAACCGTGGCAAGTCGAGAATGCGGACAACCGGAGGGCCGAGTGTGTTGTCGTTGTAGGAGGGTTGCGAGGATTGGTCGGAGACTGCCAGCCCTGCGGACACCGGCATTCCGTTTAAGCGCGTTGCCAAGACTTCCATGTGTGCGCCGGATGAAATTTGATCAATGCGGCACAGGATTGGGGCGCCCTCTTCTTTCAAGAGGTCGTCGGGCAGCTCGATTACGTCTCCCGGTTTCAGGTGGATGCTGCCTAAGGAAAGTCTGAACTGGATAGTTTCCCGATCCAACCACAGGGACTGATGCATTTTCTGAACCAGTTTTTTTGGCTAGAGGCAGCGACATGGTGATGGGAAGCTGAATGCTTGCGGTTCGGCGGTCCATGCCATCCAGACGCCGCGAGGAGACACTCAATGCCTCATAGCGATTGTTGGGTCCATGCCGCGCAAGCGTAGCTCTGCTGGCAGGTCACTGCCATCATTGCGGCTGATGGTGATGTAGCTGTCAGCGTCCTCATCAGCTTCGAGCAGATCCGCAAGGCCAAGCTTTCCTTGCTCGCTCCTTGCTGCATATTTGGGCAGGACGGCCAGATGGGTTCCGCGATCCACTGCAATGCTGCCTGTCAATTGCAGGATTGGTGAGAGCGCCGAACGCAACGAGGTTGGGCCATTTACAATAAAACCTTCGATGGTCTCCCCCAATTCTGCAATCTGGGTAAGCTCATCGGTATGACCGAAGTCATCGCGCATGGCACGGATAAGGCCGGAGACGGACAGCGCGCCGAGACGACCTGTGAGCCAGTGGCCAAACTGCCAGTTCTGGCCATCTGACCAGACATCGGTAAAGGTCGGAAATTCGGGGAACGGGCGGGCGTCCCATGTCCACAGGAAGGTGTTGTCGGCGTCCACCATCGTGCCTTGATAGTGAGATGAGGTGGGGTTGTCTCCCTGTGGCCAATCGGGGTGATCGGTTCCCCAATAACTGAGGCTGGCTTCCAGAGCGCGTCGCTGGACAAGATCATCCTGCTGTCCATTGGAAAAGTGCGGCAGCGCACTTTCGGCGGACTTGGGGTCTACAAACACGTTGGGCTGGTTTGCTCCCTTATCGACGGCGGGAAAGCCCAGTTCGGTGAACCAGATGGGTTTGGATTCCGGCACCCATGGGGTCGCGGTATCTTGCTCAGTGTTTGAGACACGCTCGAAGTGCTGGTTCTGCCACCAGTTCTTCAGGTCCTTTTGGCGGAAGACCCATGGTTTGTTGTAGGCTCCATCAGTGATTGCACTGCGGTTCTTTGCGCTGCGATCCTCACTGCTTGCGTAGTACCAGTCATGATATTCACCAGAGGCAATCCCTTCGCGCAGCTCCTCCAGATCATAAGCCGCTTGCGGGTCATCCTCGTCGCGCAGGTCGGTTATGGGCAGATAGTTGTCGATGCCGACAAAATCTATCTCATCAAGGGCCCAAAGCGGATCAAGGGGAAAGCGGAGGTCGCCGGAACGGGGGGTATAGCCAGCGTACTCACTCCAGTCTGCGGCATAGGAGAGTTTGGTCTGGTTGCCGACGATCTGGCGGACCTCGGAGGCCAGTGTCTTCAGGTGGTCGACAAACGGGAAGGTGTCAGCGCCTGCCCAGCATTGGGTGAGCCCGCGCATTTCTGAG
>BAXV01000104.1 GCA_001310715.1 Pseudovibrio sp. JCM 19062
TTGCCAATTTGACCAGATTGCGGGCAAGGCTTCTGAAGGCCCACTGATGCTGTCTTTGGGGAAAAGCGCTGTCAGTGCCTCACCAGAATGAGATTGCAGCACTGCTACGCTGTTGCGGACCGTTTCCGCATCATAGGTGCTATCACCACGCATCATCCCTGCAAGTGACTTCATAGCTTTCCCCATGGCGCCCATCGCCACCATGCGTTCTTTTACGACACCTGTTGCTCCGTTATGAGCTATCGCACCCGCAACGCTCGAGACGACCAATGCACTAGACGCAATAATCACCAATAACTTCATTAATTTCACTCCCAATCCCAGTTTTTTAGAAAGGCATATTTGCCCTAAGCACGACTAGGAAAAGAAGCGTGGAGGTGGTGGGTCTACCGCCTTGACTTTTGAGAGTCTGTTTTGTGAAGAAAAATCGTGAAGGGACTCATCGTCCGAAGGAATTTCTATCCCGATTTCACTCGTTAATGCGAGGAGATTAGCTCCGCAGTGTACGGCCTCTATATCAATGGCTGAGAAGCGTTGGAGTTCTGGATGGGAATGAGGGATATCCTGTGAACTTTCGCCGTGATGAACGTGATCTGTTTGATTTCCAAATGGGTGATCGTAAGTACCACCTGCAACAAGAAGTGCCAGAAACGCGAGGGAGACAACAAATCTAGAAACGTATGCTAACAGCCCGTGTCTCATGTTGTCTCCAGATACCCTATTTACCGCTCCCATGAGGCGGCATGTTCCCAGTAAGCATAAGATTAGCATTAAACAATATTAAAATGCACTAGGACAATGTATCGAAATGTATCCTTGACCCATGTGCCCTAGTTAGTTGTATTGATTTTACAATTCTCTTCGTGAAGTCAAGGCTGCACCCCTCAGTCAACTTCGAAAACAAGATCATTCTGCCGTAGTATTCGCAGGTGATGCTCCTTTGGATTCTAAGAATGTTGATGTTCAAGAAGCTGTTAAAAGCTTGCGTAGTTGTAAGTCTCGCTACTCTTTTCTCGCATAGTGCTCTTGCTGCCACCTCAGAGATTGTAAGTAAACCGGCGATCAAAGCGAGGCTTCTTACTGTTCAAAATGGTGTGCCAAAAGACACCGCAGTACTCTCCGCCGGCATTCAGCTAGAGCTTGATGACGGATGGAAAACCTATTGGCGCTCACCTGGCGAGGTCGGCATCCCACCTCAGGTTGATTGGTCAGGCTCGCAAAACGTCGCAAATGTGCAGTTTGAGTGGCCAGCGCCGCCCGCTTTACAGCATTCGGGATTGAGAATTTCGGTTATCAGGGCGAGGTCGTTTTTCCACTTCAAGTTCACTTGGAGAATCCAGGCGAGGCTGTGGTTTTAGCCGCTAGGATGTCGGTACTGGTTTGCTCGGATATCTGTGTTCCTCAAACTCTCGATCTGTCCCTGACACTTCCCAAGGGCTCAGAGATTGATCGGGCATCTGGTGATTTGATTGCAAAGTTTGCGAAGAAGATACCACTTGAAGGAGATCAAGCCGGAGTAGAAACAGCGCGTGCATTCATCGATGAAGACCGTACCAAATTCATTATCGATCTGGCCGCAACAAACACGCTGAAACAACCAGACGTATTCCCTGAGTTGGGTGCGGGAACAGCACTTGGTAAGCCCGATATTCGCCTAAGTGAAGCCGATTCTAGAATATGGGCACGCTTTCCCATTCTATCCTTCAACGAAGCAACATTTGAGGTGCCTTCCGTAACTATCACGGATGGTCCTGATCGTGCATCTACTGTGCAACCTGATCTGGTCACCACCGCATTGGCACCGCCTTTTAGTATCGATGCTGTTGTCCCCGGCGTCGATGAAATGGTCTGGATCGTAGCTCTCGCGTTTCTTGGTGGTTTGATCTTAAATGTCATGCCGTGTGTACTGCCGGTTCTATCAATCAAACTGACCTCTGCGCTCAAGTTTAACGGCCAAAATACAGCGGCAGTACGCGGTGGTTTTCTCGCATCTGCAATCGGCGTAATGGTTTTTGTTTGGGGACTTGCTCTCGCGCTCTTTGCCCTACAACGCATGGGCATCGCTGTTGGCTGGGGACTGCAATTTCAAAACCCAGTTTTCCTTGCAGGGATGACCGGCGTTCTGATCATCTTTTCTGGCAATCTGTTCGGCGCATTTGAAATCCTTCTCCCACCCTCCTTGCAGACCTGGCTTTCCAACAAAGAAGCGGGACAGGGATATTGGGGTGACTTCTTCACTGGGCTGTTTGGTGCAGTTCTGGCGACCCCTTGTTCCGCACCACTTCTGGGAACAGCGATAGCATTTGCTCTAGCCGGTAGGGCCATTGATATCTTCGTTGTGTTTACGAGCTTGGGACTGGGTTTAGCGGCACCTTATCTGATCGTCGCAGCTGTACCTGGACTGGTAAAATTCTTGCCCAAACCTGGTCGCTGGATGATTTTCCTGAAGGTCTTTCTTGGCTTCATGTTGAGCGGCACCGTTCTTTGGTTGCTCTGGGTCCTGACCGGAGTTGCGGGTCTCACAGTATCCCTAACGGTTCTGACACTTGCCCTCGCATTGGTTGCCGTTCTGTCCATGAGGCATGGCTCCGCACGGCTACGCTTTCTGGGTAGCGGCGTCTTGGCAGGTCTGTTGTTGGCAGTGCCTGTGGCGCTTTCCCAGGCTCGAGAGGATCAGCTGCAAGAGCAATCACTGCTGGATTGGGTGGAGTTTGATCGCAGCAACATTGCACCGCTGATCTCACAAGGACAGGTCGTCTTCGTGGATGTGACTGCGGATTGGTGCCTGACCTGTAAAGCAAATAAAGTTCTGGTGCTGGATCGTGAACCAGTTCGCTCGGCTCTTACCGCAGATAATGTGACGGCTATGCGCGCCGACTGGACAAGACCAGACGAAAAGATCTCACGTTATCTGTCCCGCCATCACCGATTTGGAATTCCATTCAACGCAGTCTATGGGCCCGCTGCACAAGAGGGAATTGTTCTGCCCGAACTACTGACCACTGCAGAGGTGATGGAGGCTCTTGCTGCTGCTAAAGGAAAACCCGTTTCAGAGATTCCGCCAGCTGAGTAATGATCCGGCTTTGGGAAAATACCTATGAGCTCATCCCGCAATCAATTGAATGTCGGAGATTTGTCGCCGTTTGTATCAATGAAGACTAATGCTACCTGCCGATACAAACCAGCTCGTGATGTCCTTATTCTTTTGTGGTTTCAATTGTTCAGGCTTGAATGTCCGCAAGCTTAGGAAATCAAAGAGAACACCATGAAAAACAACGCTATCTTTCATATGCTCGTGGCCACCACAACGTTGATGTCCACTGTCGGAATTTCTGCTGCACAAACAATCTATGTACCCGAAGGTAGCGCGAACACGGTGTCATTGGTTGATTTCAAAAGCGGATCTGTCGTCAATCGCTTTGAAGGGACTGAAGCTGTCCACGGTCTGGCCTTGGCCCCGAAGAAGCAATTGCTTGTTGCTGGAAGTATCTCAGAGATGAGCGATGACATTGCGCAGATGAGCAAGCCTGCTGGCGTGTCCGCAGAGGACCATGCAGCGCACCATCCGTCCTCCAACCAAAAATCAATGAGCGGGACCACAGAAAGCAAAAGCCTGCTTACATTGATCAAGAGTGATACGGGGGAAGTCCTGCGTAAAATTGAAGTGCCGGGACCGGTCCACCACGTGGCTGTCACGCCAGATGAACGCTTTGCCGTTGCGACACATTTACTGGGGACCGGTATCTCCATCGTCAACCTCTCCAACTTTCAAGTTGAAGGCTTCATTCCAACCGGCGACAACCCAAACTATCTGGCCTTTGGCGAAGGCTCTGATGTGGTCTATGTCTCCAACGCTGGAAACGGAACTGTCAGTGAAGTAGACTTGCAACGAGGCATCGTCAGACGAAACCTGCTTGCTGGCTCATCTCCTGAGCATATGATTACCGATCTTCCTTCCGGCCTGCTATACGTAGCTGATGCCAGCGAAGGACAGGTTATCGAGCTGAGCCTTAAGACGGGGAACATCCAACGCACATTCTACGTGGGTGGCGAGATTCACGGCCTAGGTCTGACACCGGACAGAGAGCATATGCTTGTAACAGTCACCGATGAAGACAGATTGTCGTCAATTGATCTGGAGTCCGGTGAGGTATCGTCAAAGACGCTCTCCCCAGCGCCGTATCATCTCACAATGGTTCAGGGCACCGGAAGCGCACTGGTTTCTTCACGAGCGGATTCAGTTGTCTGGGCTGTCGACGTCAACGATCTGAGCGTTTCAAAGCAAATTGCCATCGAGGGTGAAGGTCATCAAATGGTCAGTCTGCCGTAACTGCACAACCTCGCGAACTTATTGGAACAAATGATCTCGCAAGCGCGTCACAGATAATGGGACGCGCTTTAAGACCGGAGTATTAAAGTGAAAATTGTTGAGAACTTACCGAAATTTTTTGTGATGGGTTTTTTCGGGCTCGGGGTAGGTGCCTTGATCTTCAAGGCCTTTCAGAGCGACGAAGGTGCTCAAGCTGTGGCGGTCAAAGTGCCTTCGTTTTCAAGTGAGGCGCGCGCAGGAGAAATCGTATTCAACGAGAACTGCGCAGCTTGCCATGGGATAAACGCCAGCGGAACCAACAGCGGCCCGCCATTGGTGCACAATGTCTACAACCCTGGCCATCATGACGACGCTGCCTTCTACCGCGCGGCAAAACAAGGCGTCCCACGCCACCACTGGCCTTTCGGCGACATGCCCAAGCAGCCCCAAGTCACCCCAAACGAGGTCGCCTCCATCATCCGCTACGTCCGCGAACTCCAAGTAGCCAACGGAATAACCTACCAACGCCATAATATGTAGAGGGCTCTGATGCATCTTTGAGGCATCGATTGCAGAAAGCTTCAGATGGGGTCAGTTGCCCTTGGTGCTCATGGAAAGGGTGATATTGTGTTTCTTCAAGATCCGTTGATTTGAATAAAGAGTGTTTTGGCCAAGGCGGTTGAAAAATGCTTCGGTACTGGACTAAGTGGTATAGGGAACTTGAGCGCGCGTGCCACTTCTAGGTTCTTGATATAGTTAACTAGAAATGAACTATGTAGGGGACGGGATGACAGCACAGCTAAGCTATCAAGGAAATTATGGGAATTCTTTCGTCCAGACGTTGATGTGTGGGAGAGTAATAAACTCTCATACTGACAAGCTCCCAAAGTAGCGGAAGTCTGACGATACAGCACGCACAGTAGAAAATTGAGTTGCAGACTGACGGGTGTATAGGCCCATTCAACGGCTGTTTTCTAAGTATTAAAGTATCATACCGAAGAAGTGTAATCCCCTTCATAACTGGCTATCGCGTGTAAAAGCTACAGGTCGATTGAGCCCATTGCGGTCATTCATCGAAGAGTAGATCTTCGCAGCTGCAGCACGTTGCTCTGTGACCAAAGCTACCATCCGAGAGCTGGAAAATGACGGCCTATAAAAATTGCATTGCAACTTTTGATTTGCACAGAAAGACGTGTTTCGGTGGCAGATTAGCTGTATCAGATTCACTTAAAACAAGCTCTGACTGTCCAAACAAGTGGGACTACTTCTCTCCCACTTAGGCGATATAAACATTGGATTGCCTTAGGTGAATATTTGTATGGGCCATCAGGTTTGCAGTTTGTAGTGCATGCAAACCTGATGGATAAAAGCGCAATAGCCAAAAATCGCGCTTTCATTTATAACGGACTAATAACCAGCCTGAGAATGTCGTCCATGAAGTAGGATGTAACCACCATCGCAGTAGACATCCATAGCATGATTTTCGCCTTTTTCCGGCTGCGTACTTGGCAGGTACCGTCGCACAATTATCGGCCTTTCTGTATACCCTCCAGAAGCTGAAGGCCAACAGGGCAGCTGCAACGGCGATAATATAAATGCGGTAGGGTTCAAAGCTTGCGATAAAGATAGCTCCAGATACCCCAAGGAGAGTGATCATAAATGGCCCGACACAACACAGGCTAAAAATGACAGCAAACGTTCCTAACCCAAATGCACTGCTTGCTGCTATGGTCGGTTCTTTATCTTCCATCTTCACCTCCCATATGAGAGCAGTTCGTTCACCTGCTCAGCGAAAGCTCTACCATTCAAGGGCGCCCCGTCATTAGCTGTACCGCGCGTAGCCCGGCGCATCCAATAGTAATCATCGGGAACGGCTTGGTCCCATTGGGCGTCGCCATCAAACGCAAACCAAGCATCCCAAACGTAATCACCCAAGCCTAGCTTCGACTGGAATTCTTTCCCGATTTCACCGGACTCATTCCAGTATTCATACACGCGGTCTGAGGTGATCAAGCCTTTGGTATTTGAGATATCTTTTTCTTGTGCTCCCAGAGTGGGCACGTAAACCAGATATGTAACAAGGTCAGGATTGTCTTTTTCTTTTTCAAGTAAGGTGTTGTTGACATCTCTCATTCCCAGCAAACAGCCACCGCAAGTGGGGCCGAGTATAGCGACGACGCGTACCTTTCCCTTATCTTTATTGAATTGTTCCTTCAGCTGCGTGAGGTTGTTATCAAGGTGCATGTAAGTTGTATTCCGCCCGCTGGGGTTGTCACTCGCTGCAGCAAAAGCTGCTTGACTGAAGAGTAAGTAGCTGAACATTTGAGCAAAAACAGCAACTGCGACAACAAGTTTTCTCGATGGGGACATCACATTTCTCGTTTTGTAGTTTATGGAAGTTCAATTCGATGCGTTTTTCTGATTACTAAGAAGGTCTATCAGATTTGGTCATCCTCCTGTTGTTTCGAGAAGATTTGACAGGGAATGGAGCTTAATCGGTTCTAGCCTGCACAGCATGAGAGCTTGGATACATCTTTCTCAAAGGTTTGTGCTGCAAGTTTCAGACCTTCTACAGTAGTCAGGTACGGGAAGATCATTGCTCCAAGGTCTTCATAGGTCATGCCTGCTTTAAGGGCCATTGCCGCTGTCTGAATACTGTCAGCTCCTTCAGGTGCGATGATATGAGCACCCAGCAGCTTCTTGTTCGATTTATCGGCAACAAGTTTGATTAACCCGCGTGTGTCTCGCGCAGCCAATGCCCTAGGAACAAGATCCAGTGGCAATATCGAAGTGGTTGTCGTAATTCCCTGTGATTTTGCTTGCGCTTCGGTCAAACCAACGCTGGCGACTTGGGGGTCGGAAAAAAACAACTGCGGGCATAATGGAACTATCATAGCTAAGCGAGTTCCATTCATTGCATTTTGAGCTGCTAATTTGGCACCATAAGCGGCCATATAAACGAACTGATCGCGTCCAGTAACGTCGCCAGCGGCGTAAACCCCATCGCAACTGGTGCGCATTTGCGCATCAACAATTATCCCGTTGTGAGCGTCTGTTTTTATTCCCGCAACTGCCAAGGCGAGGTTTTCGGTATTGGGAATACGGCCCGTAGCCAGCAGCAACTTCTCGGAAGTAACTTCTATTGATTTATCATCTTTGCTTACAAATAGACTAACCTGATTATTTTTTGAACTGACCCGTTGGTAAGAAAGTCCGCTCAGAACCTCAATTCCCTCGGCTGCAAAGTACTGTTGCAGGGCGGAACTCACCTCAGGCTCTGCTTCCGGCAGGAGGCCTCTACGCGTCACAATCGTTACTTTGGTACCGGCGCGGGCGAAAATCTGCGCCATCTCAACACCGATATAACCACCGCCCATTACAGTCAGCGAGGAAGGTAAGGATTGGAGTTCCAAAGCTGATGTACTGTCCAACCAGTCCACATCTGCAAGACCGTCAATATCAGGTATATGCGGGCGTGATCCTGTCGCAATAACAACCTTATTCGCCTTTATTGGCGTACCATCGACAATTATGGATCCGTTGGACTGGAACTGTGCCACCCCTTCCAGATAAGCAATATTATTATAATTAGGAAGCACATCGATGTATTTTGCAATCCTTAACTCATCAACAAGTGCCTGCTTTTGACGGATTACAGCCGACCAGTCGGTCACTTTAGCGCCAGCTTCAACACCTTCAAAACGACCCGCAGTATTGGCGTGATGAATGGTTTCCATGGCTCGTATCATAGCTTGGAGGGAACACAGCCTACGTTAAGGCAAGTGCCCCCAATTGTGCCATGCCGATTAATGCAACTCGTGCTCCTTCTTCAGCAGCAGTAATTGCAGCAGAAAAACCAGCCGATCCTGCACCAATAACAGCCAAATCATAAGTTTCGTTTTCATCGTTGCGATTGCAACTAGTAGTCATGTTTTTTTCTTTCTATTTTTCAGATGGTTAGAGATGTATTATGCGCGCTTGTATTTTCGCCAAAAAGAAAAAAATCGTGAGCAAAACGAATACCCCAAGAACGGGTAGCAAGACTGCATCGAGGTATATCGCCAACGCAGAGAGACCCAAGGTACCCAGCAAGATGATGAGGATTGGTGTAAAACAGCAAATCGCCGCGATAACTGTGCCAACAATGCCGACCCTGAGATATGTCTGATCTTTCATTTTCAGCTCTTTTATGGTTCGCCATATACAGCTATGGCCTCATATCCAGCATTGACTGAGGCTTGCTGAACTGCTTCGATGGAAGTCAATGCGTCATCATAAATCACAACGGCAGTTCGACTGGCATAATCCGCTTTAACATCAGATACGCCGTCAAGAGCACGAATTGCAGCTTCGACGATGAAGGGACAGCTGGCGCAGGTCATTCCGGGTACCGACAATTTTGCAGTCTGCTCAGCTGCCATCACTGGACCCGCAAATATCATGCTCACAATCGAGAATATGATGCTTCTAGAAATCATGTGATCTCCTGTTAGTAGCTCAAAAGAAACGGAACAATTACGGGCGCAAGCCAGGGCCAGAACAGGGCCAGTAGAACAAGCGCCAAAGCTGCCCACAATGCACCTTTGACAAGTCTGTTCGGGAGTGGGTGCCTACAGGTGTCTGTCTCATTGCAGCGTTCGGGTTTGAGATAGACTAGCCAAAAACCATAACCGAGCATTCCAAATGTGAATGCGATGAAAATTGGTTTATATGGATCCAATGCCGTAAGATTACTGATCCAGGCACCAGAAACCCCAAAGCTGAATAATACCACTGGGATGATGCAGCATGCCGAAGCAGCGAGCGCACCAGTTATTCCGCCAGCAGCGACCAAACGTTTTTTTTGTATCGTTGCTTTCTTCGTTTCGGTTCGTAGAAGCAATCAAATCATCCATTGGCGTAGTCACTTTTCCTTCGTCTAAAAATAAGATACGATCTGTAGTAACTACAGATGCAAGAGAGAAATTAAATGGATGTGATCACAAAACGCGAGGATATCTGATTGGCCAATTATCCAACCTGACCAGCGTTAACATCGAGACAATTCGGTATTACGAACGCATAGGGATTATGCCAAAGCCTGACCGGACGTCTGGAGGAAATCGCCTTTACAACGACAGGCAGCTAAAACGGTTGGTTTTTATTCGTCGATCAAGAGAACTTGGCTTTAGCATTGAAGAAATTCGAGCACTTCTGAAAATGGTCGATGGAAGTAACTTCTCCTGCGCCGAAGTACACGCTATGACCACGGAGCATCTGACAAGCGTGAAGAAGAAGATTGCTAGCTTAAAAAAACTAGAAAAAGTTTTATCTACAATGGCGACCCAATGCAGCAGAGGCGATGTCCCAGAATGTCCGGTAGTAGATGCCTTATTTGAAGGCTAGTGAATATGGAAAATAATTGGCTAACTCTCTACAATAAGGAACGCCAGACTGATGGACAGAGCGGCCATTTGAATAAAGGAGTGTTTTGCCCCATGTCTCACTCCTGTCGTTCTGATCATGGGCCAAAACACTCTCTTATTCAATTCAACCGATCTGTCC
>BAXV01000105.1 GCA_001310715.1 Pseudovibrio sp. JCM 19062
GTCCGACCTTGGTCCGGTCATGACCACTCTGGCTCTTGCGCCATATCATGATGGCCCGAAGCTGCATTACGTCTCCAACGTGGACGGCGCACACATTGCCGATACGCTCGCAGAGCTGACGCCGGAAACAACGCTCTTCATCATCGCAAGCAAGACCTTCACCACCATTGAGACAATGACCAACGCCGCCACAGCCCGCCGTTGGATTGCCGAGCATTGCGGTGAAGATGCTGTTGGTGCCCATTTTGTAGCCGTTTCCACCGCGCTGGACAAAGTTGCTGCCTTCGGCATCTCCCAAGAGCGCGTCTTTGGGTTTTGGGACTGGGTTGGCGGTCGCTACTCCATCTGGTCCGCCATCGGCCTGCCGTTGATGATCGCAGTCGGCCCGGATGCATTCTCTGATTTCCTTGGTGGTGCCCACGCCATGGACAACCACTTCCGCACCACGCCTATTCAAGACAACATCCCGTTCCTCATGGGCCTGATCGGCGTATGGCACCGCAATGTGCTTGGTTACGACACCCGTGCCGTTCTGCCGTACGATCAGCGTCTTTCCCGCTTCCCTGCCTACCTGCAACAGCTGGATATGGAATCCAACGGCAAAAGCGTCACCAAGGACGGGCTTGCGGTAGAAACCCAAACCGGCCCAATCGTCTGGGGCGAGCCCGGCACCAATGGCCAGCATGCATTTTACCAGCTTATCCACCAAGGTACGAGCATCATCCCATGCGAATTCCTGGTTGCTGCCAACAGCCATGAAGAAAACCTGCAAACCCACCACAACCTCCTTTTGGCAAACTGCCTTGCCCAAAGTGAAGCCCTGCTCCGCGGTCGCTCTCTGGCAGAGGTCGAAGCCAGGTTCCGTGCGGACGGAAAATCTGAAGAAGAGATTGCCAAATTAGCTCCACAAAAGGTGTTCCCGGGTAACAGGCCTTCAACCACCCTCATCTATGATCGTCTCGACCATTCACACTGTAGGTTGATTGCGTCATATGAGCATCGCGTCTTCGTCGAAGGAGCGATCTGGAACATCAACTCCTACGATCAGTGGGGAGTTGAACTCGGAAAAGAACTTGCAACTCAACTTCTGCCGATGGTTGAAGGCAGCCAATCCGCAACGCACAAAGACAGCTCGACCCAAGGTTTGTTGAAATACCTAAAGAAGGCACGAAGCCTCTAGTTTCTAACAAACTTTAACCATCTTCGTTTGCTAGCTCACGCTCAGAAAACACGAGCTGCCAAGAGGTCTTGGGGTCCGGTCAAATTGGGATTGGCAGCAAAAGGAGACTGGAAAAATGAAGAAACTTGCTCTCATGGGCGTAACAGTAGGTCTACTGGCACTAGCTGGCTGTAATTCCTCCTCACAGACCGACCGTACTCTCGTAGGCAGTGGCCTTGGTGCCGCTACAGGTGCAGCAATCGGAGCTTCCACAGGCGGTGGCGTCCGCAACACGCTCACAGGTGCCGCCGTCGGCGGCGTTGCTGGCGGCGTCATTGGTAACGCCACCACTCCAAGGAACTGCACAGCCTACGACCAATATGGTCGCCCATACGCCGTGGCATGCCCATAAGCCACACAAAAAGAACTGGTTTCACCATTCCAAAGGCCCTGCCCCCCGCAGGGCCTTTTTTTTTGGCATCTACCTACAAGTTTCAAGAGGTAAACAGCCCCTATTTAACCACCTTGCCACCTCACCTAGCAAATTCACTCATCTGCAACCGATTAAGACCTACCCTAGGTTTCAAACAAACAAACCATGGGTACAACCGTGAGAAAAGCAATCATAATTACTATCGCCCTGCTCACACTTGGTGCTTGCAGCGAGTACAACAGAAGAGACCGTGCCCTTGTTGGGGGTGGTCTTGGTGCAGCCACAGGCGCTGTTATTGGCGCAGCTACTGGAGGCGGAGCCGGCGCTGCCGTTGCAGGCGCAGGGATCGGCGCAGTGGCAGGTGGATTAGTCGGCGTAGCCAC
This sequence comes from Pseudovibrio sp. JCM 19062, assembly GCA_001310715.1. The sequence continues at coordinate 1,976 of BAXV01000105.1, forward strand.
CACACCGCGCCGCTGCGTTGGCTATGACCGCTGGGGACGCGCCTACTATTACCGCTGCTGACCGCAGGCACCTCAATAAATGCAGAGCAGACAGCCCTACAACTCTGCCATAAAGTCCGGCGCAGCATATCCAGCCTGAAGCTGCGCTGGCTCTTTGCATTTGTGCCTGACCCTACGATCCTCTTGTAAAGCATCTTGTGAGCGGCCGCCAAAGCCATCTTGGCATATTTTCTTGCCCCGTAGCTATGTCGGCTGCCTGAGATCCCCGCAGCGCGCAGCAATCCATTGGCATAGATGATTGCATAAAAGCTCCGCACCTCAGGGGTAAAGTGCTCGGTCGTCACCGAGATATTCACTTCATCATGGTTCTCAACACGGTGCGGATTGTTTAAAGGCCAATGCACCATCTCACCGGGGCTCAGCGTCACCTTGGTCGCAAACTCGTCATACCAGGCTCAAACCGGATCTCCTCCTCGGTCGTGCCTAGAAAGATCCCTTCCAGCTGCTTGTCAGAGAGGAACGGCTCTGTGTTCTCGTAGATATAAACGTCCTTATGGCCCTTCACTTGCCACAAGGATTGCCCCGGAACATCTGCATGGTAATACACCTGAGCACCGGGGGAAGAAATCAGCATCCCGGTTTTATGCTTGAAGCTGGTAAAGCCCGGAACCTTGCCCTCAAATTCCTCAAAGATCTTCGCAGTAACCTGCGCAAAGCCATCATCCCAGTCCTGCAAGGCCCGCAAGGAAAGCCAGAACCGCCCTTCTTCCACTGCCCGAAGCACATCTTCGCCCCGCGCACCGGCAAGACTGCCCTGCTGCCATTGCGACTTCCTGCTGCCAATGGCACCGGGACGCACAAAATCGTAGTGCTCAGAAGGTGTGGCCTCAATCAGGCGGGCCAGATTATCAGTCTGGAAAACCGGAAGCTCAGGTAGGCGGTTTCTCAAAAGAAGGGTGTGCTTACCAAACACCTCTTTGTAGTGCTCTTTCCAATCAACAATCAAATCATGCTGAAGAACCAATTCCAATTCATGAGACATGACGCCGCCCAACCCAATAAATACTAGTAAATTTTTACCATTATAACGACGTCGATCCTGCAAACTAATTAACGCTGCGGCAAACAAGCAATTGGGTACTCAAACCGCTGACGAACAAAAACGGGAGCCCAATGGCCCCCGCTTTCAAATTTGTCATATCCGTTCAGGACGTCTTTCAGGCAACTTCCGTTTCCTGAGCCAGAGCAACTTCCGGAGCCACATAAGTGTAGCCAGATTTTCAGCCACTTCAGCAACAGTCACCTGACCTTTGTAAACGTTCAGACCCGGCAGGAAGCCAGGAACGTCGCGCAGAGCAGCTTCATAACCTTTGTCAGCGAGCGCCAGCACGTAAGGCAGCGTTGCGTTGTTCAGCGCGTAAGTTGAGGTACGTGCCACAGCGCCCGGCATGTTTGCCACGCAGTAGTGAACCACATCATCCACGATGTAGGTTGGATCCTGATGGGTCGTTGCATGAGCAGTTTCAAAACAACCGCCCTGATCGATAGCAACGTCAACCACAACAGAGCCGGCTTCATTGCCTTGATGTGTTCTTTGGTCACCAGCTTCGGCGCAGCAGCACCAGCCACCAGCACTGCACCAACAACCAGATCAGCAGCCAGAACTTCTTTCTCAAGCGCAGCGCGGCTGGAGAAAACAGTCTTCAAACGCGAACCGAAGCGTGCGGAAAGCGCGTCGAGAACCTCAACGTTTCTGTCCAGAACAGTTACGTCAGCTCCCAGACCAATCGCCATTTCAATCGCGTGGGCACCAACAACACCGCCGCCGATAACAACGGTTTTCGCAGGCGCTACACCCGGTACGCCGCCGAGAAGAACACCAGCACCGCCATTTGCTTTCTGCAAAGCAGTTGCACCAGCCTGAATGGAAAGACGACCAGCAACCTGAGACATTGGAGCCAGAAGCGGCAAACGGCCTTTTCTGTCGGTCACGGTTTCATAAGCAATGCAGACCGCGCCGGAGGCAACAAGATCAGCTGTCTGCTCTGGGTCCGGAGCCAGGTGCAGGTAGGTGAACAGCAGATGATCAGGACGGAGCATCTTACGCTCAACAGCCTGAGGCTCTTTCACCTTCACAATCATTTCTGCCTTTGCAAAAACGTCAGCAGCAGTCGGCAGAATGGTTGCACCAGCAGCTTCATAGTCTGCGTCACTTGCGCCAATACCAACACCCGCAAGGTCTCAACAACCACTTCGTGGCCATGAGCAACAACCTCATGCACGCTATCAGGCGTCAACCCAACGCGGTATTCATGGTTCTTAATTTCCTTAGGAACACCTACAAGCATGTTTTTCTCCCAATCAGCTTCGGGCCTTTGTCTGAGCATAACTTATTGAAATATCAATTGCAGATGCTTGCGATTTGCGCTTCTACTGCTATATTTTAGCAAGACTCTGCGAATGATCGTCACTTTGGCACAATAATCTGCGAAAACGGCAAAGCCATGAAACTCGACAAACTTGATAAAAAGATCCTTCGTGCCCTGCAGGACGATGGCCGTATCTCCAATACTGACCTTGCAGAACTCGTCGGTCTGTCCGCTTCCGCCTGCCTGCGCCGCGTCCGCACATTGGAGTCCGAAGGCGTAATCCAGAAATATGTCGCCCTGCTCAATCCAAAGAAGCTGGGCAAGCGTATGAATGTCTTTGTCGAAATATCGCTCGGCTCACAGACCGAAGAAGCTCTTGCCACTTTTGAGAAGGCCGTTGACCGCTCCGCCGAGATTATCGAATGTCACCTCATGGGCGGTGATGCCGACTATATTCTGCGTGTTATGGCCAACGATCCGGTTGATTTTGAGCGCATCCACCGGGATCATCTCACGCGGCTACCCGGTGTTGTCCGCATGCGCTCTTCCTTCGCCATCCGCTCCACAAAACAAGGCAGCGCCATGCCAATTTCGGAGAGCTGATCAATCGCGGCAAACCGTACGTGTATCTTACATCAATACTCGACGCTTTTGCCAATTCTCTCTATAACAACCCTTAACCAAGGCCTACTCCGACAATGAGGAATCAATCCCTCCAACAGGAAAAGGCCCAGTGTAAAGTGCTTGCAGTTTCCCCAAGCTGCATAAGTTTGGAGCATGACGTTGACACCCACTATCACCTGTTTGCTGGACGGCCGGTATGAACTGGCCGAAGGTCTCCTCTGGGACGACCTGACAAAACACCTGTTCTTCTGTGACATTCTGGGAAAACAGATCCACGCAATGAACTGGGACACCAAAGAAGTCACCACATGGGACTTCCCCAAGGTGGTCGGCTCCTTTGGCCTTTGTAAAGATGGCCGTCTGATCGTCGCCATGAAGGACGAGATCATTCTGTTCGACACAGCCACCAAGATGTACGAGGCCATCGCACAGATCGAGCTGGACAACCCACGCACCCGCTTGAATGATGGCAAGGTCGGCCCCGACGGAGCTTCTGGTGGGCACCATGGACGATATCAGCCCAAGGACGCCAATCGCCAGCCTCTATCGCGTCTCACCGCAAGGCGGCGTAACGCACATCACTCAGGACCTGAGAACCTCCAACGGCTTGGCATGGTCCCCGGACAACAAGACCATGTACCACTCTGACACCGGTTCCGGCGAAGTCTTCACCTATGACTTTGACCAGAACGCAGGCACAGCCACCAATAAGCGGAAGTTGCTGCAACTGGACGACACAGTAGGCCGACCAGACGGCGCAACAACAGACACCGCTGGCAACTACTGGTCCGCAGGCGTCTCGGCAGGCAACGTCAACTGCTTTGCACCGGACGGGCAACTACTGCACTCTATCGCCCTGCCCGTTCCGCGCCCGACCATCCCATGCTTTGCGGGTCCGGACCTGAACACACTGGTCGTGGCCAGCCTGCGTCCCCATGGCGATGAGGCACTCCTGAAAGAGTTTCCAAAATCCGGAAGCCTCTTTGCAATGGATGTGAAGCAAAAAGGCCTGCCAGCCTGCCGCTTTGGCTGATTTGCGCTTTTGGTAGGAAACTTTGATGTCTCATCAAGGCTCATAGAAACAAACAGATTTAGCACCGCTGGCTCTTTAGTCCGGCGGTGTTATCGTTTTGCCCCGAGATACGGATGAGCAAGGCGAGCAGGCAACGCCTGCGCATGGTAGATAAATAAGTTTCTTCGGCATCGGCTGCTCGCCTTACCCGGGCGTTTTTGTATGAAACAAGGTCTCCACCGAAAGGCATTGGGAGCAGGCCCTGCCAACGACACCCACACCTGTCAAAGACAGACAGGATATCGGTAACAGGTAAACGCCTGCCAGTGTAGACGCCCATCGGGTGACCAGCTTCCGCTTGGTCCCTGCACTAAAGACTTTCAAGGGGTGTTTCAACGGACCCGCCGGAGGATGCGTTACTTCTCCCGGTAGCCCCGCCCAGTCCACGCCGAACTGATGGTCGGTCCATCAGCTGCCCGTTTACGTGAACATGAAATCAAGACTACATCATGTGATGCCAGCGGGGATAAGATTTTCCCTCATCACAAAAGCGAGTGGCCCAAAATAACCGGCCCAAAATAAGAAGGGGCGGTCAAACCGCCCCTCAATCAATTCCGCTTCAGCTTTCGCCAGGTTCAGAAGGCTTATCGTCAATCTGATAGGGTGCCAAAACTCTCTTAGTCTTTTCCGGCAGGTTCTTGCCCCAGCCAGCCTCAAGTTTGTGATCTACGGACACGCGGTCATCAAACACAAAACACTCGCCTTTCCAGAGGCTCTTGTCCTCTGGCACCTTTTCCAGATAATTCAGAATACCGCCTTCAAGGTGGTAAACCTCATCAAAGCCCTGCTCCAGCATCAGACCTGTCGCCCGCTCACAGCGGATACCGCCCGTGCAGAACATCGCAACCTTCTTCTTGGCGCGCAGAGAATTATCGTTGCGCTTGACCCATTCAGGAAACTCATTGAAGGTCTCCGTATCAGGATCAACAGCCCCTTCAAACGTGCCCAGCGCAAACTCGTAGTCATTGCGCGTGTCAATCACAACCGTATCCGGGTCGGAGATCAAAGCGTTCCAGTCTTCCGGCTTTACATAGGTGCCCACAAGGTCATTGGGATCGATATGGTTCACGCCCATATTCACAATTGCCTGCTTCAACCGCACCTTCATACGCTTGAACGGCACTGTCTTCGCCCAGCTTTCCTTAACATTGATATCGCTGAAACGCGGGTCGTTACGCAGGTACGCAATCACGTCCCGCATCTGTGCCTCTTCACCGGCAATCGTTCCGTTAATGCCCTCGCGAGCAATAAGAAGACTACCGCGAATACCACGGTCTTTACAGTAGGTAAGCAGCGGTTCGCGCATATCTTCAAAGTCCGCGAACTCAACAAATTTATAGAGCGCACAGACCAAAATGGGGGTCAGTGTAGATGTCATTTTCAGCCTTTGGGCATTATTAGTGGAGACACCTATACCCATTTAGACCGTCTCTGTCAGCAAAAGACACCATGCCAAAACGACAAACCTCCCTGCCGAAGCAGGGAAGGTTGAAATCTAACGCACACGAGAGGTGTCAAAAAGTCATTTATCGGCCCGGACGGAATGCTTCCAGGATGGTAAGCAGGGTCTGGAGCTGATCTGTTGTACCAGTCTGAGCAATCTTCTCTGTAGCACCAGCTGCTGCCATTGTGTCCATGGAGTAGATCTGCATGACCCCCTGGTTGGCAGCAGCCTGCGCAAGCGTATTCTGCTGTTGCGAGGCCGCCACGTTATTCTCAAACAGAATACCGGTGGAATGCGCCATAGTCTGATACAGCGACCCCATCGCCATGGCAGGTGCTTCAGCAACCACCTTCACATTCGACTGGGTCACGGCATCTGTGATCATTGGACTAACCGAATCTGGCATAGTCATCATCCTTCAAGATAAAGCGTATCTCCGATTGGTGGAAACCGGCTTTCGGAGACTGATACGCTAGAAAACAAGGACTAAAGCAGTTCGACAATCTCAACCCGAAGACGAACCGCTTTAAATGAGAGAACTGGCATCCGGTGGCTTCGCAGAGACCACCAAGGGCACGCCTACAGGCAACCATCCGGATACCATTGACTGCAGTTTGAGCCGACGCCACCAGAAGGCGGCGCCAAGTCCTGTTAGGTTGGATTGAAAACACGCAGGATCGTCATCAGCGTGTTCAACTGGTCTGGAGTACCGCTCTGAGCAACTTTTTCGGTAGCGCCAGCACCAGCCATCGTATCCATGGAGTAGATTTGCATAACTCCCTGGTTAGCCGCTGCCTGAGAAAGAATGTTCTGCTGCTGAGAGGCAGAGACATAGTTCTCAAAGAGAATTCCAGTGGAGTGAGCCATAGTCTGATAGACACTGCCCATTGCCATCGCAGGGGCTTCACCAACGACCTTTACGTTGGACTGGGTAACAGCGTCAGTGATCATTGGGCTAACAGTAGTTGGCATTCTAATAGTCCTCTTTCATACAGTTCTGGTCAAAATCCGGTTCTGCATTTCCTTGAACTGGCTCCAAAGGAGTACGCGCTACTACAACATTAAGGATGCATCAGAACCATTCACATCGCTCTGGCGCATGCACCAGAGAGCGAAGCTCGAAAGTTCCGGTTATTGATTGAGACTACGCAAGGTAGTCAGCAGCGTTTTCAGCTGATCAGACGTCCCGTCCTGAGCCAGCTTTTCTGTGGCCGAAGCACCGGCCATGGTATTCGTGGAATAAATTTGCATAACGCCCTGATTGGTCGTCGCCTGGGCAAGAGTAGAAAACTGGGCAGCGGACGAAACTGAGTTCTGAAACAAAATGCCCGTCGAATGCGCAAGAGACGCATAAAGGTTCCCCATAGCAATTGCCGATGCATCCCCGAGAACCATCACATTGGTTTGCGTCACAGCATCCGTCACTGTGCTTTCTTCCCGTATTTCGGGGCCAATCCCTGGAATATCTGCCATATAGTCACTCCCACCTGAACAACCGAACTCAGAAGCAATTCGGTAATAACGCAGCCCTGCTTTACCCCTGATCAGGCGTAGTCGTGCACTGACCAGAGGCAAACTCGCAAATATTTAGAAAACTCAATGGCCGTTGCAGACCGGCCAAACCACGCGACTTAACGCGAAAAATAGTGACGCAATGCATCGAGCAAACTGTCATTCATGGGCTCGACTTCTTTAGGGTCCATATGCGCAATGCTGTTTGCAGCAGCCATGGAACCAACAGAATAGGTATGCAAAATGCCCTCGTTCAGCGCGGATTGCGCGATGATGTTCTGACGCTGTGCATTTGCGACAGCATTCTCAAAAAGCACACCCGTTGATTGCGCCGCTGTCAGATAAGTCAGCGCCAGCGCAAATCCGGGCGCCACCCCAAGAAGCGCAATCACATTCGCCTCAACAGCCGTGCCATTGGAAGGCGCAACTGCGTTGCATTGTCCTTCAATAGTCTTTGGCATTTTTTTTCTCCAATATGCTTGTTATTATTGCCATTTACAGACTATTGACGCCACGCCCTTCCATTTGTGAACTTTTTCCTAAGAGCAAGCGCCCTTCGTAAGGATTGATTCAGAATTCACTTACCGGTCCCGTGATCTATCTTGCAGATAGGTGATCAGGATCTCCGACAGCTTTTCATTAACCGGACCAATCTGCTTGGAGATCTCCGAGTTAATCTCCTTTCTCAGATAATCCCGCAGCGCCTCTGCAACCTGCACCGCCATCACCTGCTGATTGGCTGCACCACCCTGAACAGGCTGGCCAGAGAGAGGATACTGTGCCGTGCCCGCGCCCTGTTGCGGAGCTGCTTGTCCCGGCCCCGACTGC
>BAXV01000106.1 GCA_001310715.1 Pseudovibrio sp. JCM 19062
GTTTAATGAGGCTGCGGAAAAGCTATTGGCAGCCGGTATCCTCCCGTTGGCACATGGCGGCCAACCCTGGCAGGATGTAACGCTTTTTGAAGTTGTGCTTTTGGGCATTGGTGGAGCGGATTTTTACAAGCAAGTCTATCAGGATCTGGACCCGGAGGCTTTGGAGTCTGACACCATGATCAAAGTTTTTGATCAGATGCGCAAACTCAGCACCTATGTGGATCCGGGTTCACCGGGGCGTGAGTGGAACCTTGCCACTGCCATGGTGATGCGCGGGGATGCGGCCATGCAGATCATGGGAGATTGGGCAAAGGCTGAATTTCTGGCAGCAGGCCTAAAGCCGGGCGAAGATTTCGTATGTGTACCCTCGCCATCCAGAGGCGGCTATATCATCAACTCCGACAGCTTTGCCATGTTCAAGGTTGATGATCCCGAGCAACAGGCAGGACAGCAATTGATGGCCTCCATGTTGCTGGATGAAGACGTTCAAAAGAACTTCAATCTGCTGAAAGGTTCAATTCCCGCCAGAATGGGTGTGAATCTGGACGGCTTTGACGAATGTGCTATCAAGTCGAGCGAAGACCTGCTTCTCAACGAAGCACGTGGCACGGTGGTCGGCTCCATTGCCCATGAGTTCGTACAATCCGGCGCGGTGCGCGGTGCGTTTCTGGATGTGGTGACCGAGCACTTCAATACGGATATGTCTTCGCAAGAGGCCGTCAGGAGGCTTGCGGAAACTGTCATGCTGGCAGATTGATTTCTCATAGGCAGTCAGGGTAAAGCGTAGGCATCCAAGACCACTAGTCCCGTTGAGTAAAGCGAGTCCCTATGTCCAACCTCCAGCAGCGCAAGCAGCAGATGTCTGTTCTTGACAGATTGCAGCGATATTTGCCACAGCTGGTGGTGGTGCCGCCGTTCCTGCTCATCGTGTTTTTTGTGTATGGCTTTATCGCATGGACCGGCATCATCTCGTTGACTGACTCCCGCATGTTGCCCTCCTTTGAGGTGCAGGGTTTTCAGCAATATGTACGGCTGTTCGCAATGGACCGCTGGGATGTGGCCTTCCATAATCTCCTGATTTTCGGCAGTCTTTATATCCTGTTCGCAATCACCATTGGCTGTGTGTTGGCAGTGCTGCTCGACCAGCGCATTCGAGCGGAAGGGGCGCTGCGCACGATTTATCTTTACCCCATGGCGGTCAGCTTTATCGTCACCGGCACCGCGTGGAAATGGATACTCAATCCGTCACTCGGCATCGAAAGCTATATGCAAAAGCTGGGGTGGGAGAGTTTCCAGTTCGACTGGATTGTGAACCGCGACATGGCAATCTATGTGGTGGTGATTGCAGCCGTCTGGCAGGCCTCGGGGTTCGTGATGGCGCTGTTCCTGTCGGCCCTGCGCACGGTGATGAAGACATCATCCGCGCCGCCCATCTGGATGGTGCCAGCACCACGCGCATCTATCTTGCATCATTCTGCCTCGCTCAGGCCCGTGTTTTTGTCAGCCTTTGTTATTCTCGCCCACCTGTCCATTAAGAGCTTTGACCTTGTTGTTGCGCTCACCAATGGCGGGCCCGGCTATTCGTCAACGCTTCCGGCCAACTTCATGTATGAGATGGCCTTCCGCCGCAACCAGATCGGTCTTGGGGCCGCCTCTGCCATGATGATGCTGGCGACCGTTGCTGCGATCATTGTGCCCTATCTTTATTCCGAGTTGAGGGCAAAGCGTCATGGCTGAAGCGAAAACACTTCCCGGTGCCAGTGGCAAACGCTATCTGCTTGGCCGTATCTTTATCTGGTCTTTGCTGCTGATCGCAGCGGTTTTGTATCTGGGCCCAATCTACGTGGTGCTGTCGACCTCTCTGAAGGATCTGGCGGAAATCCGTACGGGCGCCTGCTGGACCTGCCCCATGAGTTGAATTTCGCACTGGCGGGAGGCGTGGTCGCAAGCGTGCATCGGGGTGCGCTGTGAGGGCTGCGCCCATACTTTATGAACTCGGTGATCATGTCCGTACCATCGGTGATCATCTCAACCATGATCGGAGCCTTGAGCGGTTACGCCCTGTCGCTCTTCCGGTTCCGTGGAGCCAACCTCATTTTTGCGCTCATGCTGTTTGGCTGCTTCATCCGTTCCAGATCGTCATCCTGCCCATGGCGCAAACGCTTGGGTTTTTAGGCATCGCCAACTCCATCACGGGCTTGATTGTGGTGCACACTGTCTACGGCATCAGCTTCACAACGCTGTTCTTCCGCAACTACTACGTTTCAGTGCCTCAAGAGCTGGTGCGCGCGGCTACTATGGATGGGGCAGGGTTCTTTCGTATCTTCTGGCACATCATGCTGCCGCTCTCGCTGCCCATCATTGTGGTCTCGGTGATCTGGCAGTTCACGCAGGTGTGGAACGAGTTTCTGTTCGGAGCCAGTTTCACCTCGGGGGGCTCTCAGCCCGTAACCGTTGCGCTCAACAATCTCATCAACTCAACCACCAGTGTAAAACAGTACAACGTGGACATGGCCGCTGCGCTTATTGCCGCCGCGCCGACCCTTGTTGTTTACATCATTGCTGGACGTTTCTTCGTGCGCGGACTCACGCTGGCGCGGTCAAAGGCTAGAGGCATACTTCCACATGGCAACCATATCCATCGAACATGCGTCAAAATCCTATGGCTCAACTCCTGTTCTGAACGACATCTCAATTGATGTGAAAGACGGTGAGTTCCTCGTTTTGCTCGGCTCTTCCGGCTGCGGAAAGTCGACACTACTCAACATCATCGCGGGGCTGGAACCATTACAGAGGGAACCATTCGGCTTGATGGTGAAGTCGTCAACGATGTACATCCAAAAAACCGTGATATCGCCATGGTGTTCCAAAGCTATGCGCTTTACCCCAACATGACGGTGGAGCGGAATATCGCGTTTGGGCTGGAGATGCGCAAGATCAGCAAGGCCGAACGCAAAGCTGCGGTGCGCGAGGTCGCAAGTCTGCTGCAAATCGAACACCTGCTCTCCCGCAAGCCTTCGCAGTTGTCCGGCGGACAGCGCCAGCGCGTTGCCATGGGACGTGCGCTTGTGCGCCGTCCCAAAATCTTCCTGTTTGACGAACCGCTCTCCAATCTGGATGCCAAGTTGCGCGGAGAAATGCGCACGGAGATCAAGAAGCTTCACCAGACGCTCAAGGCAACCATGTCTATGTGACCCATGACCAGATTGAAGCCATGACACTTGCCGACCGCATTGCCATCATGAAAGATGGTGTTATCCAGCAAATTGGTACACCTCAGGAGATCTACAGTTCACCGGCAAACATGTATGTAGCTGGCTTCGTGGGTGCTCCGCCGATGAATTTTGTCGAGGTCGAAGTCGCGCGTCGGAAAGACCAGTTTGGCGTCATACTGCCCACACTGCTTAAAGGGCAGCCCATAGAGTACTTTCTGCCACTGCTAAATTCCGAGCACCTTGCAGGACGCTCAGACAGCAAGGTCATCCTCGGCTTGCGCCCCGAGATGATCACACACAACGCTTTCGGCCAAAGTACCAATCCAGAAATAGAATGCGATGTGGAGCTCGTCGAGCCAACTGGTGCCGATACACTCTGCCTCATTCGCTTTGCAGACCAGCCTGCCAAAGCTCGTGTATCCCCGCTGTTTGCCTGCGAACCGGGAGAGAGTATGACGTTCTCTATAGATGTGTCCCGGATCTGCCTGTTTGACGGGAAGACAAAGAGGCTGATCGGGTAGGGCAGTAGCCTAGAGCAATGTTCTAGAACCTTACGGACAGCCGGGCGCTTACGCCGTGGTCCTGTGCCTGACCGGCAATCAGGCCATAGTAGTTGACGTTAAACTCAATGTTCTCTGTAAGATGGGTCTGCAGACCGGTCTCAAGCAAGAACACGTTACGCCCAATCGGAACGCTCGCGATGGTGAACGGAACGCCGCTATCAACAAACCTTTGATCGAAGGTCAGCACGTCTTTCGAAGCATACTGCCACGCTGCAAAGCCAACGAAGCTTGTGTTTCTGTAGAGGTAGTTCGACAGGTCCACCTCACCGCGGGCACCCAGTGTCATAAAGGTGAGGTCATTAAACTCCTCGCCCGCTCGCAGAGCAGCGACACCGCCGTGCTCAACAAAACCCGGACTTCTCAAGTCGGCATAAGCCACGCCGATAAACGGTTCCAAATCACCGTACTGAGTTTGAAAGTTGTAGCCCATCTCACCGAACACCTGCACGGAACTAACAAACTGATCGGATTCGAGCGTCTCCACCGGAACAAACGCAATATCGCGGCTGGTTGAGATGTTGTACCAAGTACCGGCAACACCGCCACGGAGTTGCAAATCCCAGAGCGGGTTGGCACTGGCGTACCCACCAACACTGTAATTATCACTCTGCGAAGCCGCATCGAGTGAATTGATGAAGATGGATGTGCGCCCAAATCCGGCGATAACACCCAATCTCAGAGTTTCGTCAACTTCAGCATCAACCCCGACAAACAAACCGCCAACATTCCGGTCTGTTGTCCGTGCGTTCCCATCAGAAAAGAATGTACCCCAGCTGCCGTAGACCTGTCCCCACATCTCGTAGGACCCAACTCTGCTGGAAGCCGTGCTCTCATCCAACTCTTCGGCAAAAGCACTACGAGCTTGGAAGAGCCGGTCGTTGACGGCCTGCCGCAGGAACCGGCTATCATCCAACAAAATGGCACGGGTTGATGTATGTAGTTCGCCAGCCAGCGGCGTCAGGAGTACCCTGATTTGTTCGTCATTCAGTGGTGCAAGCTCAGTAAAGAGGGCTCCGCTTAAACTAATAGTATTCAAGCCTGCACTAACGGCATATTCGTTGCGCGTCTCGGCAAGGCCATCGAAGTTGTTATCACTTCGAACGAACTGGATGACCACATCATTTGCATCGGAAGGAACGCCATAGAGCACTCTTACATCCAGAAGGAACATACTATCATCGACCGATGAGAAGGTTCCCACAACCGGCTCGGTTCCCGGTGGTGAGAGATTGTCGATGATCTTAAATGTATCGCCAATCCCAATCTTGTGTGGACCATCAATATAGACCAGATCTAGCGCAATGTTGGTCAAATCAACGCCGCCGCCGGAAAGGATCTGTATCTGATCTGAGTTTGTCGTTCCGGCCATAGCGTCAGAGCCGACGTCCATAGTAAGAGTACCGCCAACGCCTGTTGCGTTTAGATTGCCCAGAGTGATCGTACCGAAGGAGGCTCCGGGAGATATGGTGCCGCCATCCAGGATCACATTACCGGAAACCGTACCATACCCTGTCAGTGTCCCGTTTGTATGGATGATAAGATCACTGTCCAGAACGGCGGTGTCGATTGCCGATACACCAACCTGCAAAATCCCTTCGTTGATACTGCTGCTTACCAGTGACTTTGTACCATCAGACAGAATAAGCCTCCCGGCACCGGTCTTTTCAAAAGTACCACCGCCTGGTGCTATTGATCCGGTCCAGGTAAGGTTGGCTGCGGAGGCGCTGATATCGATGGAGTTGTCTGCGTTGCCAACTTGTAGCTTGGTCGTGTCAACAGTCTCGTCACCTCCGCCCAGATAAAGCAGTCTCCCACCGTTCACGATCACATTGCCACTCCCGCTGTCAGCGGTTGAGAAGCCTAAGAGATCAACTGTACCGGAGCTGATTTCGATATCGGCTGAATAACCAGAATTGTCACCCAGTAGGGCAATCTCTCCCGGACCAGTGAACAAAATCTGATCAGATCCGGTCAGGTCCGACATAATATTGATGATGCCGTCAGCATCGGTTGTGCTGATTTCGTTACCGGAACTGAGGAAGGATAGGTCGGTAAGTGTCACTGTATCATCGCCAGTGAATGTCAGTTTTGAGGAGTCCAGGGTAATGCCGAGAGCGCCATTTCCAACATTTTCAGCGGCATTAAAAATCAGCTCAGTGCCCACGACGGTCAGATCACCTGTCCAACCCGAGTTAACGCCAGAAAGCGTGAATGAGTTCCCACCATCAACTGTTAGGTTCCCGGTGCCTGATAAGTTGGAGGAAACCTCCATATCAACGCTGCCATCACTAATATCAATCGTATTGGTCGTCGCAGTCACAATCGAAAGCTGGGAAAGAGTTATATCCGAAGAACCGGTGTAGAGAAGATTGCCGTTTTCAAGGATGACCGGGCCTGTGCCGATGTTTTGGAGATCAGAGAACGAGACGAAACTGTTTTCGAAAATGCGTAGCCCGCCGGAAAACACGTTGTTACCCTGAAGATCAACAGTCCCGCCAGAACCGATTGTAAGCTGACCCGCACCGCTACCGTCAGAGATAATACCTGTCAGCGTAAGTGTCCGGCCGAGCGCGACATCAAGCGTACCATTACTTTCCACTTCAATGAGATTGGCAATAGAAGCATCTGCCCCTGAAACATAGCTCAGATCACCACCAGCAAAGGTGATAGTGCCCAAGCCAACGTTTGCGGCGGCACCAAACTGCACTATCCCGTTCGATAGTTCCAGTCCGCCACTAAAGGTACTGCCTGCGCCACCCAGCACCAAAGTGCCTGCGCCAATTTTCTCCAGACTGCCCGTACCACTAATGTCATTGCTAACAGTCAGAGTATCTCCGTTGCCAACTTCAATTAAAGATGCTCCATCTAAGTCTATGAGATTACTGATTGTAGCTGTGGTCCCGATAAAGGTGAGGTGGCCGTTAATCAGGTCGATGTCACTGGTGCTAAGGTTTGCGGCACTCGAGAAGTGAACTTCAGTACCATCAATAGTTGTTCCGCCACTCCAGGAGTTATTTCCCGCCAATCTGATTCTGCGATCTCCTGTAAACCGCACGGCTCCGGCTCCGGATATGTCGCCATTAAGATTGAGATTGCCTGATTCCGTTATAAAGGTTGCATCATGCGTCTCCGGTCCATTGAGGACCAAAATGTCCCCAGTAACGGTTGTATTTCCAAATACAGTGACGCTACCGCCCGTGAATTCAAACTGGGTCCCCCCAGCGGCATTCGTGTTCCTGAAGCGGACGTTCGCGCCTTCATCCACGGTCATTGTGCCGGTAAACTGGGTGTTGTTGCGGCGAAATTCTATTGTTCCTTCTTCAATGAAGATATCACCATCACCGACTGCAGTTGATGACAGCCGTGTATTTAAATGCCGCCCGCCGGTATTGGTTGTGTTGACGAAAACTGTCGCGCCATTATCAAAAGTAAGAAATTGCGTACGAACCCGGCCAGCTGCTTCTGCGGGATCGCCCGATGCAGCGCCTATATTAATCGTCGCACCAGAGCGTAAGACTAGATTGTCCTGACCCGCTCTGAGTACACCTCCCGTAGAAAGAGTTAGCGTTCCCTGAGTGCCAACCTCCAGTGAAGTGATAGGATCGGCCCGTCTCATTATACCACCATCGGTGATATTAACGGTACCATTGGCACCAGTTTGCCCAATATTGACGTCAGCCCAATTCTAACATTTCCTCCAGAGGAAATATTCAAGGTTCCATCGGTCACCCCGTCTCCGACTTCCAAACCAGGGCGCCCATCGACAGAGCTTGGTGGAACATTCACGGTACCAGTGATAACCACTTGAGCATTGATAGGATTAACTGAGAATCCAAGAAGGCAGGTTGTAGCTAAAACTACAAGTGAAGTTGCTTCCAGAAAACGCTCTTTGTACCACATTCCCAACCTCACATAATTGCCGCTGGCAGGTATTCTGTTCCAGCTGATCGAGCGGGCAACACTATCACCGATGTCGGCATGCAAATGAGTACGGCCACAGCGCGAATAAGCGCGTTGGCAATTTGCTTGGATAGCTCGGTACTATGCGATCAAACTGTATTTAACTGAAAAGCCACGAGGTGATACGAGATACATATTCACGACACAAAGTACAATTACGCACTTCACTTGCAATATTAGCAATGTTAGTTATTAAATAAAGATAAATAAAGATTTTACTGTGAATATTTCAGTAAATACCTAGTGTAAACTTAGAGTTCGTCGAATTAAGCTGACTTAATCTCAAACGCTTCTGGCACGGGCAGGCCGTAAACTGCGCCTTCGATCGTCATTTGATCGAGCACACTCATGAATGCGCCCGAGGCTCTTTGCATGAGCGGCTTTAAACGACATGTGGGTAGGAAAGAGCAACTGATTGCCCCGCAGTCGTTCTCACGCAAGCACTCCACCACGCAAAGTCACTCTCGACGGCCCGAACCACATCTCCGACACTAATGTCCTTGGCCGCGCGTCCAAGCTTGAAGCCGCCGCCGCGTCCACGCATGGTTTTTAATATGCCTGCACGCGAAAGCTGATTAACCAATTTCATGACATGCCCGCGGGAAAAGCCTTGCTGTTGCACGACCTGCTCAATGCGCTGAGTCAGATCGGGCTGCATGGCACACTGCATAACGAGTCGCAAAGCAAAATCGCTTGCCTGATTTAAACGCATATTGGGCCTCCAAAGATATTAATTGGATATATCATATTAATCCGCGACACAGAACAACGAAATCAACATTTTCTACAACCCACCTAAATAATTGAAATGCCAATAATTTATGCTGCAAACGCGGTTTGATCACAACTTTAATCGGTAAAGATATAAATTATATGTTTCTTTTTATTCGACTCATGTTAAACATACTTATGAAATAGATCTTTAGAGGCAAAGGGGCTAGGTTGCAGCGAAGAGCGAGGTTTTTAGGGTAGCTGGATCAGAAAATTCAGCTGAACACAGGTAAAACACCCTTTCAGGTATCCATCGCAGCTACAGCTTAAGTCTTTCGCTCTGAGTGTAATGTTCTTTGGAGGCTCATTATGTTGCCAGCAATTGTCTTAATCGCAGAAGGCCTTGTTGTCCTTTGGTTCCTGCTGTTTCTAACGATGATCACGAGCATTTATCTGGACGGAAGAGATTATGGTCCTTCCAAAGCCAGCACAGTGGAGCTGTCTTTCCTCAGACACGTTCGTATCTTCGTATCCTTGGGCATCCCAGCAGGTTGCCTCGTCGCACTCGCAGACGCTTTCCAGTTCATCTGAGAAACATCAGGAGGGACACATGAATATCTATAACTATCTGCCCGCCATATTCATCTGGGGCATTGTGCCTGCCCCGCTCTGGATCTGGTTAGGTCTCGCCTGGTACGTTTAAAGGCCTTTGCCTTTGAAACGGGGGAGACTGCGATATCCCTGTTGAAAGCTGCCTGCCAGCTTTCAACGCCAGCCTAAAAGGCGAGCAAAAGAGGCAGACTGGCCTGCCGTTTAAGATGTTAAAGAAAAAGACTGTGCCAAAGCATGACAGCTTATCTGAAGCACGGCGAAAACACATCTACCCACGAAGATAATCGGTTGGATTCCGAAGTGTCGCAACGACACTGACCACCAAATTTATCGCGGCAGGCCAGCATCTGCGAAAGACACTCTCAAGAAACCGCCTGGCACGGCTCAACATAGACCAGTCAGGCCCAGGATCACCCACATCGGCAGCCAAACGCAAACTAAAACTCCAACACACCCCGCGTTTGGTTGCCGGTACCGGCCAAGTTCAGAAAGCTAGCCCGTGTGTTTGATGTTCGATTAGACCACAATTATAGTTCCATAAATGGCGCTCTGCGAAATAGAACTCACCGCGCAATACTAGAGCGTAAACCCATTACCTGCTTGCGTTCAGGGCCGGTTTTATGATTCAAACTCTCTAGTCAGAGGAGAGTTTAAATGTCGCGCCGCCGATTTGACCTTACTG
>BAXV01000107.1 GCA_001310715.1 Pseudovibrio sp. JCM 19062
CAACGACGTCATGCCGCACAAGCGCAGCGCGATGCGGTATCCAGAGCCAGCAATACAGGCATTAGAGCGTATTCCCGAAAAGTGGGTCCGGTTTTCGGAGAAGAATACGCGTGAAAATATACGCTTAGAGCTTACTGCGTGAATTCATATGAACGCAACATGCTCTAGAAGTCATCACTTTGACCCTAAACCACATTTCGTTTGAGCAGGAAGACTGCTCCTTCCCGCCAAAAACTTATCCCCCTCGCTTTGAGTCGTGGTCATACTAGACCCATGCCTACGTAACGGGCTTGCTGGTGGGCCGTCCGTCAGTTGGTCGTAGGCTGGATGGGGCTACTGTGGGAGGTAACGTATTTCGCAGCAGGTCCGTGGAGGTTGCCCAAACGCCATGAGTGTTGGGGCGGGAGGATGCGCGGCCAAACCAGAGGGCGTCAGCACTGTCGACACTTCTCTACGAGAAATGTCGTTTACAGCGTCTTTTGGACCTTGGCCATAGCTCCTACAAAAACGTCCGGGCAAGGCGACAGCTGATGCCGAAGAAACTAATTTAATCAAGTAGCGCAGGCATTGCCTGCTCGCCTTGCTCATCCCGTTTCTCGGGGAAACTCAGGTGCAACACTGCATGGATGCCATGTGGTGCCATTCGTGTTTGCTGGACACTTTGGGCAGGGTCTATGCTAAATTTCTGCCCAAATATGGGGGGAGTATGCAGGAGTTTGAGATCAGAGCGGCGCAGTATGACGAACTGCCGGAAGTTGCACGCATGTATCGGCTGTCACGGGATCACTGCCTGTCGTTTTTGCCAAAACTACACACACCGGAAGAAGACCTTTGGTTTTTTTCAGAATATTGTTTTTAAGAGCAATGAACTGACAATAGTCATAGGAGATGAGCAAATCATCGGTATGATGGCCACCAAAGATGACTGGATAGAACAGCTTTATCTGGACCCGCGACACCTGCGGAAAGGCATTGGCTCCAAGCTCCTGGAGCTGGCAAAAGCTCAATCATCCGGGACTCTGAAGCTTATGTGCTTTGTCGAGAATAGGGATGCCAGAGTATTTTACGAAGCGCATGGTTTTAAGGAAGTGAAGCGGACAAGCGGTTCAGAGAATGAAGAAGGTGCGCCGGATATTTTGTATGAGTGGCAAGGTTAACCTGCTCTGCAATATTGATGGTTCCGTGTGTTGGCCCATGGCGGAAGCCAGATAATACCCCCAAAATATCAGGGGGCATATACGGTGAGTTCCGCCTAGCACAGCATGACTCTGAGTGGCATTGTTTGATGTAGATGTACTCTAGAGCCTGTTGCGTTCATATGCATTCACGCACCAAGCTCCAACTCTATATTTTCATGCGTGTTCCTGTCCGAAAATCGGAACCACTTTTCGGGAATACGCTCCAGGACAATGTGTTGGGAGGCACACGAGAATGCTGAACACTGCAAGTTATGCCAATTACAAGCTCACTCATACAGATGAGACCTTCACGGATTGGCTTGTGAAATCTGCGGGGCCGAAGTGCACAAGGCAATCAGTCATCCGTTTACGAGTGCGATTGGCGATGACACGGTGAGCGCTGACTCCGTTAAACGCTATATGCTGGAGGATTATCACTATATCCAGGATCTTGCGTCTGCTCTCGGTTTTCTCATTGCCAAAGCGCCTACAATGGCTGCCAAGCGCGCCTGTCCACATTTGCGCATAACCTGACTGCCAATGAACTTGATTTCTTCCAGCGGACTTTCAAGGAGTTGGGTGTTGATCCCGAGGTCTACGAGAACTTCGAGCCAAGCAGCGTTACCCGCGCGATTGGTGCCATGTTGCTATCGACCGCTGGTAAGGGCCACTACATTGATGGCATGACGACACTGCTTGCTTCTGAATGGGTTTACCGTGAGTGGGGGCTTCGTGAAGGTTCCAAGCCTCAGCCTAAACGGGCCTATCTTGCTGAATGGGTCGGGTTTCTGGCATGTGACGAGTTTGGCGAGTTCATCGACTGGCTCAAGCATGAAGTGAATGTGCACGGAGCAGAAGAGAGGATGCAGCGCCAGAGCGAGATATCGGAGAGCTTTACTCATATGTGTGAGTTGGAGGCGGATTTCTTCGACATGGTGAGCTGATCAACAGGCCTCAGTTTGGGCGCGAAATGCTCTCTGTTTTGCGGGGAGCATTTTTTTTCAGTTTGGTGAGTCGCGAGCCAGACCTTTGGCCTAAAAATAGGGCCAAGTACACGTTTGCGCTGTATCTGCGCAGTGATTTTACTTGATAATTGAAGGAGCGCGCAAACCGTTCCTAAATGAGATTTTGTTAAGTTGGCCATTCTCGGAAGTATTTTTTATGCGTATTGTGTTTTTTGATGGTAATTTCTAATAGCGACTACTTTTGGTAGTTTATCTGACTTAAATCGGCTTTTTGACCGCTTGATTGTAGAAAATTTTCCTCATTCTGGTAAAACACGCTCAATAAAGAAATACGAATAAGGAATAGATATGTTCTCTCGTTCTACTGTTGCTGCCCTTGCTCTTCTGGTGGCTGTTCCTGCTCAGGCTGAAACAATCCGCGTGGGCATGTCTGGTGGTTATTTCCCATTCACTTTCGTCCAGCAGGATGTCCTGCAGGGCTTTGAAGTTGATGTTGCCCGTGCGATTGCAGAGCAGACTGGTGACGATGTTGAATTCGTGACCATGAGCTTCTCCGGTTTGGTTGGTGCTTTGGAAGCACGCCGCATTGACACTATTGCAAACCAGATCACCATTACTCCTGAGCGTGAAGCGAAATACACCTTTACCCAGCCATACGTTTTTGATGGTGCACAGGTTGTAGTTAAGGCCGGTAATGAGGAAATCACTGGTGTTGAAGACCTGAAGGGTAAAAGCGTTGCGGTCGACCTCGGTTCTAACTATGAAGACCTGATGCGCGAGCTGCCGTACGCTGATGAGATTGACATCCGCACCTACGAAGCAATGTGGCTCAGGATACTGCACTTGGCCGCGTTGATGCATTTGTCATGGACGTGTGAGTGCTTCTCAGCTGATCAAAGAAACTCCATTGCCGCTGGCGCTGGCTGGTTCTCCATTCTCCGAGATCCGTAATGCAATGCCGTTCCGCAGTGATGAAGAAGGTAAAGCTTTGGCTGCTAAGGTGGATGCTGCTATCACTGAGCTGAAGGCTTCTGGCAAGCTTGCTGAGATCTCCGACAAGTGGTTTGGTGCGGACATCACTAAAGCTGACTAAGCCGTCTGTTTTTAAATAACTATAATAAGACCTGAGTATGCACGCCTTAAATCTGGATTATATGCTTGGCCTTGTGCCAGTCCTCTTAAAATACCTGCCCCTAACTTTGGGTATGGCAAGTTTGTCCATGATTCTGGCGCTCATACTTGCATCGCTCTTTGCGATTATCCGTGTGGTTCGCTTTCCTGTTCTGGATGCGGCCACGCGGCTCTTTATCAGCTTCTTCCGCGGAACACCGCTGCTGGTGCAGCTGTTTCTGTTTTACTACGGGCTGCCGCAGCTGTTCTCGTTTCTCACCGCGATTGACGGGGTTACGGCGGCGATTATTGGGCTGACGCTGCACTTTTCCGCCTATATGGCAGAGAGTATCCGTGCTGCGATCCTCGGCGTCGACCGCAGCCAGTGGGAAGCGGCAAAGTCGATCGGGATGTCTACCAGCCAGATGATGCGCCGGATCATTCTGCCGCAAGCTTCACGTGTTGCTGCGCCAACTCTGATCAACTACTTCATCGACCTGATCAAGAGCACCAGTCTGGCCTTTACATTGGGTGTTACCGAGTTGATGGGGGCTGCGCAGAAAGAAGCTGCGGGAAGCTTCCTGTACTTCGAGACATTTATTGTGGTTGCGGTGATTTATTGGGCCGTTGTCGAGAGCCTTGCTTTCATCCAGACCCGTATTGAAAAACAACTCTCAAAGGCTGTTTCCAGATGATCCAGATCCGCGGGCTCACAAAGATCTATAATGGTGTTCCTGTGTTGAACGGGATCGACCTGGATATCGAAAAAGGCGAGCGTATCGCCATTATCGGACCTTCCGGAACGGGTAAGTCGACCCTGCTGCGGTGCATCAACTTTCTTGAGACGCCTGAAAAGGGTGAGTACATCCTTGATGGCAAACCCATTGATGTGCAAAAGGCAAATGATGCGCAAATCAAAGAGATGCGCCTGAGAACGGCCTTTATCTTTCAGAACTATGCGCTGTTTGCCAACAAGACTGCTCGCGAGAACATTGCTGAAGGGCTGATTACCGTTCGCGGAGAGCCCAAAGAGGCTGCGTTTGAGCGTTCGGATGAGATCCTGCGGGATATCGGGATGGCAGATAAAGCTAATGCTTATCCGGCTTCCCTCTCGGGTGGTCAGCAGCAGCGCGTTGGTATTGGCCGGGCCATGGCCAGTGACGCAGAGCTGATGCTGGTTGATGAACCGACCTCGGCGCTTGACCCTGAATGGGTGGATGAAGTGCTGCAGTTGCTGACACGGGTTGCTCAGGCTCATCAGACCATGCTGATCGTGACCCACGAGATGGCGTTTGCAAAAGAGATCGCCGACCGTGTTCTGTTTATGGAAGGTGGCCGGATCGTCGAACAGGGCCCGCCTGAGAAGATCTTTACGAGCCCGGATGATCCAAGAACCCGTAGTTTCCTGCGCAAGGTTCTATAACGAAATTCGAAAGCGGTACCCATTGATGGAGGTACCGTTTTTTTATTTATCGGCCTGTCAGGGCATCATTAACCTGTATGAGTTCCGCATTACCACCGCAGAGAAGAACGCCAACGCGCTCGCCTTCTGCGGGCTTGTAAGCACCAGAAATGAGTGCGACCAATGCAGTTGCTCCGCCGGGTTCCACAACAAGCTGCATCTCTCTCCAGAGGCAACGTTGTGCGGCTAGAATTGCGGCGTCTTCTACCAGAACGGATTGTGCAATGTGCTTGCTGGCCACCTCAAAGGGGTAAGTGCCGCACCTCTTGGCACCAAGTGCGTTGGCGGCAATGCTGTCGAGCTCAACATCCACCGGTTCTCCGGCGTTGAGAGCAGCATGCATAGAGCATGAGCCAACTGGCTCAACAGCGATAATCCTGGTTGGGGTGTTGGCGTAGTAGCTTGCAATGCCTGCCGCAAGACCGCCGCCGCCAACAGCAACGAGGATGGTATTCAGATCAGGGCTTTGCTCTGCCCATTCCAGCGCAACGGTTCCTTGACCATTGATTGTATCAATTGCGTCATAGGGGTGAATATCAATTGCACCAGTCTGTTCTTGGTATTGCGCGCAAAGGGCTGCAGCATCTGCATAAGTTGTGCCTTCAATATGGAGATCAGCCCATAGCTGCGGATCTTGTCGACCTTTGCAGCGTTAGAGATCTCTGGCACAAAGATCTTGGCAGTGAGGCCGAGTGCATGAGCTGCACACGCGACAGCGGCGCCGTGGTTTCCGCCGGATGCCGCGGTAACTCCAGCCTCAGGAATGGGGCTGTTCAGTAGAGAATTAAAAGCTCCGCGAGCTTTGAAAGAGCCGGAGTGTTGCAGATGCTCCAGTTTCAAGGAAATGGAGTGTTTCAAGCCGAAGGTCCCGTTACCACTCACAATACACGGGGTCTTGCGAATGTATTTCTGGATTCGTTCGTGAGCGATTTCAATTTGTTGCTTGGATATGTGCACGGGAATGGCCTAAGTTATTTTTGATATTAAGAGCTCGGAAAATCCCGAGGCTCTGTAAATTGTGGCAGTCGCCTTAAGTTGCGGGCAATGCGGTTTCAACCAGTTTGATAAAGTAGGAACACCCATATGGAATGGCTTCATCGTTGAAGTCATATTTGGGGTGATGCAGACCTGCGGTGTCGCCGTTTCCGATGAATATGAAAGCTCCAGGCTTCTCTTCCAGGTAATAGGCAAAGTCTTCTCCGCCCATGGTTGGGGCGATGTTTTCATTAACTTTATCTGCACTACCTGCAATTTCAGCAGCGATCCGGGTTGCGAACTTGGTCTGCTCCGGATGGTTTGATGTCGTTGGGTAGCCATCTTTGAATTCGAAGTCGACGTCTGCGCCGTTTGCTGCACAAATGCCTTCAACAACCTGCTTCACACGCTCAGCCGCTTGCTTACGAACAGCGGGATCCAGCGTGCGGATAGTGCCGCCGAGTTTCGCAGTACCCGGAATGATGTTGTAGGCGGTGCCTGCCTGGAAAAAGGTCACGGAAACTACAATGGATTGCAGCGGGTCAATATTACGGGAAGCGATGGACTGTAGGGCGGATACAATCTGAGACCCGATGACAACCGGATCGATTGTGCTGTGTGGGTAGCTGCGTGACCGCCAACACCTTTTACGGTGATGGTGAATTCGTCAGTTGACGCCATCAGTGGACCAGAGCGGGTCGCAAAGTGTTCAATTGGGGTGCCTGGCAGGTTGTGCAGGCCGTAGATTTCGTCAACGTTCCAGCGTGTGAACAAGCCGTCGTCTATCATTGCTTTTGCGCCAGCTCCACCTTCTTCGGCGGGCTGGAAGACGAGAACGACGGTTCCGTCGAAATTGCGGGTTTCAGCTAGGTATTTTGCGGTGCCAAGCAGTATGGCGGTATGGCCGTCATGACCGCATGCGTGCATGGCGCCTTCGTTTTTGGAAGCGTATTCTTTACCGGTTTCTTCGTTCATGGGAAGGGCATCCATGTCAGCACGAAGTGCGATGGATTTGCCTGCACCACCGTTACGACCTCTGATAACGCCGACTACGCCTGTGCGGCCAACACCTCGGGTCACGTCATTAACGCCGATTTCAGTCAGGATTTCGGCTACTTTTTCTGAAGTGCGGTGAGTTTCATAAAGAACTTCGGGATATTCGTGAAAATCGCGGCGCCATGCGGTGATTTCATCATGCATTTCAGCAAGCCGATTGATAGTTGGCATTAGAGCGCTCCCTCAAAAACTTCGGATTTTTATTGCTATGAAAAAATGTGTCTCACTTTGGCCCAGTGCAGTGAAATATTGCAAGAGCAAATCAATCCTAAAAAGGTCGGTTGAGTAAATTTAAATGGACTGCTTGTGGTGTTTGTTTACCAACTCAGAAACAGTTAGATCACGAGAGGTTATGGCTGTCGTCAGAACACATATTGCGCTTGGTTCAACTTAAGTAATAGCGAGGCAGTATGGCGATCTATCGGAGCGTTTTTCGGAATGTCACAGAAGAGAAACAACACTGGATGTTTCTCAATAAAGCCAATCGATATGTCAGCCTGCTGCCTGCTCGTTCTGAATTTGAAACCGAGCCTTTTGATTTCCGCCGTAATGCCTCAGTTAATCTGCTTGTGAACGGCGGCTTGTACGGCACATCACTGCGTTACAATTCGTTGCGTGACAGCTGGAGCCTTTGGCCTTTGACGAGTGACTTTTCGTTGCAAGTTGAAAAGCGCAGTGTGATTGTCGAATGTGCTTTGACGACGCCCTATACCAATGATGCCAATGTGGACTCTCTTACTCGGTTTTATGAGGAGATGAGCAGGCCAAGTGGTTGAGCCTTGTTATTGGTTATCACGCAAAGGTGTAGACGGAGGTCTTTTTTTTGTCTCGTTGTCTTCCAGCTCTCGTTGAACCGGAACCTCGTAGGTTTGCAGGTGTGTGAGCCGTGATGCAGGGAAGTAGGAGCGCTGCGGGTCGCCAACCAGAACAGGGACTGGTTTGAGGGAGTGGTTTGCATCCAGCCAACTCAATACCCTTGCTGTCATCTCCGGATCATAGAAGACGTCGCCGCAACAGATCAGATCGTATTGGGTCAGAGAACTTTCAAGAAGGTCTTGTGTGGTGACTTGAATTGTAACCTGATTCAGAGCTGCGTTGATAAGTGCAGCGTCTGCAGCAAACAGGTCAATGTCAGCAGCGAGAGCTGAGGCCGCGCCAGCTTTCATGGCTGCGATGGCCACGAGGCCGGAGCCGCTGGCAAAGTCGAGGATGTGCTTGTCTTTGACGGTTTCCGGATTATCCAGAATGTAGCGTGCCAGTGCTTGTCCGCCAGCCCAGGCAAATGCCCAGAAGGGCGAGGGGACGCCGAGCTTTTCCAGCTCCTCTTCTCCCATGCGCCACAGACCAACGCTTTCGTCGGCCAGGTGGAGGGAGAGGGACGGCGCATGTGGGACAGGGTGAATGCGTGTCTGTTCCAGAATAAAGCTGCGCCGATCCCTAATTGTCATTGCAGATCAGACCTCGGAAGGGTCCATGCCTGCCATTTCCAGAACAATTGCCCACTCTTCCGGCTTTACCGGCTGAACGGACAGGCGCATGGAGGTCACCAAGGCCATATCAGAGAGGCGTTCCTCGGCTTTGACCTGCGCGAGCGTGACAGTCTGCGGCAGGTCTTTTACGGCTTTGATGTCTACGCATTCCCAGCGTGGATCATCGGTCGTGGAATCCGGATGGACCAAGGCACTCACTTCTACAATACCGACGACTTCCTTGCCGATATTGGAGTGATAGAAGAAGCCGCGGTCGCCGATTTTCATATCGCGCATGAAGTTGCGGGCCTGATAGTTGCGTATGCCGTCCCACTCTTCGCCTTCTTCGCCCTTGGCTTTTTGTTGTTCCCAAGACCATTTGTTAGGTTCGGATTTGAACAGCCAGTATTGCAACGCTTCCTCCATGTAAACTGTATGTGTGTTTTGACCGAAGTGATCGAGTAGATGCTTCGGGAACACACAGTAAATGGAGCACCAGCTTTTCGAAACAAGACGGGTGCTCCAGTTTAGATATGTTGTAAAACGTAACTTACAGCAAAATTACATTTCCGGGTTCTTTAATACCCAGTTCCATGGGCGGATCTCAACAGATTCAAACAGGCCTGCCAGAGCGTATGGGTCTTCGTTCGCCACTGCCAGCGCTTCGTCGCGGTTTGCAGCTTCGACAATGACGAGCGAACCGGTTGGGGACACAAGATCATCACACATAAACGGACCAGCACCCTTGAGGCGATCGCCGAGACCCTTCAGGAAGTTGAGGTGCTCTTCGCGGGTCTCTGACGAAGCTCTACCGAATGTGGCTTGTCTGTGCAGATGAGAGCGTACAGCATATTGGATACTCCAGTAGCGGGATTTCATCCCAACCTTTAAAACCCTGATTTTTGATCAGGTAGATCTGACTTTAAGTGGATTCTGTTAGGGGTGGGTCTCTCGTTTGAGGGGGCGCGTCATTAAGTCGCTTAATGCTTGTGCGACGTCGATTTTACCCGCTACGATTTGTGAAACCGCTCTTGCAATTGGCATCTCGACGCCGTGCTTTTCGGCCAAATCTACCGCGATATTGGCTGAGTGCGCGCCTTCTGCGAGTTTCTGGCCCGGTGCGACGAGTTCTTCCGGTTTTCTGCCCTGACCGATCTTGAGACCAAACGCGAAGTTGCGTGACTGGTAGAGGAACAGCTGAGCACCAGATCGCCGAGACCGGACAGGCCGGTGAGAGTTTCACTTTTTGCGTTCAATGCCATGCCAAGGCGTGTTAGTTCTGCGAAACCACGGGCGGTCAGGGCTGCCTGTGCGCTGGCACCGAGGCCGTAGCCGATAGCTGCGCCACAGGCGATGGCCAGAACGTTCTTGAGAGCACCGCCGATCTGTACGCCGATGAGGTCATCAGTTGCGTAGGGGCGGAAACTGTTGGACGCCAATGCTGCGGAAAGCTGATCTGCGACTGCACCGTCTTCTGCTGCGATTGTAACGGCTGTTGGCAGGCCTTTGGTCACATCGCTTG
>BAXV01000108.1 GCA_001310715.1 Pseudovibrio sp. JCM 19062
GCTGTTGTGTGATCCGCAGATGCTGGAAGGTGATGCGGAGGTGGCCTACAATGAAATGGATCTTGATCTCACCTCTATGGATAGTATGCGGACCGCCCTTAGTGAGTTGGGCGAGGATGATGTGATCGTGGATGCCTTGTTCGGCGCTGGTCTGTCCCGTCCGCTTGATGGTGAGGTTCTGGAGCTGGTTCAGCAAATCAATGACAGTCCGGCGCAATGTGTTGCTGTGGATCTGCCGTCGGGCGTGAGCGGGCGGAGCGGAGCAGTGCTGGGCGAGGCTGTGCATGCGGATCTGACCGTCACGTTCTTTCGGGCCAAGCCGGGGCATTACCTTTATCCGGGGCGGTCTCATTGCGGAGAGGTTGTTGTTAAGCAGATTGGCCTTGATGAGGCTGTGTTGAAGCAGCTCGGGCCGATGGCTTCTTATAACTGCAATGCACTTTGGGGCGAGATTCCTGATGAGCAGTGTTGCGGGGCATAAATATAACCGAGGCCATACGATTGTTGTGAGTGGGCCGAAATTTTCAACCGGAGCCAGCCGTCTTGCGGCATTGGGTGCGCAGCGGGCAGGCAGCGGGCTTGTTACTGTTGTGGCGCGGGAGCAGGCGGCGCTGGTACACGCGCCCATCTGACGAGTGTTATGATCCGTCAGGCGGAGAGGATTGCGGATTTTGAGCAGATTTTGGAAGATGAGCGTTTCAATTCAGTTGTGATTGGTCCTGCTGCCGGTGTTGGCCGGGAAACGCAGGAGAGGGTGGCCGAGTGCCTTTCTGGTAAGCGCGGGGTTGTTCTGGATGCTGATGCGTTGATGTCGTTTGAGGGTAAGCCAGAAGATCTTTTTGGATATATTGCTGAGGCAGGGAGCGCCGGGCATGTGGTGCTGACGCCGCACGAAGGCGAGTTCCGGCGGCTGTTCCCTGATCTCTTGGGACCAGCCTCAACCGATTGCAAAGTGGAGCGAACCCGAAAAGCAGCAGAACGGGCCGGAGCGGTGGTTGTGCTGAAGGTGCAGATACCGTCATTGCGGACCCGACGGGGCGAGCGACGATCAATACGAGCGGTACGCCATGGCTTGCCACTGCCGGATCTGGTGATGTGCTTGCCGGTGTGATTGGCGGGTATCTGGCGCAGGGCTGAGTGGCTATGAGGCTGCTGCAAAAGGTGTGTGGTGCATGGACGCGCCGCCGAGATTGCCGGAGCAGGCTCATTGCAGAAGATGTGATTGCTTGCATTCCCGAGGTGGTGAGTGAACTCTCTGAGTTCGTGTGCGATTTTTAGAGCTCCTTGGTTGGGTGTAGGTTTGATGAAAGTCCGGCTGGATGCGGCGTGTCTTCTATCCAGAGGAGGGCATGAAGAACTTTGATCGCCATAACTCTGCCCGTCTTGAGGGCGATAAAGCAGGGATGGTCGCCGGAAGTTGTCTTTGAAGGCAGCCAGACGACTTTTGCAAAGTGCGCTCTCTTGCGGCTTTGTGATAAAATAGTCTGTACACGCTGATAGATAAGGTGGTTGCCAGACCGGATAAAAAGATGTGATGCGCTCTTTAATCTGAGAAATGAGTGCCTGAATGACGTAATGCACAGTTTCATAGGTAGAAATCGCGTGGAAAACCAAGAACTGGGCATAAACAACGCATTAGGTGGTTGACTTCTCTCGGGTTCCCATTTAGCTACCCCTCCAACGCGGCTGTGGCGAAATTGGTAGACGCACTAGATTTAGGTTCTAGCGGGAGACCGTGGGGGTTCGAGTCCCTCCAGCCGCACCATATCCCCGGTGATACGGTGCATAAATAAACGACCGTAGCTTATCGGAAACGGAAAAGTTGAGGGCGTTGTCGAGGTTCGGTTTATGCTCACCCTTTCGTCAGGCGGATAAGAGCTGAGGGATTTTACCCGAAGCGTTTTTCCCTCTTCGAAATTTGGTGTTATGTTTACCGTGCTGGGGCAAACCATTATTGGTTTGTCGGTACACGTCCTAAATCAAGGACGAAGCAAAGCAAATGCAGGTATCAGAAACCCTGGCCGAGGGCCTAAAGCGCGAACTCAAAGTCGTTATCCCGGCGACGGATCTGGCGACCCGCTCGATGAGTACCTTAATGACATGAAGTCAAAGGTAAACATTAACGGCTTCCGTCCGGGTAAAGTTCCCCTTTCACATCTGAAGAAAGTTCATGGCCGTCAGGCAATGGGTGAGCTGATCGGTAACCTGATCAACGAAACCACTGCCAAGACCATTGAAGAGCGCAAAGAAAAGCCTGCTCTTCAGCCAGAAATCGATCTTCCTGATGATGATGCAGAAAAGGTTTTGGCTGGCGAAGCAGATCTTGCTTACACCATTTCCTACGAAGTTCTGCCTGAGTTCGAAATCGTAGATTTCTCCGCAATTGAACTTGAGCGCCCGATCGTTGAGATTTCTGAAGAAGAAGTCGACGAGCAGGTCAAGCAGATCGCAGAAAGCAACCGTCCATTTGAAGCGCGTGAAGAAGGCGCTGCTGCAGAAGACGGCGACCGCGTCACCATGCACTACCTGGGTAAGCTTGACGGCGAGCCATTTGAAGGTGGTGAAGACGAGAACGGTCAGTTGGTTCTGGGTTCTGGTCAGTTCATTCCTGGTTTTGAAGAGCAGATCGTTGGCATGAAAGTTGGTGACAAGAAAGTCATCGACGTGACCTTCCCTGAAGAGTATGGCGCTGCAAACCTTGCTGGCCGTTCAGTTACTTTCGACATCGACGTTAAGGGTATCGAAGCTCCGGGCGAAGTTGCTATTGATGATGAAATGGCAACCAAGCTGGGTCTTGAGTCTCTGGACAAGCTGAAAGAAATCGTTCGTGGCCAGATTGAAAGCCAGTTCGGTGCAGCGACCCGTCAGAAAGTGAAGCGCGTTCTTCTGGACAAGCTCGACGAAGAGTACACTTTCGATCTGCCTGAAAAACTTCTGGAAGCAGAGTTTGACGGTGTTTGGAAGCAGGTTCAGGCTGACATGGAACAGTCCGGCAAGACTTTCGAAGACGAAAAGACCACCGAAGAAGAAGCTCAGGCGGAATACCGCAAGATCTCCGAGCGCCGCGTGCGTTTGGGTCTGGTTCTTTCTGAAGTTGGTGAGCGGAACAACATTCAGGTTTCTGACGAAGAAGTTCAGAAAGCTCTGTTTGACCGCGTTCGTCAGTTCCCAGGTCAAGAGCAGCAGGTGTTCGAATTCTATAAGAACAACCAGCAGGCTCTCGCTTCCCTGCGTGCCCCAATCTACGAAGAGAAGGTTGTGGACTACATTCTGGAGCTTGCGAAAGTTTCTGACAAAGTCGTCTCCAAAGAAGAGCTTATGGCTCAGGACGAAGACGAAGCATAATTTTCGGGATTATCCGAGGAATTTGGAAAAGGGGGGCCTTGCGTCCCCTTTTTCTTGTTTGGCATATTGAAATTTAAGGTGGAAAGCCGAAATATCTGAAGTGGTCTTGCGTGCATCGCGAGCCTGTGGTCTTTAAGCTTCCCTATAATTGGGATAAGGCTATGGGGGCTTATGGAAACACTCCATAAACCTTGTGGCTTTACCTTTTGGCAAGTGCCGTTAAGACAAGGGCGACATCCCATGGGTGGGCATGTCGCTTTTTTCGACATAAGTTTCTTGCAGGCTTGCCGGAATGCCGGATAAGTTACAGAGCTTACTTAAGCTTTCTGCATATTTAAAATGGATGACGCATGACCGATCCTGTTGAGTATTTCACAAACAGCCTGGTGCCAATGGTTGTAGAGCAAACCAACCGGGGTGAGCGGGCCTATGACATCTTCTCAAGGCTGCTGAAGGAACGCATTATCTTCCTGACAGGTCCTGTGGAAGATACAATGGCGACGCTGGTCTGTTCCCAGTTGCTTTATCTGGAAGCGGAAAACCCGAATAAAGAAATTGCGCTTTATATCAATTCTCCGGGTGGCGTTGTGACCAGTGGTCTTGCTATTTATGACACTATGCAGTTTATCCGGCCAAAGATTTCCACTCTTTGTATCGGTCAGGCCGCAAGTATGGGGTCCTTGTTGTTGGCTGCCGGTGAGAAGGGCATGCGCTTTTCTTTGCCTAACAGCCGCGTCATGGTTCACCAGCCTTCCGGTGGTTTCCGCGGGCAGGCAGCAGACATTATGCTGCACGCGCAGGAGATCCTTAAGCTGAAGCGTCGCCTCAATGAGATCTATGTGTCTCATACAGGTCAGACACTGGAAGCTGTTGAAGAAGCGCTTGAGCGTGATAACTTTATGAGTGCAGATGCGGCGAAAGAGTTCGGTCTGGTTGATAACGTTATCGAAAATCGCGAGAGCCTAAACGTTATCGAACCTGCTTAATGCTGGTTAAAAAAAAGTAACGCACGTGAAAGTTTTTTTTAACAGGAAATGAACTTTACGTGCGGTGCTTAAAGGAATGTTGATTATTGCGGGCCAAATATCGGATAAGAGAATGGCTGTTCGTAAATTCTAAAGCTTCCCTCTGGAAGCGAAGCGCGAAACGCGATAAGTCAATAGAATGTCGAAGCGAACGTTTCGCTGTCGAGTTAAGAATTCTAGCAGGGGCTGCGTCCCCTGAAACGATGCGGGGTTATATCTCATGAGCAAAGCCAGCGGCAGCGACAGCAAGAATACGCTTTACTGCTCGTTTTGCGGAAAAAGCCAGCATGAGGTCCGTAAGCTGATTGCGGGTCCGACCGTATTCATCTGCGATGAGTGCGTTGAACTCTGCATGGACATTATTCGCGAAGAAAACAAATCTTCGCTGGTGAAGTCTCGTGATGGGATCCCGACACCTCAGGAAATTCGTGGTGTTCTGGATGATTATGTGATTGGTCAGGGCCGAGCCAAAAAGGTTCTGTCCGTAGCGGTGCACAACCACTACAAACGCCTCAATCACGCTTCCAAGAACAACGATGTTGAACTTGCAAAGTCCAACATCCTGCTGGTTGGTCCTACCGGATGTGGTAAAACCCATCTGGCACAAACGCTCGCCCGAATTCTGGATGTTCCGTTTACGATGGCTGACGCAACCACGCTGACTGAAGCGGGTTATGTTGGTGAAGACGTAGAAAATATTATTTTGAAGCTGCTCCAGGCAGCTGACTACAATGTTGAGCGTGCACAGCGCGGTATTGTCTACATCGATGAGGTGGACAAGATTACCCGTAAGGCAGAAAACCCATCCATCACCCGCGATGTTTCCGGGGAAGGTGTTCAGCAGGCACTGCTGAAGATCATGGAAGGGACTGTTGCCTCTGTTCCGCCGCAGGGTGGTCGCAAGCATCCGCAGCAGGAATTCCTGCAGGTAGATACAACAAATATTCTGTTTATCTGCGGTGGTGCTTTTGCTGGTCTGGACAAAATCATTTCTGACCGTGGTCGTTCTACCTCCATCGGCTTCAGTGCCTCTGTTCTGGCGCCTGAAGATCGTAAGACAGGTGAGCTGTTCTCGGAGCTGGAACCTGAAGATCTTCTCAAATTCGGTCTGATTCCGGAATTTGTCGGTCGCTTGCCAGTGATCGCAACTCTGGAAGATCTGGATGAAGATGCTCTGGTTTCAATCCTGAGCAAGCCTAAGAATGCTTTGGTTGCCCAATATCAGCGTCTCTTCGAGATGGAAAATGTTGAGCTGGCCTTCCATGAGGACGCCTTGAAGGCGGTTGCCCGCAGGGCGATCGACCGTAAGACCGGTGCTCGTGGTTTGAGGTCTATCCTTGAAGCAATTCTGCTGGAGACCATGTATGAGCTTCCTGGGCTGAAAGGCGTCAAGGAAGTGGTGATTTCTGCTGAAGTTGTCGATGGTGAAGCGCGTCCTTTGTACATTTACGAGGATCGTGCGGAGAATTCGGCAACCAGCGCCTGAGGCGTTGTATGACTGATGAGTCAATAGACGTCGCTCGCAGGTATTGAGTTGAATTTGGGCGGTAACTTTTAAAAGAGTGCCGCCCATTTTTTGTCTCATGCTTCTTGCATGATGCAGCCTAAGAGAGTTCTGCGTAAACGGCGAACCAAGACCGGAAAGGATGGTATTCCAGCTCAGGTGTGAAAACGATCAAGTGGTGCTATACGCTCTTTCCAGTAGGAAAAAAGCTTATAATATCAACAGATCGCTGAAAGACATGGGTGAGGAGTGCTTGACAGGTAGGGGTGGTGTCTCCACCTAATAGGTCTAGTTCGCAGCTCGGCGAATTTGTTTGTGCCCGTATTGGGGCGAGGAAATTCGGCCTTCGAAATTATACGAATGCCCGGTGGGGTCTAGTTAATTTTTATGTTGCGCTTTTTCGTGGCTCTTGTTGGAGAGCTGCAATTTGAAAGGAATAGAGATGGCTGACAATGAAATGCGCCCAGTAGAAGAGACGGAAAACGCGGTTTTTCCTGTCCTCCCGCTGCGCAACATCGTCGTATTCCCTCATATGATCGTGCCGCTGTTTGTAGGGCGCGAGAAATCAATCCGTGCTCTGGAAGAGGTGATGAACTCTGACAAGCAGATTTTGCTTGCGACCCAGATGAACGAGGCGGATGACGATCCAGATACCGATCAGATTTACAAGGTCGGTACTCTTGCAACAGTTTTGCAGCTGCTAAAGCTGCCTGATAATACCGTAAAGGTTCTGGTTGAAGGTGTAGCACGTGCCGAAATCGGCGGGTTCACCGATCGCGATGACCTTTATGAAGCAGAAGCTGTCATTCTTGAAGAGAGTGAGGGTGACGAGGTTGAAGTTGAGGCTCTTGGCCGTTCAGTAATTTCCGAGTTCGAGAACTACGTGAAGCTGAACAAAAAGGTGTCTCCGGAAGTTCTCGGCGCCGTTAACCAGATTGACGACTTCTCGAAGCTTGCTGACACCATTGCGTCCCACCTTGCTGTGAAGATCCACGACAAGCAGGCTCTGCTTGGCACTGTGGCAGTCACAGAGCGCCTTGAGAAGGTGCTGGGTATGATGGAGAGCGAGATCTCTGTCCTGCAGGTGGAAAAGCGCATCCGTTCGCGTGTGAAACGCCAGATGGAGAAGACCCAGCGCGAGTACTATCTGAATGAGCAGATGAAGGCCATTCAGAAAGAGCTTGGCGATGGCGAAGATGGCCGTGACGAGCTTGCTGAGCTGGAAGAGCGCGTTGAAAAGACGAAGCTGTCCAAGGAAGCGCGCGAGAAGGCGAATGCCGAGCTGAAGAAGCTCAAGCAGATGAGCCCGATGTCCGCAGAAGCGACTGTGGTTCGCAACTATCTTGACTGGCTGATTGGTATTCCATGGTCCCGCAAGTCCAAGGTGAAGCACGATCTGGCGCTTGCCGAGCAAGTTCTGGATACGGACCACTTTGGTCTTGAGAAGGTTAAGGAACGCATTGTCGAGTACCTTGCAGTGCAGAAGCGTGCCAACAAATTGCGTGGCCCGATCCTGTGCCTTGTTGGTCCTCCAGGCGTTGGTAAGACTTCTTTGGGTAAATCCATTGCGAAGGCAACCGGACGCGAGTTCGTGCGTATGTCCCTTGGCGGCGTGCGTGATGAGGCTGAAATTCGCGGTCACCGCCGTACTTACATCGCTCCATGCCGGGTAAGGTCATTCAGTCCATGAAGAAGGCAAAGAAGTCCAATCCGCTGTTCTTGCTCGACGAGATCGACAAGATGGGTATGGATTTCCGCGGTGATCCGTCTTCCGCGCTGCTTGAGGTTCTTGATCCTGAACAGAACGGTAGCTTCATGGATCACTACCTTGAAGTGGAATACGACCTTTCCGACGTGATGTTCGTGACCACGGCCAATACGCTGAACATTCCTGGTCCGCTGATGGACCGTATGGAGATCATCCGTATTGCCGGTTACACCGAAGACGAGAAGATCGAAATCTGTCGTCGCCACCTGTTGCCAAAGGCTGTGAAGAACCACGGTCTGAAGGACGGTGAATTCGAAGTGACTGATGCTGCCTTGCAGAAGGTTATCCGCCTTTACACCCGTGAAGCGGGTGTGCGTAACCTTGAGCGTGAGATGAGCTCCCTGTCTCGTAAGGCTGTGAAAGACATTTTGATGTCTGGCAAGACTTCCATTTCTGTCGATGAGGACATGGTTGAGGAATACCTTGGTGTTCCACGTTTCCGCTTCGGTCAGGTTGAGGAAGAAGATCAGGTTGGTGTAGTCACGGGTCTGGCATGGACCGAGGTTGGCGGTGAGCTGCTGACCATTGAAGGTGTCATGATGCCGGGCAAGGGCAAGATGACTGTTACGGGCAATCTGCGTGATGTGATGAAAGAGTCCATCTCTGCAGCTGCGTCTTATGTACGGTCCCGATGCGAAGACTTCGGTATCGAGCCTCCACTGTTTGACAAGCGTGAGCTGCATGTTCACGTTCCGGAAGGCGCGACACCTAAGGATGGTCCATCTGCCGGTATCGCCATGGCAACCACCGTCATCTCCGTGATGACCGGTATTCCGGTTCGCCGTGAAGTGGCGATGACAGGCGAGATCACATTGCGTGGTCGCGTGCTGCCGATTGGTGGTCTGAAGGAGAAGCTTCTGGCGGCGCTGCGTGGCGGCATCAAGAAGGTTCTTATCCCTTCAGATAACGCGAAGGATCTGGCGGATATTCCTGACAATGTGAAAAACGCATTGGAAATTGTTCCAGTCGCGCGCATGGATGAAGTTCTTGAACATGCTTTGGTTCGGATGCCTGAGGCAATCGAATGGAGCGAAGAGGAAGATAAATCCAGCTCAGAAGCATTAGTCAAAGATAACAAGGGTTCAGGGGTGGTTGCCCACTGATCTGAAGCCTCTGCTTGTGGATACAAAAGCCTCGGACGTGTTCCGAGGCTTTTTTTTGGTTGATACTACACAGAAAATGGCAGTTTTCTGCGGTTTGTAACTTGATTTGATCGCATTTTCGCACGAATGTCCGAAATAGGAGTGCAGCGCGAATCTGACGCATTCCCCACGTTATTTTTAGAAAGGGACTGTCATGAACAAGAATGATCTGATCGGGGCCGTTGCAGAAAAAACTGGCTTGACCAAAGCACAGGCAGGCGAAGCAGTAGAAGCATCTTTCGAAGCAATCACTGAAACGCTGAAGGGCGGCGATGAAGTTCGGATCATCGGGTTTGGCAATTTCTCAGTTTCCGCTCGTGCAGCAACTGAAGGCCGTAATCCACGCACAGGCGAAACCATCCAGATTCCGGCTTCCAAAACGCCGAAATTTAAAGCTGGTAAAGGCCTGAAAGACGCAGTCAACGCCTAATTGGCCTTGTTCGTTTTAGGTTTAAGAGTCCCTGCTGCTTGTTGAAGTGGCAGGGGCTTTTTTTTATGCGCTGAGTTCTGGAGCGCTCCGGGGTTTTCGCTATGTGGACAAGCCTTTGTTTAATCAGGTAATTCACAGGCTGGGTGGCTGGTTTAAGTTTTTTGCTGGTAATGTCGTTTTTTTCAATTTCAGGCCTTGCCAAGGGTGGGGAGGGCGGCTAAATAGCTCCCCACGCCACACGGCGTACCACTAGCGGGGGCGATTAGCTCAGTTGGTAGAGCGCTTCGTTTACACCGAAGATGTCGGGAGTTCGAGTCTCTCATCGCCCACCATCCTCTCTTT
>BAXV01000109.1 GCA_001310715.1 Pseudovibrio sp. JCM 19062
CCGGAGTTGCCTTTGATCTTCCATTAATCGCCTGCGATCCTCTTGAACCCGCCGACGGTCATCTTCTATTCGCGCACGAGGTGGCCCTGAGCGATCATTATATTCTTCATGATCGGTATGCCCTTTATGATATCTGCTGCCACGATGGTTATCGTGATCGCTCATTCGACCGTCTCTATTACCTTTTTGGTGCATACCCTTGTGTTTATCCTGATCAGCATGTCTGCCAGTACCGCTGAAGCCTCTGAAATCTTCTCTCAAGCGGTTGAAGTCATTTTGAAGCCGTCTTAGGTCTTCCTCAACCCGCCCATGATGACGGTCGTGCCAGTTGTGACTGTCGTGGCTGTTGTTACGGTCGCGCCGGTCATGACGGTCGTGATCAACAGGAATAACCATTGATCTAAAATCACCACCTGAACCGGTCGGATTTTGTGAGGGTGCCGCGAGAGTGCTAGCAATAGGAAATGCTAACAGGGTGCCGGTAAGTACGGCTGGGAGTAGCAGTTTAGAGAGTCTCATCTCTGGCTCTTTTCGTTATTATTTATTTTTTTTGAGGCCCAACAAAAGACTGATGCGCACGGAAATTTGCGCAAAGAACAATGTTCAAAGTTTGTCCGCTCTAGTCAAAAATACTAAGTCAAAGATGCCTTTAATTTTTATGTTTTCCAACGGGTTCCGCCCATTGGCAGTAAGGTCTTGAATAAACGGAGAACCGCTCCGTTGGAGGGACTGGAGAGAGCGTCTTGCGCCCTCTCCGTTTTCTTTGAAACTTACGCGGAGTATCTCAGCCGTATGACTTGCTGCTGTGTGTACTCATCGTAGTTCTCCAGCAGTTCCTCAAATCCGTAGCGCGCATAAAAGCGACGCCCGATTGGGTTGAGCTTGAAAACTCCCAGCTCCACACATCCGCGCAAAGCCACGGCCTGATCCATCAGAGCTTTGCCAAGCTTTTGCCCGTGAAAGTCCGGATAAACAAACAGCCCGCCCACTTCATTGCCAAGCAGAGAGATGAAGCCAACGACGGTTTCGTTCACTTCCGCGACCCATGTCTCGGCATTGGGCAGATAGACATTGCGGATGTTATCGCTCTCGTTTGCCAGGAAGCTTTCCCCCAGAAAGGGATGCGCGAGTTTGCTGGCCTCGAGCCAGATGTCGACGATGCTCTCGGTGTCACGAGCGTCAAATTTGCGGATCATTGTTATGTCCTAAAGAGTGCCGCTAATCGGCCTATGATGTTCGGAAAATAAAGGCGTGCAGAACCAGCCGCGCAACTTGCACGGTCTTAAAGCCCAATACAGGCAGGGGCGTTCTTCAATTGAACGCTCAGATCCGGGACATCAAATCTCCTCTAAAACACATCAGAACCGCCAGACTAGACTGGAAGCTCCCAGTGTCAAGGCCGAGAGACAGCCTGAGCTGGAAGATCAGTGGAAGACTGAATGGAGGGCAATGATGGACTTTGAGCCACCCCATCATTTCGAGAAAAACCCCACCGGCTCGGGCGTTTACTGGCTTGTTTCAGCCTCAACACGGCAAAAAATATTTTTAGAAACAGTTTTAAACATATTATTCAGAGGAAAAGGCAGGGCCTGGTCTTGAGTGTGCGTGGCACCTTACTTGGCCTAATCCTCTGAGTTCACTCATTCCTTGATTTTCAATCGCCGCATTTCCCTTGGGCAAGACAACTGTGAGATGCCGATAGCTGAGAAACACTTGCGTTAGATCAACGCCATTCACCTAAGCAACAGTACGATTGCGGGAACGTGGGAGAGGTCTGCAAAATGTCTGTAACTATAGCGCAAAGCGAAGTGGAAAAACTCGCTGAAATTCCCTTGCTTAAGAGGTTGAGTACCGAGGCGAGAGAGCATCTGCTTCGTGGGGGCACAAAGAAATCAGTTTCACGCGGTGAGATGATATTTTTTTCAGGATGATAAGGCGGATTCGTTCTTTATCGTGCTGGAAGGATGGGTCAAAGTTTTTCGGGCTACAAGCAGCGGCGATGAGGCTGTTGTAGGCGTGTTCACCCGTGGGCAAACCTTCGCGGAAGGCGCTGCCTTTACCAACTCGCACTATCCCGCCTCTGGTGAGGCCGTGACCGATAGTGTCGTTCTTTGCATCCCTGTGGCCCATCTGGCCAAGTCCATTGCAGCGGATCCGAACATCGCGCTGGCGATGATGTCGTCGCTGTCCATGCACTTGCATCAACTGGTCTTGCAGATTGAAGCTTGAAAACGCACACCGGTGCGCAGCGTGTGGCCGAGTTCCTGTTGAACTGTGCTCAGATCCAGCAGGCGTGTCCTGCACATTGGTGCTGCCCTATGACAAGGCGCTCATTGCAGGCCGTTTGGGTATGAAGCCGGAGAGTCTGTCACGTGCGTTCCAGAAGCTGAAAGGTTATGGTGTGGAAGTGAAGCAGAACCGCGCAATCATTTCCAACACGAACGCCCTGCGCGCACTGGTCGAACAGGAACGCACGGCGGTCATGCACTCCAATCTCGGTTAGGAAAACCGGTATTTAGAGATTAAAAACGGCCCTGCGCGCGTGTTCCACCCCATCCTGAGGTGGCTTCTTCCCGGAATATGCTGCAAGGGCCTGTTTTGTGTCCGGCACCAGCTTTTCAGCACGCAAATAGCTCACCAGATGCTCCGCCAGATCGTGCTCGCAGCCGATCACCGGCGCAAGTTTGCAGCCAGCCGGAGCGCGTTCCATCATTTCAGAGATATCGTCGTGACCATGCAAGCCGCCACTGGCAAACAGCGGAACCACAATGGCATCCTCTGAGAGCGTCAGCACAGCCTTTTCCACGAGTGGCTCCTCGGAGAGGAACGCCACGCGCAGCTGTCTGTAGCCGTATCGCTTTTCCAGATGGTCTTTGAGTTGCAGGGCGCAAAGGCGCGATTCCGGCCCTACAGTGGAGCCATGGGCAACAATAAGCACTTCGCGCTCAAGCTCGGGTTTGAGCAAGGCACTCTTACTGTTTGGTGCCAGTGTACCCTGAATACTCTGAGACACCAGATCAGGTAGAAAGGGCAATACACCAAGCGGAGGGAGTAGCCTGATGTACTGCCCATCTCGGTTCAAATTTTGCCATGCACCTTCTTTCTGTTGCTGATGCTGTATGTCCAGCCCCAGTCGGCGAGGCAGAACGGTTTTGCAGAAGTAGCCGTTACTCAGGAGGAGAGGCAGCACGAGCACACGCTCGTGCAAAAGGGTTGAGGCTACTTCCTGTAGCGGTGGGGTTCCTTTCATAACCCCACTCACCACATCCAGTTGGGGCAATAAGGGTGCCAGAGCATTTTTCAGGCGCTCGTGGCCCGGTGTGTTGTCAGCGCCCTTGCCCCCCAAGTCTCCATGAGCAGCAAGAACAAGTGCCAGATCGCTAGTGGCTCGTACCAGCGGAGAAGGTGATCTTGTTCCAGACATTGTACTTTCCAGATGGCTTGCTCATTGGAATACGCTTCACTTCTTCAAGCGTTTTTGCGTCGTAAATGATGATCATGCCGTCATTCTCCCAAATGGAGAGAATGGCGTGGCTGCCATCACGGTCAAACTCAATGTGAGCGGCGGTTTTGCCGGGCAGCGGTTTGAGCGTCTTGACGATCTCAAGCGTCTCTTTGTCGATCACGTACATCTGGTCCTTGTTGGGACCAAAGAACACGTCTGCCCAGGCATAT
Organism: Pseudovibrio sp. JCM 19062; assembly: GCA_001310715.1. The sequence goes on from BAXV01000109.1 coordinate 3,676, forward strand.
TTGGAGTTCTCGTGCGAGCGCATGAAGAAGCCCGGTCCAGCTGTATCCAGTGTCTTGAGAACGGACCAGTTGGACATATCGATTACGGAAATCTTGCTCTCACTCAGGTGCGGGGTCACCATCACCGGCTTGCCGTTCCAGTCCCAGCTGATACCGGAGCCAGATGAGGGAAGCCCGGCAGATCGATGGTAGCGATGGTCGTGCCCTCGTCCATATCCACCACAACACCGCTCTTGCCATCACGGGAGGAGCCCATCAGGTGCTTGTAAGACTGGTCGAAGAAGAAATCATCCATTGGCGCATCAACTGCGATACGGCGCAGTGCGAACAGCCCTTCGGATGTTGGTTTGTCCCCTGCCTTGCCGTAATTTTCGGCATCAACATAGCCATCAAACTCAGGCTCTGCATTTGCATTGGTTGCCACTTCCCACACTTCCGGCACGTCCTTCATGGCGACCACGAAGCTGTCACGCTCCGGTGCCTGATACACAGCGGAAACACGGGTGGTGTCGCCGCCGAGAGACTCGGCCTCGAAGATCTTTTCAACGGTAAGGTCTTCGGCTGACAGCATCACAAGCGAATGCGGCAGGTAGTTTGCCAATGCGATGTGCTTGCCATCGCGTGAGATGGCGATATTGCGGGAGTTGATGCCGCCGCGCACTTCGGCCACCACCTTCAGCGCCCACATGTCGTACTTGGTGATCCAGCCGTCACGGGACATGAAGAACACGTAGTGTCCGTCTGGCGTAAACTTGGGACCGCCATGCAGCGCGAATTGGGTTTTGAAGCGTGTCAGCGGCTCAAACGTATCGCCATCCATAACGGTGGCATAGTGATCACCAGTTTCCACCACCACGAACAGGTTCAGCGGATCGGAGTCGTAGACCGGCGCGTCAACGGCTGATAGTCCTCGTTGAAGATGCGCGTCGCGTCAATTTCGCTCTCGCCCCAGACAGGCATAGCACCCAGTGGGGTTTTGACCAGATTCACCAGATCGGCAATCTGCTGGTCGTTTAGCTGATCGCCGAACGCTGGCATCTGGGTGTGGACGCGGCCTTCCTTGATGGTCGATGTCGCAGCATCGGCGCTCAAGCGCGTCAGGCTTTCGGTGATGAGGGCAGGACCAATGCCGCCGAGACGATCACCGCCATGACATTCCGCGCACAGCCCCTGATAAGTGGCATTGGTAGCGTCGGAGACCGGATAAAGCTCCGTCTTCTTGCCGCGCGCTTCTGCTGCGCCTGCCAGCATGCAGGTGGCCAGTAAAACGCCGGCGAGTTTAGGCATAAACGTGTTTTGCTTCATGACGAGCTCCCCGGAAAGGTGTTGTTTCAATACGCTGGTGGTTTGCATCCTCAAGCCCGATTTCTTCATCCGTCAGATAACAGGATGGATCTTCCGCCCAAGGGTCGCCGGTCAGCTGCAGCGCACGGACCGCGTATTGCCGTTACAGATGTTGAAGTATTTGCAAGACCCGCAGCGGCCTTTGATCTGGCGCGGGCTCTGATTCAGTCCTGCCATGACAGGGTCCGACACATCCTGCCAGATCTCGGAGAACTTGCGCTCTTTCACATTGCCGATGGTGTAGTGCCACCAGAAGCTGTCCGGATGCACCTTGCCCGTGTTGTCGATATTGCCGATGTTTACACCAGAGGCGTTGCCCCCCCCAGCGCTCCAGCATATCTTGCAGATAACCAGCTTTTTCCGGCATGTTCTCACGCACCCACTGCAACAGATAGATGCCGTCTGCATCGTTGTTGCCAGTGACGTATTCGTTGGACTTGCCAGCCAGCACATCTTCCCACGCCTTTTCAATCAGGTGGGTCATGGCTTTACGGGTCACGTTCAGGTGCGCATCTTCTGCGCGGTTTTTGTTGCCACGGCCTGCGTAGACAGATGAGAGAGATAGATCTTGTCCACTTTCTCACGGGCGCACAGGTCCAGATAATCATCCAGAGTGTCGGCGTTATCCTCTGTCAGCGTAAAGCGCAGGCCGACTTTGACGTTTTCCTCACGCAGGTAACGCACGGCCTGCAAGGAGAGGTCAAAAGCGCCATCCATGCCGCGGAAATCGTCATGCACCTTGCCGATGCCATCCAGCGAGATGCCGACATAGTCGTAGCCAATCTCACCAATCTTGCGCGCCATATCTTTGTCGATCAGCGTGCCGTTGGTGGACAGGGCAGTATAAAAGCCAAGCTGCTTGGCATGGGCCGACAGCTCCAGCATATCCGGACGCATCAGCGGCTCACCACCGGAGAAGATGATCACCGGAACGCGGAAGCCCTTCAGGTCATCAATAACCTCGTAGGCCTGCTTGGTTGAAAGCTCACCGGGAAAATCCACATCGCCTGAGGTCGTATAACAGTGCTTGCACTTCAGATTACAGCGGCGGATCAGGTTCCAGATGACAACCGGTCCAGCAGGCTTACGCGCTGGTGGAAGTGGATACGGATCTGCCAGTGCTTTGAGATAATGGGTCAGACGAAACACGCGGGCTCTCCCCTCTGCGACGAAGTCTAAGTCCTGTTTTTTTTCAGGGTTTTTGTCGAAAACAGGACATCATGTTGCTTGCATGATGAACCGACGAGAGCCTCAATTTCCTTGACCAAAGTCAGGCACTCTTCGCGGGTCTTGCCATGCACCATAGCAAATACGTTGTAAGGCCAGGTGGGCAGCCATCTTGGGCGCTGGTAGCAGTGGGATACAAAGTCTAGAGAACCCATCATTTGCCCGATGCGCTCGACGTCTTCATCAACGATATCCCAAACCGACATACCGTTGGCGCGCATACCAAGGGCGCGATGATTTGGCACAGCCGCAATCCGACGTATTGCACCGTTTTCTTTCATGGAGGCGACGCGCTCCAGCACCAGTTCTTCACTCACGCCAAGCTGGTCGGCAATCTGCGCGTACGGCTCGGAGACCAGCGGCAAACCCTCTTGCAGCGCGGCTACCAGAGCACGGTCAAATTCAGAGAATTCTTGAATGTTATGCGTGCTCATGCCGGAACCTTAAACTCGATGAAAAACTCACGTTCTTTCGGGAACAGCCGCACCGGAATGCCGGTCAGCTCTTCAATGCGTCTCCCGCATGCCTCAATTTCTTCAGGGGTTTCCGTGGCCAGAACGAACCACATGTTCAGCTCGTGATCACGGGCATAGTTGTGTGCCACCTCGCTCAGCGCATTGACCTGCTCGGTGACCTCATCGTAACGCTCTTCCGGCACTGCATGGCGCAAAGGCAAAAGGCCCCGCCCATTTGCGCGATGTCGAACATGGGCCCGAAGCGGGTGAGAATGCGCGTCTTAAGCAGCCACTTCAGGCGCTCCAGAAGCAACTCTTCCTCAATGCCCAGCTCTTCAGCCACGGTGGCGTATGGCTTGGAGACAACAGGCAGACCATCCTGCAAGCGGTTGATCAGCTTCCGGTCCAGATCATCCAGATGGACCCGCGCCGCTTCATTCAGGTGAGCGATATCTGTGCTCATGCACTTACTCCAATACTGCGAGACAAGCGTGCACCACGCTGCTTGAAGCATTTGGTAGAGAACAGCACGTTGCTACTCATCACATGCTGTGTTGCCATGCCGGAAAGCCGGTTGATGACCTCCAGCGCCTCTTCGCGGCTGTTCGCATGAGTCATCGTGTAAAGATTGTAGGGCCAGAGCGGCATCTCTCTGTTGCGCTGATAACAAAGGCTGACCATGGGATCGGCGGAGAACATGGCGCCCACTTCATCAACATGCTCATCGCGCACATTCCAGACCGACATGGCGTTGGCCCTGTAACCAATGGAGCGGTGACGAACGACCACGCCAAAGCGGCGGATAATACCAGCGGCCTGCAATACCTTCAGCCGCTCAAGCACCGAGGTTTCAGAGCGCCCCAGCTTCAGCGCAATGCGCAGGAACGGGCGGTCAGAAAGCGGGATGCCGTCAGACAGTTCCTCAAGTAAACCGAGATCATCCTGCTCCAGAACCGACAGATCGACAGGCGGGAGCACCGGGGTCTTTTGGTCCACCCGCTGCTGTGTCAGTGAGAACCCCAGATCCAGATGGAATGCTTTTTCCATGCGAAAGGCATGAACCACCAGATTTGTCGCGTTCTCGATACGTGCAAGCGTGGCCTCCAACATCGCGCGGTTGCGCTCAACCACCACGAACCAGATGTTGAGATCATTCTCACGCAGGTAGTTGTGATTGACCCCCGGCTCGTCGTTGATGATCTGCGCTGCCGTCTCCACAAGATGGGGAGCGCAGCAACTGCTGCCAGACAGCTTGCACTTACGGTATTGGGTGCCAGCACAGCCCCAATGCGCGAGATGACCCCATCGGCCGCAAGCTGCTCGTAACGCCTGATCGCGTCCGAAGCGTGCACTCCGGCTTCGCGGCCTATGTTGTTAAATGGCTTGGGAACAAGCGGAAAATTGTGCTGCCACCTGTCCACCAGCGCCAAATCGGTATCACTCAGCTGTGCACTCATATCGCAAACTCCCCCAATTGCCCGGCGAACCACCGCCGCCGCTGCCGGAAAGCCGGGACTTAAAGCCCCAGCTGGTGTGCACGTGATGTAAAGAAGATGCCGCTTGGCTTTTCTGCGGGCAGAACCTCTTTCAAGGAGAAATCCGAGGTGTCGTAGACATGGATTTCGTTCTTGTCGCGAACGGACATCCAGACTTCATTGCCACGTGGTGTGAACTCCATGTGCAGCACACCCGGTCCCGGCTTCATGGTCTTGATGATCTTACGGTCCAGAATGTCGATCACTTGAATGGTGTCGTTATGCGGTGGTGCGAAGTTCACCCAGATCTGGCGACCATCAGGCGGGCCATGGCAAACACAGGCTGCCCGTGCACTTGCACGCGGTCCACCTCGGTAAAGTCGCGCTCATCCATGAACAGCACTTCGTGACGGCCAATGGCTGGTAGCGCATACATGCCGTTGGCTTTCGCCCAGCCTTCCAGATGCGGCATCTTATAGACCGGCAGCGGCTCTTCGCCTTTGCCGTAACCATCCATGATGCGCTCAACCTTCAGCGGCTCTTTCCAAAGGTCCACGTGGGCCAGACCATCTTCGCCAAACAGGCCGACGATGTAGTGGCGACCATCCCCGGTCACCAGCGCGTCATATGGGAAGACGCCAATGTCTTCTAGCTTGGTGATTTCAGGTTTCAGACTCTTGGAATAGTCAAGAATCCACGTCTGCTCGCCATCCCATAGGGAAAACGCAAAGCGGCGGCCCGGCAGGTCAACAAGGCCGATGGTTTTGGACTGGTTGCCCACTTCATCGTAAATCGCAGGCACTTCGGAGACCAGCTCCAGCGTGTCGGCGTCGAACACATTCACGCCGCCGGGCTTGTAGTTGGCAACGGCGATCAGCTTGCCATCATCAGAGATCGCCCCGCCAATGGAATTGCCCGCCTGCATGACGCGGCCCACCAGCTTGCCGGTGAGCATGTCCACCTTGGACAAGCCGCCATCACGGCCAAACACATATGCGTAACGCTCGTCACGGGAGTACACGACAGAAGCGTGCGAGAGGTTGCCCAACCCTTCCACTTGCGCCAGCACGGTGCGATCCGTGCTCTCAACAATCAGAGCTGTTCCTGTGGCTCGTTCAATGATCAGACCCAGATCGCCCGTGGCGCGCAGGTCGTCAGAACTGGCTGCAGAAGCAAATAAAAGACCCGCGCTTAAGGCGGCGGCAGCAAATAACGTCTTCACTTGAATGCTCCTGTTTTCAGACCTTCTGCGAT
>BAXV01000110.1 GCA_001310715.1 Pseudovibrio sp. JCM 19062
TTGATGCTTGGGTGGTTGCTTCAATCTTCCTGGCAATTTTGGGGGCAATTGCATTAACCGTTGATAGTTCGGCTTTGCTTGGTTTCTTTGGCGTCTCAGATGAATTGGTAGTGGTTTTGATTGCACCACTTTACTAGTGCAACCTTCCAGTAGCGATTGCAGCGGCTAATGAGAGACTAATAGGCCTCTGCTTTCCAGCTGCTTTCCAGCTGCTTTTCGAGGCGGGGATAGACACGGCGCGCATTGCCTTCAAAAACTTTGTAGCGGTCTTCCTCTGACAAATCGAGCGCATCGATATATCGTTTTGTATCATCGAAGTTAAATCCGGTTTCAGGATCAATGCCTTTCACCGCACCGAACATCTCCGAAGCAAAAAGAATGTTGTCGATGTCAATTACATCAAACAGCAGCTCGATTCCGGGCAGGTGATAAACGCAAGTATCGAAGAAAACATTCTTCATCACATGTTCTGTGAGCTTTGGTTTCTTCAACATATCGGCCAAACCGCGATAGCGCCCCCAGTGATAAGGCACAGCACCGCCACCATGGGGAATGATGAGTTTCAAATCGGGGAAATCTGAAAACAGATCACCTTGAATAAACTGCATGAAGGCCGTTGTATCAGCGTTGATATAGTGAGCGCCCGTGGCGTGGAAGTTGGGGTTACATGACCCTGATACGTGGATCATGGCCGGTACCTCCAATTCTTCCAGTTTTTCAAAAAACGGATACCAACTTCGGTCGGTGAGCGGGCGGCCAGACCATTTGCCGCCAGAGGGGTCAGGGTTGAGGTTACACCCGACAAATCCCAGTTCATTGACGCAACGCTCCAATTCTTCAATAGAATTTTTGATAGGCACGTTAACAGATTGGGGCAGCTGACATACGCCGATGAAGTTATCAGGAAAGAGTGTTGTCACACGGTGGATCAGATCATTATTTAATCTTGTCCACGTCTTGGAGACTGCTTCATCTCCAATATGGTGCGCCATCGCTGAGGCTTTTGGCGAGAAAATCGTCATGTCCGCACCACGTTCGCGTAAGGCCTTCAACTGATTGTTTTCAATGGATTGGCGTATTTGGTCGTCGCTGATCTGTTTCAGAGTAGGGGCAGGATTGGACGGGTCTTCAAAATGAGCGAGCTGCGCATCCCTGAACTCCTGAAGTTCGGCGGGAGCAGTGGTATAGTGGCCGTGGCAATCTATTATCACGTTGATACCCCTTAGATATATTATGCGTCTTCAAACTGGGACTGGGAAATATAGGTCAGGCCTTTTTCAGCCAAACGCGGGCGCATATTGTTCATATCCAGACCAAGCTCGCCGGTTTTGTAGCGTTCACGAATATCGTCTTCGCGCAACTCGCGCACCTTGGATTTTTCCAGTGCTTGAGTAACTTGCAAGCGCGGAACAACCAGAACGCCATCGTTGTCGGCGACGATGGCATCGCCGGGACCTACGACGATATCCCCACAGGAAATGGGTACATTTACATCACCAATAGTTTCCTTGACGGTGCCGTGGGCTGAAATAGCGCGGGACCAGACAGGGAAGCCCATCTTCTCCAGACCGTCGACGTCGCGGCATCCGGCATCGATAATCAAGCCGCGAACACCGCGTGTTTGCAGCAATGTTCCTAGCAAATCGCCGAAATATCCGGAGTCGGAGCGCGAAATCGGACTAACCACCAGAATATCCCCCTCGCGGCATTGTTCAGCGGCCACGTGATCATCCAGTTATCCCCTGGAGGAATGCTGACAGTAACCGCTGTGCCACTAATGGCGGGGCCTCGATAAATGGGACGCAGACGTGCAGACATCAGCCCGGTGCGCCCTTGCGCTTCGTGGACCGTTGCAACGCCGTACATGGCAAGTTTGGTGGTTGCAGCTTGGTCAGCTCTCGCGATGTTTGTTACTACAACAGGCAATTTCTTCCTCCTATGCAGCCTCTAGGCAGCAGCTCTCAAAGCCTTTGGCTAGAGCTTCGCGATCTAGGTTCCGGCCAATAAAGACTAAACGGGAGATGCATTTACCTTTGAGTGTGTTATCGACATAATCGCCTTCGAGCATCATGTTAACTGCCTGTAAAACCAGCTTTTTGTCACTACCGACAACTGACAGCACGCCTTTTATGCGCAAAATGTCATTTCCTTGACGCGCGAGAAGCTGCTCGATCCAACGTTCCAGTCTGTCAGCATCGAGTAGAGTGTCACTGGTAAAAGATAAGCTGCTAATACCCCCAGCATGGATGTGGTTGTCGTGATGGTGATGACCATTTTCGACTAGCGGCGGCAACTGATCTTCAACTCGCTCAAGCTCGAAGCTACAGCACCCCACTATGTCGCCCACAGCGATCTGAGAGCGGGTCGTGCGACTGATGCGTGCAAATGGATTAATAGAATGGATTTTCCTCTCGATCTGCTCGAGAGAAGAGGAGGTTACGTCGATCTTGTTCAGCACAATGTGATCACTGAAGGCGATTTGTTGGACAGCGTCCGGACTATGTCCAATCTGGTCGCCAATATGTGCACAGTCGACCAAACATAATACAGAGTCCAACCGACACTGCGAACTGATCACTTGATCTATCACCATAGTCTGAATCACAGGGCTTGGATTTGCCAGTCCGGTGGTCTCGATGATGATACCGTCAAGCGTGGATTTCCTGGCGAGTAATGCTCGGATGGTGCGGATAAGATCGCCGCGCACAACGCAGCAAATGCAGCCGCTTGAAAGTTCTATCAGTTCTTCTCCGCCACTTTCGATGAGTGAGCCGTCGATACCGATGTCGCCGAACTCGTTTACGATCACCGCGAAACGCTTTCCGGAACTTTCTTTCAGAAGATGATTGACGAGAGTGGTTTTCCCCGCACCCAGATACCCCGTCACAACTGTGACGGGGATGCGGCTATCAGAGCTGGTGGCCTCCATGCTCATCTTCACATCCAAGGCATGAGAGATACGTGGATGACCTCTCCGCTGCCGCCGACAGCGTTGATCGCCTTATGTGTGTCTTTTAAACCAAACTGATGCGTTGTGATCAGGTCCAGATCAAACCGGTCGGAGTTAAGCTGTTTCAAGGCAAGCTCGCAACTTTCGAAGTTATGACCGCGTGCCGCTTTGATTGTAATGTATTTATTCGCAATCTTCGCCAGAGGGAAATTGGGGAAGTCGCCTGCCTCACCTTGAATTAAAAGCGTGCCTTCTTTGCGTTTCAACGCTTCAATGCCAAGGAGGGTTGGAATGGTACCCGCGCCTGCGGTGCAATCGAGCGAAACATCAACACCTTCACCACTTGTGATTTGGTTGATGCGCTCTAGCGGATCCTCCTCCTCAACATTTATCACGTAATCAGCGCCCAGCTTTTTGGCCACTTCGAGGCGTTTTTTTGTCTTTGCTCGTACCGGTTACGATAATGAGGGATGCACCAGCCTGACGACATGCAACGACCTGACTAAGCCCTGTTGCCCTGGACCTTGAACAAGAACGCGGCTGTCATAACCCACGCCGCAATCGAACAATGCCCACTGAATACCGTTTGCCATGGGTGTTACAACGCCAGCCAATTCCGGTGAGAGACCGTTCGGCACTTTATGAATGATGGAATTCCAAGGCAGATACATGTACTGGGCAAAGCCGCCAAACAGATGCGGGGCGCGTTCTGCGGAAGTATAGCCGAAGCGTAGCCCTTCTTGATTTTTCCGCCAGTCGGTAGCATGGCACAGGCGATAGTCACCGCGATGGCAATGCTCACAATTCATGCAGCCCACATAGTGTTCGGCAAAAACGAGGTCGCCTTCTTTCAAGCCGCGACGTTTTTGAAACTGCTTGCCAGCCTTGGCAATGTAACCAATGTTTTCGTGGCCCATAATGACGGGATCGGTAATAGGCGGCTTGGAGTAAAACTTTACGTCAGTGCCACAAATGCCTGCAACTTCCACCTTTAACAAAGCAGCGTCATCGGGAATGTCAGGCATGCAGAACTCGCGGAATTCGGTGGTCTGGGGCGCCGTGCGTACAGCAGCGATAACTTTCTCCGACAAGACTTTCCCTCCTAATTCTCCTTGACCAAGTGATAACAAAGCGACAAACTGCTAGCAAGAACGATGTTCTGTATAAAGGAACAGTATCCTGATTATAGAAAATCAATCGCTGATGAGTGCGCTAGGAAGGGTTTTATAGGCAGGAGAAGCTGCGGGCATGTTTAAACGGCTGGGGGTAAAACCGGGGACGCTTGACGGACTGACCCGTTTAGAATCGGTGGTGCGGATGCATTTCGCAGTGGGCGAGGATGAGCTTGTACTGGTTTCAGAAGATCAGGGGATCAAACCGGGATTCCCCCCATTGGAAACCAATGTGATTTTCTGGCGGGAGAACACGAGGTATCGATTGAAGCTTTTCAAAAGTGTCGGTGCCGTGGAGATCACAGATCTACCGCCACGCTGGATGCTGCCTTCGCTGGAGGACGATGGCACAGCTGATTGTTGTTAAAAGCAGTAAAAGATAGAGGGAAGGCGACATGGTGAAGGTGAAACTCAAAACGGTCACACGAACTCAAGGGAACAACAGGGCACTGAAAGAGGGCAGGGTGCGTATGCCGGATTTCGAGTTCGACTTTGAAGAAGTTCCAGTACTGGTCAAAGGGTTCCGCCGTATGGTGCGTGATCTTGAATTCGATGTGTGTGAGATGGCGCTTACCACCTATATTACTGCTAAGGCGCATGGGGTGAAATTTACCGCCTGCCAATTTTTCTGGTGCGGGATTTCCATCACAAAGCAATTCTCTGCAACAAGAACGCAGGATTGACGTCACCGGCCGACCTTGCGGCCAAGCGCGTTGGCGTCAATCGCGGCTATACGGTTACAACAGGTGTTTGGGCGCGGGCTATCCTGCAAGACGAGTACGGTGTGGACCTTTCCAGCGTAACATGGGCGCGCTCCAGCGATGAGCATGTTGCCACCTACCAGCCACCAGAAAACGTGGAAACATTGCCAGACAGGGACCTGGCTGGGCGCTTGATCTCGGGTGATCTCGCTGCGGCCGTTGGTGCGCAAATAGACCATCCAGATGTAACTGGCATGATTGACGATCCGTTTGCAGCAGGTGTTGTCGCCCTGAAGGGCAGAGGGTTTTACCCCATTAACCACCTCGTTGTGGTGCGCGATGAGCTGTTGGAGGAGTATCCTGAGATTGCGGCACAGGTTTTTGAAGCTTTCGCCACCTCAAAAAAAGCTTTACGTCGATGATCTGAAGGCGGGCAACATTACTGAACCGACAGAGATTGATAAAGTGCACATGGCAGCAATGGAAGTGATGGATGATCCACTTCCCTACGGCATCGAGCCTAACCGACATGTTCTGGAGCAGCTCATAGAACACGCAGTAACACAAAAGATTATTGATGTTCGAGTGAATGTGGAAGACCTGTTCGCCGATCCGGCAAGAGAGATGGTATCGGTGTAAGATCTGACAAGTGAAACAGAGGGGGTTAGAGTCTCAAGACATGACCCTAGAGGCGATCACTGGTTTTGGGACAAGGGCGTTCTGCCTATCAAGGGCGATTACCTTCTATAAGCTGGTTGGCGCGGCTTTTGCCTTGCGAGCATCAAATGTTTTGCGCAGGATCGGTATGCAGAAGGTCAGAACGGTTGCAATCATCAGGAACACCGAGATCGGGCGAGAAAGCATGAACTCGAGCGCATGACCATCAGAGATGCTCGTGACCTGATGAAAGGACCTCTCAGCTGTTTCACCCAATACCAAAGCAATCACGAGCGGCAAGCGCGGATAATCGAAGCGGATCATGAGATAACCGATAAGGCCCATTGCCAATGTGAGAACCAGATCCATCATCTCTCCGTTAAGTACATAGACACCGGTTAACGAGATTGAAATCACAACTGGCACCACGATGCCCACATCAATCTTGGTGATCAGCACAAAGAAGCGTGAAAGCAGAATGCCTATAATGGATGCACCGATTGCAGCTCCTGTTATGGCAACAATAAGTCCATAAATCTCCCGTTCATGATAGAGCAGGATAGAAGGACCAGGTCTATGCCATGTAGGACCAGGATTCCCAGAAACAAGGCGGTTTCAGCACTTCCGGGAATGCCGAAAGCAACCGTGGGTATGAGCGATCCGCCATCTTTGGCATTGTTTGCTGCTTCCGGGGCGATAACGCCGCGGATATTGCCCTTACCATAACTTTCCGCATTCTTGTCGGTTTGAACCGTCGAGCTGTAAGCGATAAATGAGGCAACGGTCCCACCGAGCCCAGGTATTGCGCCGACGAGGGTCCCGATTAACGATCCACGAAGCAAGACGCTCCAGTTTTTGAAAACGGCTTTAACGCCTCAAGGACACCGCCGATCTTCATGTCCCCTGATGTGCTATTACTGCTGGCAACGGAGCCTCCCTTTAATGCAAGTTCAATCATTTGGGCAATAGCAAACATGCCCGTAAGGGTCGGAACCAAAGGTATGCCGTCCCATAAATAATTGAGCCCTGCCGTATAACGTAATTCACCTGAGATGGCATCCGAGCCGACAAAGGCAAACATCAGCCCAACAGTACCTGCTATTACACCGCGCAAAAGTTTACCGCGTACGGACACGGCAATGGCAGTGAGCCCCAGAACTGTTAGCAGGAAAAATTCAGCGGGGCCAAAACTCAGAACTATTTCTTTGGCAATGGGAATAACAAGAATGAGAGTGAATAGGCCAATTATACCACCTAAAGAGGAGGCGCAGGCAGATGCACCAATTGCTAATCCCGCTTTTCCTTGTCGAGCGAGCGGATAACCATCGAAAGTTGTTGCCGCATTGGTTGCTGTTCCCGGTGTGTTCAGAAGGATTGCGGTTATTGAACCGCCAAATGACGTTGCGCCCATAACACCACCAGCCAGATACATAGCAGCAATAGGTTCCATGCCGAATGTCGTTGGTATAAGCAATGCCAGTGCGGTTGTACCGCCTAGTCCGGGAATCACGCCAAAGCAGAGGCCGAGTAAAACCCCCAAAACTAAATATAAAAAAAACCGCCATTAGATGCGATTTCAGCGACTGCTACAAAAAGGGCGTCAAATCCCATCACAATCTCCCTCAACCATACGCGAGTGCGCGAGCTGTTTTCCCGCGCACCTCAGTTTTAGCTATCGTCGTTATTGCAAGAGATCTTTGTAATCTAAGAAAAACTGGGTCAGCTGTTTGGTCAGCTCTTTGGTATCCTCAGCATTTCTGTAGCGCAGTTGCGTTTTAGTACCCTGAGCCCATTCTATTACAGCATCGCTTGCTCCCGCTTGTTTAAAGGCCGCAGCCAACATCTTAACTGCTTCGGCAGGCATGTTAGGCGGGCCGCCAATCACACGGTGTAACTGCAGTGTTGCAAGATTCGGATAGCCAAGCTCGGCGATGGATGGAACATCTGGCAAGCGGCGTTCGTCGCTCAATGTGGCGATGATACGCAGATCACCGGTATCTGTATATTTATCAAGAGACGCAATCGGCTTTAAAGTAGCATCCACTTCTCCGCGCATTACTGCAATCATCGTATCATTGGAACCGTTATAGCCAGCGATGTTGATGATCGGGCAGTCCAATTCATGAAATGCGATAGTTGCTGCGATTGAGGACGTGGAATCTTTACCGGTATCGGATAGCTTGACCGCGCGTCCCATGCCGCATAGCTCTTCAAGAGAAGTTACGGGAGAATTTGCTTTTACCGCAACCGCATAAGTCGATTCTGCGATTGTTGCAATCCAGGTTACCTGATCCAGATCGAAGCCAAGTTTCCGACCAATTGTTTCCGCAACTTGCAACCCCGGGACATTATAAATTCCAATTGTATAGCCGTCAGCCCGCGCGCGAGCAACTGTTTGGGCGCCACGTGTTCCGGATGCTCCGGGAACATTTTTGGGCACTAGTGTCACTTCTCCCAGGATTTTTTTCCACCTCTGGCGCAAAGGTGCGTACTATGGTGTCGAAGCCTCCACCTGCACCATAAGGTACGACCACAGTAATAGGCTTGTCATTCGGATAATCGGCATGTGCAGGACCTGCCGCTAGAGATGCCAGGGCTATCGTCCCCGCTATGAAAAATGATCGCATTCCTTCTCCTCCTCAATAATGCATTGCTACCAATTAGAAAAATGAGTTCCCCCAAAAAGAATTCCACGGTAAAGCTCGACACCAAGTGCGAACTCGAACACAGCCAGTTCAAACACGAAAACTAAAATTCCTGCGGCAAGGGCCAGTCGCAAGGGTCTTCTGCTACGAATTATTACGTAGGCCGTTGTGAACGTCGCAGCAGCAGCCAAAATACCGATCAACGTAACTAAAGAGAATGCCAACACTACCCAACCGATAACCCTAAGTTCATCCAGAAACTTTGATTATGGGTCATTTCCCGCGCTTCAAAACCGCTACCCCAGAAAGAAACAATGAGCGCCCGCCCGGGTACCGGCAGACGGCTATAAAGATCAAAAAGAGCAAGAATAATGAGAACAGCTGACACCACACGCGGAAATTGTCGTGCCTCTTCCCCATATGTTTGAGCGATAAAAAAAGAATCCAATGGCAAATGCCAATAAAGCAAGAGCTGGCCATGCAGATCTAATTGAATACGGAGTTCTGGATTGGTGACCCTCGTTCATAATTTCTATTCCCCATCAACTTATCCTGCTGTGCATATAAACACCGGGAAATCGCAGCATCCAGAACTGGGGTTCCCCGTTCGAGAGCCCTACTGAGGGGTGCTGGCCTACCCTTTGATCTACAGTAGAAACAACTGCGACAATCAGTCAATGGGACAGTGATCTATATAGGGGAACATATAGCAGAGGCTGGCGAAGCCTATTGAAGGGCCAGACACTTTACTATTCACAGCGGAGCTCCTTGGAACCCTATATAACGACTG
>BAXV01000111.1 GCA_001310715.1 Pseudovibrio sp. JCM 19062
CCTCGTCCGGCAGGTGATCGTGGTCCTCGTCCAGGTGGTGATCGTGGCCGTCCGCCAATGCGTGATGGTAAGCCTCCTCGTTTGGATGGTCCTCGTCCGGGCGCTCGCTCCGCTGCTCCAGCCGCTCCGGTTGAAAGCATGGAAGTCGCGAAGACCCCATCTAAGAAGATGCTCTTAAGCCGGTTACCCGCGACAGAAAGCCTGATGCTCCAAGCAAAACAACCCGTACTGTAGGCGATGACCGTCGTAAGTCGAAGCTGACGATTACCCGCGCAACAGGTGGTGATGAAGGCCGTAGCCGTTCACTGGCATCAATGCGCCGTCGTCGTGAAAAAGAAAAACGTCAGGGCCAGAAGGTTGTTCGCGAGAAGGTTGCACGTGAGGTAACACTTCCAGACGCGATCACCATTCAGGATCTCGCACAGCGTATGTCTGAGCGTGCTGTTGATGTGATCAAACTGCTCATGAAGCAGGGCCAGATGATGAAGATCAACGACATCATCGACGCTGATACTGCGGAATTGATCGCAGTGGAAATGGGCCACACTGTTAAGCGTGTTTCTGAAGCGGATGTTGAAGAAGGTCTCTTCACCATCGAAGACGATGACACCGCACTGGTATCCCGTCCTCCTGTAGTGACCATCATGGGTCACGTTGATCACGGTAAGACATCACTTCTTGATGCACTGCGTAAGGCAAACGTTGCTTCTGGTGAAGCTGGCGGCATTACACAGCACATCGGTGCATACCAGGTTGAGCAGAACGGCCAGAAGGTTACCTTCATCGATACGCCTGGTCACGCCGCATTTACTCAGATGCGTGCACGTGGTGCCAAGTCCACCGACGTTGTGATCCTCGTGGTTGCTGCGGATGATGGTGTGATGCCACAGACCAAAGAAGCTATTGTTCACGCAAAAGCTGCTGGCGTTCCGCTGATCATCGCGATCAACAAGATGGACAAGCCAGGTGCTGATCCTTCCCGCGTTCGCAACGACCTTCTTCGCGAAGACCTCGTTGTAGAAACCATGGGTGGTGACGTCATCGACGTGGAAGTTTCTGCAAAAGCAGGCACTAACCTCGACAAGCTGATCGAAATGATCCTGCTGCAGGCTGAAGTTCTTGAACTGAAAGCCAACCCTGACCGCATGGCTGAAGGTACCGTAATCGAAGCCAAGCTCGACAAGGGCCGTGGTCCGGTAGCGACTGTTCTGGTTCAGAAGGGTACGCTGAAGGTTGGTGACATCGTGATTGCTGGCTCTGAATGGGGGCGTGTTCGTGCGATGCTCGACGAGAATGGCAAACAGGTTAAGGAAGCTGGTCCTTCCAAGCCGGTTGAAGTTCTTGGCTTCCAGTCCACGCCATCAGCTGGTGACATGGTTGCAGTCGTAGAAAACGAAGGCCGTGCCCGCGAGATTTCCGAATATCGTCAGCGCCAGAAACGCGATCAGATCGCAGCACGGATTGCTGGGTCCCGCGGTTCTCTGGAAGCGATGATGAAGGGCTTGCAGGAAGAAGGCAAAAAAAGAATTCCCGCTCATCATCAAGTCCGATGTGCAGGGTTCTGCCGAAGCAATCCAGGGTGCTCTGGAAGAACTGGGCAACGACGAAGTCGGTGCACGTGTTATTGCAGCATCCGTGGGTGGTATCACCGAGAGCGATATCACGCTGGCGATTGCCTCCAAGGCTCCGATCATGGCGTTCAACGTTCGTGCAAACAAACAGGCTCAGGAAGCTGCACGTCGCGAAGGCGTAGAAATCCGCTACTACAGCGTGATCTACGATCTCATCGACGATGTGAAGTCCACCATGTCTGGCATGCTTGCTCCAGAACGTCGCGAAACGTTCCTCGGTTACGCAGATATCAAAGAGATCTTCAACATCACCAAAATTGGTCGTGTTGCAGGTTGTCTGGTTACCGAAGGTGTCGTTAAGCGTGGTGCACAGGTTCGCTTGCTGCGTGATGACGTTGTCATCCACGAAGGTGAGCTGGGTACGCTGAAGCGCTTCAAGGACGAAGTGAAAGAAGTAGAATCTGGCGTTGAATGCGGCATGAACTTCACCAACTACAAGGATATGCGCGTCGGCGATGTGATCGAGTGCTTCCAGGTTGAAGAGATTGCGCGCTCACTCTGATAAGAGCTGAGTTCAACCAATCAGAACAATCAGCAGCGCCGGCGGGGAAATCTCCGTCGGCGCTCTGCTGTTACAAACTCAAAGAAATTGAGAGAAAACAATGGCAAAAGCACGCGATGAATTTGCAGGTCAGCCATCACAGCGTCAGTTGCGTGTAGGTGAGTTGGTCCGTAAGGAGCTCTCAGACATCCTGACACGCGGCCGGATCACTGATCCGGATCTGGATGGTGTGATCATCACCGTTCCTGAAGTCCGTATGTCGCCGGACCTGCGATGGGCTGATGTTCTGGTCATGCCAATGGGTGGCCGTGACATTGACACCGTTCTGACCGCTCTCAAGCGCAACGCAAAATATTTGCGTGGTCAGGTCGCACGCCGCGTTACCATGAAGTACACCTGTGACCTCCGTTTCGTTGCAGACACGCGCTTTGATGATGATGACCTCATCACACGCCTGCTGCATGAACCTAGCATCCGCAAGGACTTTGCTGACGGCGGCATTGATGAGTATGACGATCAGGAAGAAGATCGCGGCTAGGCTTTCGGGAGTGGTTCTTTGAAAAGGGACCACCGGGTTTTCGGGCAGAAGATGCCGAAAGCAAAACGTATGCAAAGATTTAAGAGCTGAGAAGTATGGCGCGCAGACAGCAGCGACGTAGACCCCGTTTCCCTGTAAACGGTTGGCTTGTTCTGGATAAACCTCTGAACCTGACCTCCAATGACGCATTGGGGCAGCTGAAGAGAATATTCCACCCCGAAAAAGTTGGTCACGCAGGAACACTTGACCCGCTGGCAACAGGCTGTCTGCCGATTGCCTTCGGAGAAGCGACCAAGACCGTTCCCTACATCATGGATGGCCGCAAGGTCTATCGTTTTGAAGTGACCTGGGGCACCCAAACCACCTCAGACGACGCAGAAGGTGAGGCGATCAAGACGTCTGACGTGCGCCCGTCACAAGAGGAAATCCTCGCAGTCCTGCCGGAATTTCGCGGCGCGATTGAGCAGGTCCCACCGATCTTCTCGGCCATCAAGGTTGATGGAAACCGTGCTTACGACCTCGCCCGCGATGGCGAAGACGTCAAGCTGGAAGCCCGCACAATTGTAGTGCACCGTCTGGACCTCGTTGAATGTCCGGATGAGAACCGCGCAGTTTTCGAAGCTGAGTGCGGGAAGGGCACTATGTCCGCTCTCTGGCACGGGATCTGGCGAACGCCTCGGCACATGCGGCTATGTCACCGACCTGCGCCGTCTGTTGGTTGGACCGTTTGGCGAAGAGCAGATGGTCACACTGGACGAATTGCGCGCTGCCAAAGAAGCAATGGCTGTTGAAGTTGAGGAAGGCGAAGAGCCTCCTGTTCTCAACCCGCTCGAAAACCCAGAGCTGATCGGGCACATCAAACCGGTTGAAGTCGCACTCCAGCAGTTTGCAGAAATCAGGATTACACCTGATGCAGCCGCAAAGGTGAAGCGCGGCAATCCGGTGCTGCTCCGCGGCGCTGATGCCCCGATTGGACCGGAAGAAGCCTATGTGGTTTCCGGCGGCAAGCTGATCGCGTTCGGTGAAGTTACAAAGGGCCAGTTCAAGCCCAAACGGGTTTTCAATCTCTAAGGTTTTTGAGGAGCGCTGCCCTAAGCGCTCCTCCTTGGTTTGGGGTACTGCGTGCTGGACAAGCGCTGTATCCGGTAGTCAAAACCATAAATTGAACCAGACAAGATAGCCTTGAAATGCGTGTGCTAACCTTCCAATAAGGATGGGCTGGAATAACAGCCGCCAGCTGCTTGTGTAATTTGCATAAAAGCTGAGCGATTTCACTAAGATCTTCGGTTGCACCAATATCAAGATTCTTCTGGTTTTTTTGAAAGATTTTCAGTCATAGTCCCGCCGCTGGGAAGCAACCGCTTGCCCGGCTTAAATGTGTTGGCCTGACCCTGCTAGACGACATCTTGGCACGGCCCGAGTTCAGCACATAGCTCTGCAAAAGAGCGCATGCCTGTAAGGGCATTCAATAAGACGCAGTTTCGGCTGCTATCAGATAAGGAAAAACCGATGTCGATTACGCCAGAAAAAAAAGCAGAACTGATCAAGGAATTCGCCGTTAAAGAAGGCGATACCGGATCTCCGGAAGTACAGGTAGCGATCCTGACTCACCGTATCACTGTTCTGACTGAGCACTTCAAGGGTCACAAGAAAGACAACCACTCACGTCGTGGTCTTCTGAAAATGGTTTCTCAGCGTCGTAAGCTGCTTGACTACGTCAAGGGCAAGGAAGTTGCACGTTACCAGTCCCTGATCGAGCGTCTGGGCATTCGTCGCTAAGACGAAGAATTCGAAGCGCGGCAGCGACAGCTTGCCGCGTTTTCCTTACCTCCTCGCATTTCCATGGTGTTCCTTGAAAATGTTGGAGGTGTATTCTGGAAAGGGGAGGCCTCTTCCAGAATGAAATAGTCGAATGAAGACCTGGCAGGATTGCTGGAAACTTAGCAAACGATGAGTTTCCCGCTGTCTTGCCTGCAATTGTTCGACCTGAAAAGGCATCGCGCCCTTGTTGCTCAAGGAGTTCATGCGCGCATTGCCGGCAAATGACAGCCTCAAGTTTGATGACGACCATCAGGCACTGAGGCGAACGTTAGGATAAAGATATGTTTGATATACATCGCGTGGAAGTAGATTGGGGCGGACGTCCGCTCATCCTTGAAACCGGCAAGGTAGCCCGTCAGGCAGACGGTGCAGTCCTCGCAACTTACGGCGAGACCAAAGTTCTTGCGACTGTTGTGTCTGCGAAAGACGCAAAGCCAGGTCAGGATTTCTTCCCACTTACTGTAAATTATCAGGAAAAGGCATACGCTGCTGGCCGCATTCCAGGTGGCTTCTTCAAGCGCGAAGGCCGTCCGTCCGAGCACGAGACCCTGACATCCCGTCTGATTGACCGTCCGATTCGTCCGCTGTTCGTAGATGGCTACAAGAACGAAACTCAGGTTGTTCTGACTGTTCTGTCTCACGATCTGGAGAACGCTCCAGACATTCTGGCAATGGTTGGTGCATCCGCAGCACTCACCATCTCCGGCGTACCATTCATGGGCCCAATCGGTGGCGCTCGTGTTGGTTACATCAACGGCGAATACGTTCTGAACCCAACAGTTGACCAGATGGAAGAAACCGATCTGGACCTGATTGTTGCAGGTACCAACGACGCTGTTCTGATGGTTGAGTCCGAAGCTCAGGAACTGACCGAAGAAGTAATGCTCGGCGCTGTGATGTTCGGTCACCGTGGGTTCCAGCCAGTTATCGACGCGATCATTCAGCTCGCTGAAAAAGCTGCAAAGGCTCCACGTGAACTGAACCTGCCAGATCATTCTGAGCTGTTCGCAAAAGTTCAGGAACTGGCTGCTGAAGAACTCGGCGCTGCTTACTCCATCACTGTAAAAACAGAGCGCAAGGTTGCTGTTGATGCTGTGAAGGCGAAAGTTGTTGCAGCTCTTGTAACCGGTGAAGAAGGCGCTCCTGAAGCGACTGTCATCTCCGATCTGTTCAAGAAAGCTGAAGCTGCTATCGTTCGTGGCCGTATCCTTGATACCGGTTCCCGCATCGATGGTCGCGACCTGTCCACCGTTCGTCAGATTGTTTCTGAAGTTGGCATGCTGCCACGTGCACACGGTTCTTCCCTGTTCACACGCGGTGAAACTCAGGCAATGGTTGTTGCAACACTGGGTACCGGTGAAGACGAGCAGTTCGTTGACAAGCTCGAAGGCACCACCAAATCAGCATTCATGCTGCACTACAACTTCCCTCCATACTCTGTAGGTGAAGCTGGCCGCATGGGTTCCCCAGGACGTCGTGAAATCGGTCACGGTAAACTGGCATGGCGCGCTGTTAACCCAATGCTGCCTGCACACCATGATTTCCCATACACTCTGCGTGTTGTTTCCGAAATCACCGAGTCCAACGGTTCTTCCTCCATGGCTTCCGTTTGTGGTGCATCCCTGTCCCTGATGGACGCTGGTGTTCCTCTGAAGGCGCCTGTGGCTGGTATCGCAATGGGTCTCATCAAGGAAGGCGAGCGCTTCGCAGTTCTCTCCGACATCCTTGGCGACGAAGATCACCTCGGCGACATGGACTTTAAAGTAGCTGGTTCCGAAAACGGCATCACCGCGCTGCAGATGGACATCAAGATCGACGGTATCACCGAAGAGATCATGAAGGTCGCTCTGGAGCAGGCGAAAGGTGGCCGCGTTCACATCCTCGGCGAAATGTCCAAGGCAATCACCGAAGCACGTGCAGAGCTTGGCGAACACGCTCCTCGCATCGAAGTCATCAAGATCCCTGTAGACAAGATCCGTGAAGTAATCGGTTCTGGCGGTAAGGTGATCCGTGAAATCGTTGAGAAGACCGGCGCGAAAGTGAACATCGAAGACGATGGCACCGTTAAGGTTGCTTCTTCCGATGGCAAAGCGATTAAAGCTGCTCTCAACTGGATCAACTCCATCGCTGCTGAGCCAGAAGTTGGCGTCATCTATGAAGGTACAGTTGTTAAGACTGTAGACTTCGGCGCATTCGTAAACTTCTTCGGCGCACGCGACGGTCTGGTTCACATCTCCCAGCTGGCTCCACGCAAAGTTGCGAAAGTAACTGACGTGATCAAAGAAGGCGACAAAGTCTTCGTTAAGCTGATGGGCTTTGATGAGCGCGGTAAAGTACGCCTCTCCATGAAGGTTGTTGATCAGGAAACCGGTCAGGAAATCCCTCGCGAAGAAGCTGCTCCAGCTCCTGCAAAAGACTAAGCTTTTCTAGCTGAATACAAAAAGGCCGGTTCAGAAATGAGCCGGCCTTTTTTGCGTCTGGTCACCGATTGGGAGGTGGCGGAACAGTTGTCTTCTCCAAGAAGTTGCTAGGACCAAAAAGTATCCATCCTTTTCGTAGGGTTGGCTTTTTCCGGCTTCCTCATAATATCGCTCTTACCGATCTCCAAAATGTATTTCGAAAACAGGATATTATGTAGTGTACATCAGAACTAAACTAGATGACGCTATCAGGTATATCCAAGAATATTATATTGTAATTACAGCGTGTATTATTTTATCTACCAGTACATTTCATATTATCAAAGAATCCTTTGGCTTACATGATTTATTCTTGTTGCCGTCACTGCTTATCGCTTCAGTATTGACGCTTCTATTGACTGGAGATCAGACTAAATCTCCAAGGAAACTAAACTTCCCGCATTTACTCCTGCCTTTCATAATTCTAACGCTGTTAGGCTATTACAAAGCCGTGATGGGAAACATAGACCTGACTGCGGTCATGTTTCACCTTCAAGTGGGAATGGGGCATCTCAGCCCCGATTTGGTCGGGCCCTTTGTGATTGAGGGCAGAAAATTTGCGCTTGGAATTCTGGCGTTCCTGATTGGAAGCCTGATCTTACTTTATCAAAGCACAGCCTACAAAAAAAGCCGAGTTTCTGCTTGCCATGGTGTTCTACGCTTTTTTGCTTGGGGCTTTTCTTTCTCAAAGGGTAAATTTATTCCAGCAAGAAGTTGCCGATTTCACCGCAGAATATCGTGTCCCTTCTCCAGTCCCACAAGCAGGGAGCAGCAAGAAGAACTTCATTCACGTCTACCTGGAAAGCACAGAACGTACATATATGCGCTCCGAACTTTTTGGTGATGTGATGGATCCGTTGAAGCCGTTTATTGAGCGTGGATTTGAGGCAACCAATCTTGTTCAGGTGAGGGATACAGGCTGGAGTCTTGCCGGTATGACCGCGTCAAAATGCGGTGTCCCGTTGTCGCCAGCGGGGTTTTCCTACAAGAACAAATTTGGGAGCCTTTCAGGCTTTCTACCCTCTGCAGTATGTCTGGGTGATGTTTTGCTGGAGGAGGATTATAACCTCACTTTTCTGGTTGGAGCATTTACTCGTTTTGGAGGACTGGACACCCTCTATAGTACTCATGGGTTCAGTCAGGTTTTGGACTTGGACCACTTTCTGAAAAAGCATCAAGGGACGGATAAACTCGAGCACCACAAACAGGCATGGGGTGTGAGCGATGAGCTTGTTTTTGAAGAAGCGCTGGAAGTACTAAAGCAGAAGGTGCGGGCAGGAAAGAAGTTTGGTCTCACCATCGAAACAATCGGAGGGCACGCTCCGATAGGGCTGCTTTCTCCTGTATGTGAGAATATGGAGCAGATCATGCAGCAACGCGTGACCATGCTGAGCGCATGAAATGTACGAACTGGCTGCTTGCTGATTTTATCAGTAAGAGCGAGAAACTCGGCTTGCTAGAGGACACAGTGATTATTGTTCAGAACGATCATTTGGCGATGAAGAACAGTGTCTATTCAGAATTACAGAGTAGTGAGCGAAGAAATCTCTTTTTCGTGTTTGGTCCCGATATTCGGGCAGGAAAAACCGATAAGCCAGCATCTCTCTTGGATGTTTATCCCACGGTGCTTGAGGCCATTGGCTTGCCCCTAAAGAATTCCCGAGCTGGCCTCGGGGTTTCTTTGTTCTCGGAGGAACCCACTCTGGTTGAAACGCTCGGTGAGGATGATATGAACAAAAGCATTGCCCTGAACTATGAACTCAGAAAACATCTTTGGTCACATCCATCAAATTGAAGAGCCGAAACCCGCTGTTTTGGTGAGTGCTGAGACAAATATTCAGAAAACTTATTCCCCTTGCTCAGAGTTGTCCTAGGCTTGTTCTGTGCCCACGTAACGGGCTGTCGGCGGACCGTCCGCTGGTGGTCGTGGGCGGGGTTGGGCTACC
>BAXV01000112.1 GCA_001310715.1 Pseudovibrio sp. JCM 19062
GCTGGGGCGGCTTGATGGGGCGTTGATCTTTGAAGAGCTCTCCAAGGGGTGTGTTTCTACATCGGCGTTTCTGTCTATCCATAATATGGCGGCGGGGATGTTGGACCGGTTTGGCTCTGATGAGCTGCGGCAGAAATTCCTTCCCGATCTTTGCAGTATGGAGAAGGTGGCGAGTTACTGCCTGACCGAGCCGGGGGCGGGGTCTGATGCGGCGTCGCTGACGACGCGGGCGGGCGGTGCGCGATGGGGATCATTATGTGATCAACGGGTCCAAGTCCTTTATCTCCGGTGGTGGTGTTTCTGATGTTTATGTTTGCATGGTGCGTACAGGCGAGGACGGGCCGAAGGGATATCCTGCCTTGTGGTGGAGAAGGATGCGCCGGGGCTCTCGTTTGGTGCCAATGAGCACAAACTGGGCTGGTGCAGTCAGCCGACGGCGCAGGTGATCTTTGAGGATTGCCGGGTGCCGGTTGAAAATCTGGTTGGTGAAGAGGGGCAGGGCTTTTCCTTTGCCATGGCGGGGCTTGATGGTGGCCGGTTGAATATTGGGGCCTGTTCGCTGGGCGGAGCGCAGTTCTGTCTGGATCGTGCTTTGCAATACATGGATGAGCGTAAGCAGTTTGGCCGTCCTCTGGCTCAGTTTCAGGCGCTACAGTTCAAGATTGCGGATATGCGACGGAGCTGGAGGCGGCGCGTTTGTTGCTGCACAAGGCGGCTTATCTGCTGGACAGGAAAGACCCTCAGGCGACCAAGATGGCGGCGATGGCTAAGCGGCTTGCGACGGATACGGGCTTTAAGGTGGTCAATGATGCGCTGCAGATTCATGGTGGCTATGGATATCTGAAGGATTATCCACTGGAGCGTCATTTGCGGGACCTGCGGGTGCACCAGATTCTGGAAGGTACAAATGAAATTATGCGCGTTATCGTGGCGCGTGAGATGATGAAAGCCTGAGTTGCGAGAGGATACTGACGAAATGAATAGACACTCTGTGCAGCAGGGATATGCGGGGGAAGCTTTGTCCGAATTAACTGATGTTCTTTTTGAAGAGAAAGGCCATGCGGGTCTGATCATTCTCAACCGCCCCAAGGCGCTGAACGCTCTGACCCATGAGATTGTGGTCGCCATGCACCGGCAGTTGGAGCGCTGGCTGATTGAGGACAAGATTCATCATGTGATCATCAAGAGTAACAGCGAAAAAGCCTTCTGCGCAGGTGGAGATATTCGTCAGGTTGCCGAAAATGGTCCTGAGAAGGTTGATGAGAGCGTGCCGTTCTTTGCGGATGAATATCGCCTCAACACCTATATGGAGAGTTATCCGAAGCCTCTGATTGCGCTGATTGACGGTATCGTTATGGGTGGTGGCGTCGGTATCTCGGTGCATGGTGCTTATCGTGTTGGCAGTGAAAAGACGCTGTTTGCCATGCCGGAGACGGCGATCGGATTCTTTCCGGATGTGGGCGGCAGCCACTTCCTGCCGAAGATGCCGCAGAATACGGGCATGTACTGCGCCATGACCGGTGAACGTTTGAAGCAGGCGGATTGTTACTGGTCCGGCATCTTGACCCACGCTGTGCGCTCTCAGGATATGGCAGCTTTGGAAGAGGCGCTGTGCGAAGCGGAGGATGCGGAGCCTGTGCTGGCGCGTTATGCGATTGATCCGGGGCCTGCGCCGCTTCATGCCAAGGCGGATGTTGTGGAGGCGTGTTTTGGTGCCGACAGCACGTTGCAGGTTGTGGACCGGCTGCGCAAGCTGTTGGGCACAGAGCACAATGATTTTGCTGCTGCCGCGTTGGAGACGATTGCCAAGCGCTCGCCGCTAAGTATGGAAGTTGCTTTCCAGCAGGTCCGACGCGGTGACGGCTCTCCATGAAGGAGTGCATGATCATGGAGCATCGGATTGTCTCGCAGATTTTGCTGGGCAAAGATTTCTATGAAGGGGTGCGGGCTGTGATTATCGATAAGGATCATGCCCCCAATGGCAGCATTCTAGCTTGATGAAATAAAAACAGTTGATGTTGAGGCTCATTTTATGCAACCGAAGGGCGGCGACCTTGTCTTTTAATGTGGCAAGGGGCTAGCCTCCGATGATTGTGGCGGATGTGTAAGGTGGAGCTCAAAGTATGCCTGGCGTTTTTGTAGAACTGATGAAGAGGGTGCCCTCGTTTCAGTTTTTGCTGAATGCGTATGTCAGGATGCTTGCTGTCTTTATGCTGTTTGCCGGCCTGAGCTACTGGGGGGCGATTCTCGGTGTGCGCCTGATTGAAGGCGCCACCTTTGAAGATATCGGCGTTCAGGTTCAGTCTTCCATCATCTTTTTTTTGCGATTCTCGATTTGGTGACAGCCATTGGTTTGTGGCTGCTCTCCAGTTGGGGAACGGTGATGTGGCTGTTCCGGTCACTGGCACAGGTGGTGATGTATTCCGTGTTTCCAGTCGTTTTTGGCCGCAGTCCTGCCGAAGTTGTATTCTACATCAGTGCAATCGCGCTTTATCTGGTTCTGCTTTACCTTGCGGAGCGAGAGGAGCTGGCGTGATCGACTGAGAGTTGGTCTGGTCCGCAGCTGTCAGAGATTTATCTGTTTGCAAACTGCCGTACACGTCAAATTGGCCTGAGCGGACCTGAAATGATCAGCTTCAGGCAAGTTTCAGGTGTTCATGATCCGGACGGACGGCGATTCTTGGGAGGGTGCAATGGGAGAGAAAGTTCTTCGCGTTGCTTTTATTGGTCTTGGCAATATGGGTGGCCCGATGGCCGCAAATCTTGTCAAAGCCGGACATGACGTCGTCGGTACTGATCTTTCTGAAGAGGCGTGTGCTGCGTTTCGTGCTGTTGGCGGGCAGGTTGCTGCGTCAGCTGCAGAGGCGGTTCGCGACGTTCAGGCTGTTGTGACCATGTTGCCAGCGGGAAAACATGTTCGCTCTGTTTATTTGGGAGAGAACGGGATTCTTGCCCATGCGGCACAAGGAACGCTGTTTATTGATAGCTCGACCATTGATGTGGACAGCAGCCGTGATGTTGCCAAGGCAGCTCGCGAGGCTGGCATGGACATGGTCGATGCTCCGGTTTCCGGCGGCATTGTCGGTGCAGCAAACGGTACGCTGACGTTTATGGTTGGTGGGCCTGAGGTTGCCTTTGAACGGGCAAAGCCGCTGCTGGAGATTATGGGTGCGTCTATTGTACATGCCGGTGACGCTGGCGCTGGGCAGGCCGCGAAGATCTGCAATAACATGTTGCTTGGTATTTCGATGATCGGCACATGCGAGGCGTTTGTTTTGGCTGAGAAGCTGGGTCTGGACCCGCAGAAGCTTTATGACATCTCCTCCAAGTCCTCTGGTCAGTGCTGGTCTTTGACCTCCTACTGCCCAATTCCGGGACCGGTTCCAACATCACCCGCGAATAACGACTATCAACCCGGTTTTGCTGCGCCCATGATGCTGAAAGATTTATTGCTGGCAGAAGAGGCGGCAGGTTTGAACGGAGCAAACACACCTATGGGTGAAAGAGCTGCTCGGCTCTATGAGGAATACTGTAGAAATGGCGGGGAAAACGCCGACTTTTCCGGGATCATCCACTTGCTTCGCAACTTAGGGTAAATAGAGCGTTAATGAAAGGTCTACACGCTTGCTAGTAATTAAGAAATAATTCATCGTGTCTCTTAAGCGGTTCTTAGAAGCGGTCGCGTAAATTTGCTTCAAGTGCTGATAAAAATACGAACGCACGAAAAATATGGACATGAGGCGCAACCAGATGATCAATACAAACAGGGCCGTTGAGGTCTTGGCGCAAGAAGAAGAAACGGTAGGGCTGAAGCTGCATACCTTGAAGCATTGACGCTCATCGAGCGTTTGCATCGTCGCCTTCTTGACGTCATTAAAGATGAGTTTGACCGGATGGGTCGTTCTGATGTGAACAGTGTTCAGGCACTGCTTCTTTTCAACATCGGCGACGCGGAGCTAACTGCGGGCGAACTTCGCACACGCGGTTACTATCTTGGTTCCAACGTTTCTTATAATCTGAAGAAGCTTGTTGAAACCGGATACATCAACCATGAGCGTTCCCAGATGGACCGCCGTTCCGTACGTGTAAGCTTGACGGAAAAAGGGCGCGAAATCGCTCAGATCGTTGACGATCTGTACAGCCGTCATATTCTTTCTGTGGAGCAGGTTGGTGAGCTTTCAACCGAGAACTTTGAAGAGCTGAACCGCTCCCTGCGTCGTCTGGAACGTTTCTGGACCGACCAAATTCTCTATCGCCTCTAATTCTCAGGCGATCCAAGATCTTTCAAAAACACCGCTCCGTTGTGCCGGAGCGGTGTTTTTATTGTCTGGATTTTGCGGGTGAAAAAGTGCCGGATTTTCGCGGAAGCTGACCGGCCCGCTCTCGGGGATTTCTCAGGCAGACTGTGCGTAAGTTGGGCTCATTGTGACTTTCCTGCACTAGGTTCTGGCGAACATTTGCAGACCCGTCAGCTTTTCCCCATCTAGGCAAATAGCCATTAAACGGACACATTGAATGGGGAAGAAACCGATGCAGTTTTCGGGCTGAAAATGCTGCTGACGGTGGAAATTAAGAAGTTGTCAACTCTGATTTGTTCAGAGAGCTGATCATTTTCTTGCATTCACCAACAGATGATACCCCCCGAGATTTCGCTGAACTCTTGCCTGTTTCGCAAGATAATGCCATTTAGATTTGCCGTGTTAAGTCTCTGTTTACCAAGATTTCATGGAATCTAGAACATACTGACTGATTGCTAGGAGAACTTATTCGTGTTGGCACCTCTTTTAAACCGCAGCAAATTTGCTCTGGCTCTTGTGATGAGCACGGGCCTATCTGTCGGTGTTATGTCTGCCGGTGTGATGGCTGCGCAGGCGCAAGTGAAGGTTCCAGGACAGCTTCCCTACAGCGGAAATATCCAGCAAGCGATCAGTCAGCAAGCTCCGGTTGCAACAACGCAGCCTGTGGCCGCGCAGGGCCTTGAATGGCAGATACGTTTGATGAGGGCGTGTCTTCGCTGGAGCAGATCGACTTTGTGGCTCCGATCATCTCACGGCAAACGACCCAGTACATGATTGATGCGACGCTTGATTACGAGCGGATCGCGCTCAATGGCGGGTGGCCCGAGGTTTCTACGAAGAAGATCCTGCGCATTGGTATGCGCGCTCCTGCGGTGGTCTCCTTGCGAAAGCGCCTGATTGTTTCAGGCGATATGGCGCAGCAGGCTGGGGTTTCGGAAGTTTTTGACAGTTACGTTGATTCTGCTGTGCGCCGTTTCCAGTTGCGGCATGGTCTGACACCGGACGGCATTGTGGGTCGTTCTACTGTGATTGCGATGAACGTACCGGTTGAGGTGCGGTTGGAGCAGCTGCGCACCAATCTGGAGCGGGTGTCCGCTTTGGCCGAGAGTTTGGGTGATACGGATACCTATGTGAATGTGAATATTCCGGCGGCCCGTATCGAGGTTGTCGAAAATGGCCGTGTCCGTTCCCGTCACACCGCAGTGGTTGGCAAGGAAGACCGGCAAACGCCTATCCTGAATTCTGCGATCTATGAGGTGAACTTCAATCCGTACTGGACTGTTCCGGTGAGTATTATCCGGAAGGATCTCATTCCGAAGATGCAGAAGAACCCGAAGTATCTGGCGGAAAACAACATCCATATCTTTGACTGGTACGGCAAAGAAAAGCAGTGGCAGGAGATTGACTGGAACACGGATGAGGCGACGCAGTATCGCTTTACCCAGGAGCCCGGTGATGGCAATTCCATGGGCAGCATCCGTATCAACTTCAACAATACCCATCAGGTTTACCTGCATGACACGCCGGAGCAGTCGCTGTTTGGCGAAGGTTACCGGTTCCACTCTTCCGGCTGTGTGCGTGTGCAGAACGTGCGTGAACTGGTGACGTGGCTGCTGGGCTCAACAACACCTGACTGGACGCGCAGCCGTGTGGACTCGACAATCAATTCCGGTGAGCGTGTTGATGTGAAGATGAAGACCCGTGTTCCGCTTTTCATGTCCTATGTGACCGCATGGGCGCTGAGCGATGGCATGGTGCACTTCCGCGATGACATCTACAACAAGGATGGCCTTTATTCGGCCAGCGTTGATCCGATGGCGCAGGCGTCCGCTCAATAAGGTTTCCTTTGAGGTTTTGGTTAGAAGGGTCGTTTCCGGCAGGGCTGGGGCGGCCCTTTTCTTTTGAAGGTGTCGTGTCTTTTGGGGATGCAGGGTCGGGGCGTCTGCACCGCCGTTTAGGGACCTGCTAAACAGGCCTACGCAAATACCGAATCTATGAGAGGCAAGACGGGGGGAACGGCATGTCGAAGCTGGGGCAAGTCTATTTTGAAACACGGGTGATCGGAAATTCCGTTCGCATGTCTGCGATTTGTGCTCAAAGCGGTGTTGAAGTGTTTGTGGTGGGGCCGCGAAATGCAACCGAATCGCATCTGAGGCAGCTGGCACTGCGAAAACTGGAGCGCAAATTGCAGCCTAAAGGTGCGTAAAACAAAGAATCCGGGTGATCTCAATAATAGTGTTGCGCAAATCAAGTGAACAACGCTTGGTTCATTACCCCCTATATGTTAATGGGCTAAGCACCCGAAGCTACAACATATCGGGATGGAAATGCGAAACGCTTTTGGGAACGTTTCGTCAGTGTGTTGCTCCAATCTTGTGATGAGGTCCGCCTATGTCCGTATCGGATAGCCCAATTACGACGCCGCTCTACCCAGAGTTCTTTTCAGGTAGCCTGGCTTCTGGTGACCCAGAACTTCTCGAGGCAATTGATAAGGAGCTTTCTCGTCAGCAGAACGAGATCGAGCTCATTGCTTCAGAAAATATCGTGTCTCGCGCTGTGCTTGAAGCGCAGGGTTCCGTCCTGACCAACAAGTATGCTGAGGGCTACCCGGGCCGTCGTTACTATGGTGGTTGTGAGTACGTTGATATCGTTGAGCGTCTTGCAATCGACCGTGCGAAAGCACTGTTCGGCTGTGAGTTTGCAAACGTGCAGGCGAATTCCGGTTCTCAGGCCAACCAGTCCGTTCTTCTTGCCCTTGCCAAACCAGGCGACACTCTGCTCGGCATGAGCCTTGATGCAGGTGGTCACCTGACACATGGTGCGCGCCCGAACATGTCCGGTAAGTGGTTCAATGCTGTTCAGTACGGTCTGAACACGGACACTGGCCGCATCAACATGGACGAAGTGCGCGAGCTTGCGAAAGAGCACCAGCCTAAGATCATCATTGCTGGCGGTTCTGCTTATTCCCGCGAGATCGATTTTGCTGCGTTCCGCGCAATTGCTGATGAAGTAGGCGCGTACCTGTGGGTCGACATGGCGCACTTTGCAGGTCTGGTTGCCGGTGGTCAGCACCCAAGCCCGTTCCCGCATGCGCATGTTGCGACGTCCACGACCCACAAGACCCTTCGTGGTCCTCGTGGTGGCCTGGTTGTGACCAACGATGCTGACATTGCCAAGAAGATCAACTCCGCGATCTTCCCGGGTCTGCAGGGTGGTCCTTTGATGCATGTGATTGCCGGTAAGGCTGTGGCCTTTGGTGAAGCGCTGCGTCCTGAGTTTAAGACCTACGTAAAAGACGTTGTCGAGAACGCACAGGTTCTGGCGCAGACACTGGTTGACGGTGGTCTGGATATTGTTTCCAGCGGTACTGACACTCACCTGATGCTTGTTGACCTGCGTCCGATGAACCTGACCGGTAAAGATGCGGAGATTTCTCTGGGCCGCGCGAACATCACCTGTAACAAGAACGGTGTTCCGCTTGATCCTCAGAAGCCAACCATCACTTCCGGTATCCGTCTTGGTACGCCTGCTGGTACAACTCGCGGCTTTGGCAAGGAAGAATTCCGTGAAATCGGTAAGTTGATCACCGAGGTTCTGGAAGGTCTGCGCAAGTCAAATTCCGTTGAGGGCAACGAAGCTGTGGAAGCACAGGTCAAAGAGAAGGTTCTGGCCCTTACTGCCCGGTTCCCAATCTACAAAAACTGATTTAAATGAGAAGAGCCGCCGGATATCCTTTCGGCGGCTCTTCAGTTCTTACTTAAGGAGGCAGGCGAGATGCGTTGTCCATATTGCGGGGGTGATGACACCCAGGTGAAGGATTCGCGCCCAACCGAGGATAATACTGCTATCCGTCGGCGCAGAGTCTGCCAGACTTGTGGTGGTCGTTTTACGACCTTTGAGCGCGTTCAGTTGCGTGAGCTGACGGTTATCAAGCGCAATGGGCGCCGGGTGCCATTCGATCGCGAAAAGCTGATGCACTCTGTTTGATTGCGACTCGCAAACGTCCGGTTGAGCCAGAACGCATAGAGCGTATGGTGAGCGGGCTTGTTCGCCAGCTGGAAAGCTCCGGCGAGAGCGATGTTGTGGCGCAAGATATTGGCCATTTGGTTATGGAGGGCCTGAAAACCCTTGACGATGTGGCTTATGTACGGTTCGCTTCCGTTTATAAGAATTTCCGCGAAGCCAAAGACTTTGAGGCTCTGCTGGACGAGCTTTCCGATGCGGATGTGGATCCGCTGATGATGCCGCCACGTTCCTAAGCTCTGGCTTCTTCAGTGTTGTGTTGCGTATTGTTTCTAAATTCCGGTTCGTCCATTTAGGGCATACGCTGTCGTGCTGGCAGGGGGACGGCTTTGTCCGGTCGCAAAGCAATTGATGCAAAAGAACGGCTTGAGCACGAGCGCTTCATGGCGGCTGCGCTCAGCTATGGCCTGCGCGCGAAGGGGCAGACGTGGCCTAATCCTCCGGTTGGAGCAATCCTGACAAGAGACTTTGGTGGCGGGCCTGTGGTTGTGGGGCAGGGTGCAACCTTGCCGCCCGGTGGCGCGCACGCCGAAGTGCTGGCC
>BAXV01000113.1 GCA_001310715.1 Pseudovibrio sp. JCM 19062
AGGCGACGGTTTTTGTGGTTGGCCTACAAGTCTTTTGTTATCGAGCCTTGGGCATGATGTCATTATCGTCGACAATCTGTCTCGTCGCAAAATCGACGTTGAGCTTGAGGTGTCCTCGCTCACGCCGATCCAGCCCGTCAGCAAGCGGTTGGAGACTTGGGAAGAGCTGACCGGAAATACCATCCGCTTTGTCAATCTGACACTTGGCGTGGATTACGACCGGTTCTTGCAGCTGCTGATAGATGAAAAGCCGGATGCGATCATCCACTTTGCCGAGCAGCGCGCCGCGCCATATTCCATGAAGTCCTCCTGGCACCGGCGCTATACAGTTTCAAATAATCTAAACGCCACCAACGATGTGCTTTCCGCAATTGTAGAATCAAATCTGGACATCCATCTGGTGCATCTGGGGACCATGGGTGTTTATGGCTACAGCACGGTAGGCTGCGAAATTCCTGAGGGTTACCTGAAAGTGTTTATGGATGTGGATGGGGCCATGCGCGAGCAGGAAATCCTTTATCCAACCAGCCCGGCTCCATCTATCACATGACCAAATCGCAGGATCAGCTGTTCTTCCAGTTCTATGCCAAGAACTACGGGTTACGGATTACTGACCTGCACCAAGGCATCGTTTGGGGCACGCAAACCGAGCAAACCTCTATGGACGAGCGGCTCATCAACCGGTTTGACTATGATGGCGACTACGGCACCGTGCTCAACCGCTTTCTCATGCAGAGCGCGGTCGGATATCCGCTGACCGTTCATGGCACAGGCGGGCAAAAGCGTGCTTTTATCCATATTCAGGATACGGTGCGCTGCATCAAGCTTGCGGTAGACAACCCGCCGGAGCGTGGGGTACGTGTTAAGATCCTCAACCAGATGACGGAGGTCCACAGGGTTCGGGATCTGGCGGACATGGTCTCCAAGATGACCGGCGTTGATATTGCTTATCTGGAAAATCCCCGCAAGGAAGCTGCGGAAAATGAACTGATGGTTGCCAATTACCAATTTTTGGAAATGGGCCTGAAGCCCATCACACTAAGTGACCGATTGCTTGAGGAAGTGACTGATATTGCGCGCAAATATTCTGATCGTTGCGATACGAGCAAAATCCCCTGTCTATCCTTTGGTAAAGCCATCGGGGTAGACAGATGAAAATCGTTATTGTCTCTGATGCGTGGCACCCACAGATCAACGGTGTGGTCCGCGTTCTGGAAATCACTCGCCGCGAGTTATCCGCGTTGGGCCATGAGGTTTGCCTCATCACGCCGGATCAGTTCAAGCAGGTCCCGCTGCCCACCTATCCGGATATCAAACTGGCCCTGTTCCCCTATCGCAGGCTCTCCAAGCGGCTGACAGAGCTAAACCCCGATGCGGTCCACGTTATGACAGAAGGGCCGTTGGGGTGGGCTGCCCGCAAATACTGCCGCCTCAACAACCGGAGCTTTACCAGCTCGTGGCTCTCCAAGTTTCCCGAGTATGCCGCTATGCGGACGGGACTGCCGGTTGGGTGGCTGAATAACTACCTGATTACCTTTCATGAACAAGCCGCACGCACCATGGTAACCACCGATACCATGATGGAAACCGCCCGCAGCATCGGCATTACGCCCGTGGTGCGCTGGCAGCGCGGGGTTGAACTCAACCGCTTCCGGCCTGTTCCCTCAACCGTGTTTGATGATCTGCCAAAGCCCGTAATGCTGTATGTCGGGCGCATTGCCCCTGAGAAAAATCTGCCAGCCTTTCTAAAGCTGGACCTGCCGGGAACCAAGGTTCTGGTGGGAGACGGGCCTGAACTTGCCTCGCTTTCAAAGCGTTTTCCTGATGCAGTGTTTGCTGGACCCAAGACCGGCGATGATCTGATTGAGGCCTATTGCGGGGCAAATGTGATGGTGTTTCCCTCCAAAACCGACACCTTTGGCCTGGTCAATCTGGAGGCTATGGCCTGTGGTGTCCCCGTAGCAGCGTATCCGGTGACTGGCCCCAAGGACATCATCGGCAAGGCACCGGTAGGGGCAACTCATGATGATCTGGCAATTGCGATCCGGCGTGCATTATCAATGAAATCAAAAGATTGCATCGCCCATGCAAAGACCTTTTCATGGGAGCGGGCGACCGACGACTTCCTCAACAATCTTGTCAGCTTCTCCGCAGAGCAGCCTCAAAAAGTCAAAGAGGCCTTCACATCATCCGCTCATAGAGATCAAACATAATCCAGAGGGTTCCGCCCACCATCAGGAAAATCAGGATCCCGGCGAAGCAGATAGCAAGAACGTTCTCAATAGGCGTTTTGCTATTGATGCCGAGGAAGAAGTAAAGGTGCACGCCCACCTGCACGACAGCGCATAGGGCGATGATCCCGAAGATAACGCCAACGGAAAACGCCATGGTCCAGACGGCGGCAAAGGGGATGAGGGTGAGGACCAGTGCCAGAACAAATCCGGTTATCAGCTTCTTTGCACTATATGTTTGCGCGTCCATCAGTTTCTCCTAAATGAGCCAGCCGGGCATGTAGACGATTGAGAAAATGCCGATCCAGACGATGTCCAGAAAGTGCCAGAACATGCCAAGGCGATGGAGGCGTGACTTCACTGGCGACGTCAGGCCCTTGATGAGGATCTGGAAGATCATCACCGTAATCCCGATCATGCCCAAACTAACGTGCGCACCGTGGGTGCCTACCAGCGTGAAGAACGCGGAGAGGAAGCCGCTGGTCTGCGGTGCGGCTCCTGACTGGATCATGCCAACAAACTCGGAGACTTCCAGAAAGATAAAGCCTGCGCCAAAGAAGATTGTGACGATCAGCCAGAAAACAGCATGCCCTTTCTGCTCCCTGACAGTTGCCAAGGACGCAAAGCCGAATGTTACGCTTGAAAGGAGCAGGAACATGGTTTCTGCAAATACGTGTTCCAGATCAAAAATGTCACTGGGCACAGGCCCTGTGGCGGTATTCTGGAACATAACCACGTATGTTGCAAACAGAAGCGAGAAGATGATCGCGTCTGTCATCAGATAGATCCAGAAGCCTAAATCTCTGATGCCTAGCGTTTCTTCCGTTGGACCGGGCGAACCTGCGGTTTTAGGGGTGTATGTGTTCATGACCAAAAATCCCCCGGTGTTGGTTTATGCTCTTCCAGTGCCTTCAAGCGCATCTTCTCATTGGCCTCAACCTCGGCAGCGGGGATGATCTCGAAGGTGTCATCCTGCGATGAGCGGGTGATCAGGCAGGCCACTACGCCAAGCAGGCCCAATGCGACCAGCCACCAAATGTACCAGATAACGGCAAAGCCAATGACGAAGCCAAGTCCGCCAAGGAAAACACCAATGCCGGTGTTGCGTGGCAGGTGGATATCTTCGTAGTCGCTGGCCGGGGCATAAGCCACACCGCGCTGTTTCATATCCCAGAAAGCGTCGATCTCCTGAACATCTGGGACCTTGGCGAAGTTGTACTCGGCGGGCGGGGAGGAGGTTTGCCACTCCAATGTACGCCCGTTGTACGGATCGCCTGTTGTATCAAGGTTCTTGTTCCGATCACGAATGCTCACGTAAAGCTGCATGCCCTGACAGAAGATGCCGACCAGAACGAATAGTGCGCCAACGGCGGCCACAACCAGATAAGGCTGCCATTCAGCCACATCATAGCGCTCCATCCGGCGGGACATGCCCATGAAACCAAGAGCGTAAAGCGGCATGAACGCAAGATAGAACCCGATGATCCAGAACCAGAAGGACCGCACGCCCCATGCTCTGTCCAGCGTAAATCCCGTCGCCTTGGGGAACCAGTACTGGAAGCCGGCAAAGTAGCCAAACAGCGCGCCGGGGATCAGAACGTTATGGAAGTGCGCCACGAGGAACGTGGAGTTGTGCATCAGGTAGTCAGCAGGCGGCAACGCCAGCAACACGCCAGACACGCCGCCAAGCACGAAGGTCACGAGGAACCCGATGGTGTACAACATGGCAGGTGGAAGATGATCCGCCCCTTGTACATGGTGAAGACCCAGTCAAAGATCTTCACGCCCGTGGGAACCGCAATGATCATGGTCGCAATCCCGAACACCGCATTCACATTGGGGCTGGAGCCATGGTGAAGAAGTGGTGTAGCCAGACCGAGAATGACAGGATGGTGATCGCGGCAGTGGCGTAGACCAGTGAGGTGTAGCCAAACAGCCTTTTTTGAGAAAAGGTTGCGGTAACTTCCGAGTAAATGCCAAATGCTGGCAGGATGAGAATATAAACCTCCGGGTGACCCCAGATCCACAGCAGGTTGGCATAATTCATCATGTTGCCGCCTGCGTCATTGGTGAAGAAGTGGAACCCGAGAACACGGTCCAGACCCAACATCGCCGCAACAACCGTCAGTGCGGGAAACGCGAAGGCCATCAAGATGCTGGTGCACAAGGTTGTCCAGGTGAACAACGGCATCTGCATCAGGCGCATTTTGGGGGCACGGCACTTCAGGATCGTGACGACGAAGTTGATCCCCGTCATGGTGCTACCCACGCCGCTGACAAGCAAAGCCCAGATCCAGTAGTCAACGCCAACACCAGGCTGTATTCAGCGCCCGAATACGGCGGATAGCCGGTCCAGCCAGCGGTCGAGAACTTGCCGATGACAAGGGAGACCATCACCAAGGCAGCGCCCGCTGTTGTCAGCCACAGCTGATGGAGTTCATGAACGGGAAGGCCACATCACGCGCGCCAATCTGCTGCGGCACGATGATGTTGATCAGACCGGTCAGGAACGGCATAGCCATGAAGAAAATCATGATGGTGCCGTGGGAGCTGAACACCTGATCGAAGTGTTCGGGCGCCAGATACCCGTCGTTATTGAGTGCAAAGGCCTGCTGCGAGCGCATCATCAGCGCGTCTACAAAGCCGCGCAGCAACATCACCAGTGCAAGGGCGATGTACATGATGCCGATGCGTTTGTGATCCAGACTGGTGAGCCATTCCTCCCAGAAATACCGCCACTTGCCGAAGTAGGTGACGAGCAGAAGGACGGCCAGACCACCCAGAACGGTTATGGATGCACCACCAAATGCGATAGCGCTGTAGAAGGGGAGGGCATCAAATCCTAATCTTCCTAGCATGGTATATCCCCCTCACACTCTGGCTGGGTCGTCGCTGGCGGGTGTCTGCGCAAGGTGCTCTCCGGTCGCCGCGCATATTTTCGCAGGATCTGTTCAAACAGACCGGGTTGGACCGTGGAGAAGTATTCCACGCCGTGGGCAATACTGGCACTGCCAATTGCTCATAAGCGGTGTTGGAAAGAGGGTTGGGCTGGGCGCGCGCGTTGGCGACCCATTGGTCAAACTCTTCCTCGGTCATGGCCACCGCCTCAAAGAACTGCATGGCAAACCCGTCGCCGCTGTACTGGGTGTTGCGACCACGGAAGCGTCCGGTCTCGTTGGCTTTCAGGTTCAACTCGCTGGTCATTCCCGCCATGGCATAGATCTGTCCACCAAGTGCCGGAACGAGGAAGGAGTTCATCACCGTGTCCGAGGTCAGTTGCAGGCTGACGGCCTTGTCAACGGGGAAGGCAAGCTCGTTGACCGAGGCAATGCCAAGTTCCGGGTAGATGAAGAGCCACTTCCAATCTTGCGCCACCACTTGCACATTGATGGTATTTTCAGGCGACGCGATCTTCTTGAACGGATCAAGCTTGTAGGAGTAGGTCCAGACCAGATACCCCAGCGTAATGATGATGAGCGCCGGAACCGACCAGACAAAGAATTCGATCGTGTTGGAATGGTGCCAGTCCGGCTTGTATTCTCCACGCCCGCCTTTGGCGCGGTAGCGCCAGATGAACCAGAACACCATCAGGTAAACGGGAATAACCACAATCAGCATGATAAAGAAGGCTGCATAAAGCAGATCACGCTCGATGATGGCAATGGGACCTTTGGGGTCAGCAACAGGAGAGGTCGCCAGACCACACCCCGTCAGGACGAGCAGGAGGCCCAGCAGAACTATTGCCCTTGGATAAGGTTTTGCAATGAGATGTTTCATCATATTCCCGCGCAGGAGTAGGTGACCTAACGGGAACAATACAAGGACCGGGGGATTACAGAATATTTAAGGTAACGCGGAGACTCCCTGAGATCCCCTATATTTCAGGTACTAATTCTTGGTGGGGAGCATCAGGATAGTTATCAATTGCCCCCCTGCCTCTATCAATTTATCCGGATGCCTTTGCAGGAGCCTTAAGGGATTCCAGCATTTCAGCCATTTTTGTCTGCACCATAGTCACCGCCTTCAAAGGCCGCAGCATCACTTTGAAATCGTCGATCAGGCCTTCCTCGTTCCAGTGGATCATGTCGATACCATTGATGTGAATGCCATCCACCTCGGTTTCAAATTCCAGCACGGCATCGTCACCGCAATCCAGAATACGCACGTATTTGAAACTGCTGTTGACGCCCAGCACCTGTGCTGCCCCGTAAAGGTACATGGTGGTGATCTGCTGACCACGCTGCGGCGTGTGCACCACAGGGCTGTAAAAAAACGCAGTCCTTGGCAATTAAGGTGGACAGTTTGCCCAGATCCTTGCCGCCCTCCAGCATGTCCAGCCAGTTCTGCAAATTCTTTGAATATGATGTCGACATCACTTTGTCCTCCCCGGTGCCTGCTGCTTTCCCCCGCGCACTGACGCGGGGAACAGCGCCGAACCAGTCAAACCCATATTGACGTAATGGTCAACCTAGCCAGAGGGCACGGAAATGCAAACCCTGTTGCTTTAGGAATTATGAAGATCGGGAGGGATCTTCGCCAGATCTCCTTAGCTTTGCCTTAGGGAGCACAGTGTAGGGAAAAATGGCAAAGATGCCTGCGTGGACTTTTAAAAAGTTGAAACGTCTTTTGCGTTTTTCGCACACTTTCCGACATTCTTTTTGCTCCATGTTCGTGAGCAAAAAATAACGAACAAGACTGCCACGTGAAGGGATGTTCCGAAGAGATGCAGCAGCCAATGCTAGACCCAATCCTCTATCGGCCTCCGGCACCCGTCCCCTGCAAGCCTCTTCGAGGCCTCCGGCTGCTCCGTATCTTTTGGTCGCGCAACGTTCTGGACTGATCCCCGAGGAATTCTTCAACTGCCCCATGCAACGCATCTATGCTTTGCGTCGCCCGTGCTACATCGTAAACGCGCCGGATCTGATCAATCAGGTCCTGATAGAAATGCGCATGTCTTTTCCCAAGTCCTACGTGATGGTCGATACGTTGATGCCAGTGGTTGGCGAAACCACCAGCGGTACCAAGCCAGATGAACAACGTGAGATGATCGCTCCTACACCATCTCACTTAAGTGTTCGCAGCGCTTACAAGCATGTGGAGGAAGCTTGCAATGAGTTCCTGTCCTATCTGGATGGCGTGGCCGAGTCCGGCAGATCCATCTGTCTGCGCGACGAGATGGACCAGCTGACTGCCGATATCATTTTCCGCAGTATTTTCTCCCATCCCATGGACAACTTACGGGGCCGCAGGGTGTTTGAGCTGGCCCGACAGTATCAAAGTGTCACCAGTGCATGGGTACGCAAAACAGTCTTGCGTGGCAGATCGGATAAACCGAAATGGCCCATGCCCAAAGAAGCACAGTTGCTGCGCGATGAGATCCGCCGTTTATTGAGTGAACTGGTGGATGAGTACACCACCGACCAGTTTGGTAAGCATGACGACCTGTGCCAGCGCCTTTTGGATACACGTCACCCGCAATCTGGCCTGCTTGAGCAGGGGGCAATTGGTTGATCATATCGCCACATTCTGCCTTGCAGGACATCAGACCACTGCGGCGGTCCTCACTTGGGCGTTCTTTATCCTATCCCAGCGGCCTGATTATATAGAGCGCATCCGGCGAGAGACAGATGAAGTCACCAATGGCGAAAATCTTGATTATACGCACGTAAGCAGACTGGTGTTTACCCGAAACATCCTCCGAGAGACTCTCCGGCTTTACCCACCCATTGCGTTTATCTCTCGCATGGCAACGGAGGAGACCATGCTCGCCGGACACAAGATTCCGCGTGGAGCACTGATTATCATTTCTCCGTGGGTCGTTCATCGACATCGGGCCTATTGGAACCAACCGGACTATTTTGATCCGGATCGTTTCGAGCGTGATGATGACCCCATGCCCGGATCCTACATGCCGTTTGGCATCGGCCCGCGCGTATGTACGGGAGCCAACTTTGCCATGGTGGAGGGCACGGCTATGCTGGCAGGCCTGAGCCGTCATTTCACGTTCAAACCCGAAACGCCCGAGAAGGTCTTCCCGGAAGTCGCGATTTCCTTGCGCCCTCACTCGGACATCCAGTGCAGACTGACCAAGCGTGATCACATGGCACGGTAGGCAACCAGATACTGCACGATAACGAAATTTTACTGGTGGCGTCCCCGCCTATCTTATGCATCATTCCAGTGGGAACCCCATCCGCCAAGGCCCAAGTCTCATCCAGCCAGAAGGGGCACCGATGAGTGGCATTAACGAACACAAATATGACAGTGGTGCCTATGAGAACAAATGGTTCGAAACCTTTGACG
>BAXV01000114.1 GCA_001310715.1 Pseudovibrio sp. JCM 19062
TGCAGCCATATGGCAAGGACATAATGATCCCCGGTAGCTCAGTGGTAGAGCAAGCGGCTGTTAACCGCTTGGTCGCTGGTTCGAATCCGGCCCGGGGAGCCATCCTTTTTACAAACACCCTCCCCCTCGTTTAAAGCACCTCTTCTCCTCACAAAATCCGTGCGTGTGCGTCTATCCAACAAAACAAGAAAAAGAATGGGTAGAAAACCATGTTCACACGAAGCCAAGCGGGCGCACTCTCAAGTGCCGCAGGCCGCCGACACGGGCTCATCTGGGTAGAAGTCTCTTCCGCACAAAAGCGGAGGCTCTCCATTTTGCGGTAAAGATTACCCTGATCCTGCACATGGCCAGCTATTAACCCTAGTGGGCCTCCCTAAATTATAAGGGAAGTAAAAACCTGCGAGAGCAGAACAGCGCTTCACGCGCACCAAAACACACCCCAACAGCATCCAACACTCCCGAAAACCAGCCAAACTGATGGGTTTTCCCCTTAAAAATCGGTATTTTCTGGAAATTATGAGATTTTTTTGCCATCCGCTGCCCTAGCGGCTCTCAACTCAACATTACCCAATTTATATTGGCAATCAGTACAATGAAAATTTTACACAATAACAACTAAAGAATCTTCAAGTATTAATACGAGAAATCTGATTTACCTACAATTATTATGACATAGATACTCTAAGTAAATACATATACCACTAATGTATCGGGTACACACTGTCATGATAAATACTGTCGGACAACTGTACTATAACACATAAAAGGCACCCCTCTGGGTAAGTTGCTGCGTGAAGATCAGGGAGCCACAAATGAGTAATTTATTCGCACACCGCGCTGTGACGCGCGTCTTTAATCCCCGCAATATCTGCGTCGGGATTACAGCTGCATGTATGACAACACTGCTGGTGCTTGCCGCACCTTCACTGGCCGAGATTCCACCGGCAAGTGATCAGGGTGCAACGGAACCAACACTGATCGGGAAATCCGAAGCTGGCCACACCTACGCCATGCCGGAGGACTTTATCGCCGTCACAGTCGCCCCATCAGCAGAAACGCCTGATGCAGACCCTCTGGAGAGCGATCTGTCAATTTGGGTGGGAGCAGTTGAAATTCAGGGCCGCGAAACCCTCTGGGTCGAGCTGATTGATGAAGAGGCGAAGTCATCTACGATTCCGAAGTTCAGCCAAACGAAACACATCTGCTGCCCGATGGTCGTGCCATCGCCGTGGCCATTATGACACCGGACATCCACCCCCAGTCCTTGCAGTCCGCAGAGCTGCCAAAAGACCAGTCCCGCGCGCCCATCAGTGAACGTTTTGTTGTCACCAGCAAAGCAGCCTTCACCGCGGCAATGGATACCCAAGTCACTTTGCTGGAGGTGCAGCCCGTTCCTGAAGAAACCGAGAATTCCTTCATGCTCAAGGCTGGCGAAAACGGCGAAACCATCTGGAACGCCACCAAAGGCGCTGTCACCTGGCTGGAACGTGAATAACAGACACAAACAGACAACACACGGGCGCACGCAAATCGATACTCTCTCAAATCGCATTTAGCGCAGCCATTCGAACTGCGCGCGTCCCACGAGAAACTTTATTCTCGCGAAATTTCGTGGCTAGAAAAATATCCTAATCTCACCCACCCTTTGGCAGGCCATTTCTTGTTCTCTTCAGGCCAGCACAGTAGCGTGGTCTGAAAAGCAATCGAACACCCACATAATAAATTTATGCTCATACCAGTTATTTGAGAGAGACCATGGACACGCGCGCCTCTGCCATCGAAGCTATTGGCAACACCCCCCTCATCCGCCTGAAGGCCCATCCGAGCGAACCGGCTGTGAAATCCTCGGCAAAGCCGAATTCATGAACCCCGGTCAGTCCGTCAAGGACCGTGCAGCCCTCTTCATCATCAATGATGCAGTCAAACGCGGCACTTTGAAGCCGGGTGGCATTATCGTGGAAGGCACCGCTGGCAACACCGGCATCGGCCTTGCTCTGGTCGGCAACGCTCTGGCTACCGCTCTGTGATCATTATTCCCGAGACCCAGTCCCAGGAAAAGAAAGACATGCTGCGCATTGCTGGCGCAGAGCTGATCGAAGTTCCGGCAGTTCCCTATAAGAACCCCAACAACTACATCAAAGTCTCCCAGCGCATTGCGCAAGAGCTGAACAAAACCCACCCGCAAGGTGCAATCTGGGCCAACCAGTTTGACAACACTGCCAACCGTCAGGGCCACATTGAGACCACCGCTCAGGAAATCTGGCAGCAGACCGATGGCAAAGTGGATGGCTTCATCTGCGCAGTCGGGACTGGCGGAACACTGGCTGGCGTCGGCATCGGCCTTAAGGAAAAGAACCCGAACATCAAGATCGGCCTTGCAGACCCACACGGTGCAGCGCTTTATAACTACTACGCCCACGGCGAGCTGAAGTCCGAAGGCTCCTCGATCTCCGAAGGTATCGGTCAAGGTCGCATAACTGCCAATCTGGAAGACGCCCCTGTCGATTTCCCCTACCGCATTTCCGATGAGGAAGGCCTGCTGATCAACTTCGAGCTTCTGGAACACGAAGGCCTCTGCCTTGGTGGCTCTTCGGGCATCAACGTAGCTGGCGCAATCCGCCTCGCCAAGGAACTCGGCCCCGGCCATACCATCGTTACCGTACTGTGTGACTACGGCACCCGCTATCAGGGCAAGATGTTCAACCCGACCTTCCTGCGCGAGAAAGGCCTGCCGGTTCCACAATGGATGGAACGTAAGTCCAACATCGCCATTCCGTTCGAACCAGCCTGATCTGCCACGACTTTCTCAGTCAGCAGAAACCACTACAGGTTAAGTAGAACTAGGAATAAACCCTAAAGCAGTTTGCTCTTTAGAACAAAAGTCCAAACCACTTTAGGTGGAAGTCCTTGCAAAATTCGCCGAGAGGTTTTGACCAATCCTCTTGGCGCAGCTATAAATGGACCCTCGCCTTACAGGAGTTGTAACGCTTGGAATCCTCATTCAGCCTCCTCTCCCTGATCGCTGTTCTCAGCGTGTTTTTCTATGCGCTGGCAATCCTTTGCGCCATTCGCGAGATCATGTATTCCCGCACCTCGCAGGGCAGCATTGCCTGGCTGC
Source organism: Pseudovibrio sp. JCM 19062 (assembly GCA_001310715.1). The sequence goes on from BAXV01000114.1 coordinate 3,119, forward strand.
TCTCCTTGTTTTTCCTCCCCATACCAACGGTCCCGCTCTATTTCATCTTCGCGTGGAAACGGCTGGATGATTACATCGAGGTGCGCGACGACATCTCCCAGATTGAGGCAGACGTGCTCAACCGGCACACACCCTATGTGGATGGCACCGCCAGCAGCCACTGGCCAGTCCACACCCGCATAGCCTCCGTGCCTTTTTTTGAAAGACAACGAGTGCAAGCTGCTCATTGACGGTCCGGCCATGTTTGCTCCATCATCGAAGGCATCCGCAATGCCAAAAAGCATGTGCTTGTGCAGTTCTTCATCATCCGCGAAGACAGCATCGGGCTGGAACTGGCTGACGCCTCATAGAGCGCGCCAAGGCGGGCCTGCACGTTTGTCTGCTCTATGACGATATCGGCTCGCGCGCCCTCTCCGCCCAATACCGCGCCCGTTTGCGCGACGCAGGCGTCCGCGTCAGCGCCTTCAACAGACGCCACCGGCTCATGCGCATGTTAGGCCTATGCGCCTCAACTACCGCAACCACCGCAAGGTGGTGGTCACCGACAGCAAACACTGCTGGATTGGCGGCCACAACATCGGTGAAGAGTACCTCGGCCTCTCGCAAGAGTTTGGCCACTGGCGCGATACCCACGTCAAAGTCTCCGGCCCCGCCGCGCTGGCAGCCACTCTCTCCTTCAGCGAAGACTGGCAGTTTGCCACCGGCAAAGCCCCCCAACTGGAACTGCCCGCCAGCTTCCCCCAAACCAGCGGGGAAAGCGTCATGGTCATGCCAACGGGGCCAGCGGACGCTCAGGAAGACTGCGCCATCACCTTTGTGGAGAGCATATCGCGGGCCAAGGACCGCCTCTGGATCGTCAGTCCCTACTTCGTGCCGGGCATTGAGGTCCTTACAGCCCTCTACGCAGCTGCCCTGCGCGGCGTGGACGTCCGCATCCTCCTGCCTGAGAAAGCCGACCACTGGCTCGTCTGGCTGGCCAGCTATGCACATGCAGACAACCTCGCCAGCCACGGCATCAAGGTCTACCGCTATCTGGAAGGCTTCCTGCATGAAAAAGTTATTCTCATTGATGATGAGCTGGCCGGCATCGGCACGGTCAACTTCGACAACCGCTCGTTCAACATCAATTTCGAGATCACGCTCTGGTTCACTGGCAAGGACATGATCCAGAAGACTGAACAGATGCTCCTGCAGGATTTTGAAGGCGCACGCCAGACCGACCGGCTCGAACTCAACAACCGGCGTTATGCCTTTCGTGTTCTCGCTCAGGCCGCACGCCTGTTCTCACCGGTCCTGTAAAACTCCTGCCCTCCAGAATTGATGAGTACACTTCACTGGACTTGTGTGAATCCACTGAAATACATTAGGCCCAAGTGAGAAGAAGAAGTTGGAGGGATTCTTTGCATGTCATTTGTGCCTGAGCTAAGCGTGCTGGCAGCTTTCACACTTGCCGCCTTTATCCTGACCGTCACCCCTGGACCGGATATGACCTTCTACATGAGCAAAGCGCTCACCCAAGGTCGCAAAGCCGGTATAGTCGCTATTGTTGGCGCAACCAACGGCGTCATGATCCATGCATTTCTGGCAGCGGTTGGCGTTTCCGCTCTGCTTGCCGCTTCTGAACTTGCGTTCCAGATCCTGAAAACAGTTGGCGCGCTCTATCTTGCCTATCTCGCAGTCCAAATCCTGCGCAACGGCTCTGCGTTTTCACTGGAACAAGGCGAAGCCCCCCGCGAAACAGCAGGGAGCATTTGGGTCAAGGCCGTCACCATTAACCTGCTCAATCCAAAAGTTGTTCTGTTCTTTGTAACGTTCCTGCCCCAGTTTATCTCCGCAGCAGATCCATACGCAGCCTCTAAACTGTTGTTCCTTGGTGTCTTTTTCATTGTTCTGAACGTACCAAGCAATCTTGCGCTGATGTTTGGCGCCTCTGCTGTATCCACATTTTTGCGCAGTTCGCCACGTGTCATGCGCCTCATGGATTATTCCTTTGCGGCCATCATGGCAGCCTTCGCAGTCAAACTGCTAAGCGCCCGCTCCACTGCTTAAAATCAACACTTTAAGGTGCGTGAATTCATTTCAAAACGCACAGTCCCCACATGAGACTATCCTATGACCGAACATCTTTACCGAAGCGATGCCTACCTGCGCAGCAGCGAAGCCACTGTGAGCGAAATCACCCCGGAGGGTGGCATTATTCTGGACCGAACCTGCTTCTACCCCAATGGCGGCGGCCAGCCCGGCGACTGCGGCTCCCTTGAGCTGGAAGACGGCACGCGCATTCCAGTTGCAACAACCGTTTATTCCAAAGACCGCACGCAAATCGTGCACGTACCAGAAGAAGGCACTCAACTGCCGGAAGCACTGAACGCAGGCACGAAAGTCATCGCGCACATCGACTGGGAAACCCGCTACAAGCTATGCGCGTGCACACTGCCCTGCATCTGCTCTCTGTCGTTCTGCCCTTTCCGGTAACCGGTGGCAGATCAGCGATGGCACAGGCCGTCTGGACTTCGATATTCCAGAGGCAACGCTGGACAAGGAAGAGCTGACACAGAAGCTTCAGGACCTGATTTCAGGTGATCATGCAATCACGCAGGAATGGATCACCGACGAAGAGCTGGAAAGCAATCCCGGCCTTGTAAAAACCATGAGCGTAAAACCACCTATGGGCAGCGGTCGGGTCAGACTGATAAGAATTGGTACGGACATTGATTTGCAGCCGTGCGGCGGCACACACGTTTCCCAGACCGCACAGATTGGCAAAGCTGCAATCACCAAGATTGAGAAAAAGGGCCGTCAGAACAGACGCGTTCGCATTCAGTTGGAGGACTAAAACATGACGCAGGATCCGATTGTCTCAGTAAGCTGGCTCAAGGAACACCTGAATGCGCCCGATGTGGTAATCATTGACGCTCCTGGTACCTGCCAGCAATGCAGCGCGATGCCAAAAAGGAATATAGGCAGGAGCATATTCCCGGTGCACTGTTCATGGACATCGACGAGGTCTCCGACCAGAACTCGGAGCTTCCACACATGCTGCCCGAACCACATGTGTTCTCCTCCAAAATGCGCCAGATGGGTATTGGCGACGGCCAGACCATCGTCGTTTATGACGGTGCAGGTCTTTTCTCCGCGGCCCGCGTATGGTGGATGTTCCGCGCCTTTGGCGTCGAAAGCGTCTTTGTGCTCGACGGCGGCCTGCCTGCGTGGAAAGCGGAAGGCAATCCGGTCACCGATGAAACCCCACCCCGCCTGCCACGTCACTTCACCGCAATTTTAAACCACGACATGGTGCGCAATCTGGACGAGGTGCAGGAAGCTTTGCAAACCAGCAGCCACCTTGTGCTGGATGCCCGCCCGTCGGCACGATTTAAAGGGCAGGCAGACGAACCACGAGAAGGCGTGCGCGGCGGTCATATGCCGGGCGCTCTGAACCTGCCCCATACCCTTTTGCTGAACGAAGGCAAACTACGCAGCAAAGAGGAGCTGCAGGACATCTTTAATCAGACTGGCGTGGATGCCTCAACTCCGGTGATTACGTCCTGCGGGTCAGGCGTCACAGCTGCCGTGCTCTCACTGGCACTGGAGCGTGCGAACTTCACCAAAACAGCGCTGTATGATGGCTCCTGGACCGAATGGGGCTCCAGTCAAAAGACCGAGGTCATCAGCGAACCTGCCTGACTTAAACCAAAACAATAATCTCAACAAAGCCCTGCAAATCATTGATTTGCAGGGATTTTACATTAAGCAGCCATCACATCCTTCTGGGCGAGCGCATCCTGTTCACCCAATTGTGCAGCCTCTGCAAGCCACGCGGTACGCTCCTCTTCACTCGCAGAGAACACTGGCGAGAACAGGTGCAGGCTATGCTCTTCAAAACCGACAAACTCAAGGATCTGTCGGCTCATCACCTTGTCATGCGCACGCTCATAAAGCTCATCATAATAATGCGCCGCTGTATCACTGGTAATCAACACTCTGGCACTGCGCCCCTTCAGGAGCTTGGCTGGCACCTCTTCCCCTTCCACCATGCGGAAGGCAAACCCCGGCAGCAAGGCGCGGTCCAGCAAGCCTTCATCTGCCCCGGCATACCACCCCACCACAACGGGTAGACCGGAACCAATGGGTGCACCATGTCAGGTTCTCCTGAAACGCCACCACATCAGGCTCCAGCACTTGCTCACCATAATAATCACCTGATCGCAGTGCACTATCAAACTCCATCGCGCCAAGGTGCATCACCCGCACCTGTGCACCACCCTTGCGCGCAGCAGCCGCATAGGATTCAGCAAGAGCATGTCCAAGACGATCTTTTCCAAAATGACCGCTAAACACAAAAATCCTGTTCGTCATAGGGACTCCAATTATTTGACTGCGGTCAACTTATTTTCAAAATATGACTGGAGTCAATTTATTTTTTTTGACCATAGTCATATTATTGAGTTTGAGGGAACCATGCTTCAGGGTAAACAAAAACGCGCGCAAGAAACCCGCCAGCGCATTCTGGTGGCTGCAACCAACCTGTTTAATCAGGGCAACTTCAACGCGGTCAGCACAGAAAGTATTGCCGCGCAGGCCAACGTCTCCAAAGGCACACTCTTCGCCCACTTCGGCGACAAACTCGGCCTGTTTGCAGAGATCGGCCTCAAAGAGCTGGAGACCTGTGTGAACGAGCTGCACAAGGCCGCAGAAAGCAGCCCACTGAGCGGACGAGGTCTCCTAACCCAGTCTCTCATGGAAATACTACAATACTTTGAAAAACAACCAGAATTCCTGCGTATCTTTATCGACACAGCAGGTTGGGAAAAAGGCATTCGCGCGCAAAACTTCATCGCGGTTGCAACCAGCATCGACAAGCTGTTTCAGCGCTTCATCGAAAAGGGCCAGCAGGATCAGTCCATCAAACCCATGGAGCCAAAACTCGGCGCAGTCTCCATCCGCGCTTCATGATCCACTCCGCCATCAGCCGCGTGTGCGGCGAATACAAAGATACCGAAGAACAGCAATCCGAAACCAAGAAGCTGCTCTCCCTGGTACTCTAAGAACCGCCCAACGGCCCGCAAACGCCCTGACATGATTACCTACGCCGCCAACGAGGGTATCCGCCCCTCACCTATCGCGGATGCACTGGAGGTGCCCAGTTTACCAAGGCCCACCACACCGACACCCGATACCTCCAGCTAAATCATGAAGCAGCCCCTGTGCCCACAGAAGAG
>BAXV01000115.1 GCA_001310715.1 Pseudovibrio sp. JCM 19062
TCAGCCAACTCCCGTTCGGCGGGCAGGGCTTCGTTCGCCCCTAGCTTGCCGCTTGATATCTGAGTGCGCAGAAGCTTCGCCAATTGCAGATACAACGGCAGTGGCAAATCAGCGGATAAATCCGTTGACTCAAGCTCACCGAGTTTCTTCCCAATCAGAGACATAGGATATCCAATTTCACAACGATAACTCAAAATACCAATAACATACCACTTTGCAAGTGCCGCTTGTGATAGTTTTTCTCAATATATAAGAATGCATTCGTAATACTTCTTACAAATTCCTATTATTTCGTTATATTTCAATGATATATCTATAGATGAAGACTGTTCATATCTAAAATATCCCCACATTGGTATCTTTTTGGCCTTAATTTTATGTTGCACACGGGAACAATTGGCACTAGGTTAAACAAATGCCAATGTAATGCCATTTAGACGCTACGTCGGGTGGGGGAAATGTCAAAAAGCACAGAAGCAATCTCGAGTAAGTATCGCGGACTAGACACCTGGGAGACCAGTGAAATTCTGTCTGCGCTGTGGGACGGGCAAATGCGCGCCACCGCTTCTGTCCTGCCAGCCTGCCGTCTCTTTCACGTTCCATTCAGGCAGCCACTCACCACCTACACGCCAATGCCGGTCGGCTTATATATGTGGGGGCAGGTTCCTCCGGTGTTATTTCTTTGCTCGATAGCCTTGAACTGGGATCGACATTTGACTGGCCAGAAGAACGCATGGTTGTTGTGCTACCGGGTGGAACAGATTTGACCAATGGCCTGTCTGATGCGGTTGAAGATTCTGGAGATGTTGCCGTAGACAGGATCAATGCGCTTCGAGTTTGTGAGGCAGATGTTGTTGTTGGTGTTTCCGCCAGCGGCGCTGTTGAGTTCACCCTACAAGCTTTGAAAAGAGCCCGCGATCTTGGTGCCTTAACGGTAGGCTTTGCCAATAACAGCCAGTCAGATATGGAAGCTATTGCGCAATACACAGTCGTGGCTGAAACAGGACCCGAAGTCATCGCCGGTTCTACCGAATGGGTGCTGGAACAGCACAAAAAAATCCTCTTCAATCTGTTTTCGACAACACTCATGACACAGCTTGGCGCGGTCCACGATAATCTTATGATCAACGTGCGGCCATCTAACAAAAAACTACAGAACCGCTGTGTCACCATGACTGCACAAATCGCTGAAGTCTCCGATGAACTGGCAAGAAATGCGCTTGCAGAATTGGTTCAGTCAAACGCGCGGTGTTGGGATTAGCCGGTGTGCCTACAGAGCAAATTGATGATCGACTGCGCGCCGCCAAGGGTGTTTTGCGTGACGCCCTTCAGAGCAAGGTCGGCAGCGCATGACACTCACAGAACTTCTGTCTCCTGATCTGACCTTTGCAACCGCACTAAATGAAGGCGGTAACAAGCCACCTGTTTTCTTCTCAAAAGCAACTAAAGAGACGGGTACGCCAAGCCGCTGCACATTGAAGCACAAAGGACTGTTAAACACACAACTGAGGGCAATCTTGCGCTTCAAGGCTTATAGCTTTAAAACGCCTCTGGTTCCAGTGGGAGCCGATATCAGCGAACTGCGCGCCCTCACAATAACTGAAGACCAAGGGCAGAGCAGGGCCGGTCCATCTGGGTCCATTGACGTTGGCACTATATTTGAAGTCTCTACTGCTAAATTGAGCGCAGTACAGCTGACGGACGAAACAGCATTCGTCGCTATCAACATCAGTGATCTTGGCCCGTCTGACTTGGCAATGGAACGCGAAGATCCGACGCTTGCTTCCAATGGGAACGCACTGCATTCCGGCAGTCTGCCTCCCACCAATCGGGTAGCAAACATGGCCTGCTTCAGAAACCAAGAGGTCGTGATGTGTAGCTGAACCACCTATCAGCAAGCCGCACCCCTTTTCCTATCGGGCTGGGTGTGAGCGAGCTTATAGGAACACCACGATGATCGCCGATATCAAAGCGCTCATTCGTACATTAAATCTGGCGGACCCCGGAGCTTGGGCTGGGTCTGCTTTGAACACCGAAACATCATCTGATGTGAGTATTTACTCTCCGAACCTGAAGAGAAAATGCCGACCATAATAAATGGGTTAGTCTCAGTGCCACGCGAGTACTGAGAGGGAGGACATAAAATGTCAAACAACGCATTCGCGGGTGTCCAAAAACTTGGCCGCTCTTTGATGCTTCCAATTGCTGTGTTGCCAGTTGCCGCTATCCTGCTGCGCATTGGGCAACCAGACCTTCTCAACATTCCCTTCGTGGCCTCTGCCGGAGGGGCGATTTTTGCCAATTTGGGAATGTTGTTTGCAGTAGGTATTGCGGTTGGATTTGCTAAGGAAAACCACGGCGCAGCTGGTCTTGCTGGTCTTGTGGGATTCTTGATCGCACAAAATGGTGCCGTCGTTCTGGCTGGGCTTGATCCTGATCAGGCCACACAAATGGAAGGCCGCATCGCCATTCCAATCGGCATCATCATGGGGATTGTCGCCGGTGCCCTTTACAACAAGTACAAGGACATCAAACTCCCCGATTACCTTGCCTTCTTCGGTGGTCGCCGCTTTGTACCAATCGCCACTGGTTGTGCAGGATTGATTCTGGCCGCCTTCTTTGGCTATGGCTGGGCATTTTTCGACAGTGCCTTGACAGGCCTGACAGACGCTATCACTCACATGGGCGAGTTTGGGCTGTTTCTGTTTGGTTTGCTCAACCGCCTGTTGATCGTTACTGGTCTGCATCACATCCTGAACAACGTCGTTTGGTTTATTCTTGGTGACTTCACCAATGCAGCCGGTGATGTGGTCACAGGTGACCTGAACCGCTTCTTCGCACTGGATCCAACCGCTGGCGCATATATGGCCGGTTTCTTCCCAGTCATGATGTTTGGTCTGCCAGCTGCATGTCTGGCCATGTACGCTGTGCAAAGCCAGAAAACCGCCTTGCTGTGGGTGGTGTCCTGCTTTCCATGGGCCTGACGTCCTTTCTGACCGGTATCACAGAGCCAATTGAATTTACATTCATGTTCCTGGCCCCTGCACTGTTCGTGATCCATGCTATTCTAACCGGTGTGTCTATGGTGGTCATGGACCTGCTGGGCGTGAAGCTGGGCTTCGGGTTCTCTGCTGGTTTGTTTGACTATGCCATCAACTTCGGCATTTCCACCAAGCCGCTTCTGCTGATCCCGGTAGGTGCTGCATTCTTTGCGATCTACTACTTCCTGTTTGTCGCTGCGATCAAGATGTTCAATCTTAAAACGCTTGGCCGTGAAGACGATGTAGCTGCTCCAGTTGACGTCACATCAACTCCGGTTGAGGAAGTCAATAAAGCAGTTGGCTTCGTGAAAGCACTGGGAGGTGCTCAAAACATCGTCGAGGTTGATGCATGTGCAACTCGCCTGCGTCTGAAGGTTAAGGACAATGCCGTCATCACAGAGGCTCCACTCAAAGCACTGGGTGCGTTTGGTTGATCAAGCCAGCCGCTGGCTCTGTGCAGGTGGTTGTTGGCCCGATTGCTGACCAACTGTCCGCTGAGGTTAAGGCAGTATTGAGTGCCAGCTCAGTAGCGGCTCCGACCAACAGTCGGGCGGCGAACTATCTGCATGCACTTGGCGGAGCAGCTAACGTTAAAGACGTGGATGCGTGTGCCACCCGGTTGCGTTTGGGTGTTGTCAGCAACGCACAGATTGATGAGGCCGCTCTGAAACGGCTTGGTGCCCATGGAGTGATCAAACCGGCAGCCGGTTCTGTGCAGGTGGTTGTTGGCCCAATCGCGGACCAGCTTGCCAGCGAGATCAAAGAGCAAATGGTCGGTGCCTAAGCCATCAGGTTCCCCCCCCTGGGAAGACTAAGGGTTGACCCAGACCAATATAGGCCAGAGCATTTTGAAACATGCTCTGGCCTATTGTTATTAGGCACCCCAGTTTGCGGGAGCACTGCAAATCACTCGATAATTCCAACTTGTCGAGGCCAACATAGTCTTCCAAGAAACGTCTACTAGAAGAACTTGCCAAGCCTATGAGTTTTACTGATGCCCGCTAGAGTTGGTCGCCCCTTAGCTGGCTTGGAGTGGCTCCAAGACGTTTTCGCAGGGTTGAGCTCATATGGCGTGGGAAGAAAAACCGCAGGCAAGAGCAATGTGGCTAAGACTGTCTCGCGAGGAGCTAAGATGCAAACGTGCTCGTGCCACGCGTCGCTCCACCACATAGTCATGGGGTGTTTTACCGGTTGCGGCTTTAAACGCACGATTGAAGAAGCCAGCAGATAAATCAACGCATTGCGCCAAATCATCAATCGAGATTGTTTCACCCAACCGCGCTTCAACATAGTCCTCAATGCGCTGCAGGCGCGTAGGTGTCATGGATGTGGAGGAGGGTGGAACTTCATGGGCACCTGTCTGTACCTGTTCGACAACGTTGAGCATGGCAAACAGATGGGTTTCCAGAAGAAGGTCCTCTGAGAGATTGCCCGAGATTAGCAACTTACGCAGTTCGTAGGCAGCCGCAATGGCTGTGGGCGAGACGACATGGTTGAAGCGCGTTGCGTTTCTTTCGATGCACTCATACTCTTGTGGCACTGCGAATGTCAGATACTCACCGCCGCGCTCACTTTCAGAGGTAACCCCACAACCTTCAGGTACAAAGGCAAGGCTGTTGGGATGGGTCCAGAAATCTACCCGACGGTCGCTATCAAAAGCATGGACGCCGCGCTGGCTCTCGAAAGCAAAACCCACTGAGCCTGAGGCGCAATATAGGCAGCAAAGTAGGCACAACTTGGCAACAGCTGCAGGTTCCACCTGCTGATAATTTCCGATCCTGAACTCATAGTCTCATTTATTTCAATAGGTTCTCACAGGTCACCCGTCTAATTCCATGGCCCACCTATAGGCCAATTTGCCTGCCATGAACAAGAGGTCATAGGTAATGCTGATTAGGTCAGTATTTTGAAAGCCGGGAAGAGACAAGCTGATTAAGGTGTCGGCAAAGCGTTTTACGATGACAAAAGGAAAGTGAATGCCGCTGTTTTCTCTGAAAGATCTTGAAGCTGCTCATGCCACGGTTCGGCAGTTTGTGCCAGAAACACCAACCTACGCCTGGCCACTGCTAAAGAAGCGCACGGGCGTTGATGTATTTGTAAAACACGAGAACCACACGCCCACGGGATCGTTCAAGGCACGTGGCGGGTTTACCTATTTGGACGCGCTGATGAAATCCGCTGCAAAACCGACAGGCATTGTAACCGCAACGCGAGGCAATCATGGCCAGTCCGTTGCACTTGGCGCAACCCGCAATGGCATTCCCTCGCACATTGTCGTTCCGGAAGGCAATTCGCAGGAGAAGAACGCGGCCATGCGCGCCTTTGGGGCGAATGTAATCATCGCAGGCAAAGACTTTGAGGAAAGCCGCAAGGTTGCGCATAGGCTGCATGAGGAACACGGCTATCACATGGTGCCAGCGTTCCATGAGAACTTGGTGAAAGGCGTTTCCACCTATGCACTGGAGCTTTACCGCGCAGTCGCTGATCTGGATGTGGTTTACGTCCCGATCGGCATGGGCTCCGGAATTTGCAGCCTGATCACCGTACGCGACCTGCTTGGCTGAAGACAAAGATCATTGGCGTTACCGCCGAAAACGCTGCAGCCTTTGCTCTGTCTTTTGCTGCGGGCAAGGCGGTACAAACCGACACCGCCAACACGTTTGCCGATGGCATGGCCTGCCGGAACCCACAGCAGGAACCGCTGGATATTATCCTGAAGGGGGCCGAAGACGTGGTGACCGTCAGCGAAGGCCAGATTGCGGAGCTCTGGCCGCTTACTACACGGACACCCATAATCTGGCTGAAGGAGCAGGCGCAGCTCCTCTGGCCGCATTGATGGCAAACCGCCATAACCTACAAGGCAAACGCGTTGCGACCATCCTGACCGGCGGCAATATCGATCTAGCTACTTTCCTGAAGGTCATGAAGTGCCATCGTGGATCGTCTGAGATGGTCACGTAAAGCCTACTTCCCGTGAGCTATACCTTCAAAAGCCACGGTTAGGGCACCAGTCAATCAGGTGCCCTAACCAAGTGATCCGCCTTAACTGGTTTCGTCAGGCAACCGGATCGTCAGGGCCGGATTGCGTGGAAAGATATTCAAACGATATTTACTTGCATTTCCATGGAGATCATTATTCGCGACCCAAGGCCCAGTTGTGCGCGTATTCGCGGAAGGATTTGAAGACGGGGCTTTGGTATTTTTCCTTATTGTAAACCAGAGAGAACTGTCGGAGCATTTTTTTGCTTTAGCGGAACGATCGCCAAGCGACCATCCTCTATGGCCGCGCTGACCGAGCGCCGGGAGAGCACGGTATACCCAAGCCCCGCAATGACGGAATTCATGATTGCCGTTGTACTGCTCAGTTCAAAAGCAACCGTCCACTCCTCCAGTTTTGCAGCAACCTCAGTGACAAAGAACTCTCGCGTGCCAGAACCCGGCTCGCGGAGCACCCAGTTCTTTCCTTCCAGCACGTCCAGATCGAATGGCCCATCAGCCTCAGGTGCTTGCGAGGGGGCGCAGACCACGACCATTTCATCGGTCATCCACGGCTCGGTCGCCAGATGCTTGTCGGTGATCTTTGCTTCGATGAAACCCAGATCCAGTTCGAAATCCAGCAGCATCTTGCAGGTTGTGGTGGAGTTTGAAAGGCTGAGAGACTGATGCAGATAACCGGTGTGCTTACGGAAGTCACCCAGCAGTGTCGGGAGCAGATGGTTGCCGATTGTGAAGCTGGAACCGACGCGCAAGTTACCATTAGTTGCGTCTTCTCCTTCAAAAAGCTGCGTTATCGCGTCAACTCTATCCAGCAGTTCGTCCGCCAATGGCAATAAACGCCGCCCTTGCTCGTTCAGGATGAGCTGCTTGTTGGTTCGGTCAAACATTTTACGCCCCAACTGACGCTCCAGCTCTGCAAGAGCCATGGAAACTGCTGATTTGGTGAGAAACAGCTTTTCTGCCGCCGCTGTTATTGATCCTTCCTGCGTAATGGAGACAAACACTTTAAGCTGGCGGAACGTTACATTCATTACTCAGATATTCCATTTTGTGGGACAGCATTACCTGTAGTTCAATTTTGCTGAACCTCCCCTTCAATATATTCAGATTTTCAGAACGTATCAAATGCTCTAGGAACCTCAGTTGCAAGCTTCTTATTATCATCCTCAGGTTACGGGCATTTTCCATGAACACTCTGCGAACAAAACTCGGCCATGTCCCAGCGCCGCTTGGCGGATTGGCACTTGGCATCGCCAGTCTCGGCTGGTCACTGGAAAACCTCGGCGATTTTGGCGGCACACTGCAACTCACAGGTGCACTGATCGCTGGCATTTTACTGGTGCTTCTACTTGGTAAAGTCATCTTTGCAAGCAATGCGATTTCAGAGGATCTAAAGCATCCGGTGTCGGCAGCGTAATGCCGACGACAGCCATGGCACTGGTGACAGTTTCCAATGCCGTTTCGCAATATAACTTTGGAGCGGGGGAGGCGCTTTGGCTTATCGGCGTCGGCCTGCATCTGGTTTTTCTGGCTTCCTTCACTTATCACCGGGCCAGAGACTTCAACCTGCACCACATGGTTCCAAGTTGGTTTGTGCCACCCATCGGAATTGTCGCCGCAGCGGTTGCCTTTCCCGGTGGCCCGTTTGAGGGCTTTGCGCATGTATTGCTCTGGGTTGGACTAATCGTTTACGCAGTCATGCTGCCCATGATGCTGTACCGCCTGATCTTTCATCCCGAAGTCCCCGATGCTTTCAAACCAACGATTGCCATTCTTGCAGCGCCCGCAAGTCTTTCTCTTGCCGGTTACCTGACACTCATGGCCAATCCATCACCTCTTGTGGTTGCTGTTCTGGGGGGAATTGCTGTTGCAATGACGGCGCTGATCTATCTGTCATTCCTG
>BAXV01000116.1 GCA_001310715.1 Pseudovibrio sp. JCM 19062
ACCCAGCTTTTGCAGCTGTCGGGCGCTGTCCGGCGTCAACGCGACCCGACGTTCCCCGTCAAGGACTTCTTTGGCAGCCCTATGATCATGTTCTAACCTCTTGCCTGTTAAATAGGTTTCCAGCAGAAATCGCTCGTTACCAACTGTTCCAATCGTTCTTTATTCTCTTCCCAGCGTAGTGGCTGGTTCGGTTTTTGTGCAATGCACCAAAGGCCTAAACTTTGCGCGATTGACCAAAGGAATCTCTTTGGTCAAGTTAGCTCGAAGGCAGGTTAAGCTCCTTTGCGTAAACTGCAAGTCTCTCCTGAAAACTACGGAATCCCTTCATCTTTAAGATGGAGCCCGTTCAAATCCCAGTAGGTAAAGCACTATCTGAATGCCAGAATGAAACCTTTACCCAAGTGTTTCAGATCAAACTAAAGAATGAGACAAATAAGTTAAATTGAATGAATCTCAAGATGGATCACAGATAAATGAGCGGTAACGAGTAAAAATCTTGGTTTTATACGCTCATACTCGCATTTGGTCTTGGGAAGCAGTGAGAAATGCTGTGCTAAAAGTGAGGTTTTAACCGAAATATATTTGTATTTCTATCGGGAAGAGAAGTTGGATATACCGGTTTATCATTTTGGTGGATGCGACAACCTGACCTAGAAACAACCCAGTATATTGTTCAGGAACCTGTTGATCACGCATATGCGTCGTTCCGTGCGTTGGTTTGCGTTATTTTGCATTTATGTGCGTTGCTATGTGAAAGTCAGTACTCCAGACAGCGCTCGCTTGCGGTGAAGACCTCACCACCTACTGCTGAACGATTTTAATCCGGTCGTGTGCTCCGAGCCATGCTCGGCAAGCCGATGCAGTGGGGATTAATCTGGCTGCTAGAGCGTATTCCCGAAAAGTGGATCCGGTTTTCGGAGAAGAATACGCGTAAAAATAAACGCTTAGAGCTTGGTGCGTGAATTCATATGAACGCGACATGCTCTAGGGGGATAAGAGAAACTTGTCAAAATAGATATCCCCCTGATCGCCGGTGTACCTACGGGTCTTCTGGGAGATATTTTCTTTGACTTGAGCATTCGCTCTAAGAAAGCGCAAAAAGGTCAGATAATTGTCCTTAGAGCTGGAGCGCAGTCTTCACTCGCTCGGCAATTTCCGGTGAGACCCATGACTGCCAGAGGTCCGGATTGTTTTTAAGAACTCGAGTGCAGCGTCCTGCGAGCTTGCCCCGGTTTCATTGATGTATGCTAATCCTTCGGATGTAACAGTACCCGATGTCTGGTATTTTCTGAAGAATTCGGCAAGCTCCGGTGCTTGCTGTACAAACTCGGCGTTGGCATAGATATCTACGGGAGATTCCGGGTAGCGACGGCTTCTGTCACGTTATTCGGGTCATCTTCTTCAAGAAGCCTCTCCCATATCACAGGATCATATGCTGGCTCTTCCAGCATCACCAACTCATCCTGATATTTTCCCAGCAACCAGCTTGGGCCCCAGTAATAGAAAACGATGGGTCTTTTGCGCCGAAGGCTTGATTCAACGGCTGCTGCAATTGCAGAACCTGAACCAGGTCGAAAATTCACAAAGTCATCAGCAAGACCGTAAGCGTGTAGTTTTTTGGTATTGGTAATCTCGCACACCCACCCGAAAATACAGTTATAGAACCGTCCTTTATCGGGTTCCTCGGGGTCTGAAAAAAACGTCTTTGTATTGAGCAAGGTCACTGGCACTTTTCAAATCAGGGCTGGCGCATCCTCGCCTTCGACAAGATATTTCGGCACAAACCACGCCTGAATGCTATCAGGATAATTGGTGCCCAAGTTAACGACTTCATTTGCTTCTTCACCGTCGGACAGCACCTCGGGCACGTTGCTCGGCCAAACCTCCATTGCAACATCAACATCCCCTCGGACCAGCCAGTCAACAAAGGTATGTTGGAACCGGGAATGACACTCGTCTCGCAACCGTACCCGTTTTCGAGGATGAATTGAGCAATCGAGGTATGAAAGGCGTTAGAATCCCAATCCAGACCCGCAAAGGCAACCGGACGATCCAGTTCACACACAGGTTCGGCCGCCAGGCTTTGGGTCGCGTAAAAAGGCAAGGTGAAAGCCAGACCACAGATTGAGCTTTTCCAACTAAGCAAAGGTTTTCTCCCCATAAGAGGTATGCTGTTTATTCTTGTTCCTCACGTCTAACTGAAAGATTATTCGTCACCTATAAATAACAGGCATAAATTTGGCTCTTCTTTTCTAAAAAGTGCCTCATCTAAGCGGTGTTAGTACTATGATATGACCCTAAAAATATTTTAGGTAACTTGGCAGTTCCTCTGAGAACTCTCAATGTTTACAGGAGTTAGGTGGCTGACCTTATCGCGAAAAGCCATTTCACAATGGCTCTGCTCTCTATGTGGTTAGCGCTATCAAATTCCTAAGGGCAATCTGTTCAGAATTGCGTTTTGTTCGTCATAGTTTTGTCAGTTGTTGTGACGTAAGCTCGTCAGGTTAACTCAGCAATCTGAGCCTAAGGTTTTTTTGGGAGCACTTTACGATGCCCAACCAAGAACGCATATCTTCCTTATCATCCGTCATGCGACGGACCAGCCGACACCTGACACCATAGATTGGCAGTATGAGGCGGATGTGGTTATCGTCGGTGGCGGCTGTGTTGGGCTGGTTGCTGCAATACGGGCGCGTGATCTTGGTGCCTCGGTTATTCTGATCGAACAGAACTTCGACCTTGGCGGGAAAATGTCTCATAGCTTGGGGCGTACATCACTGGGAGGTGGCGATCCTATACAGGAACGGGACCGCCTTGGTCTGGACCCGCAGAACATGGGTTTGAGTGAGCCACTTATACCGCCGGAAGACCTTGAGGACGATCCTGACCGGCTGTTCACCGACTATACCGACTGGTCTGTGGTGAATGACGGTGCCTTTGCCGAATATCGCTACAACGACCCTAAACTACATCGCGCCCTTGCTGACAATGCGAGTGCTGTGCGGCAGTTGATGCTGGACAATTACGTCCGCTTTTCACGCATCACCGGAACGCATCTTGGTGGCGGCATGACGCGGGCACGCGCCCCGTGGGCGGTCATGAAGCTTTCTGACAAAACAGATATAGAAGCGGGGGAAGTCACTCGTGAAGATGCTGGTAGCATAGAAGAAGAGCGCAGCTCTCCGTTCAATCCTCAGGTTTATGGCCCTGCACCGTCCGCCAGTGATTTTGGCGCTCCGGGTTGGGTTGTTGGCGGTTTTGCGCTTGCACGCCCTTTGGAATACAGCGCCCGAAAAAAGGGCGTCCGCATTTTGCTCAATCGGCATATGGATGAGCTCATTCGCGAACAGCCGTTTGCGGGCCGCGCCATTGGCATCAAAGCAAGCTATTCACCGCGCTTTCATCCTGAAACGGGAGAGCGGCTGGAAAGCTTTTGGACAAACAACACTATCGACGACCGCAGCGAGACACTTTTCATTCGGGCGCGGCGTGCAATCATTATCGGGAGTGGCGGCTATCAGGGAAATATCAATTTTCGCAGCATGTTCGACCCAAGACTAAGAGAGCCTTCGATCCAGTTTGGCTCTTCGGTCATGGGGCCGCGCCACGCTGATGCGAGCGGCATAATCGCCGCCATGAAAATTGGCGCGAATCTGGCTGGCATGATGCAACAATATGGACATGATCTTGGTACGCCGCGCCTCTCTCCGATCATCGGGTCCTCAGATGCAAATGACGCGGTCTTTCCGGGGCATCCGGCTTTTCATTTCTGTCGGGCCTATGGCATTGAAATCGGGTCCAGCGGTTGGGAGCATCTGATTGCTGTCAATCAGGTTGGCGAGCGGTTTTATAATGAAATGTCGATCAGCAGCAATGCAGAGGCGCACGCCACTTATCCGCCGGGTGGAGGCAAGCCACTCAACCATTTTGTCCTTCCCGTATCTTCTGCAACCCTTAGTCCATTTCGGCAGCGAGATTGGCGAAACTCTGCCGTAAGTCATATCAGGAACGTCTATAATCACGGGGCCGCATCTGATGCCGCACTTGGCCTGAATAAGGGCTCGGTTGCACCGGATTTCCTAACCGGCCCTGTGTGGGCAGTCTTTGATCAGGCAGCCGTGGATCGTACCGGATGGAAGCTGCGCTATCCCTTTATCGCGGACCCGCCGGATGGATTTTTCGTTAAAGCAGACACAATCGATGAATTGGCCCGCATGATGGTGCAGAACCCGTTTCAAAAGGAGGTTCCCGCACACCTTGTGGAGACGATCGAGACCTACAACGCGTTTTGTGAGCGTGGGGAGGACCCGGATTTGAAAAGCCGGTCCTGCACCGCATCGACCAGCCGCCCTATTATGCCGCCATCATCCTCTGGCAGTGACCGACTCCTACGGCGGTCTGCGCATTAACGAAAAAGCGCAGGTTGAGGATACCGCTGGCAAGGTTATTGAGGGACTCTATGCAGCAGGTGAGGCAAGCGGCGGCAGCGCCCAGCATGGTATCGGCCTAGCCTCAATAACCGGCTTCATTGCAGCAACGAATGCTGTCTCATAAGAGGCCGAATTCTTCGGTGGTGTTAAGCGCCCTCCCTCGCAAATCGGCCCTAGTCAGGCTCAATCTTGATCCCCAGCCCCTGAAGCAGGATGTGTTGTTGGCTGGCGGAAACGGTCATGCCGCGGTAGCCGCGCAGCTGGTTAGGAACAATGCGCCCAGATTTGCGCCTCTCAGGTCTGCGTAGGACAGATCCAGATCATCGGTTTCAGCATCGGAAAGCGTGCTGCGTTGCAGATCTGCACTGGTGAGGTTGGTGTTGGTCAGGTTGCTGCTGCTTAGATCGCAGTCCGTCAGAATGCACTCCTCAAGATCGAGGTCAGTCAGAGTTGCGTAGTTCAGTTGGCAGTCGGTGAAGGTGGCCCGTGGTTTTAGAGCGCGTTTTCCGGCTACTTTGCCAAAGTCGCATCCTTCCAATGATGCACCCGTCAAACGGCAGTTCTGGAAGGCAATGCAGAACATTTGGGAATATGGGAACAACGTCAGGCGCAGGTCGCAGTTGTGGAACTCCACGTTGCTCAGGTCCGCATGGCGAAAGTATGCACCGCCGCGCGTGTCTGCATGATAAAAACTGCAATTCTCAAACCGAGCCTCTTGCAGGTCACAGCTCTTGAAGGTGCTGGCCGGAAACTGGGTGTCTTTCCAAAGGCTTTCGCGAAAATCGATCCCGTTGAATTCAGTCTCGGGCTCAAAACTGCAATTGCGAAACCGTGCCTCGCGCAGGTCCTTCCCCTCAAGCCAGCTTGCCTCTAGATGCGCATCTTTGATTGGTTCACCAGAGCGCAAAAGAGTGGAGAACTGGTCAAAGCTAAGAGCAGCAGAAGTATCTGGGGAGGTCATGTCTACACCGTGATAAACGAAGAGACGGACACTGTGCCATGGGCTGTGTGAGCGTTCAATGAGGCAGCGTCAATTTGGCAAGAAAAGACCGGCTTCGCCTTTTGAAATTTGGAAGCTAAGCCGGTTGAGCAATGATTTGTAAATATGCAGGTGGCCGTTTCCCAAGCAAACAAACCACCAAACAGCAAACTCAAGGACCGAACTGCGATTGAAGGTCAGCCTTCTGTGCCAAGACTACCTTCGAAAACTGTGCTCCCGACGCCTCTTGTTTGCTGTTTTAAATGTATCTAAATTTTTACGAAGTGACTTGATGCAATTGCACTAGTCGCTTGCAAAAAAAACATGAATTTCGAAAATTTGGCGGTAACTCCATGATATATATAGAAAAAAATATTCTAGTTATTTGCTTCTTGGATATGTGTAATGCATGAAAAAGGAAGGTCTGCGAGAGGGGACTGCGGGAAATCCCTAGGCTGAGTGTATCAGCTGCACGGAAGCGTGAGAGCGTGGTCATCACAAGTCGCACGATCTCTGTTTGCGAGCCAACTTCCAACCGGCGCGACACATTTGCAATGTGGTTGCGGGCCGTGTTGTAGGAGATGCCGAGCTGTTCAGCCGCATCGCGTGCCGAAGCTCCGTTGGTCAGTGCCTTGACCACTTCGGTCTCTTTTGGCGTCAGATTCAGCAGGTGGCTGATCATCTTGTCGGGTACATCGGAAAAATCCGTTGGATCAAACACCATCAAAAGACAGTTGGTTGGTGTTTGCAGAAAATGAGAGAGATATTCAGGCGCATCCGGCTCCCCCTCAATAGGCTGGACAAAGATCAGAGTGTTTGGCCCGAACTCATTGCGGATGATCACCGGAGCGGCTGGTGTATTGGTGAAGATGGATTGCCTGACGCAACTTTCCAGCGTGGTCGCTTCATCAACGGCTTTGGCGGAGACCCGCTTGTATCTGCTAAGCTGCAAGTTGGCGTGGGTGCTCAGCAGGCGTTCGGCCCGCGCATTCATCACCTGAACGCAGCAATTTTCATCCACCACCAGCGCGCTGAAGGCATCTGCTCCAGCCAGAACTTGCCCAGATCCCGCGTTGGCGCAATGGCCTCACGCATCCGCCGCTGCAAGGCCAGCTGAAACGCATTACGGAAAAACGGCTGCAGGAACTTCACTTCCTCAAACAGCTGCTCCTCATCCTGCTCGGATGCGGCTGCCGGCAGGGAAATGTTGACGTAACAACACAGAGTGTCGTGACGGTCAATGATCAGTGAAATAGCGCGGTCGATGTTGTTGACGTCCAGAAATGAGCCAACATAGTCCTGATGTATCTTTTCCATTGGAAAGAGACGGTGAACACGACACGGCTCCTCGAGCTCGGCTTCTTGCAAAGCAACGGGTATCGGGTTGAACTGAGCGACCGGTTCAAAGGTGTCATGGAACTCCTGACCGACGTTCAGAACCGTACGATAGTTGTAACCCTGGTCACTCAGGCTCTGCACATTGATCGCAATTGGAAATTCGGAATATTTCGATTGCAATTGTTTCAGTGCATTTTCCAGCGGCTCTTCGTTCACGAAGGTCCGGAAAATATCACTGATACTCTGATCAAGGAGCGGGGTCATATCTATTGGTCTGCAATATCTCGAAATAAGGGGTCCAGGTCGGTCTTTATCGATCTCTAATTTAGTAAACTACGTTAGTATTGAGCGGCTTGTTCGTTTAGATCAAGCAAGTTGACCATCTGGTCGAAAAAGAAGGTGACGCTGCGATATATCGGCAACAGTACCTAGCTGTATACTAGGGGTGATACCTATGATGCGCCTTGAAAGAGCCATGGCTGCAAGCATAAAAAAAAGCCCGGAGATCCGGGCTTTCCTGTTGTTAAAAGAGAAACCTTGGCCGGGTAACGATGCCCCAGTACTTGGCAGTAAAGAGACCAAATGCGCCGACCCAGCACAGGCTGACAAGCCCAGTATCAGGAAGTAACCTGCGGGTAGATGAGGATGCCAAACACCCGCACAGCTGCACTCATCACAATGAGATAGTAGATGGCGACCTCCACCCATGTGGCGATGAGCGGCTTGCCGGAGTGTCCCAGTGCACTGCGTGTCATCATGGCCAACATCATGCCCGCTATGGAGCGACGGTGATGGCGTGAATGGCCAGCACCTGATCCCACGGCGCGTCCAGCAGAGCCCCTGCTCTTAGCAGTAGCGCAATTGGCAGCCACGCATAAGAGCTGGTAGAATCCAGAGGATCGGGTGGCGCCATGTCATCTGCGGACGCCACAGGCCGATCTTCACAATGTGCAGTCCGGCGAGCGCAAGCAGTCCAACTGCGCGCAGGTTGCGGCTCATAGCTCATGCCGAAGTAGA
>BAXV01000117.1 GCA_001310715.1 Pseudovibrio sp. JCM 19062
AAGTGAGGATACCGTGCTTGCGGCACAGTTTGGCGTAGTGCAGCGCTGCATGTGGGATGTGACCATCCACGTGCAAGGCTTGACAGCCAGCAAGGTTCAGCTCCGGGAACGGATGCAGGAAGTCGTTGTCACGACAGCGCACGATAGCACGTTTGCCGTCCTTAGGCATGATGAAGGAGAGAGAACTTTCCTTCACTTTACAGCTGTGGATCGGAATGGAGTATTTTGCGGCCATATCGCGGAACATGCGGGACAGCCAGTCGTCTGCCATGGAACACAGCAGGTCCGGCGCGACGCCGAGCTTTGCGCAGACAAAGGCTGCAGTTACAGCGTTGCCACCAAAGCTGACGGCATAATCCTGCGCAATTGCCTTCTCGTCGCCTTCCGGCATGATCTCTGACAAAAAGGTTACGTCGATATAGGACTGGCCAATAAATAGCGCTTTCATCCTGTACTCCATCAAAATCCAGACCACACGCCCAACGTGTGGTCTGTCAGGTCATTCTTACTGCGCCAGGGATTTACCAGCGCTGCGAAGGTCAGCAAAGGCTTCTGTCATGCGAGTGACAATTCCTTTTTCACCTTCCCGCAGCAATTTGCGCGGATCGTAGACCTTCTTATAAGGGACACCGGTCTCCGGGTCGATCTGGTGTTTGAACGCATTTGGCGTTTCGAACACATAAGCGCCCGCTTGTTCGGAGAATGCGAACTGGGTGTCGGTGTCGATGTTCATTTTGAACACGCCGTATCCGAGGCTTTCCGCAATTTTCGCTTTCTCAGAGCCGGAACCACCGTGGAACACGAGTGGCAGTGGGTTTTCGCCAAGACCATGGGTTTCGCGAACCAGTTTCTGGCTTTCACGAAGAATTTCAGGGCGCAGCTTCACATTACCTGGCTTATAAACGCCGTGCACGTTGCCGAAGGAGGCAGCTACAGAGAAGTGACCCAGTGGGTTGAGGCGGTTGTACGCTTCCAGCACGTCTTCTGGCTGGGTGTACAGTTTTGGATTGTCAGATCCGATGTCATCATCAGAACCAACACCGTCTTCTTCACCACCAGTGCAGCCGAGTTCGATCTCAAGGCTCATCTGCAGCGGTGCCATGCGCTTCAGCAGGCGTTCGCTTTCAGACAGGTTGTCTTCCAGAGTTTCCTCGGAAAGGTCCAGCATGTGTGATGTGAAGAGGGGACGGCCATTTGCACGGAAGTAGTCTTCGCCGTGCGAGATAAGAGCTTCCAGCCAAGGCACCAGTTTACGGTTTGCGTGGTCTGTATGGAGCACGACACAGACGCCGTAATGTTTCGCCAGCAGGTGTACGTGCTGGGCAGCGGAAACTGCGCCAAGAACACGAGCCTGGAAGCTATCCGGCATGGCTGCACCAGCGTAGAACTGTGCGCCGCCGTTTGAGAGCTGTACGATTACGTCGGATTTGTTGGCTGCCGCAGCTTCGAGCACTGCGTTGATTGAGTTGGTGCCAACCACGTTTACTGCTGGAAGAGCGTACTGCCCTTCGCGTGAGGCCTGAATGAGGGTTTTGTATTCTTCGCCAAAAATGACGCCTGGACGCAGCTTCGTCACCTTAAAGGTCTCCCGATCGCATGTTGTTTGAGTAAAAAGCGAAGCCCGGGAGGAGGGAATGCTGTCAGGAACAGCAGGGTATGGGCTTCGCCTTTACTCATGTGACTCGGTTGTTACACGCCTGCTAAAAGGGGGGATAGCTGGCGGTAAGGCCCCGAATGAGGCTTGCCGAGGGTGGCGGCAAACCTTGCTTGGTGAAAAGTTTTTCACCGGGTGCAAAAGATTTGACGCGAAAGTGCATCGAAATGGGAGAGATTGAAATAAGTAGGAGTACGTAGGCTCTGCGGGCGTGGCGAGCGCTGATTTAAGGACCATACCGGGGTTTGGAGCGTATTCCTATGACAAATCGCAAAGTGACGAAGCGGAACGGTGGGGTTCCTTACACTTTTGAGAGTACCAATTTGGTTTTATGACAAATATATCATGACAGCATCGCGGAATAAGTAATCAAACCCATGACAGATTGTCGCCAGATCCTGTGTGCATTCGGGGACAAATCCGGGTGATTTTTTTCGCTTTCCAAGACATTTTGCCGGTTTGTTAGGGAGAAAACGCCCGAAATGACGATTAGGTCAACCTGATGAGTCGCTTATTTAAGAGGCTAGAGCGCTTCGTAATCTCCGCGTATTTGCTAAAATAATGTGACAGGGCTGTTAGTTCTGCTGCACCAAAACCAACCATGGTTGCCATCAAATGTTGCGGTGCGCTGCTCTTCTCCAGAACTGCGACTTGCCCTACTCGTGGCAGGGCATGAGCAATGGCGGGGCCAAGAATGCGGCAGTTTACCGAAAGAGAGTGTGCTGTCTGTCCTACCTGATGGATCGGGAATATTGTTTCGTATTGCTCAAGTTATGCTGAGGTTGCGGACTGTGCAATCTTCAGGAAACTATAGAAAACAGCGAGATTCGCCCTTTATGCTGGGTGGTGTAGTTGAGGATATATCAAATGGAACTGTGGATTCCGATCACCATTGCGGCGGCGTTTAGTCAGAACCTGCGTTCTGCGCTGCAAAAGTATCTGAAAGGCAAGATCGGTACCACAGGCGCGACTTTCATTCGCTTCGGCTTTGGCTTTCCCATCGCAGCTTTATATCTGGCGCTGATCCTCCGCCTGACGGGGGAGGGTATACCCGGTGTCGGCACAACGTTTTATTGGGCCTCGGTGCTTGGCGGGCTGGCGCAGATCATTGCCACGTTTTTGCTGGTGCACCTGTTTTCTTTCCGCAACTTCGCTGTAGGTACGGCCTATTCCAAGACGGAGCCGGTG
Organism: Pseudovibrio sp. JCM 19062; assembly: GCA_001310715.1. The sequence continues at coordinate 2,843 of BAXV01000117.1, forward strand.
CAGGCTGCTCTGTTTGGCTTCATTTTGCTGGGCGAGCAACTGACACCGCTTGGCATGGGCGCGCTGGCTCTTGGCATCATCGGGGTGCTGTTCATCAGCTTTGGCAAGCAGCGACCATCGCGGGCTGTGGTGCTGTCCACTCTGGTTGGCAAACCAGCCTTGATCGGGTTGGCCTCAGCGGCCTTCTTCGGTGCATCCGCCGCCTTCTATCGCACAGCTTCGCTTTCCGTTGAAGCAGATTCTTTCCTCCTGCAAGCGGCGTTTACGCTGGTGTGTGTGACGGCGTTCCAGACTGTGGTGATGGGCAGCTGGATGTCTGTGACCTGCCCCAGTGAGCTGCGTGCGGCGTTCAAGAACTGGCGGTTGTCGGCACTGGTAGGACTGGCGGGCATCGCGGGGTCCATCGGCTGGTTTACGGCCATGACCTTGCAGCAGGTGGCCTACGTGCGCGCACTGGCCAGATCGAGCTGGTCTTTACGCTGGCTGCGTCATGGATGTTCTTCCGCGAAAAGATCACACCGGTTGAGCTGGCGGGCTGCGTTCTGGTTGCGCTGGCTGGCGTCGGCATCGTCATCGCCGCCAGCTGAGAGAAATTCCGCTTTAGCGTCCCGCAGTTCCAACCGCGTTTGCCGGCGTGCCTTTGTGGAAGTTTTCCATGTGAGAAATCAGCTGATCCCAAAGCGTCTGCATGGCTTCTTCTGAAGCCCAGCCCACATGAGGCGTTACGATCAAATTGGGGCGGTCCAGAATGCCCAGCAACGGATTGTCGGCTTGTGGTGGCTCCGTGGTTAGCACGTCAAATCCCGCAGCGGTGATCTGCTGATTGTCGAGCGCCTCTACCAGAGCAGCTTCATCAACCAGACCTCCGCGCGAGGTGTTGATGAGGATCGGCTTCTGTTTCATTGCCTCGAACTCCGGCGTGGAGATCATACCGCGTGTTTCCGGCGTCAGCGGGGTGTGCAGGGAGAGAACATCGCTGGTGGTGATCACCTCCTGCCACGGGGTGTAGCCCGAGCGAACCTCAGTGGCTCCCTTGCGCTCCGCATAGACCACGTCCATGCCGAAAGCCTCACCAATGCGGGCCGTGCCCTTGCCCAGTGTGCCGGACCCGATGATCCCCAGACGCGAGCCTGCCAGATCCTTGATTGGGTGGTTGAAGAAGCAGAATGTGCCAGCCTTTTGCCACTCGCCGTTGATGACATCCTGCCTGTAACCCATCAATGAGCGGCGCAGCGCGAAAATGAGTGCGAAGGCATGCTCCGGTACCGTGTTGACTGCATAACCGCGTACGTTGGAGACTACGATGCCCAACTCGTCGCAAGTGGCGATGTCGACGTTGTCGTAGCCGGTTGCCGCGACGCAGATCAGCTTCAGGTCCGGTAGTTGCTTCAGCACACTAGCAGAAACCCTAACCTTGTTGGTGATGCAGATCTGGACCCTTGTAGCCGCTCCAGCACCTCGTCAGGGGAGGTGTTGTCATAGTCTACCCAGTCATGGGCAAAAGCGGGCTTGGAGATGCGGACGGTTGGTCCGATGGTGCTCCGGTCCAGAAATGCGATCTTCATAGGGTCACCCCGAAAATGTTGGAAGTAATGCGTCAAAGAGAGACGACGGCTCTGCAGGCTCGTCGTCCTTTCCAGCGCGGGATAGCCCCCACTCGCTCAAGGCATTGAGAACCGGTATGAGCGACAGGCCGTCTGTTGTGAGTGAGTATTCCACACGCACAGGCACTTCGGCATATACCTCGCGGCGTATGATGAAGTCTACCTCCAACTCCCTCAGTGAGCGGGTGAGCATCCGGTCAGAGGTGTCGGGCATGAGTTTCTTTAATTCGGAGAATCGTTTGGAGCCGGTCACCAGATGGTAAAGCAGGATCGGCTTCCACTTGCCGCCGATGATGGCAACCGTTGCGGCGACTGTCTCTACAGAGCCGATATGATCTGCACTGTCACTTTTCATTTTTGCTTACACGCTTGTTTGTAATACTCGTCATGCGGGTACCTTGCAGGTGTACCGGTGCTAACTCAGCTTATTGTTAAAATCAATTGAGTTTCAGTGGGCTGGGACCGAATAGCCTTAGAAAGGCCTCAGTTAGTCGCAAGGTTCGGCGCTTCCTTGGTTTGTGGTGGACACACTCTGCAGTTGTCGGCACACTCCATCTCTTGATTTTAGATGATTTTTTTTGTTGGGTGGTCTCTTGGTAAAGTATCCGGAACTTTTTGTGCTGCGGCATGGTGAAACAGAATGGAATGTAGCGGGCAAGTTTCAGGGGCAGAAGAATTCTCCGCTGACCGCAAAAGGCAAAGCGCAGGCGCAGCTGCAATACGAACTGCTTTCCGGTGTTGAGACGTTGCCAAAGCAGGCGTTTATCAGCCGCAGTATCGCACCGTGCATACCGCGCAGATCGCTCTTGGGCCGCAGATTGAACAAGTACTGGATGACCGCCTGAAGGAAATCAACTTCGGCGCTTGGGAAGGGAAGACCAGATCGGAACTGAAAAGCCTGATCGGGGATGATTACGAAAGTGGCCTCTGGCACTTTATGAGCCGCAAGGTGAAACCTTCGAGGATATCTCAGCGCGTGTTCAGAGTTTTCTGGATGAGTTGACCGGTCCGGCCATCATCGTCACCCACGGCATCACCTCCATCATTCTTCGCGGGATTTACATGGGGCTGGATCAGCTGGAACTGCTGCAACTGCCCCGCAAACAGGGCTGCATCTACCACCTTGCCGACGGCACTGAAAAGCTCATAGCCGAGTCAGAGAACCACCAGCGCACCCTGTCATACGTCGGCTAGTCTTGGCGCTGGGGTAATGGCCTCAGCGCCTGATCACTCAGGGTGAATGAGCGTCTGGCCAGAAAGGCAAGCGCCGACGAGCAGCGGCGCGACTCATTCAGGATAGGACCGACCGGAGTTTATATTAGCGATCTTGCTGGCGATTTTCACGGGTCTTTTCAGGTCGCCGGTAATGGGTTTGGTAGCGCTACGCCGTACCGTTTGGCTATGGGAATGATGTCTTCCATAATGCCGGGATATAGCTCAAGGCCCACTTCCTTAGCTTTTTGAATGCCCAGATATCCTTTGGTGCCGGGAAGACGCACTGGCTCATTTTCATCAATTGGTTTTGACTGTTTGCATCTGTCTACCAAATGGTCAGTTTGCCTCTCAAAAGCATCGAGACCGAGAAATGCTTCAGGATCGGTAACCTGAATAAATACGGCCCCTAAGGTATCAACGGATAAATCTGCTTTGCCGTCATTTGTGCTTCCCGCAGCAATACGCTCGGAATAGTCGGCATTTCCATATCCGGAAAGACCCTGAGAAAGTGCTTCAACCATAAGCGTCAGGCCGTAGCCTTTATGGCCATATTCATGGCCGCCAATCGGTAGAAGGGTTCCTCTTGGTTCGTTAAAGAGAACAGTCGGGTCGTCAGTCAGGTTGCTTGAGCATCCTGCAACCAATTCCCAGGCATTTTCTTCCCTTCATCCACCCAGCGCATTATCTTCGTTCCAGCGCAAATCGAACAGGACATATCAATCAATATGGGTACGTCCCCCGTTGGAATTCCAATTGCAAAGGGGTTGGTCGAAAAAAACTCGGTCAACTCCGCCATAAGGGGCCACGAGTTTGGAGGATGGAACAGAGTTTGTGATGGTTGCGATCAACCCTTGTTCGGTCAGATCGGGAAGAAAGGCTTCAAGGCAACCGGTATGGTGCGCGCGCTGGATGGCGATGGAACATGTACCGTATTCTTTAGCCTCTCAGCCGCCAGACTCAGTGCTTTGTGAGCGAGCCAGATACCAGAGAGGCACTTACCATCCCAAACGACAGTTGCTCCCCTATCCTGTAGAACATCTGGTTCTCCCTCGAGTAGCATGTGACCATCTTCAATGTCTGGCATATGGAATGCCACCAGTTTTAATCCGTGCGTATCATGACCCATGGCATCAGCGGTTACGAGCAGACGAGAAATAATAGAGGACTTTTCTTCGTTTAAACCGGCAGCTTGTAGAATTTTCGATGCAAAACGAACCAGATCATCAAAGCTATACATCATAAGGTCTCTTTCTCCGGTAGAGTATACAAGTCAGAATGCTCTTTTTATTTCCTGACTATTGGTGCATCCCTTCGGGAAATAAGAAATGCAGAGTACATTTGAATGAATTGTTAGATCTACGGATAGAAAAAAAAGGCTCAAATCCGGCCTAAGAGATTCGCTAAAATATGAGTGGTCGTTCGCGGAGACCATCTTCCAGCCGTACTGTCCGTCGGGCGCCTATCAATAAGGAGCCGAGGGGAGAGTGACGGGAGAAACCTCTCCCGCCAATGGCAAAGGCGGTGATGCGCGTCGCCCTCAGGCCTGTTGCAATGCATCCAGCTCAATGTGCTTGGTGATCCCGATATTTTCCAGAAATGCCGCATCGTGGCTGACTACAAGCAATGCGCCATCATAGTCGGTGAGGGCGGCTTCCATGGCCTCTACGGCCTCGATGTCCAGATGGTTGGTGGGCTCGTCCAAAATCAGCAATTTTGGGGGCTGGGCCGCGCCAAGAACGCAGGCAAGACCCGCCCGCAGCATCATACCGCCGCTGAGGGTTTTGACCTGCTGGGTGGAGGCTTCTGCGCGAAACAGAAAGCGGGCCAGAATGGCGCGGCAGGTGTTTTCATCCTGCTCCGGGTTCAACACGCGGAAGTTTTGCAGCACTGAAAGCTCCGGGTTCAGCAGGCTGACTTGTTGGTCAAGAACACGCGTTGATGGGTGCAACTGACACGTTCCATCAAGCGGTGGTAGTTGGCCTGCCAGCGTCTTCAGCAAGGTTGTTTTGCCGGACCCATTGGCCCCGTTGATGGCGACCCGTTCCGGACCGGTCATCACAAGCGAAAA
>BAXV01000118.1 GCA_001310715.1 Pseudovibrio sp. JCM 19062
CATCCGGCAATCGGGTCTGTGGCCATATCAAAAAGCCGGGCGACTAACAGTGCCAGACCCACCGCTTCAAGCCCCATATCTGTCTCACTGGCATAAAACCGCGGCAGCAGAACCAGAATTGGTAGGGTTGGCAGTGCGGTTGCCAAGCTGGAAACGCATAAATAGCGAGCTGCCACCTAGACAAACGGTGGGGACTGACAAAGTTGCCCGTCAGTTTAACGCTCATAGACACCCTGCCGGTCATTGGCTCTTTCATAAAATCGCATAAACCCGTTCCTTGTTCTTGAGTTGGTACGTTTCAAGGCTTCGGTGGGATCACATTCACCGTTGTCTCAACTTTGATGTATGGATCGTTGTTCGCATGGCCTAGCGATTTTGTCGGTATTGTCCAGGCACCATAACGGTATTGCAAATATGGCGTTACTCGCGGGATAGTTCCAATAAACTCACACCTGTGGGGAACAGGATACGTTCATGAACAAGGGCCACGTGAGGTAAAGTGAAAGCTTTGGATTCTTTGTGGCATCTTACGGCGCGGCGACATGATCTAAACTCCCTCAATATGCGTAGAATTAGGAAGAGAGGGCGTTATGGAAAAGCAACAGAAACTCGTTTGGATTATTGGCGCAAGTTCCGGCATCGGGGCTAGTTTGGCGCAGCTTTATACGCGCTCCGGATGGCGGGTTGTTGTGAGTGCCCGCAGCGAGGAAAATCTGGAAGAGCTTGCTCGCGGCGAGGTCGATATGGCAGTTGTGCCTTTGGATGTGACAGATGATGCGCAATTTGCGAATGTGCTTGAGCGTTTCCGGCGGGAGGGTCAACTTCCGGACTTAACGGTCTTTTGCTCCGGCATATATCACCCCGGTGGTATTAATGCCTGAACGCGGCGCATAGCATTGCTTCTATGGACACAAACTATTTTGGTGCTGTTCGGTTGATTGAGGGATTGTATCCTTTACTCAAAGAACGGGGTTCCGGGAAGCTCGCGATTGTCAGTTCGCTAAGTGGATATTGCGGTTTGCCGAATGCTGCTTGTTATGGGCCGACCAAGGCGGCGTTGATTAATCTCTGTGAGTGTTTGAAGCCCGATTTTGACAGAGCGGGCTTAGAGCTTTCCTTGATTAATCCGGGTTTGTGAAGACACCCATGACGGACAAAAACACCTTCGACATGCCGTTTATTATTGACCCAGAACGGGCTGCCAAGAATATCTATCAAGGACTGCAGACTAATAAGTTCGAGGTCTACTTCCCGTTCCGACTTGGGGCTATTCTCAAGGTTCTGCGTCTGTTGCCATACGCTCTTTACTTTCCGGTGACCAGAAGGATGAGTAAGTGATGACTACCAAACCCGAGCTGGAGCAGGCCGCTCGCCAATACGCGCAGTTTTTTGAAGAGTTGGCGCCAGAGCGCATCAAACATGTCCATGCGCTTATCAGTGATGATGTTCACTTCATTGATCCGTTTAACGACGTAAACGGTAGGGCCAGCTTCGAGAAGGTATTTCATAAGATGTATGAGGATGTGCAGGAGCCGCGATTCAAGATACTGGATCTTGCGTGGTCTGGAGACCTTTGCTTCATGCGGTGGGACTTTACTTGTAAACAACGCCATTTGGGCGATTGGAGTGTGCGTGGTTTGACCGAAATCCATTTTGATAGCGGCGCAAAGGTTTGCGCTCACTATGACTATTGGGATGCATCACGGCATTTTTATCAAAAGCTGCCCTTTGTTGGTGCGATTGTCAGGTGGATCGCATCGCGTGCGTCGATCGCAAACTAAAGTAAAGTTGGGCTATTGAGCCCAACCCCTTATGTGTTTATTGGTTTCTTGATCTGAAAAAGCCCCACATTAATCGTGCCCTGCGCAAAACCTGCTTCGCAATAGGCCAGATAATAGTGCCACAAGCGTTTGAAGCGTTCGTCATAGCCGAGCTTCGAGATTTCGGGCCAGCTCTGGAAGAAGCTTTTCCTCCAGCGCATCAACGTCATTTCATAGTCTTTGCCAAACAGTTCGCTGCCAACCAAGTGCAACCCTTGTTTCTCCACTTGCGCAGCGAGTTCTTTTTCGGAAGGTAGCAGCCCGCCGGGGAAGATGTAGCGTTGAATGAAATCCACATTCTTTCGATAGGTGTGGAACTTCTCGTCTGAGATCAGAATGGCTTGAATGACTGCGGTGCCTCCTGGCTTCAGGCAAGCTTTAAGCTTTTCAAAGTACCCAGACCAGTTTTCCTCCCCAACGGCTTCGATCATCTCGATAGAGACGATGGCATCATATTTTCCTTCGGTTTTTCGATAGTCGCATAACTCGAAAAAGCGCGGCCCTGTATTTCTTGCGCGTGTAGGCGGTCTTGAGCATATTTGAGTTGTTCTTGGGAGAGCGTAATGCCGTGCACGTCGCGTCCTGCGCGACTGGCATGTTCGGCAAACCCGCCCCAACCGCAGCCTACTTCAAGAATACGTTGGTTCGGCGCGGTTTCCGTCAGTTCCAGAACGCGCGCGTATTTTCTGTGCTGGGCGTCTCGTAGTGGTTCGTGTTCCTCAAGTTTATAGGCTGAGGAGTAGGTCATGGTCTCGTCGAGCCAAGCCTCGTAAAAGTCGTTGCCCAGATCGTAGTGGAAGGCAATGTTGCGCTTACTGCCTGCAAGAGTGTTTGCGTTCGCTAAATGGCGAAGGCGTGCGAGCGCGCGGGAGAAAATGTCTCGGTGTGCGATTGACTGCATGATGTGTTTGTTTGCGATCAGCAGATCAAATAGGCCCGTAAGTCATGGCATTGCCAGTCTTCCTCCAGATACCCTTCGGCCAGGGAGAGAGAGTTCCCAGAAAGCAGTCGCCACAAAAGCTTTGCGCGAACGATCTTCACGGTAACTGTGGGCTGGTTTTTGTTTGCAGCACCATAGCGCAGCGTTTGTCCGTTTGGCAGGACAATCTTCAAATGGCCTTCAGAGAGGTGGATCAGGACGCGATCTAGCAGTACCTTCCAGAGTTTAGAAATGACGTTGAGGTCTGCAGTTTGCGTTGGGGCAATGGGGTTTAGGGAGGTGTGCTCTCTAAGGGTCATAATTGTCTCCCAGATGAAATATTTGGTTTGGAATGTGTTGGTGCCTGCTTATGCATGCTTGTGACGATTGACGTGGGCGGGGCCGGACGCTTGTGGAACTTCGCGCCCTTGATCCAGAGTTTGAGGGCCTCCCAATGGATCAGCCCCAGAATTTTTGCTGCATTCTGAAAATAACCAAAACCGATTTTTAGCAGACTGCTGGATGTTACTGGCTGCTGCTTGCCGTCGAAACTTGCTGTCAAAACAGGCTTACTGTTTTGCGTTAAGCGGATGATCAGTGACACGCGCTCGGTCGGCGGTCTCGCAATGAAATGATATTCGCCTGATAGATCCAAGAAAGGTGATACGTGAAAGCTTTTGGGGCAGCTGTGCTTGTAAACTATATCAGGTCCTTGAGTGTCGCTTTTGGATATAGCTACCGCATAGTAATGCATATCACCAAACGTGTTGCGCACTTGGTACAGGATCGCGGTTAGGCGGTCTCCGCGGTAGCAATAGAAGATGCTGATTGGATTGAAGGCGCTGCCCAAGAAACGTGGATAGGCAAGTAGGATAATCTTTTCTGGTTGCTCGCGGATATCTGCTTGTAGCAACACCGACTGAACGTAGGAGCGAAGTGTAGGATATCCATGCTCCATGTGGTCAGATGGGTAAAAACTGAAGAGGTTGAAGCGGCGAACCGAAAGAAAGCTGGACATTCGGTTTGCGGCATCTAGCGGTCAATATCCAGCGCAAAAGACAGTGCTTTGTAGGAAAACTTGTGTTTGATGCCGCCATGACGACAGTGCACCACTTTGCCCAGATAAATCTTGAGCGGAGCATTGGTATATCGACACCGGCGCCTGTTGAGTATCATTCTGCCGCCTCTTGGTGGTTGGCAACCTGCCAGCCTTCCGGCAAATTGATGCGGCCGTTCGGATTCTCACATGTCCACGGGCGCGAGACACCACCGAGTGCTTCTGCAACTGCGAGGCCACTTTGCAATCCATCCTCATGGAAGCCATAACCAAGATACGCACCACAGAACCACGTGCGACGTTCCCCTTGAATCTGCCAGAGTTGCCTTTGAGCGGCAAGTGCTGCCTGATCAAACACGGGATGCGCATAGTGGTGAGTTCTGAGTATGGTGCCTTTCGCTGTTGATGGGATGGGTTCAGCGTAACAAATATATCCTCAGCAGTCTTAAGCGTCTGGAGGGCGTTCATCCAATAGGTGACGCTAAGAGCGTTATTGCCCCTTTGTGTGCCGATAAAGTTCCACGCTGACCAAGTGGCTTTTCTGAGTGGCATCAGTGTCTTATCACGATGAAGTATTGCCAGATTGCGCTGATAGCGAATGGAGCGAAGAAGTTCCTGTTCGGCACTGGTTGCATTGCCACTGGCGTTTAAGATGCAAGTGCCTGATCTGAATGGCACGCGAAAACCACGTGATCATAGGTGGCAGTTTGGCCATCACGCGAGTAGATGGATACGGATCCCGGCTTTCGCTCAACTGTGTGATGCTAGCATTCAAGATGATCTTGCCAGAAATCGCAGTTGCCAGTTTCTCGACGTAGTTGATTGAGCCGCCGGAAACAGTACGCCATTGGGGGCGGTCACGAAGTTGAAGAAGGCCGTGATTATTGCAAAAATTGATGAACGTGCGGAACGGAAACTCCAGTAATTGTTGAGGAGCCATCGACCAAATGGCAGCACCCATGGGCAAAAGGTGGTCGTTGATGAACGTTTGAGAATAGTTGTTTTGAGAAAGGTATCCCCCAAGAGATAGAGCTTCAGTGTCTTTGTCCTGAGCATGTGCGGGAGCATTTTTGTAGAAGCGAAGTGTTTCTGCGACCATTTTCAAAAACGTTGGGCGAAATATATTTGTTTTTTTTGAGCAAACAGGCCTTTGAGGCCTGTGCCTGAGTATTCTCGTTTACCTTCACTCAGAGACACCGCGAAGGACATCTCTGTTGGTTGGTTTTAATATTCAGCAAGTTGAAGAGAGCAGTGAGGTTTGGTAGGTCCGTTCGTTGTAAACGATGAAACCGGTATCGACGGCTACTTCATTTGTGTTTACACTAACCATCTGTGTGTTGGCGTGCCCGCCAAGGCGGTCGTCTTTTTCGTAAATGTCTACACTATGGTTTTTAGAGAGTAGCCAAGCGGCAGAAAGGCCCGATACTCCGCTTCCGATCACTGCGATTTTCATTGCTCACATCCAATTGAGTGTTTCCCTTTTTAGAAACGCCGCCCACAAATGGATCACTTTGACAAAAAAAAAAGTGATCCAAACGTCAAATGCTTCGGTAAAAAAAAGACGTGTGTCACAAGTCGACGGTTTGCAAAGCGATGGTTTTAATGCAGCTTAAGAACAACGATGGTGAAAGTGAAAGCATTTTATCTTCGAAGGAGCTGAGTGCACTGCTTGGTTCGCTGGGGGCTAACCGTTCACGCGACGTTTTCCACCAGTTGTTCGAGTTTTTCGCTCCGCGCTTGAAGACATATTTTCTTAAAGGTGGAGCGACGATTGAACTTTCTGAGGAGCTGATTCAGGAAACGTTTGTAATTGTTTGGCGGAAAGCCGACCTGTACGATGTCAGCAAGGCCTCAGCTTCGACTTGGATCTTCACCATCGCGAGAAACTTGCGCATTGATCGTTTTCGCAAGGAAAGTCGCTATCTGTACAAAGACGATCACTACTTCGCAAATGAACTCGTCGGAGATAGCACTCAGCTGGATGATCATCATCAGTCGCAATTGAGTGAGCGGATTGCAGAAGTGCTTCCGTTGTTGCCGACGGAACAAGCAACGATTATCAAACTGTCGTTTTATGAGGACGCAAGTCACTCAAAGATAGCACAGCACCTGGAACTACCATTAGGGACCGTAAAATCCCGCATGAGACTGGCACTTGCACGACTTAAGAAACTACTGGAAGGGGTGGAGCTATGATCAACCATCACCTTAGCGAAGAAATTATCTGGGCTTATGCGACAGGATCGCTGCCTGCAGGTCATGCGCTCCTTGCTTCCTGCCATTTGGAGTTATGCGAAGACTGCAGAAATCGTCTCGCTGAAGCGGAAACACTCGCCGGTGCGATGTTGCAGACAACCCCAAAGCAGGCGCCCTCCGATGACCTGTTCGAGAGCCTGATGGCCCGCGTGGAGAATGAAGAACCTTTGCGCGCTGCTTCCTGTATTGCGGGGCCTCGGTCTACGAAAGACGTACCTACCGCCTTGTGGGATGTTCTTGGTCATGGATATGACGATATCAAATGGAAAATGGTTGGCCCGGGCATTCGGCAATACCTCCTGCCAATCAAATCAAGTGAGGGCGAAAGCGCCCGCCTGCTCAAGCTTTCACCCGGTTTTGTGACGCCAGAGCATTCTCACCATGGTTCGGAAATGACGCTTGTGCTCAAGGGCTCCTTCAGCGATGAAACAGGCCGTTACAAATTCGGCGACGTTCAGGAGGCGGATGAACACGTACATCACCAGCCCGTCGCCGACACCGAAGAAGACTGTATTTGTCTGGCCGTCACAGACGCACCACTAGCCTTCAAAGGCTTCATACCTCGTCTATTACAGCCATTTGTAGGGTTGTGAACTGGGGCGACCTGCGGCCTGATGGAATGGATGCCCCACCCGTATGCGCGGACGGGCACCTGTTGGAGAACGGCTCTATGGAACAGCACTGTTCGGCAAGTGGAGCACGCAAACCTTCATTGCTGGATTGACCCAAGATGCGCTGATCGCTCCTTGGGTGATCCCCGGACCAATGAACGCAGCTGCCTTTGAAACATATATTCAAACCCAGCTCGCCCCGGCATTGGTGCCCGGAACTGTTGTAATTCTCGACAACTTATCGACACACAAGAACGTGCGGGCTGCAAAGGCGCTCAAAGAATGAGGATGCTGGTTCCCGTTCCTGCCGCCATATTCACCAGACCTCAACCCCATAGAAATGGCGTTCTCAAAGCTCAAGGCCCATCTCAGGCGGATCGGTGCACGATCATTCGACGAACTCATCAAAGCCATCGGAAACATATGTGATCTTTTCAATTCCAACGAGTGCTCAAACTTCCTTCAGGCCGCAGGATACACCTCACATTAAAAGCAAACCGCTTTAGAGCCCTGCACCCGATTATGCCGCCAAAGCGCACCGTCGGTTTTGCGGTGAGGAAGTTGGTCGGGCTTTTGTCGTATCGCGTGGCTATCCCTTTGTATTGTCTTTTTTTCCGAAGACGCGCGCAAATTCATCGCTTGAATGGAATACCCCAGATCGGGCTTATTACAATCACCCGCAGCACATACCTCAAACCGCCGATGCGAATTGCACCGGCGGTTTGAGTTTCATGTGTGGGTTGTTCTTGCCTCATCAGAACTTCGCGTTCAACGAAGCCTTGACGCTATGGTCTTTCACATCACCGGAGAGCAAGCATCGTAGGACAGTCCAATCTGTGCAGTTTCAGAGTACATGAATGACACACCTGCGTTGAGAACCGCACTGTCCTGCTCTGCAGCAAGGCCGGTTACATTAAAGGTTCTGCCACCATCAAATGCGTTCTCAGAT
>BAXV01000119.1 GCA_001310715.1 Pseudovibrio sp. JCM 19062
CCCTGTTAGTACAGACTGCTGAACCCAGCGCCGTATGCACGCAAATGTGCATAAGCAGCATCAAGTTCTGCATTAAGAGCCCAAACCTTTTCAGGTGGTCACAATGCGCAGTCGAAACACATGTAGATAAGCACGTGCGCGAACAGGCTTCATCTCCATAAAATCAAGGGCAAAGGCCATTGAATATGTGAAGCGCAACCTTGCACGCCGTAAAACCCAGTGCCGCAACTCCATAGCTTTGGCTTCTTTGCTTCTGTTCACCCGGCAATTACTTGTGCCGGAGACGAGTTCGTTAAGCGGCTAAGTAACGGCAGCTTCCTAACAAAATCTTACAGGAGCCATTTGTGGGACGTAGGGTCACACTGGGTTCTCAAGGGATGGGAGGTTCCTACCCGTTTGAGTTGGACTGCTGAAATTGAGCAATCAAGAGAATATGCTTAAGTTTCCTCAGCAATAGTGGGCTGTACTTTCCGAAAAAAATACCATCTAATATATCACGAATTTCATTAGTTTTGTTTTGGGAGAGGGACACCAATGAAGGTTAAACTGATTTCGCTGCTGGGCGCTGCTGCGCTTTCTTTATCATGCGCATCTGCGCTGGCTGCAGAAACAATTCGCGTGACATTACAATTGCCTGAAAGTCATAGCCTTGGGCAGAACTGGAATGCCTTCAAGGAAATCATTGAAGAAAAATCGGGTGGTGAGTTGAACCTTCAACTGTTCCCGTCTGCACAGCTGTTTAAGGACAGCGAGGTGCCGGAAGCTGTTGGCTCTGGCGCGATTGAAGCTGGTTCCGCCGCTATTGGCCGTTTCGCCGGTTCTGTCTCCGCCGTTGAGATTGTGAACCTGCCTTTCTTCTTCCGTGATGAAGACCATTTGCGTGCGGCGACGGCCAATGGTTCCCCTATGCGCGAAATCATAGATAACGCCGTGCTGGAGGAAACCGGTGCGCGCGTTCTTTGGTGGCAGGCTTATGGCAGAAACATCTACCTGAACAACGGGGCACCACTCAGAACACCTGAGGATATTAAAGGTAAAAAGGTTCGCACCTACGGCAAGGTGTTGGGCTGGACCGTAGAGGCTATGGGCGGTGCGCCAACATTGCTGTCCGGTTCCAAGCAGTTCCTTGCCTACCAGCAGGGTGCAGTTGATGTGGGCATGACTGGTACGTCGGGCGTAACCAGCCGCAAGCTTTATGAAGTGATGGAGAACATGACGCTTTCCTACGACTTCGCAATCGAGTTTGTTGCCGTAATCAACAACGACTTCTTCGAGAGCCTTTCGGAAGAAAACCAGCAGATCATTCTGGAGGCGGCAGCGATTGTGGAAAATCAGTTGCGCGATGAGGTTTATTCCGGTGAGGACGCTCTGGTTGCAAGCGTCGAGGACAAGATCAACGTCATTCGCCTGACGGATGAGGAGCGGGCGCAATGGGCAGATGCAACTGCCTCTGTTCAGGAGCGCTTTATTGAAGCTGGCGGCCCACTTGCACAGCAGGCCATTGAAGCTGCTAAGGGCCTGTAAGGTTCACGGTAAAGACCACCTGTTCTGAACTTGCTATGATCTGGGAAGGGAGCCTTCAGGCTCCTTTTCTACCCTCTCCAGTCTAGATGACCCCGCTTTTGGGCGGGAGCAAGCTGCACAAAACTATCATACCAACTCGTGTCAGTCTGCTCTCCCGCAAATCCGTTTGGTGCACAGCCGTGATTAAACTTATCGACCATATCTCCGAATTGTCCGGCAAACTGGCTGCCTGGCTGTTCTTCGCCATTGGCTTCTTCATTTGTTACGAGGTCATTGCGCGTTATGCCTTCAATAGCCCCACTGTGTGGGTGGATGAAGTCTCTCGTATCGGCCAGATTTGGGCGGCCTATCTGGCAGCTGGCTTTGCGCTCAAGCACCGCGAGATGATTGTGATTGATGTCGCCTTTCGCAACCCCGCCACCTTGATGCGAAAGGTGGTCGAGACCTTTGCAATTTTGGTGATCCTGATCTTCTGCATAACGGCGGTCTGGTATGGCTATGGTCTCTGGCTCAAATCCCTGCTGCGGGGACATACCACCGATACCAACCTTGCTTTGCCGAAGTGGTTCACCCATGCATCTGTTTGGGTTGGCTTTGCTATCCTTGGCCTACAGGCCGTGGCCGAAGCGGTGAAAATCTGGCGCGATGGGGTGCCGGCTGATGACACATTGGAACACGAGATCTAGGGGCGGAAATGACTGCGTTTTTTATTCTTGCAGCGCTGCTGCTGCTTTTGGTTCTCAGGGTTCCGGTAGCCTTTGCTCTGGGGTCGCTTGGGGTGTTTCTGCTTTGGTACTTTCCGCTGCCACTGAACGCGGTGCCGCAGCGCCTTTATGGCACTATGGATAGTTTTGAGCTGCTGGCGGTGCCATGTTCCTACTCATGTCCAACGTGTTGCTCAAGGGCGGGGTGGGCAAAGACCTGTTTGCCGCTGTGCAAAGCTGGGTTGGCCATTGGCCGGGAGGGCTGGGTGTGGCAACCATCTTGTCTTGCGGTTTGTTCTCAGCTGTTTCCGGCTCCTCTGTGGCGACGGCAGCCACCATCGCGACTGTTGCGATTCCGGAAATGACAGCGCGCGGATACGAGCGTCCGTTTGTGCTGGGAATGCTCGCAGCTGGTGGCACGCTGGTATTCTCATCCCGCCGTCGATCCCGTTGATCCTTTATGGCATTGTCACCGAGACGTCGATCCCGAAACTGTTTATGGCAGGCATCGGGCCGGGCCTGTTTCTTGCCAGCATTTTCATCATCTATGGCATGATTTATTCCCGCTTTAACAGCAATTACCAGCGTATCGAGAAAGCGAGCTGGGCAGAACGCCGGCGGGCGACTTTCAGAGCGCTGCCAACGCTCTTACTGGCTGCCTCTATCATTGGCTCCATCTACATGGGTATCGCAACCCCGTCAGAAAGTGCGGGCATCGGGTTTGTTCTGGCGCTGGTGATTACGTTTGCTATGGGGCGGATGAACTGGGAGAAGATGAAGGAGGCCACCTACAAGTCCATGAAGACCACCAGCATGGTGTTTCTCATTATTGCAGGGGCAAAGGTGTTTTCCTACGCAATCACGCTGTATCGTCTGCCGCAGGATATCTCCACGCTGCTCACCACCAATATCTCCGAGCCGGGGCTGTTTATTCTGGCTGTGGGGCTGGTTCTGCTGATTGTCGGGTTCTTCCTGGAATCTCTAAGTATGCTGTTGATTATGGTGCCAGTGCTGTTTCCGGCGCTGGGGGGAATGGCCATTGACCCCATCTGGTTTGGTATCTTCTTTGTGGTGCTCATTGAAACTGCCTTGATCACACCACCCGTGGGGATGAACCTGTTCATTATTCAGGCTGTTGGCAAGGCGAAACTGTCAGAGGTTGCCAGAGGCGCATGGCCGTTTGCACTCATGATGCTGGCTACAGCGGTCTTGCTTTACTTTTGGCAAGGGCTTGCGCTGTATATCCCTTATAACACCTAGTAATGAGGCGCGAAGACATGTCAAAGGTTCAGGTTCTTAAAGCTCTTTTTGAAAGCGGTAAACTGACTGTAACCCCGTGCTGCTGGGATGCGCTCTCCGCTCGTCTCATCGAGCAGGCAGGGTTTCCCCTCGCCTTTATGAGTGGCTTTGGCGTGTCTGTATCTCGCCTCGGGCAACCGGACGCGGGCCTCATTTCCTATGCTGAAATGGTAGATCAGGCTCGCAATATAGCCGCTGCGACCAGCATTCCTGTGATTGGGGATGGCGATACCGGCTATGGCAATGCGCTCAACGTTAAACGCACCGTCAAAGCTACGCCAACGCAGGTATGGCCTGTGTGATGATTGAAGACCAGCTCGCCCCCAAGCGGTGCGGGCATACGAAAGGCAAACACGTGGTGGAGCGCGAGGAGGCCTTCATGCGCATTCGTGCTGCCGTTGATGCCAGAAACGAAGGGGCAGATATCCTCATCCTCGCCCGTACAGATGCCCGCGCTGAGCATGGTCTGGATGAGGCGATCAACCGTGCCAAAACCTTTCGGGAGATCGGCGCAGACATGACCTTCGTGGAAGCCCACGCTCGGTGGATGAAATGAAGCGTTATTGCGATGAGGTGGAGGGGCCCAAGATGGCGAATATGCTGGAAGGAGGATTAACACCGTTCCTTCAACCCGCTGAGCTTCAGGAGCTGGGCTATGCCATTTCCACGTACCCGTTCACCGGCCTGATGGCCATGATCAAAGCCCAGCAAGACGCCCTAGCGCAAATGAAGCAGGGGATCTTCTCTGATCCCGTCATGAGCTTTGAAGATCTACAAAAGGCCGTCGGGTTTGATGCCTACTATGAGGCCGAGGAGCGCTACAAGCATTGAGGCCGCCTCTCAGCAGCCACCTTGCATCGGGTGCTCTATTGAAGAGCAAGTCGCGCGATAAGGCGGTTAGATAGGTGCGCATTTTTTTTGCTCGCGAAGGATGGTCGCCGGACTATATACCCGGAATATCTGGCCATCGGCAAATGCCGTTACAATCGAATGGACCGAAACTAACGATGACGTTCTGATTGTCTATCGTCCCTGCGCCAGTCCCGCCAATGAATAAATCTCTTGCGTGGAGTTCCAGCGATCCGCCAGTCCCATCGCTACAGGTCAGTACAACCGGATTTGGAGCAGGCCTGCCCGTGCAAACGCGGCCACGGTTGCTTGTTAAGGATATCTCGTAGCCAGTGATTTGGCCGGAATACGTTTCCGATCCATTTTCGGTTTGTCCAGTAACCTGAGAGACGGCATCCACAGCCACGGCGGCGCACCCTGCTAGAAAAATCCCAGTAAAGCCAAGTTTTATAGGAGTAAAAACGTTCATACACCAAAGCCTGTTTATAGTTATTGTTATTATGCGATAGTATATTTTGATATATCTCTAGGTCAAATAATATGCCAATCTAAATTAGATGTCCAATTTAGAGGTTAACAATCGGTGATTGAAGCCGATACAAGGTGTGGCTCGCTGACCTAATTCATCTATAAAGCTCGGCGGCTGAGTGCGTGAATACAATGACAGGTATTTACCGGCACCAGTTCAAGTGATTTGAGGACCACAATCAGATTAGATCGCTTACGCTGGCACCTTCTCCCCGTCCCGTAATGTGAGCACTTCAAACCCGTCAGCCGTCACCAGAACCGTGTGCTCCCATTGGGCGGAGAGTTTTTTTTGTCCAGTGTCACAACGGTCCAGCCGTCTTCCTTGGTGACGGTGTACTCGGTACCTGCGTTGAGCTGGGTTCGATGGTGAAGGTCATGCCCTCTTTTAGAAGTGTGCCAGTACCGCGTTTGCCGAAGTGCATGACGGAAGGGCCTTCGTGCATGTCCCGTCCGATGCCGTGGCCGCAGTAGTCGCGCACAACGGAGTAGCCCGCACTTTCGGCAGTTTGCTGGATGGCCGCGCCAACATCACCCAGTCTTGCGCCGGGGCGCACTTGCTTGATGCCTGCCCACATGGCCTTGTAGGTGGTCTTGACCAGCTTGTGCGCTTTGCGGGAGGCGCCGGGCATCACGAAGGTCGTGCTGGAATCTGCGATGAAGCCATCCTTTTCCAGCGTAACGTCCACGTTGATGATGTCCGAGGCCATCAGCTTGCGGTTTTTGTCGGGAATGCCGTGGCAAACCACCTCGTTGATGGAGGAATTAAGGGCAAATTTATAGCCGTACTGGCCCTTGCTCGCCGGACGGGCCTTCAGCTCGTTGATGATGTAATCCTCAACCCTATCGTTGATCTCCAGCGTTGAGACACCCGGCTTCACCACGTCTTCCAGCATCTGAAAGACCTGCGCCAGAAGTTTGCCGGATTGGCGCATTAGTGCGATTTCATCGGCACTCTTGATGATGATCGCGCTCATGTCCTGATCACCTCAGGGGGAGTGACGTTGCACGCTTCCAGCTGCTGTTGGATCAGCTGCGCATAAGTTAGTGTCGGGTTTAACTCGGCCAGCATACCGATCTTCATCCAGAACTCGGCCTGTGCGTTGATAGAGCGAGACATCACAGTGCTCGCCTTTCTGATTTCCTCGTGCAGGTCATCAGAGATTTTTACGATGCCCATAAAATGGTCCTTTATGCGATTGATATACGTATCGTATACTAATCATATAAAAGCAAGGGGTGAATATACGGGTTGATATTCCTGATGAAGAGCTTTTGACCGCTATTTCTTCAGATCATATGTGAAGGGATACTGGCGGTAGTCCTGCTGATACTCGCGCTTGCGGTCGTTGACCGCTTCCAGAAACCCTTTCCAGTCTAAATGAGGTTGTCCGGTCAGGTCACACAGCTGGCTGAAATAATCGAAAACGCTGTTGTGGTAGTCGTCCAGATCAGAAGGGTTCTTTTGTAAAACACAGTGTCCTTCGGCGATGTCTTGCTTGATTTGCGCAGGAGATGGCAGTTCCAGTTCTCCGCTCAGAATTTTTGCACAATAGATGCTTTGCAGATGAATGCTGGCAAAGTGGATTGTGAAACGTGGTAGGCCGAGGAAGATCAGGGTCGGGTCTGCCGGATAGAACATGTTGAGATAGAGCGGTCCTATGAAACGACCACTCAGATCCACGTCATCAAGAACGCCGTTTAAGAACGGGAAATCATAGATGTATCCGGTGCACAGGATGATGGCGTCCACATCGTTCAGCACCTTCCCGTCCTGCAGGGTGATCGTCCGCCCCTCAATGCGTTCTGGCCGCGCGTGTTGGCTGATGTTGTAGCCTCTCCGTAAAGCCCGTTACGCACATAACATTTGTGTCCGTCAGGCGGAAAAGTACCGCAGATGTAAACCTCGCTGGCGTGGGGGCTCAGGTCCAGCGAGATATCCTCCGAGGACACACAGGCCCCGATCAACGCCACCCGCTTGCCTTCATACTGGTTTGGCCGGCGGTAAGATTGGGAGTGAGTTACCGGTCCTTCAAAACTGTCCAGTCCATCAATCTTTGGAATGTTGGCGCAACTGTCCTTACCCGATGCCACAAGAACGTGGCTGAAGATTTGCTCTCCGTCATTGGTGGAAACACGCCACCCACCCTCCGCCTTCTCCACGTGCTTTACCGGTGTATTAAACCGGATAAGCGGGAGAATCTCGGCTCTTCTGGCGGTGTCACCAATGTAATTGAGAACATCGGCGCGGTCCGGAAACAGCTTCAACTCCTCCGGCAGCTGTAATCGCTGATCTGCAGTGGCGCGCTTGCAGATTGGCGCGCAGTTTGGGGTACATGGCAGAGGAAACATGCGGACTTTGGAGATCGCGTACGTCGACGGGTCTGTCGGGGAGAGCCTCATAGGCCCACTGTCCGCCGAGGCAGTCGCGTGCTTCAAATACTGTGGGGTGCAAACCGCTGCGTTTCAGATCAATCGCGGCAGTTAGTCCGGTCGGGCCTGCCCGATGATGGCGATACTTGGAGCCATGAA
>BAXV01000120.1 GCA_001310715.1 Pseudovibrio sp. JCM 19062
TCCTGAAGCAGGGGGCGGTCCGCTGAGTAGCCCGCACTCAGCCTTGCGCCGTCAGCACCCGCTGGCTGTTGGCAATACCGCAGGAGGCCACACTGATGCGCAGGGATTCCAGCACCTCGATCTTCTCACGCGCCGCTTGCGATTGCTGCTTGGCTTCCTCGCGCAAGCGTGCCGCCTGATTGCTGTTTTCACCAGCCGAATTTTCGGCTTTATTGCGCATGGCGTTGAGCAGAACCTTGGGCTGGTCCCGCTTGGAACGGGCACGGGTGCCTGCACCATCCTTGCGGGCCTTGCGCTCGGCTACGTTCTGGATCTTCCGGTTAAGATCGTTCATGCGCTTTTCAGCAGATGCCAGATCCTGCTCGGCAGCAGCCAGCTCCAGTGCCTTTTGCGCCTTGTAGAAGCTGTAGTTGCCGCCAAAGACGGAGGCCCCCAGCGTGGTCAGTTCCACGATGCAATCCATTTGTTCCAGCAGGGCGCGGTCGTGGCTGACGATGATCGCGCTTTGCGCCACTTGGCAAGAAACGCCTGAAGCGCGTCACGGCCATCTGCATCCAGATTGTTGGTGGGCTCATCCAACAGCAGAAAATCAGCGTCATGAAACTGAAGTGCCGCTAACCGGCAGCGGGTGATCTGCCCACCGGAGAGGGCAGCAAGCGGATGCCTTGCGGTGATCTCCAGCCCCATGGACGCAAGCGCGGCTTCCATGCGGCTTTCCAACGTCCAGTCAGCCTGCGCCAGCTCGTCCATGCTGGCAGTTCCAACTTCGGCCTTTTGCAGGGTGCGCAGGCGTCAGTGACACCAAACAGGTCACCAACCGTATCCTGCGGCCCGCTTTGCACCTGCTGTTTGAGCAGGCCAAGGGTGCCATGGACGGCGACAGACCCTGAGGCAGGCTCAAGCGCACCGCTGATCAGGCTCAGCAGCGTGGTTTTGCCAGTGCCGTTGCGGCCAATCAAGCCGGTACGGTGTGGGGCAAACTGTAGGTTGAGATCAGAAAAAAAAGGCCAGTGCCGTCAGGTAGGGACCACGACAACTGGTTGAGCGAGATAGACAAAGGCATGATGATGAACTTTCACAGAAACAGGGCAGATTGAATGGGTTGTCCTGTTCTGCTTCATCGCTTTATCTCCTCGCGTTTTGATCGGAGGCAAAGATTATTCAAGTTTTACGGGAAGTCAAGACACATGCCGCTTCGCCTCCCGCATGGTTCTTTCCTATGTTGCCCGCATATCACGCTGCCTGCTTGCAAACCCAGAGCTGTGCAGTGTTTGTTGGTGAGGCAAAGCGCTAAAGTGCGCTGGTGTTGGGGGAACGGCCTCACCCTGTCTGTGAAGAGACGTCAAAGGGATACTTCTTCAAGTTAAGTTGAGGTCAAGCGCTTTTTTTCCGAAAAAGGCAAGGTTTTGATGCAAAGTGTCGCAGCAGGCATTTGTGCGGTTAGATTACAGCAGTTTAACTTGATCTTGCCGCAGTCTCTGCCTAGGTTGCGAGCATGTTTCGCGTCCTCACCATCTTGCTGCTTGTGTTTGTAACAGCGCCCCATGCCAAAAGCATGCCGGCGGCTCTTACTGCGCAACAAACGGCTGCAGCCCTTCAGATGGCGGAGATGCACGCCGAGCACACGACGGAAGCTGCTGACCAGAGCATGCTGTGGGGCTGCTGCTCGGAAGATGGCAAAACCACCGATGCAGCTGTGTCCTGTGTGGGTGTGATGAATGTTACCGCCGAAATCTCCCCATTAATGCCGTATTATGGCATGGCGCATGTGAATGTAGCGGCGCAAGACGCCTTGTTGGCTGCGCATCAATCCGCCATAGACCGGCCTCCAATCCAATGGGCTGCCTAAGCAGCACACCTGTGTAATTACCTCAATTAAAAACAGAATCTGGATTGGATAGACCATGATCTCCAAGAAAAACCTGCTCGCTGGCATCTTCGCTGTTGCTCTCACCTCTGGCGCGTTCTCCATGTCTGCTCATGCAGAGGGCAGCAAAGACATGACCATGTACAAGTCTCCGTATTGTGGATGCTGCACTGAATGGGCCGACGCGCTAGAAGCTGCCGGCTTCAACGTGACGGTTCATGCAACAGAAGATATGGACACCGTAAAGCGTCAGACTGGCGTTCCGGAAAATATGCAAAGCTGCCACACCGCAGTGGTGGATGGCTATGTGATGGAAGGCCATGTGCAGCTTGAAGCTGTCAAACGTGTTCTGGCTGAGCGTCCAGACATCAAGGGCCTGAGCGTGCCGGGTATGCCTATGGGCTCTTTGGGCATGGGTGAGCCGGATGCAGACACCAACTACACTGTCTACACTATGCCAAAAGGCGTGGGTGGCCAGCCAGAGGTGTACCAGAAGGTCGTCGGCAAATAATTCTTAGAAAATAACTCGCAGAAAACACAGGCAGGAGCGCAGAGCTTCTGCCTGTTGCTTTGAGTGCATTCTTTTAGGGAAACCGAAACCACTTTTCCCGAATACGCTTTCCTTCCTGCCTGTTCCTGTAGGAAACCCGAAATTGCTATTCGGGAATAGACTTTCTTTCCTGCGTACCTTGCCCGAAAACCGGACCCACTTTTCGGAAACACGCACAAAGGAAGGCCCACCAACAACTCCCAATGAAAATTGGGGTGATTGTGCTGGTCTCTTGCCCGTCTGACTCTTCCAAAACCTCCAATCATAAGGATGCGAATTATGGATGAAAACTGGCTCCCAACACTGAAAACCAAAACCCCGCAGGAAGCTATGAGCTTGCCGTCAAGCTTTCGCGCATGTCCATCAAGTTCATGCAGCCGGATGCCGAAGTCCGATCCGCTATGCGGTTGATGTATGAGTACGATACGCAGGCTCTCATCAACGCCTCCCAAACCATCGCGGAACACTTTCGCACCATCGCGGCAGCCAACGACTATTGGAAATAGCCCCGGCTTCAGCACCAATCTTCCCCCCGATGGCCGCTTGGTTTTCGGGGGAGCCGTTTTGGGCAAATTTACGTTTATCTGTCAATACTTGCGGTCGGCTGCCCGCTTCCATGAAGCATGTGGGGCCAACTTGTTTGATGGTTTTTATTTAACCATCTGATATATCAAATGAATTTTCGAGAGCATTTCAGGCATAACAAGGTGCGTCATGTCGGATACCAATACAGCATTTAAGGCGGAGGCAGAGGCTTTCATTGCCTCAAATCCTGATATTGAACGGCTGGAAATGCTCTATCTTGGGCTATGCGGGCCTATTCGGGGGAAGTGGCTGCCAATCAGGAATCTGTCAAAGCTGATTGATGGTGAACTGGGATTTCCCACTGCCACGGCAGGAATTGATATTTGGGGCCATGATGTTGAAGAGATGGCTCTGGCGATAGAGACTGGCGATCCGGATGGCGTGGCACGCAGAATGCCTTGAGCGAGCCACTTAAACATGCGGTGGGCGGGTTGATGGCGACCATGAATGACATGCAGCTCATCTTTGCGCCCCATGGCAACTCCTATCGCCGTTTTCAGCTGGCGTATTATGCGCCCTCGAACCGCTGTTGGGGCTATGACCACCGCGGTGTGAGTATTCGTCTGCCAGTAACCACCGGCAAGAATGCCCGCCTTGAACACCGTATCGCCGGAGCCGATGCGAACCCTTATCTCGTGACCGCAGCCGTGTTGCAAGGTGTTCTGACAGGCTTGGAAGAGAAACTCGACCCCGGAAAGCCCGTTGAAAAACTCTCGGAAATTGGCGAGTCCCCACCCATAACGCGAAGCTGGAAAGAAGCCATCACCGATTGGAGCAATAGCGACGTGGCCAAGGGTCTGGCGTCAAGTGAGTTCTTCAGGGTGTATCTTGCTGGCCGGAAGGGTGAAAGGGAAATTTATATCTCCACAGTCACCGATTTCGACTGCCAGACCTATCTACGTAAGGTCTAGTTCTGACCCCCGTTATGTGCTCTCGAGTTGATGCCGGACGATGTTGAAGCCTTCTTCACTGCTTGGTGCTGCAAAGTGCTTTGATATCAGCGTGAATTGCTCGTCCGTTGCGGCAAAAGCGTGATCACCACGACTGTTTCGCTCACGTAGTCGTTTCCTGCAAGTCTCGATTGGAACATCCAGAAAATGCAGTTGGTGAGATGCACCTGTAGCTCGATTATCTCATGCATCCACTTACGGTTTGCGGCGGTATTGGCAGGAAAATCAAGCACAACCGATACCCCGGCCTTCAATAGGGAAATAACGTGAGGTCCAACAACACCCTGAAGTTTTGCGGAACATCGCACGTAGTCTGCAACAGAGGTCATCTGGTCAGAATAGAGAGATGCGAGCCAGTCATCTTCGGCGATGACAACAGTTGCCGGCTGTTCGCCGAGCTTCGCAGCAAGTTGATTTTCCCGCAGCAATCAAGCCGCAAACGAGATGCAGCACAGGTGGATTTAAGGTCATAAGAATACTCTCGCCCGATAAAATTTGAAAATTGAATTGCGATAAAACACCCAGCTCTGAAAATCAGGCTGGGACTGTAATTCGGCTATGCAGCCGGGAATATCCGCAATGTGGAGCAAGAGTGATCATGCGGTACTCATAGCATGATGGTTGCGCCGTATCCAGAATGAAAGCAAAAGTAGGTGAAGGTCTCGGGATAAGCGCTGAAAAGAGGCCGACCACCCAACATTTGTTGGCTCCTAGCTTCCATGACCCCAAAGAGAGTATTGCGCACCCGCTGATATTTCATGCAGTATGGGTTTAACGAAGCATTGCGAGTAGGCCACGCTCCAGAACGAAATTTCCAATAAAACCCGGCCCTTTTCTTCGCAGATCATTTTCTGCCGTACTCCGGCAACGCCAGACATTTGTGAGAGTTACCTGATGGTTTCTAAAGAAAAAAAGTATCGCGGCCACCCCTTCCAAAAGCCATAACGCGCCATCACTGGATGACAAATACACCAGACCAGCGGCGTTGTGTTTCTCACTGGCAATCAGGCGCTTGTGCGGTTGCCCTTGCAGCAGCGTATGCGCGATGAGCTGGCGGGGCTGAACACGGGTGCGTTCATCTCTGGCTACCGTGGCTCTCCGCTGGGGCGCTACGATATGGAGCTGTGGCGGGCGCAGCTGCATC
The DNA here is from genome assembly GCA_001310715.1 of Pseudovibrio sp. JCM 19062. The sequence goes on from BAXV01000120.1 coordinate 5,097, forward strand.
TGGACAAGCACAGCATCGTGTTTCAACCGGGCGTGAATGAGGATCTGGCAGCAACGGCTATCTGGGGCTCACAGCACGTGGGCAACATGAAGATGCGCACCAAGGATGGCGTGGTCGGTTTCTGGTATGGCAAGACGCCGGGGGTGGACCGTTCCGGTGATGCTTTCCGCCATGCCAACTTTGCCGGCACCCATCCCAAAGGCGGTGTTGTGGCGCTGTGCGGGGATGATCATGCAGCGAAATCCTCCACCGTTGCGGGCCAGTCTGACCATATGCTGATCGCCTCAGGCATTCCGGTGCTTTACCCCGCCAACCCTCAGGACATTCTGGACTACGGTATTCTTGCGGTGGAGATGAGCCGCTACAGCGGATGCTGGGTGGGCCTGAAGCTGGTGACGGATGTGGTGGAGAGCGCCTCCAGCGTGGAAGTGGATCTGGACCGCGTTAATGTGGTGAAGCCGGACCTGAAAGACCCGCAGGGCGGCGTCTGGATACGTGAAATTGATATGCCGGTGCAGCAGGAAAAACGGCTGCTGGAAGAAAAGATTCCGCGCGCGCTGGCCTTTGCACAAGCTAACAATATCAACCAGATTACCCATGACGCCCCCGAGGCGGAGCTGGGCATCATCGCCTCGGGTAAATCCTACTCTGATCTGCGACAGGCCATGCATGAGCTGGGGCTGACTTCTCTGGATGCTGAAAAACGCGGCATTCGTATTTTGAAGATCGGTATGGTCTGGCCGTTGGACCCGAAAATCATCGAGACCTTCTCCAAGGGCCTCAAGAAAATCCTTGTAGTGGAGGAAAAGCGCCCTGTTGTTGAGGAGCAGCTCAAATCCATCCTGTTTGATGCCGGTCGCTCGCTGAAGGTGCAAGGCAAGGGGCTGCTGCCCACTGCCGGTGTGCTGGCAGCCAATCAGGTAGCCTCCGCCATTGCCGAGTTTCTGGAGGATGATGCGCTGCGGGCCAAGGTTCCGGTGCCGATCAAGCTTCGGCCCGGTCCGGTGCGCCGTCCTTCGTTCTGTTCCGGTTGCCCGCACAACACCTCCACCAAGGTGCCCGATGGCAGCCGTGCGCTGGCGGGTATTGGATGTCACACCATTGCGTATATGAATGATCCGGTGAAGACCAAGGCCCCCTCGCAAATGGGCGGTGAGGGGATGCACTGGGTTGGGCAGGCACCGTTTACGGACGAGCGCACGTGTTTGCAAATATGGGCGATGGCACCTACTTCCATTCCGGCTTTTTGGCCATGCGTCAGGCGGTCTCCGCCCACGCTAATATGACCTACAAGCTGCTGGTCAACGGCTTTGTTTCCATGACAGGCGGACAGCCGGTAGATGGGGAATTGTCCGTGCCGCAGCTGATCACCGCTTCGCTCAACGAGGGCGCGACGAAGGTGGTGGTTGTGACCGAGGATGTGGAACGGGTGAAAGCCCAGCATATTCCGGCGGGTATTGAGGTGCACCACAGGCGCGAGTTGGAAGCGGTGCAGCGGGACCTGCGTGAGATGGAAGGTGTGACAGTTCTGATTTACGATCAGGCCTGCGCCACGGAACGCCGCCGCTTGCGCAAGCGCGGCAAGTGGGATGACCCCAAGGTACGCACCTACATTCACCCGGAGATCTGCGAGGCTGTGGTGATTGTGGCGAGAAGTCCGGCTGTCTTTCCATTGAGCCGCTGGAAACGCCTCTGGGCCGCAAACGTCAGATCAATCAGTCCACCTGCAACAAGGACTTTTCCTGCGTTGAGGCTTTTGCCCAAGCTTTGTGACCATTCATGGGGCCGAACCGCGCAAGGCCACTACGCCTGCCGAGCGGCAGATAGAAAGCGTGGGTGACGAGATTCTGGCAGAGCCGGAGCTGCCTGCAATCAACGGCTCTACGGGGCTGCTGGTGACTGGCATTGGCGGCACAGGCGTTGTGACCATTGGTGCGATCCTATCAATGGCGGCGCATCTGGATGGCAGCCGCGTTTCCACGCTGGACCTGACGGGCCTTGCGCAGAAGTACGGGGCGGTGATGACCCATATGCGCATTGCAAAGAGCGCTGATGAACTGCAAAGCGCGCGGTTGGCTGTGGGCGAAGCAGATGTGGTGATTGGCTGTGATCTGGTGGTAACAGCAGGAGATGAGGCGCTCACCACCTTGCGTCCGGAAACTGCCCGCGTCGTGGTGAACACGGAAGAGGTGCCAACCGTCGACTTTTCCAAGAACCCCGATTGGGACATCAACACAGCGAGCCTGAAGGCACGGCTGAAAGAGGCGGTTGCAGACCGGCTGGATTACTTTGACACCACGCAGGCGGCAAAGGAGCTGTGCGGCGATGCGTGATGGGG
>BAXV01000121.1 GCA_001310715.1 Pseudovibrio sp. JCM 19062
TGACTACTTCTATGCTTGTAGCTAGCGGAAAAAAATGTTGATTGGACATTCGTTATATTAGCTGCAATAAATTCATTTTGATGATTTTAGTCTGCATTGGTGATTTTGATGGACAAGCGTGACAGGGCCAGTTTGTTTCGAATCCGGCTATCCGGGGCAATGGCGCTGGCGGATATGACCCGTAGCCAGCTGGCCCGCAGTACTGGTGTTGACAGGTCCACCATTGGCCAGCTGCTCAACAACGAAAACCCGCGGCTCCCCAATGGCCAGTTGCTGGCTGATCTAGCTGCCTCGCTTCACGTAAGTACAGACTGGCTGCTGGGATTGACGAACAGGCTGAGCGACCGGGGGATATTATTGCGCGGGCAATGGCACTGAGTCCGGCGGAAAGGTCTGCTGTCGATGAGCAAATTCTCAATTGGCACAAGGAGGCGACGGGCCTGAAGGTGCGCCATGTGCCCGCAACCCTACCGGACATCTTAAAAACCGACCGTATGCTGGCGTGGGAATATGCCTCGTTCCGCGGACTGGATGCCGATGAGGTGGTTCGGGCCAATCGTGGACAGCTGGACTGGTTGCGCTCGCGCAAAACCGATTATGAGATTGCGTTCCGCTCCATGAGTTTCAAACCTGTGCGCAAGGCATTGGCTACTATGCGGGGTTGGATAAGGACACGCGTACAGAGCAACTGCAATTTGTGGCGGACACCTGTCGGCAGATGTTTCCCCGCCTGCGGATATTCCTGTTTGATGCGCACAAGATCTTTAGTGCACCCATCACCATTTACGGGCCCAATATTGCGGTGGTGTATGTGGGCCAGTTTTACTTGGCATTCCGGGAGGTGGAAAGAGTCAGTTCACTCACTGACCATTTCGATGCGCTCGTGCGCGAAGCCACAGTGGATGCCAGAGATCTGGCAGACTACGTGGAGACACTCATTGAGCAATGCTCGTAGTAACAAGCTCACCCATTTGCTGTCTACGAATGCGAGTGTCCAACCGCATCATAAACAGAGGCCCAATCCCTGCTCAAAGGTGTTGAGCGAGATCCATATGGCGTGATGAGGCTTATGCCTTTGCCGGTTGCTCTTGTTCGTTCACTGGCTTACCGAAATAAGCGTGGTAGAGAAACATAACGATCGAGAAAATGCCCCAGCTGAAGACCACATCCCCTGGCACACGGGCCAAACCAGCGCTGTCATGATGGGTCCGTGGATCGTTTCAGGTGCGCGGGCGTGCCAGTAGCTTTCGGTAAAGCTGATGTAAGCCTGATAGATGCCTTGTGGATGAGAGAGAGGCCGAGCATCATGCGAGGCCGATGTTGAGGCCCCAGAACGCTTGTTGCAACCAGGCATTGCTCCACCGGTTATCCGGAATGAGTGAACGCAGGCAGAACAGCATGAGCCGACTCCCAGCAACCCGTAGACTCCGAACATGGCGGCATGGCCATGGGCTGGCGTGGAGTTAAGCCCCTGCATGTAATAGAGCGCCAGTGGCGGGTTGATAAAGAAGCCGAGCAGGCCGGCGCCAACCAGGTTCCAGAAGAGAACCGAAGCGAAGAAGGTGAGCGGCCATTTGTAGTGGTTGATCCACTTGGTATTTTGTTCCAGCTTGTGGGTCTGATAGCTTCAAAGCCGATGACCAGCAGGGGAACCACCTCAAGCGCAGAGAACACCGCTCCCAGCGCGAGTACACCAATAGGGGTGCCACTCCAGTACAGATGGTGGAATGTACCGAGTACACCGCCAGACATGAAGATGATCGTTGCGAAGATGACCGCAACAGGCGGCCGTTGAGGCGCGCAGCAGTTTCAGGTTCACGAAAATGAGGGCGATGATGGCGGTGGCAAAGACCTCAAAGACACCCTCAACCCACAAATGCACCACCCACCAGCGCCAGTATTCCATGACGCTGATATGCGTGTTTTGCCCCCAGAACAATCCGGCTCCGTAAAGCAAGCCAATGGCAACGGATGCCAGAAGTGTCAAGGCGATAAGGCTGCGATTGTGACCGCCCTTCAGGGCCGGGACCAGGGCACGCAGCACCAGCACCAGCCAGAGCAGGAGGCCGATAAACAGGAAGATCTGCCAGAAACGGCCCAGATCAACATACTCATAACCTTGATGGCCGAACCAGAAGTTCATGGTACGGGAGAAGAACTGATTAATTCCGAGCCACTCCCCGGCAAAAGAGCCCACTACGATGATGATGAGGCAGAGCCAGAGGAAATTGACGCCAAGCGTTTGATAGGCCGGGTCCTTTCCTGAAAGCAGGGGCGCCATGAACAAGCCTGTCGCCAGCCATGCCGTTGCGATCCAGAACACGGCCAGTTGCGTGTGCCATGTGCGGGAGACGGAATAGGGGATGATCTCTGCCAACGGAATGCCGTAGAGGTCTTGCCCCTCAACGGCATAGTGAGCGGTGAGAATACCAGTGCGACCTGTGCGATCATTAGCCCACAACCACCCAAAAATACTTGGCGGTTGCCGCATGGACGGGGTCAATTTCACATTCGCCAGTGGGTTCCGGCTAGCGGGTCCGCCTTCCGGTACAATGCGCTCACGCCACAAATCATACTGGCGAACATAGTAAAAACACAGCGCGCCTGCACAGCCGAGCAGGAGCAGAATACTGACGATGCTCCAGATGAAAGCGGCACCGGTGGCGTGGTTGCCGACCAAAGGTTCATGGGGCCAGTTGCTGGTATAGGAGATTGTATCGCCCGGTCGATTGGTGACGGACCCCCAAGATGTCCAGAAGAAGAAAGCAGAGAGCGCGCGTGCTTGATCGGGAGTAATCAGGATGTTTGGGGGGAAGGCATATTCATTTCTAAGGTTCTGTCCATCGATGTCGTTATAGGTGGCAAACAATGTGGTGAAGTGATCCTCCACCAGCTCAACGGCGGACATGCGGTCCTGCGAAATTGTGATGGTTTCGTTAGCTGGATTGTAGCGGTTACGGCGCATCTCTTCCTGAACCAGAACCTGAAGGAAAGCGCGTTGTTCATTGGTCGGCGGTGTGTTTGCACCGCCTCGTGCGCGGTGAAAAATACCCTCAAGTGCCAGTGCTTCTCTGTGTAACCAATCGGTGGACCAGTCCGGGGCCACATAACTGCCGTGCCCCCAAATGCTTCCTTGCTGCATACCGCCCAACGATTGCCAGACATTCTGGCCTTCCTCAATGTTTTCCCTTGTGTAAAGGACATCGCCGTTATCGGAGATCACCATCGCGGGGATCGGTGGTTTCAGCCGATAAATCTCGACACCAAAGAAGAGCAGAACACCAAAAGCGAGGACCATGCCAACGCCGAGAAGTATCCAAAGCCGTTTGAGCGAAAAGGTTACATCATAGTCTTTGTCAAACATGGCCTGTTGCTCCTCATCTTCTGGGAAAACATCCGTGTGTGCTAAAATTCAGACTACCAATCGCGCCCCTGTTGTGCATCCATCAATATCAGGAGGCTTTCGGGATCTTTGCAAAAAGCATGTCAGTTGGACAATTCTGAGAGACGTTGCTACGGCAGTTTTGCAGCAGCTTACGAAAATTCTCGTATGGATTACCCTAGGTGAACTAAGTGGTTCGAGTTAGGGGTATTTCATCGCGGGTTGCCCATCATACAGTGAGTTGACAATTTGGTATGAGGTTCACATGGATTCCGCTCTCACACTTGCGCTCATTCTTCCTGTTTTGGTGTGGCTTGCTGGCCCGTCGCAGGCCACTGAAGCACCAACCAAGGACCAAGCGGCGATCATTGCGCGCTGTGTTGAAGAGATGGGTCTGGTCTACCCTGCGATGGCGTGTGATGCTGGTGACAGAACAGTGCATCGGCACACAATACCAAAATAGCCATATGATCTACTGTACAGTTCAGGAGTATATGGTGTGGGACCAACGCCTAAACGCGGCATATGCGAAGATCATGAAGGTCGCGAGTCCGGAGGTGAAAGCGAGCCTCAAGAGTGCGCAGCGCGCCTGGATCGAGTTTCGGGATGATACCTGTTCAGCCAATGCATTGCTTTTTCAAGGTGGCACCCACGCTAGTCTTATCATGGCTGGGTGCATGGGGACCCAGACCGCAGTGCGCAGCCTGCAGCTAGAGCAGTTTCTCATCGAAGTTGAATTCCAATGATCGGGGCAGGGTGCGTTGCATGATTTGTTCGGCATGGATGGAGGAAAAAAGCCTCACTTTTAGAGGGGCCAATATTGGGGAATAGCGGCACAGGCCAATGTGGTTAGGCTGCACAGATGCTCGTTTAAAAATCTGTCGCGTCATTCATCCCTGAAACCCACTATTGCGTTTCGGGGTGAGATGCCTTGAGGTCTGTGCTGATGAAAAAAGTTCTGATCCATATCGGTGCGCATGAAGCCGGTACAACTGCCCTGCAAAAGCAGCTTTACTCCAAACATCCGGATTTATTTTGTGATCCTACACAGTTCAATGCCAGCCGGTTTTTGCAATGCTACGAAGATCAAAGAACCCAACCCGAAGCCGCAGAACTGGCGGATCTGTTTCAGGAAGCACTTTTCAAGCCAGATACTGAGACTTACCGCCTTTCTCACGAAAGCTCATGGGGAAGCATTCGTGAAACGGCAGTTTTATCCCAATCTGGAACGGTATGTTCAGCTTGTTCGGGAACTGCAGAGGCGCGGTGTTGAGGTCAAGACACTCGTCACCGTGCGCAATCGCATTGACTTTTTGGTCTCGTATTTTCTGGATAGCCTCTCGTGGCAAGGCACTCCCAAAACCTTCCACGAGTTTGCAAACAATGCCGTCACGCCCTCTTTTTCCTGGCAGAGTGTGGAAGATCAACTGGAAAGGCTACCCGTCACCTACTTGCCTCAGGAAGCGATGGAAAAACACCCGGAGGAGTTTGTTGCTTGCATCAACAAGTTCTATGAAACGAACTTGCTTGAGCCGGAGGATCTGAGTGATCAAGTGAACTCTGCTTAATGAGCTGGCGCTCTCCATCATTCCGCAGCTCTCCGACATTGAAGATCAGGGGCTCCGCAGCGTGCTGCTGACAACCGCATTGGACTACTGCAAACAAGGGGAACGGGCCACGGTTCTCTCCAAGGAGATCGAGGCGATCTATCGCAAGCATTTTCGTGAGGGAGACGTGGCTTTTGCCAAAGCAAACTTCCCCACACCATTCCGGAAAATCTATTCACAGTCTAAACCTGTGACTGATCAGTTCTGGTTTGCGTTCGCCAAAACGGATGCCTGATCAGCTTTCGCTGCGCTCTCTTTTGCTCATTTCTATAAATATCTATGCAATCATAACAGGTTACATGCTGGTGAAATTTATGGGGTCTGAGCTGGATTGTGCGGCGGTCCTGTGAAAAGAACAGCTTTGGGAGTGCTTCGGCTGCTGATATAGTGCCGTGCGGTCATCATAACGCCGACCTCACGTTGGTTTTACTGTACCGTTAGCAGCGTGCTGGATAGTGTGCAAACCACTCAACTGACGGGAGAAATTGGCGTTCTCCGATTTATCGGGTGCCTTGCGTTTTGCGCAGGTTTCGCTGCAGTTTGAAAACAATAATAATGGCAGATGGACGAGAACGTCCCGATCAAGATGAGTGTAGAGGCGCCGTGTGACGCAGGTTCAACTTAAAAACCTCTCGAAAGTGTTTTCCGGAACACCGGCGGTTGATGCCATCAATGTTGATGTGGCCTGCGGTGAGTTTCTGGTGCTGCTGGGGCCATCGGGCTGTGGCAAAACCACCAGCCTTCGTATGGTCTGCGGGCTGGAGCAACCGACTTCCGGGTCAATCTGGTTCAATGGACAGGAAGTGACCAATCTACCTGTCCAGAAAAGAAAAGTCGGCCTTGTTTCCCAGCGTTTCGGGCTGTTCCCGCACATGACGGTGGAGCAGAACGTTGCCTTTGGTCTGTCTGTCGGCGGTATGGCGGAGAGTGAACAGAAGCGGCACGTTGGCGAGATGCTGGAGATTGTGCGCCTCACAGACTTTGCGGGACGCTTTCCCGCGCAGCTGTCAGGCGGGCAAATGCAACGGGTGGCCATTGCCCGCACGCTCGTGACGCGGCCAAAGGTTCTGCTGCTGGATGAGCCGATGGCGAGCCTTGATACGCTGCTGCGCGCGGAGATGCGCCAGTTCATCCGTGATCTGCACGAGGAGTATGGCATGACCACGCTGCTCGTCACCCATGACCAGATTGAGGCCATGGATCTGGCGGACCGGATTGCGGTGATGTTTGATGGCAGGGTTGCCCAACTGGCTGCACCCGATGAGATTTATCAGCAGCCCGCCAATGAGCAGACAGCCCGCTTTATGGGTCATTCCAACATCTTTGATTGTACGCCTGTGTCTGATGGCTATGTGGAAAGCCCATATGGCCCGCTTATGCTGGGAGCGGGGTCAAATCGCGGCGTAAAGCTGCCCAGAAAAGCCATGCTGCGCTATGAGAGTATCCGGATTGTTGAGAGCAGCGAAACGCCGCAAAGCAACGTGGTTTCCGGCACAATTACACGAGCGGAATTTCTTGGCGCGATGATGCGCTATACGCTTCAGGTGGGAGAGGGATTCCTGACCGTCGAAGAAGCGTCTTCCTTTAAAAGAAAAACAGGCGATGTGGTCAATATGACCTTCCGCCTGAACAAATCTGGCTGCTGCAATAAGCAGTTAAGCCGGTTGGGGGTAATCTATGAAAAAAAGCAAAATCACTCACCAGGCAGATGTGCTTGCAAGCACGCTCGCTGTTGTCAGCTGGAGCGGTGCGGTGCAG
>BAXV01000122.1 GCA_001310715.1 Pseudovibrio sp. JCM 19062
GCAGGCGCAGCTGCAAAACTTCTCTGACAAAGACTATACAGACGCTGACGTAAAGGTTGTAGCAGACGCAAAAACGCTCTGGGATACTTCTGATATTGTTATCAAAGTTCGTCCACCCGAAGCTTCTGAACTGGAATCGACACACGAGGGACAGACCCTCATCAGCTTCTTCTGGCCAGCGCAAAATGGTGAGCTTCTTCAGCAGTTTGCTGACAAGAAGGTCAACGTGCTGGCGATGGATATGGTACCGCGCATCTCGCGTGCACAGAAGATGGATGCTCTGTCATCCATGGCAAATATCGCCGGATACCGCGCTGTTATCGAAGCAGGTAACAACTTTGGCCGTTTCTTCACCGGCCAGATCACCGCTGCCGGAAAAGTGCCGCCTGCCAAAGTGCTGGTCATCGGCGCTGGTGTTGCCGGTCTCGCCGCTATTGGTGCCTCCACATCTCTGGGCGCCATCACCCTTGCCTTCGACGTTCGCCCGGAAGTGGCTGAGCAAGTCGAATCCATGGGCGCTGAGTTCGTGTATCTGGACTTTGAGGAAGAGCAGCAGGACGGCGCCGCAACAGGCGGCTATGCCTCTGTTTCTTCTCCAGAATTCCGAGAAGCACAGTTGGCGAAATTCCGCGAGCTGGCACCGGCTGTGGACATCGTCATCACCACAGCCCTGATCCCGGGCCGCGATGCGCCCGAGCTCTGGACCGAGGACATGGTTCAGTCCATGAAACCGGGCTCTGTGATTGTTGACCTTGCTGCTGAAAAGGGCGGCAACTGTAAACTGACCAAGATGGACGAGAAGATCGTTACCGAAAACGGCGTCACCGTAATCGGCTACACAGACTTCCCATCCCGCATGGCCAACCAGTCCTCGACGCTGTATGCAACCAACATCCGCCATATGATGACGGACTTGACCCCCGAAAAGGATGGTCAGGCCAACATCAATATGAAGATGATGTTATCCGCGGCGCAACGGCAACCAAGGACGGCGAAATCACCTTCCCGCCGCCAAAGCCAAAGATTGCAGCAATTGCCGCTCAAAAGCCAAAGGCACCCGAGAAAACCCCAGAGGAACTGGCGGCTGAAGAGGAAGCAGCAACCAAAGCTGCGGGTCGCAAGCAGATCGGTTTGCTGGTCGGTGGTGGCGCTGTCATGGCGCTGATCGGTGCCTATGCACCGGCTGACTTTATGCAACACTTCATCGTCTTCGTCCTTGCAGTATTTGTCGGCTTCCAGGTCATCTGGGGCGTAGCACACTCTCTGCACACGCCGCTTATGGCAGTCACCAATGCGATCTCCGGCATCATCATTCTGGGTGCCTGCTGCAGCTCGGCTCTGGCAGCTGGATCGTCTGGTTCCTTGCAGGAATCTCGGTGTTCATTGCTTCGATCAATATCGTCGGCGGGTTTATGGTCACGCGCCGTATGCTCCAGATGTTCAACAAGTCTTAAGCGGGGGAGGGAAGCATTATGTCTATCGGACTTCAAACCGCCGCTTATATTGCGGCAACCGTATTGTTCATCCTGTCTCTGGGTGGTCTATCCAATCAGGAAAGCGCAAAACGCGCTGTTTGGTTTGGCATCGTCGGCATGGCGCTGGCCGTGCTTGCAACGATCTTTGGCGCAGGTGTTGACCTGACGAGCCCTGCCGTTGCGATCATGCTGATCATCACTGTTGCAGCAGGTGCTGCTGCTGGTGTAGTCGTCGCGCAACGCGTTGAAATGACTGGCATGCCTCAGTTGGTGGCTGCGCTGCACTCCTTCGTGGGTCTGGCCGCTGTCTTCATCGGCATCAACTCAGATATCGCTCCGCCAGAAGGCCTGGCAGGCGCTGAGCTGGTCATCCACGAGGTGGAGATCTTCATTGGCGTCTTCATCGGTGCGATCACGTTCACCGGTTCCATCGTTGCTTACGGTAAGCTTGCGGGCAAGATCGGCGGTAAGGCGCTGCTTCTGCCGGGCCGTCACGCCCTGAACGCGGGCCTGTTGGTACTCTCTATCATCCTCCTGATCATGTACATGAACACGCTGGTTCCTGGACGCTCTACCTGATGACCCTGATCGCCTTCTTCATTGGCTGGCACATGGTTATGGCCATTGGTGGGGCGGACATGCCCGTTGTTGTGTCCATGCTGAACTCCTACTCCGGTTGGGCAGCTGCAGCGACAGGTTTCTTGCTCGGCAACGATCTCCTGATCGTAACCGGCGCGCTGGTTGGTTCCTCAGGTGCGATCCTCTCTTACATCATGTGTAAGGCGATGAACCGGCACTTCGTCTCCGTTATTCTGGGCGGCTTTGGGACCACCACTGGTCCGGCACAGGAAATCGAAGGCGAGATGGTTCCAACGGATGCGGACTTTGTTGCTGAGACACTCAACGATGCAGATAGCGTTGTGATTGTACCGGGTTACGGCATGGCTGTTGCTCAGGCTCAGCAGTCTGTATCTGAACTGACCAAGCGTCTGCGTGCCAAAGGCAAGAACGTTCGGTTCGCAATCCACCCGGTTGCAGGCCGTCTTCCAGGCCACATGAACGTGCTGCTTGCTGAAGCCAAAGTGCCTATGATATCGTTCTGGAAATGGATGAAATCAACGACGATTTCCCGGATACAGATGTTGTCATCATCATTGGTGCAAACGACATTGTGAACCCGGCAGCTCAGGAAGATCCAAACTCCCCAATCGCTGGCATGCCAGTTCTGGAAGTGTGGAAGGCCAAGCACGTATTCATCTCCAAGCGTGGTCAGGGTACCGGTTACTCCGGCATCGAGAACCCGCTGTTCTACAAGGAAAACTCCCGCATGTACTACGGTGATGCAAAGTCTTCCATGGACAACCTGCTTGGTAAGATCAACTAGTTCCAACTATCGATTAATATGGGAAGCCCCGGAGTGCGAAAACACTCCGGGGTTTTTATTTGCACCTGAAGATCTTTAGAACTCAAAAAAAATCCGAGCCATTCTTAGGACTTCCCCAAACCATGCTAGCATTTAGGATTAGTCCCTTATTTTTCAGTAGACAGCCGGTATGGTACTGAGACAAAAAGCAACCCTGAATTGAAATATCAAAATTCAAAGTTGGGGTAACATTTTGATTTTGCGGAAAGTTATTAATGTAGCTGTATCAGCGTGTCTGATGGCTGCTGTCGCTGGTTGTGCATCGTCACCAAACAGCATCAAGGCAAACTATGTCTCTTCGAGCAAGTATAACTCTTTTAAGTGCAGAGAAATCAATGAGGAACTCGTTGCAGTTGGTGCAAGAGTTCAAGAAGTGACCGGCGACCAGAAGGACGCTGCAACCGCCGATGCATTGATCATGGGCGTCGGACTTCTGGTGTTCTGGCCAAGCCTCTTCCTGCTTGCGGCAACAGACGACAACAAAGAAGAACTGGCTAATCTTAAGGGCGAATACGACGCCTTGCAGGCTGCGGCGACTAAAAAGAGATGTAAGCCAGTAGCACCTTCAAAAACGATGGCGACATCCTAGAACTGCCTCATTACGCAAAAGCCCGAGGCATGCATTGCATCTCGGGCTTTTGTTCTGTCTGATGCTGATGGAGTTTACTTCACCTTGACCTTGTAGGTGTCGTGAAGGTATCTCATCGTGCTTCTATTGGTGTACTTTGGCATAGAATATTTCGTCGCAAACTCGTCAGGTCCACGATAGCCTCTCTTCGGAGAGTAAATAATATCTACGCCCTTAAACTTCTTGCCCTTGCACTTTCCCTTCTTAGGAACCCAGACGCTCCGCACAATTTTTACGGTGCCGTGCTTTGACTCTCTTTTGAGCTTTACCTGTGCAATCGGCCCAGGACTTCACAACCTTCAAGGCCACGGGTATCCCAAATTGTCGGTCATTTAATCCAGTTTGCCAGTCGGGCTGACATACGCCCATGTCCTCACAGTTGTCACACGACTTAAGGAGCTAAGCGAAAAGCGTGGGATAACCACGGTCATGGTCACGCACGACAGCCGAATTTTGCAGTTGGCAGAACGAATTTTGACCATGGATGAGAGGCATCTGGTTGAATAAGTTGCGCTTGTATCACTATAGCAACCATATGCAGCAAATACTCGTTACACTCTGCCATAAACTATTACAATATTCTTGTTGCAGCCGGTATTTACTCATCAAATTCTCCTAATTACGTGCATAAACAGATTTTCATACGGGTATACTCGTAAGTACAACTAAACTTAGTAAAGCAACATATTTGCTAGGAGGTAGTATTCGATCTATTCAATTACAACAGGACGGGTAACTACATTAAAACACTTCCAAAATTGCAAGTATGGAGAGATATATGCGTAAAATACTTATTTCGGCAGTCATCGCAATGACCGCAACTTCAGCTCTCGCTGCCGGGATCACCAAGGAAGACGCGGTGGAGTCACGCCGCGCTTATTACAGGGTGCTCGGTCATGACATGGCGACATTGTCCGCCTTGGCAAAAGGCGAAATTGAGTACAACGCCGACACAGCAAAAACCGCAGTGGCCAACATGATGCTTCTTGGCAAGTACGACACCGAACGTCTGTATCCCGCTGGCACATCCAATGCAGACATGCCGGGCAAAACACGCGCACTACCTGTAATCTGGGATGATACGGCTGGTCTTCACGCAAAAGCCGATGAAGTCAATCAGGCGCTCGTTGCTATGAATGAAGTAGCAGGCGAAGGTCGTGCTGCATTGGGCAAGGCACTGGGTAAACTGGGCGGCTCTTGCAAAGGATGTCACTCCGACTTCCGCTCCAAGGACTTTTAAGCAATGACAACTGCGAGCACTGAATATTCTATGGAAACGCCGCGTAGCAAAGCTACCCGCAAATGGGATTTGCCGCTGCGTCTGTTCCACTGGCTGTTTGCAGGCAGTGTTGTTGCCGCATGGGGTTTGGGCGAATTCGGACCTGACGTTATGACGCTGCATTTCTGGTTTGGCTATGCAGTGCTCGCGCTTATTGCGTTTCGACTGATCTGGGGTTTCGTTGGCTCCGAGACCTCCCGGTTCTCAAGTTTCATCTTCGGCCCCAAAGCAATCCTGACCTACATGCTCAAACTGCCAAGCCGGAAGCCATGCAACTGGAAGGGCCACAATCCGCTTGGCGGAGCATTCGTTTTCCTACTGCTTGGTCTGTTTGGTGCACAGGCAGCGCTTGGGCTGTTTGTTGACCCGGAAGACTACATCAACGTGGGCCCGCTGGCGTCATGGGTGGGTATCGACGGCGCCCGCACAGCCTTGGCATGGCACGGCATTCTGGCCAATGCCACGCTCATCTTGATGGGCCTGCACGTGGCAGCAATCTTCTTCTACCGCTTATGGAAGCATGAGGATCTGGTGACACCGATGATCACAGGTCACCGCAAGCCATAGCGATACCTGCAAGATTTATGGCCGGAGCAGCACCAGTTGCTCCGGCTTTTTTATTTCACGACGTTTCCGCTTCTGTTACGGGAGCCGAGCGCCGGATTGGTGGTTCCTCGATCGGGTTATGATCCAGTATCCACGGCTTGTAGTTCAGCTCCGGATTGCTGATCCGCTTAAACACGCTGGCATGCACTTGCGGCTGACCACGCGCCCGCTCATTCTCATCAAGCTGCGGCCAATCTCGCTGTTTGACCTTGTAGATGAACTCAAAGATACCTTCACGCGGATTATGGATAGTGCCTGTCTCATCCGGGTTCAACTTGGCACGCAGCGTTTTCCAGCTGTCTTTATGGATACGCAAGCCGTTGCGCTCAGCATGTTCCAGCATCCAGTTGAAGGTAATGTCAGACAGACGCGCATCCGCATAGCCACCACCCACATCCGTATGCACACCCACAAACCAAGTCTGCTGCATGATCTGGTTGGGAGCCGTCGTTTCGTTCCACAATACGGGATGAAACACCTCCCGCTCGTCATCAATGGATAGGGCGTGGTAGGCGTTCTTCACCGCAGGCGGCAAGGTCAGATCGTGAAACTCATGCTTGAAGCCCGGCACTCTGTTAAGGCTGCTGAAAGTGGTTTCCATGGAAGCCCAAGCGCGGCAACGTATCCCACACGCCAAGAAACTCGATATCCACCCACATGTTGTGGTGCTTTTCACGAAATTCCTGAGCCATAGTCTCGCGCCGCTGGTGGTCGCTGATCTGGTAGATTTTATAGGCTTTTGCAATCAGCTCTGGGCGTGACTTCGGCAAGATTCCAAACATTTCGATGAAACCTGCAAGGCTGCGTACTGTGGTGGCACCACGGCTGAAACCAAACAAGAAAATCTTGTCATTGGCCTGATAGTTTTCGAAGATGAACTGATAGCATTCCTTCAAATTCTTGCTGATACCTAATCCGGTGGTGTTGGCAAGGAAGCGCATAAGGCGGGAACCATGGGCCTTTGTACCCAGACCCCGATCATAAAACAGCACCTGCCGCTTGGTTCTGTTCTCGCAAATCTTGAAGAGCTTGTAGACGTTCGTGTCCGGACCCGTGCCGCCCTCCTGACCGGTCCCATCTGAAAACACCACGATATTCTTCGCCATCGTCCACCTTCCAAAGCCGCAGGGTTAGGCAAGCCGACCTAACAAGACCAATCAAATCATCTTATGCGCGTACCGTCGAAACATACAATCAATAAACACCACGACAAAACATAAGAAAACCCGAAGCTGGGGAGGCTCGCTGAAGCAGACGTGGCGATTGTCTCAGCGTTTTTCTGCGGACCAGAGGTCGTCGACGAACTGGTGTTGATCAGTGCCTGACTGAAAG
>BAXV01000123.1 GCA_001310715.1 Pseudovibrio sp. JCM 19062
ACCTAATTCAAGGAGGGTGGAACACTCAGAATCCACATTACGAGGCTGAGAGAGAAGTTTGAGATAATACTCAATATCCCCCTGTCTTGGATCCTGTTCGCGACTGGTTGCAGCTTCCTCAGCATCGCGTCGTCTTCGATAATAGATCGCCTGTGGTTTAACTTTCCACTTTTCGGCAGCGTCCTTAACAGACTTCCCTTGCACTAGGTCGTCCTTAATGTCTTTCCACTGCTCGTCAGAGATCTCAGATGGGCGACCAACGGTTTGTTCGTTTGTAAGTGGTTGTATACCGATCTCAATTGCATAACCGCTTGGGAGTGCTTGGCAAGAGCACTGCAGAGATCAGCTGCTGTTGCATCTTGAAGCCGTAGGCCGCTCGATAAATCAACCAGCTCAATTCCTCGCTTACTTAAGGATTCAAGAGTTGTGATCAAATCCGGCAAGCGCCAGGATAGATCGCTCAGTTGACGCACAATTATCTTATCACCCTCTTTGCAAGCACTAAGGATACCGGCAAGTTCGGATCGTGCTCGGCTTGGAGATTGTATACGCTCGACAACTACTCGATCACAATCATGGGGAACAAATTCGTTGCCTATGTGCATCGCCGCATCAGTATCTAATTGAGTACAATATCCATAAATCAATTGTCTTATTCCCCAAGAAGTGGGTGTCACTGAAGTATCTTGGTCTGCTTGAAGGGGCTCCCAAGAACTGTCTTTTCGAATGGAACTGATACCAACAAAACTTCGGAAGGCCCTCGACCTTCGCCCACAATTTGAAGTCTTTTAAAATAAACGACCTGCATGAGGTATGAGATTGATCTCTTTGAAGATCATTTCACCAAGCGAAGGGTAGGGGAGGGAGGTCGGATACCCCAGCGAAATGCTTCGTATGGAAGATCACCAAAGAAGGCTGTCTCGAACACGGGCGTGTCCAGGTCGCTTACATGATGAGGTTCAATAGCTGACTGTTGCTCGTCAATAAGAGTCTCTACAGTTTCATGTGCCAGCTGGATGGAAAGGTTACTAATCGCTGCAAACATACCTACCGCATGTCCCAACTGAGGCCACATGTGTACTCCCTCTGCTTGTTCACGACGCTCGAATATACGCGCGGTTTCGTTGTCCTTAAAAACAGGAAACGTCACCCGACCCGCAAAGCACTGCTTTACGAACAGTTCTGCGTTGTGTGACGCCAATCGGGATCCAAAGTGCAAGATAGCAAGGAAACCTTCAGGTGGAAGTGTGCCGCCCTCCCACCAACCTTCAACTATGATTTCTTTTACACCTGCAATTTCAGCCAGATCAGTGTTGCCCAAACCCAACCGTCCTCCATACAGCTTAAGCATGGCGGCTGCGGAAGGATCTAAGGGTGTGTGATCAGAATAGTCAGTGACCTGTACGCTAGCCATTTCATTGAACATATCAACCTCACGGGATTGGTGGTTTCTGGCCCCTATGCAAGCACAGCCAACAATCTAAATCAACATAAAAAAAGACAATCAAAACAAATAGTTAGATTTGTTTTGATGAGACAAAAGTAGGCGCGCGATTGTATTATGAGAACAAGTTTCGCCGCGCCAACTGGTAAGCAAGCTTTGTTCATTTAAGTAATTTGTTAAAAGTTCACGAAAGTAGCACCAAGCTCGCTACAGTTCTTCTTTGAATGTGCAAGTTTCCCTTTATTGAAACGGAGCTTGCAGGATGAAACGTACCATTGGGACATTGGGTTTCCTCGCCCTATGCTTTTGCGCCACTGTTTCGTGGTCACAAAGCCCGGAGGAAGGCTTCTTTGATCGGTCTGAAGAAGGTTGGTTCTGGTATAAAGCGGAACCGGATGAAGAAGAGCTGGAACCGGAACCGGAAATTACGGTTCCCCAAGTTGTTATCTCGACACCTGAGCAGACAGAGCCACAGGTAGAAAGCGCTCCTGAGTTTCCACTAAGATTAAACGCTGCTTGGCTAAGGGAGAATATGCCGCGTTACCTCGATGCGGCGATGGATGATCCTACTCTCGAAAACGTTGAAGCCTATTTGATGCTTCAACGAATAGCGATGGATCGCTCTCAAACGTTCGCTGAAGTGTCTCAGGTTGTGACGGTTGGGAACCCGAATCTTGATGAACTGGCACGGCGACCTTCCGCCAGCTTTGCTACTCAACATTTAGATCGTATTGCGGGCCGGAAAAGAGAGAAACTTCTAAGAAGCCTGACGGAGAAAGTTGGGTTCTTCTACTTCTTCCAGTCCGATTGTGAGCTCTGTTATACCCAAGACAGCATCATGAACCTCATCGAAGACAACATGGGTTTCTCAGTGTTGCGCATATCCTTGGACGGAAAACCTATTCCTGGCCTTCAACCTCGTCCTTTTAATCCTGACGATGGGCATGCTGAAATGCTCGGAGTTCAGGTTTTGCCAGCTGTATTCTTGGTATCTGATGAGGGTGAATTTGCGCCGATTGGCCAAGGAGCAATGGCACTCCCTCAGATTTACCAGCGCGTGCTGATCGCATCACTTAAAGCTGGGTGGATTACAAACGAGCAGTTCAATGAAACGCGCCCGCTGACCGACCTTGCCAATAACCTGGCTGACAGGCTTGGGATCGACGGGCAACCCATTGAAGGTATGCCGACAGTTTCTGGAGATGAATTTGTTCCTCCGAAAGAACTTTTGAAAGCCCTTAAATCAAATCTACAAAGAGGAGGGCAGTGATGTCTCTTCGTACTGGAAAGAAAATTGCCGCTTTAATTGTATCTGCCAGCTTAATCTCATCTCAGGCTACAGCCGGTGGTATCGAGACGCAGTTAAACAAAGTGTTTAATGGAATGACCAATGTAACTATGCCCGGAGTTCACGAAACCCAAAGGAGGGGGGTTCTGGCCGGTGGTCGTGTTACAACAAAGGTAAAGATCTACAATGAGAACCTCGTGTCATTTACTCCCCCAAGCTGGAAAGCAGGATGTGGCGGCATTGACTTCTTTGGTGGTTCATTCTCTTTCATCAACGCTGATCAATTAGTTCAGTTGATGCGGTCAGTTGCAGCAAATGCAGCTGGTTATGCGTTTCAGTTAGCATTGGCTAACGTGTGTGAAAGCTGCTCCAGTATGATTGAAGCACTCCAGAAGAAAATTCAGGAGCTTAATCAGCACTTTGGCAACTCCTGTCAATTAGCACAGGGGCTAGTGAACGACGTAACAAGCGGGATGGAGCTGAAAGGAAAAGTCGGAGGTTCATTAGTCGAAAACGTACAAGGAATATCGGAAGATTTCTTTGATGCGATTGCGAAGCCTGGAGGAAAATCAACAAAAGAAAACCTGAAGGAGAACAATCCAGAAAAACTGAAAGACTTGATGGGAAATATCGTTTGGCAGGCGCTGAACGATGGCGGGGTTAAAAGCTGGTTTTCCTCTGGTGATGATACTTTGATGCGGTCGATTATGTCTATTACGGGCTCCGTGATCGTGGGAGACCTAATACCTGATCCTCATTCTCCGGCTCCTGATCAAAAGACGAATGCAATCACCTATTTGGAGGGGAACCTAATAACGCTTCAGGATCTGATCCAAGGTGGTGATTTAGAAATCTATAATTGCATTGAGGGCGGTGATCTATGCACCAAAGTAAACCTGAAATCTGAGACAATCACTGGCTTCAAACAGCAAGTTGAAGAGATGTTGCTTGGCAATGAATCGAGTATTGGAATTGTAGCAAAGCTAAAAACTACTGACCAAGTTCTAACAGCCACGGAAAGGAACTTCCTTGCTCTCCTTCCAAGCGGGATGGGAGGGATGTTCTACAACATAGGTTCGCTAAGTAAGGACTCAGCACGCTTATTTGCTCAAGAAGTTGCCGCAACAGTAGCTGTCTCCATGATCTATGATACTGTACTGCAGCTCTTCCGCGCAGCGCGCACTGCTTTATCGAAAAAAAGACGCTTCTCCATACCTGTCTAAGGTGCATGACCAGCTTAACCGCAGCCAGAGTAATCTTGGGATACAATATCAAGCGCTCATAGATGAGCATGGAAGTATTGCTGAGAAGACGTTCTATTGGCGTGAAATTCTACGAAATACGAGATCTTTACAGTACGGCCTACCTAAGGGAGCGGTGTAATGGAATTTACACTTTACTCCATTGGTGATGCAGCCTTCTTAGAGCAAGTATTGATCTCCATAGCAATGATTACTGGCTCTGGAGATTTTGAAACGATGATTAGCATTGGGCTATTGCTGGGTGTCATCATCGTTACTGTACAGTCTGTTTTTAATGGTGCGAAAGCAATTAACTGGCAACAAGTCTTCTTGGGATGGCTTGTTTACGGTATGTTTTTCTTCCCCACAGCCACTGTCAACATTGAGGACATACAACGAGGGGAGGTCCGTCCGGTTGATAATGTGCCCATTGGTATTGGGATTGCCGGAGGGATCATCAGCAACATTGGATATGGGCTTACTGAGCTCATGGAGCAGGCTTACTCTCCGATTTACCCCGCCATGAGCGAGAATGGCTACATAGAAAGCCTTCAAGTGCTAAATCAGGCTAGACGTGATGGGTACAATAGCTCAGTCATTCAGGCAATCAACGCGGAGTACGGTGCTGGCGCTGATTTTGCGAAATCAGCGACGAACTACATTACTGAATGCACACTGCGAAAACTGGAATTAGGCACCGAAACTAAAGAAAGTCTTTTCGAGCTAGAAATCCTCCCGGCAATCCAGTTCAACAGTAGCAACTATGGAACAGTGATGTACTTGGCGAACCCCAACGGGCAAAATGTGACATGTTCACAGGGGTTTACTTTGTTAAGTGAGGCCTTGGGCAGGATCTCGCTCGGAGGATCGGTGGATCAGCGCATATCCCAGCTTCTTAATCTCAACACAGATTTAGGTGAAAGCGCTCTTAGAGAGGTGGGTAACGGGCTTCAATCTCTTGGTTTAGTATCAGCATCAGCTGCCGACTATATGAAGACCGCTATATTGGAGCCTCTCTACTATGAAGCGGTGTATACGCGACACATGGATTTGCAGGATTATAGTTCTGCTCAGATGGTTTCCCAAGCTATTGCGCAAAGAAATGCTCAATGGTCAGCTGAGCATTCTCTTTTCCTGTCAGTTGTTGATCCCGTCCTCGCTTTTTTTTGAAGGCTTCATTTATGGCGTGACGCCGATTATGGCATTTATCATTATGTTAGGCGGTATGGGTATCACCCTGGCAGTAAAATACTTTCAAGTGCTGATTTGGGTGCAGCTTTGGTATCCGATCTTATCAATTACAAATCTTTATATGTATGTGGTTTCATCGAATGAGCTGGCGAGCGTCCTGGATTCAAAGTCGATCACAACTTTGTATGGTCTGAATGAAGCTGGCAATGTGCTTCAGAGCTATATAGCTACTGGAGGGATGCTCGCAGCCGCCACACCTATGTTGGCTCTTTTCATTATTACCGGCTCAACATACACGTTTAACAGTCTTGCAAGCCGTGTGAATGGAGCTGATCACATTGATGAAAAGGCGATGTCTCCTGACATGCTCCAGAACGGGCCGCTGGTAAAAGCTGCGCCAATGAATACTTGGAACTCATTCGGGCATGAAACTATCAGGTGTAGACAAGTTGCTTCCGAACATTGAGGCAGGGAAAGCACTTCAAGCTGCAGCGTCTTCAGCTCAAGCTGTTGCGGTGGAGAAGACTAGTGAATTCTCAGAATCTATTCACGATGCTTTCAAAACCTCTACATCTGGAGGTCAGCGCACTGGATTAATGCGAGATCTCTCAAGCCGGGTAGGTAGTTCGCAAGGACAGACGGTTCGTTCGCTTGTTTCTCAAGCCGAGGCTTTTGTGAAGAAACATGGCCTCGATGAAAGCCGAGTAGAGCAAATTGTTAGTGGCCTCGCCGTCAGTGGCGGGGCGCAGGGAGCGTTACAGGCCGGTAAAAAAAAGCACAACAAAGTTCCAATAATTCAAGTGGTAATGCTGGTCTATCACTTGGTGTGAATGGAAATTATACTACATCAAGCACTGTCGGAAAAAATGATAATTCGAGTATCGTGTCACAGTTCGCGAACGAAATTGGCTATAACGAGGACACGCATAGTGCCTTTATGTCTGATTTGTCCCAATCATACTCAAGAAGTACTTCGGATGAATTATCTAATACATGGGTCGCGACAACGCAAAGCAGATCTCAACAGCTGCGAAAGAAGCTACCAAAGCAAGTGAAACGTATTCACAACTTAGTCAGGCTAGTCAGCAACTCGGGCTATCATGGAGTGTCCCAGTGGATGTGGCGGGTGCTGAACTTGTCAAACAAGGTATAGATGGATCGATACGGGAACAACTTCGTTACGCACCAAGCCATGTAAAGCAACAAGCAGCGAAACTGGAGCAACGTTACTCTAACTACATGCATATGCCACCCGATGTTGCAAGAGCCGCTGCTGGCCTCGTAGCCCTCGCAAACAACGACACATCCTCAGTCAGCTCTCTCATGGGGGCTGCCACAGGCGCAAATATAGCTCCACAAGGAGTCCGGCAAGCATCTGGCGGCGCTCCAGTTTCTCATCCTGCCGCTCAAGGCTCATTTGGCGGCGCTCCTGCTGTTCCTTCTGCTGGTCAAGTCATCATCTGGCGGCGCTCCTGCT
>BAXV01000124.1 GCA_001310715.1 Pseudovibrio sp. JCM 19062
AAAAAAAGGATGGGCGAACATCCCGCCCAAAGCCAATAGGAAGAAGACCTTTTCGTTCTCAAAATGGGTCTACCGGCAGCGCAACCTCGTCGAACGGTTCTTCGGAAAAATAAAGGAATACAGAGGTATAGCTACACGTTACGACAAAGATCCTGCTAATTTCCTTGCCGCAGTTAAACTCGTTGCGATGAGAGTATGGATCAAAAATAATGAGTCTACGCCCTAGTTGCCGTTGATATTTCCAAAGCCCGCCATGAGGTTTTAATCGCGATATCAGGTAAAAAGAGACGCCGTCGTTTAACAGTTTTGAACCAGCTTGATGACTTCAAGCGGTTGATCACGGCGCTCTCGGACTATAAGCGCCTGTTCGCGTGGCCTTCGAGACGACCGGCAACTACCACCGTGCGCTGGCTTATCGGCTCGCAATTTCCGGGTTCGAAGTCAAGCTGGTTTCTTCCGTTGCTTTGGCCCGTACCCGTGAAGCTCTGAACAACAGCTGGGATAAGAACGAGCCGAAAGACGCACAGGTTATCCTGATATGATGCAGATCGGGAATGAGCAGTTTTATCACGACCCAATGCTGTGCGGCACGAATGATCTCCAGGAGTTGTCCAAGACACACGACATCGTCTCTCGGTCAAAGACTGAGCTTTGGCACCGGATACTGACCCATTAGTTGCCGTTATACTTTCCCGAGGCCGACCGTTTTCACCGCAGCTCACGCAGTGACTGGTTCTTCGCCTTTCTAGAGCGATATCCCTCACCACACTTCATCTGTGCCATGACACAAGATGAATTCATCGCTGACGCCTGGCAGGTTGTTGGCCGTAAAGTCTCAAAAGAGCATTTACTTGCAGACATTTACAAAACAGCACAATCCTCTCTGGGACTTCCTATCACTGCGAACTCTGATGCCGTCAGAATGTTCAGGTTGGTGTTGGCAGAAGGCCGCAACCTGATCGCACAGCGTAACAAGATTGAGCTCGCGCCGTTGAGCTGCTCAAGAACAACAATGACTACCAACTTCTGAGCACCATCCCTAGAATCGGGCCAATCAATGCCTTGACCATTTTGGCGGAGGCCGGTGATCTGCGCCGTTTCCAGAATCATCGACAGTTTCTCAAATACTGTGGGATGGACTTGGCGACGATCCAGTCCGGTACCTTCCAAGGTCAAACCAAACTATCGAAATACGGTAATGCCCGGCTCCGTCGCACTTTATGGATGGCCGATCAGGTCGCTATCATGCTACCAACCAACAGTTTCCGCGATAAATTCGAGCGCTACATTACCAAAGATCGGCTGAACACACATTTACGCCGCAAGGCGAACACCGCAATTGCCGCAAAGATGGCCCGTACGTTTCACGGGATCATCAAGCGCGAGGAACCTTATCGCCCCTTCTTTGAGGGGTGATCAACAGCAGAAGGGCCATTCGCTGTCAGGGCCGTAGAGGCAATCTTTTGACCTCGCAGATAATGTTCAGGCCTTCTGCTCAACGGCCTGAAGATCTCGTCTTAAGGACGGTGAGAGCCGCGAGAGCGTACTCTGTGTTTGTTATGGGAGAGACTGTTCGTTGACCAAAACGCCGAACTAAGGCAAACTTTAAACATGCTGGGACGCTCAGCATGACAGTGACCTGATGCCAAATCAGCAGATAATTCTGAGTATAGGACGTTGTCCGTCAGATCGTATGAATTTTGTAAGGCACGACCTCAAGGAGGTGCTCAAGAAGCTCCCAATCCGTCTTCCGATTGGCTTTCTCCACCAGTTGGGCAAGCCCTCCCGATTGAAAACATCGAGAACATTAAGTGTTCGGAACCGCCTGCCATCCTCCAGCTGATCTGACATGAAATTCATCGACCACACTTGATTGGGCTGGAAGGAACGGCCAGTTTGTCTGGCTTTGCTCGTTTTAGGTGCTTACGCGGTCTGATCCGCAGGTTCAGTTCCAGTTCGCGGTAAATACGATAGACACGTTTATGGTTCCAGCCAAAGCCTTTGATATCACGAAGATATAGGAAACACAGCCCCCCGGGGGGGGGGTATCGTTAAGCGCACCAGCCAATCGGCAATCACCGCGTCCTCATCGCTCAAGCGCCGTTCATAACGGTAGCAGCGCTCACTCACACCAAAGGTGCGACACGCAAGAGCGACGGAAACACCTTTTCCTTCGACAGCAAACACAGCCATCTCCTTGCGTTGAGATGGCCTGCTTACTTTTTCCAAGAGTTTCCTTCAAAAGCTCATTTTGCAGAGACAGCTCGGCATACATCTTCTTGAAACGGCGTAGCTCGTCTTCCGTAGACTTCATCTGCGAGATCATCGGTGCATCAAGCCGCCATATTTTGCACGCCATTTGTAATAGGTCGCGGCGCTCATGCCATGTTCACGGCAAAGCTGAGCCACCGGAATGCCGCTTTCCCCTTGCTTCAAAATTGCAATGATCTGCGCATCGCTGAAACGAGATTTCTTCATAAAATCAGTCCTCAATATGAGGCAACATTATCTATACTTTCAAACTCGATCAAATTTCGGGAGGATTACCGTGTAGCAGCGGCAATGAAAAGGGTATCGCTCTTTAAGATATAATGCGAAGGCTGGGTAAAGGCACGCGGCCAGCGAGAGCTGAAGTTGACTTGTTTAGTTGCTCTTTTTGCCAGGCTGCTTAATCTTGTACCAACGAAGGGCACGAAATAGTGCGACCGGAAATCTAAGAACACCGGTTAACATCCACCAAATTGACTCATATACTGCAATGGTTTGCTCAGCCACTGCATGATTGCGCTTCGTTCGTTCAGGAAAGTGATCATGTCGCAACAGACCGTGTTTAAAGAGAAATGATCGGATAGGCTTTGTAAGTCTCCAACTTAGCGAGTTGGTCAGGCGCGTAAGGTTCTCCTCCAGAACACTGTCTGTTGTAGTTTTCGTGCCAGTCAGTATGTCGAAGTAATGAGCTTTGGAGCGATTTTCTTCCTTCCATCTGGCGGAAAAACCAACTTCTGATAGCCAATCACTTTCACTGAATGCGTCTTTATTAGGCAGAACTGATGTATTTTGGTGAAGCACCTTTTGGTTGCTAACAATTGCCTTTGAGACGCGATAAACATCTGCATTCATGCGATCTGGATTCTCTAACTCCTTCAATAGCCGTTGCTCAAACCCTAAACGAAATTTGAAATGAAAGAGGTAGCCGCAAGTGTCACACAGCGTACGGGCGTACACAGATGGTGGAGCGAAGATATTGGAAGTTAGTTTGCCAGTAAATGAGTGGTATCTTAGAAGATCTAACGAGATAATTCTGTTTCCCAGAGATCTTGGCCCGAGCTAAAGATTTAAGTTCCAAAAATGGAAAAGCTTGAGTTGGTTCAACACGAAAGTTTGCAAAGGGAACATAATTAGGGGCGCTCGCAACGAGTTCGTCAAGGTCTGCGACACTTCTTGGAGAGGTTGTAAGATCATCACAAAAAAAATCTATCAAGGGAGTGTAAAGTGCAAGGGCCAGCTCGCTTTGCATCAGTTGTGTCGTCTCTCTTATGCTCTTGAGAGGAAGTTGCAAAAACTCGTCTGCATCAACAACAGTTGTCCATTTACCTTTGCAGTACATGTCACCGATTTCGTTGACCCAATCTACTCCAGCATTCGCTTGCGGGTAACCTCCATTTTTAACATAAACCTGAACATCATCTTGCTGCTCCAAGAATAGCTTGGAACCATCTGTACTACCGGTATCAACAATGTGGAAGCAAGTAACTCCAATCGAGCGATAATGGTGTAGGAAGGCTGGCAGAATATCTATTTCATTGCGCACTACGCAAATTAATGGAAATTCTGTTTGGGTGGATTTGCTGAAGTGTTTGCTGGGTCTCAAATCTTCACCCTGACAAAATTACGCGCTTTGCGAAAAAACGCATTTATTTTCCCCGGCTTGAAACTATTTTTCTTAGTATTACGCCACCTGTTGAAAAGTTGAGAATTATCTGGCCGAAATAAAAGAAGGCCTTTGTCTTCGGCGCCCATAGTCTCCAGGAATGGTAATACCTGTCTAAAGTCTGCTTCTTCCTTGTTCTGGTTTTTGGACTTCATACCACTTGAACTGTGCCGGTAATAGTATAATGGATCAGGATAATAAGATATTTTTCTATTATCTAGTATGAGCTTATTGTAAAACTCGATATCATCTTTACCAACACGGTATCTCTCAGAGTATCCTCCAGAAGCAGTGAAAACCGTTGCCTTTACAAGACAAGTTGCATCTCCCACGACATTTACCTTTGTTGCCCAAGCTTTCGCAGGGCCTACAAAGCGTATCTGTGTTCCCAGTTTACTCTTTGAAGAATTCGGTTCTCCCTGACCATTGAAGCGTAATGAACTGCAAGTTATGCAATCAAGATCTGCAAAAGTCGCTGCGCCGACGAGTTTTTCAACCATTTCAGGCATCATAATATTATCGTCATCAAAGAATAAAAGGTACTCACCATTAGCTGCTTGCGCCGCCGTATTCCTTGCAGCGCCCACGTATCTGTTTTCTTGGTAGAGTACTTGCCAGGGCTTATCTTGATACCTTTGTGAAAGCTCCTCGAGCGTCGCGAGTGCGAGCTTCGAACGGCTACCATCATCAACAATGATCACCTCAAAATTTCGATAGGTTTGTCGCTCAATACTTTCTAAAGCCTGGATCAAAAGATGGGGACGCTCAAAGTGAGTTACACAGATACTTACCAATGGGCGAGCGTCTTCGGATGGAAGTAACCTCGTTGGTATGCCCCTATCTTGCGAATGCCAATCCTGCCAAACTGTGAGTGACCGCTTCAGCCTGTCATGTTTTGTGGCTGGCTCAGGCAAGTTCTCAGCATAAGTCTCGAGTTGGTCTGCAAGTGCGAGGTGGTGAGGCTTAAATAGTACTCTCTCTCGATCGCTCTCATCAATCAGCTCGTGAATGCCACCTGTGTCCGCAGCTATAAATGGAACCTGAGCAGCTAAGCATTCATAAACAGCTAGTGGAGAATTCTCTAGCAGCGATGGCATCACTGCCAGTCGTCCTTTTGCACCCAAGTATTTGACCGCTTGAAGAGCGCTGCAGTTTGTTTTGAATTTGACCTTGGTTCGCCAATTTTTGCTACTTTGAAAGATAAACTTCTGAGCATCAAACCGGTGGGAGTAACCTCCCAGGAATGTGATCGGAGGAATGGAAGCCCCTCTTGCAACCAGAGCATTAATGGCATTTACAAACAACAAAAGGCCCTTTCGGGGTTCTAAACGACCGAAAAAAAACCCATTCTTCTACTTGAGAACGCCGATCTTGAGGAACATTACTAAGATCATCTAGGAATACATTAGGCCAGAAATAGCTCCTTGCTGGGAGGCGATATTGATTATGTTTCATCCAATTTAGGAGATGCTCGCTGCCACAGATAAGCGTGTCAGCCATTTCCACACTTTCTCTCTCCATGAAAACCCAGCCAAGTTGGCGGTACTCTTCAAGAAATTGAAGATTACCCTCGGCTGACCATAGTGTGGGGGAAGACCCCTTGACGACAAAATGAGTGTTTTGAAATGCAATTCCGAGCTTTTTGGCTAGCAAAGCGACGTAGCCTAAGCCACGCCACTCAGATACGTGTATCATGTCAAAATGGTTTTCACGCTCTTTGAGCCACTCATATGCTGCATAAGGAGGGGCCATCGTCTGAGCCATCTCAGTTTTTGCAAGAACTTGAGGTGCTACTGCACAAAATTCAATACCATGCCCCATGAAGAAATCGCGAGTTACGCGCATCTTCTGCTGGTTCTTGGCATGCCCATTTACAAAGCAGATAGTAACGTTGTGCCCGGTACGTCTTAGAAAGACAGCTAGATGGAAGTAGGCAGTACCAATCCCTCCATTCTTTATAGGCCCGAAAATATCAGCGGTGACAATGCAAACGTGCTTACTGGTCACTGGTGCACTTGAATTTATGTCATGCTGAAGTTCCGTCATCCAAATAGCACCGTCACTGTACAACTAACATGTCAGAAATATACTTTAGTGGATTGAATCCAACATTTGGAACCCACGATTTCTTGCTGCGATGATGTCATTGGGGTCAGCTCATCCAGATGAATGGCTTTGCTTCGTTTTGGTTGTGTTCCTCAATGAACCGATTGATGGTAGCCTGCAAATCGACCAGGGAATGGAATGCCCCATATTTAAGTCTCCTGCGCGTGAGTTTGGCAAAGAACCCTTCGACTGCATTGAGCCACGAACTTGAGGTTGGGATGAAGTGGAACGTCCACCGTGGGTGTTTCTCCAGCCATTGCCTGACCTTTTCGTGCTTGTGAGTACAGTAGTTGTCCAGAACCACATGGATGACCTTTCCTGCCGGAACATCGCGCTCAATCCGGTTGAGAAAGCGAATGAACTCCTGATGGCGGTGGCGCTGCATGTTCTGGCCCATGACTTCGCCGGTGAGCACGTTGAGAGCGGCGAACAGCGTCGTTGTGCCGTGACGCTTGTAATCATGGGTCATCGTCGGCCCACGCCCTTTCTTGAGGGGTAATCCTGGCTGTGTACGGTCAAGGGCTTGTATCTGGGACTTTTCGTCGACGGATAGCACAACCGCATGAGCGGGCGGCGAGACGTAAAGGCCGACGG
>BAXV01000125.1 GCA_001310715.1 Pseudovibrio sp. JCM 19062
GTTGGCGATTGCGAACAGGACGTCGCCGAGTTCATCCTCGATCTTGGCGCGGTCCGGTGTGCCTGCTTGGACTCGACGGTAAGCTCTTCCACTTCCTCTTTAATCTTGTCGAGGACCAGCTCGGCTGCGCCCCAGTCAAAGCCTACTTTTGAGGCACGGTGCTGGAGTTTTTCTGCTTCAGTGAGCGCCGGGAATACGGAAGGGACTTCATCCAGAAAACCTTGCGGCTTATCTGAGAGACCCATTTGAGTGCGCAGGGCTTTGCGTTCCTGTTTTTCCTCTTCCTTGATGCGGTCCCATGTGCCTTTTGGGAAGCCAGCAGCCTTTTGCTCTTCGTCTCCGAAAACGTGCGGGTGGCGACGGATCATTTTTTTTGGTGATGGCTTCAACCACATCGCCAAATGCAAAGGCGTCTTCTTCCTCGGCCATGCGGGAGTGGTAGACGACTTGCAGGAGCAGGTCTCCCAGTTCCTCTTTCAGATCGTGCAAGTCTTCGCGCTCGATGGCATCTGCAACTTCATAGGCCTCTTCGATCGTGTAGGGCGAAATGGTTTTGAAGTTCTGTTCCAGATCCCAGGGGCAACCGGTCACGGGGGTTCTGAGTGCCTTCATGATTTCGATAAGGCGGGAGATGTCGCGGGAAGGTAGCATGGGTGTCCTGATGCGTAAGTTCGTTATTGCAAGTCGAGCGGACACTATCAGGCCCGCTGTTTTATGGCGAGAGGCTTTGTCTGGCTGTTTTTGATATGTGGTGAATTGCTGCTCAGGATCTGGTTAAAGTTAATGAGATTTAACTTGAGGAAGTTTGTGTAAGTAACTGAGTATGAAGAAAAAAATAAAAGAGGCACCGTAGCGCCTCCTTGGCAGTTTGTGATGGAAAAGGACCTTAATCCAGCGTCTTGAGCACATCGCGCAGGGTGCCAATCAGCACATCAATCTCGCTTTTTGAGATGATGAGTGGTGGTGACATGGCGATTGTATCGCCCGTGGTGCGGATGAGGATGTTCTTCTCATAAGCCTTGAGGAAAGCATTGAACGCGCGCTTGGCTGGCTCTCCGGCTATTGGTTCCAGCTCAACAGCTCCGATCAGTCCGATGTTGCGAATGTCGATCACGTGCGGGCAGTCGCGCAGGGAGTGAATTGCATCCTGCCAATACTCCGCCATGGATGCGCCGCGGGTGAGCAACTCTTCTTCCGCGTAGACATCCAGCGTTGCCAGTGCAGCGGCACAGGCAAGCGGATGGGCGGAATAGGTGTAGCCGTGGAACAGCTCGATCAGGTGATCAGGTCCGTTCATGAAGGCATCATAGATTTTGGAGCTGGCGAAGACTGCACCCATTGGCACAACGCCGCTGGTGAGGCCCTTGGCGGTGGTGATCAGGTCCGGCGTAACACCAAAGTAGTCGACACCAAACGGAGTTCCCAGACGACCAAAGCCGGTGATGACTTCGTCGAAGATCAACAAGATGCCGTGTTCGTCGCAAATCTCACGCAGGCGCTTCAGGTAGCTTCTGGCGGCAGGATTACGCCTGCTGAGCCTGCAACCGGCTCGACAATGACGGCTGCGATGGTGGAAGGATCGTGAAGCTGAACGAGGCGCATGAGGTCTTCAGCGTACTCAATGCCGTTTTTCGGCACGCCTTTGCTGAACTCATTGCCAGCAATGCCGTGGGTGTGGCGCAGGTGGTCAACGCCTGCGAGCAGTGTTCCGAACTGTTTACGGTTGGCAACCATGCCACCGACAGAGGTGCCACCGAAGTTCACACCGTGGTAGCCACGTTCGCGGCCAATCAGGCGGGTGCGACCGCCTTCGCCATTGGCTTTGTGATAGCCAGCGCCATCTTGAGTGCTGTTTCGACGCTCTCGGAACCGGAGTTGGTGAAGAACACGTGTTGAGCGGGTCTGGCAGGAGAGCTGCAAGGCGGGCGGCAAGCTCAAATGACATTGGATGGGCCATTTGGAAGGGCGGCGCGTAGTCCAGCTCGGCGACCTGCTTTTGCACTGCCTCGACGATTTTCTGGCGGCCATGACCGGCGTTACAGCACCACAAGCCCGCAGTGCCGTCCAGAATCTGGCGACCATCGGCGGAGGTATAGTGCATGTCCTTGGCTTTCACGAGAAGCCGTGGGTCACTCTTGAACTGCCGGTTTGCCGTGAAAGGCATCCAGTAGGCATCAAGGTTGTTTGTTGTCAGGCCGGCGATCTGTTCGGTCTCGTCCCGCGCCAGTATGTTTGCCTCTGTCATTTCCCCTCCAAGAACGCTTGAGATGAATTTTGCTTGTTCGGTTGAGCGTCGTTTATTGCTACCCTCTGGTAATATATGCGTTTGAGACTAGGTAGAAGACCTAGGTAAATCAAGGGATATCAAACCTATACGGGTATTATCGGTGGGCCTATACCTGTCATGGCCTGCTGTTTTGTCGGGTAAAGCTTTGCAAATCTGCAGGCGTGGCTTTATAGCGTGCGGGGGTGCTTTAACTGCTATTTTTGACCAAAGAGTAAAATCTCTTATTACAATCAATGCGATGCATGAGTGGTGCTACGGGCGAGCAAGATGAGTGAGCGCAAGAAAATTACGGTGAACGAGCGTTTTTCAATTGAAGAGCGCGATATCAAAGAAGACTTTATCCGAGCGTCGGGGCCGGGTGGCCAGAACGTGAATAAAGTGTCTACTGCTGTACAGCTGCGATTCAATCTGGATGGAAATACGACGTTGCCGGAGGATTTGAAGGCGCGACTGCGCAAGATTGCCGGATCGCGTTTGACGCTGAAAGGCGAGATCGTGCTTACAGCGGACCGGTTTCGTATGCAGGAGCGTAATAGGGAAGATGCGCTGGAGCGGCTGCTGGAGCTTATTCGCAAAGCTGCTTACGTGCCTAAGACCCGTAAGGCAACGCGGCCAACGCTTGCCTCCAAGCGTCGGCGGGTGGAAGGCAAAAAGCAGCGCGGCAACATCAAGAAGCTGCGCAACTCCAAGAACTACGATTAGATGAGGTAAGACCGCGCGTTCGTGCGGCTCTTAGTCTTCTTCTTCCAGAATGCGCAGGGCTGCATCCATGGCCAGTGTGTAGCCGTGGGCGCCCAAGCACAGATCATGCCTCTTGCCACCTTGGAGATGTAGGAGGTGTGGCGGAACTCTTCTCGCTGATGGATGTTGGAGAGGTGGAGCTCGATCACCGGGCGTTCCACGCTGGCAATAGCGTCCATGATTGCGATGGAGGTGTGGGTGAAGGCGCCTGCATTGAGCACGATTGCGGTGCGGGACTGGCGGGTTTCATGGATCCAGTCGATCAGCTCGCCTTCGTGATTGGACTGCTTGCACTCAACGTCCACGCCTAGTTGTTTTGCGTGGGCACGGCACTGATCCTCGATCTCCGCCAGTGTGGTGGCACCATAAACTTCCGGCTGGCGCATTCCAAGCAGGTTCAGGTTCGGTCCGTTGAGGATGAGGATCTTCTTCATGAAAGCTCTCTGAAGTTGCGTGTCAATCAGGTCTCACCTTAATGACTTGAAAGCAGCTTGGACGCAAGGTCTTTGCTTTCAAGGCCCAGGGTTGATTTGAGTTCGTCCTTAAGGATTTGCACTGCCATGTCGGGTGTCAGGGCGGTGTCGGGCAGGTTGGAAACATCATAAAGATTGAAGGCTAGCGACATAAGTTTCCATGCGGCAAACTCAACGGGCAGGGTAAGGGTATACTCGCCGGTTCTGACGCCTTCCTTAAGATTGCTGCAGAGCCAGTCGTGGCTTTTATTGGTTTCCTCTCCATAGACACGGGCAAACTCGGGGTCCCGGTTTGCTTCATCTGCTGCACTGACCCAGACACTGGTCTCAGTTTTTTTCTTCCGGGGTGACGTTGAAGCTAAGGAGGCGTAGGAGGGCCTGAGTGGGAGGCAGGGTATTTGAGATCGTGATGTAGTTGGCACCATTTTTTTTGCGACAGATAGCGCAAGGTCTCACACTTCAGCTCGGTGAGAGACTTGAAGTGGTGATGGACAATGCCGGTTGCAGCATCCAGTTGTTTGGCAACCGCTCGGGTGGTGATTCCAGCAAACCCTTTTTCCTTTACAACTTCCAGCGTTGCCAGAATGATTGCTTTGCGGCGTTCTTCCTTCGCCAGATAGGCCATTTATGCTTCCACACTGTTTCTTCAAATTGGTCATTCTTGACATAGCATGAAATTGAGCGTATGTCCAAGTTGATCAGATGTTCAATTTGTATTTCTGTTTCAATACTGATTAAGCGCGGGGAGGCCGCTCGCGAGGATGAAGGTGAGACCATGTCCGTGGCAATGGCAGATGAAAAGATGACAACGGGGCATCCGGGGAAAGAGTTTTTCCGGTTTGCTGTTCCCGCAGTGGTTGGCATGTTCTCCATTGCTTCTGCCAGCATTGTTGACGGTATCTTTGTCGGGAATTTTGTTGGTCCCACTGCATTAGCGGCTATCAGTCTGGTTGCGCCTTTGTTCGCGCTGTACTTTGGCGTGGTGGTGATGCTGACCGTGGGTGCTGCTGTGATGGCAGGCAAGTTTATCGGCGAGCAACGGGAAAGGGATGCTTCCAACATCTTCATGAAGGCTCTGGTTAGCGTTCTGGTCTTTTCTCTGGTCTTTGCACTCTTACTACTGGTTTTCACCCCGACCGCGGCTCGTTTGCTTGGGGCCAATGCTGAGACTGCGGATGGTGGAGACCTATATCTTCGTTGTTGCCTGGTTCTTTCCGGGGTTGAGTATTGCTGCGGCTTTGAATCATTTCGTGCGCATTGACGGGCGGCCCAACTTCTCTCTTGTGGGCATGATGCTGATCACCGTGGTCAACATTGTGCTTGATGCCTTGATGATTGGCTATCTGGGCTGGGGCGTCTGGGGTGCTGCGCTGGCGACCGGGATCGCCAGTCAGGCTGGTATGCTGTTTCTTCTTCTGCATTTTGCCAATAAAAACGCCAAGCTGCGCTTTTTACGGCCCTTCGGGTCGTGGCGGGTGATGTTTACAGCGGCTTACAATGGCCTTTCGGAGTTCATCAACGAGAGTTCCGGCGGTATTGTTGTCTTCTTGTTCAACTGGATCTTGATCACGGAGATGGGTGCGCAGGGTGTGGCTGCGTTCACCATAGTGAACTATCTGTTCTTTACCGGGATTATGGTGTTTTACGGTGTGGGGGAAGCGCTTGGGCCGTTGATAAGCGTTAACTTCGGCGCGCGTAAACCGGCGCGGATCTACCAGTTCCTGTTGCTCGGAGTTGGCACGAACTTTGTTGTGGGATTGCTGCTGGCATCGCTCCTGATTTTCCAGCCGCTGTTGCTGGCCAGTGCCTTTGTTGGGGATGCAGACCAGACGACAATTGAGCTTACGGTCAAGATAATTGGCGTGATCTGGCCTGTCTTCCTGTTCAACGGCGTCAATATCGCGTTTTCCGGCTATTTTACGGGTATGCATTGTGCGGCCCAGTCTGCGTTGATTGCCGTGTCACGCTCGCTGGTTATGCCTCTGGTGCTGATTGGAGGCTGTGGTTTGTGATTGGCCCGATGAGCGTGTTTTACGCGCTGCCGGTGGCTGAGGCACTGACGCTGGTGATGACGCTCTTGATGTTCTTGCAGAAGCGGCCGCATTGGATACTGCGGGAGAGACAGCAGTCTACCTCCGAGACGGTTTAGCCCAGCGGAAGAAGCTTTGTAAGTCTCTTGCTGGCTACCTGATTTTTTGCGTCGCGGGGCATGGACTTCCGGGCGTCGATAAGAGCCTGCTTAATTTTATTACCGGATATTATCGGATCATGTCGTAACTCTGCTTCGAGCCGGAGCCATCGCTTGCAATCTGAAGATATTTCATAGATTTTTATGGACAACTTAATTGGCTCAGGCAAAGTGGAGCTTGTGCAAATTGTCACGCGTAGTTTTGCGTGCCTGACCACACTCAATCAATCAAAAAGCTACAGCCCGGAGGCTGTAAAATGAGCCACATCTTTCCTAGAAATACGCGTGTTTCCCTTCCAAAAGCGGTGAAGGGCGATGGGTGCTACCTCATTGATGAAACAGGTAAGCGATACCTTGATGCCAGTGGAGGCGCGGCTGTCTCCTGTCTTGGGCATTCCAATGAGAAAGTGATCCAAGCCATTAAAGACCAGTTGGATAAAGTTGCCTTTGCCCATACTGGCTTTTTCACCAGTGATGCGGCTGAAGTGCTTGCAGACAAGCTGATTGCACAGGCCCCTGAAGGCATTAATCGCGTCTATCTGGTTTCCGGTGGCTCCGAGGCTGTGGAGTCTGCCATCAAGCTGACGCGTCAGTACTATGTCGAAAAAGGTGAGAGTGAGCGCACGCACGTGATTGCGCGCTGGCAGAGTTATCACGGCAACACACTGGGAGCGCTTTCTGCTGGCGGCAACAAATGGCGGCGCGAGATGTTTGGTCCACTGCTGATCGATATGTCGCACATCGACTTGTTACGCCTACCGCCATCAGCGTGATGATGAAACGCTGGAAGAGTATGGGTTTCGTGCCGCAAATCTGCTGGAAGATGAAATCCTTCGCGTGGGTCCGGAGAAGGTGGCAGCCTTCTTCGCCGAGCCTGTTGTGGGGGCGACCATGGGTGTGGTTCCGGCTGCG
>BAXV01000126.1 GCA_001310715.1 Pseudovibrio sp. JCM 19062
GGCAGGTATGCTGGTTCGTATGGGTATTTTTTTGGCAAGCTCTTCATCAATATCTACCCCATGGCCAATTGCTTCGCCGGGGTGGAGGTAGCCGTCGGAAAGGCTCCAGTTATGTGAGAAGACGTCGAGTGTTTCCGGTGTGTATTCGGTGTATTCCTGAATGCCGAAATTTGGTGCCCACAGGCCAAGTTGCATATTGGTGGCGAAGCAGGCGGGAGACATATCCATTGCGCCATGACAGGCCGTGCGCACATTGTATATTCCGGCAAGGTCCATGATGCGACGCAGGGCAGTTACCCCGCCAGCATGAACGGTTGTCATGCGAATATAATCGATGAGCTGTTCTTCAATCAGCAAGCGCGCATCCCACACCGTATTAAACACTTCGCCAACAGCCAGAGGTGTGACCGTGTGTTTTCGGATCAAACGAAAGCCTTCTTGGTGCTCGGCTGCCACCATATCCTCAAGCCAGAATAGTCTATATGGTTCAAGGTCTTTGCCTAAGCGTGCGGCTTCAATGGGGGTTAAGCGGTGATGCGTATCGTGCAGCAATTCCACATCCCATCCATGGGTCTCACGCAGAGCGGAAAACAGGTTCGGAACATGGCGTAGGTACTTGGAGGTTGACCACACTTCCTCATTGGGTAGCGCATTTAGATCAGCGGTGTTGGTCGATGATTTGTCGGTACCATATACGGCGGGCAAGCCGGGAATACCAACCTGCGCACGAATGGCCTTGTAGCCTTGGTCCATACGCTGTCCAACTGCCTCAACTGCTTCAGCAATATCAGTGCCCTGAGCATGCACATAGCAAAGAAGCTTATCACGCTGGCACCGCCAAAGAGCTGGTAAAGAGGCATGTTTGCAGCTTTGGCCTTGATATCCCAAAGGGCGGTATCAATTCCTGCAATTGCGGCCATTGTTACCGGGCCACGCCGCCAATAGGCACCTTTATACAGGTACTGCCAGATATCTTCGATCCGACTTGGATCTTTACCTATCAAGAGCGGGACAAGATGATCTTCAAGATAGGCAACAACCGCCTTTTCACGGCCATTCAGAGTGGCATCGCCAACCCCGGTGAGCCCTTCATCTGTAAAGATTTTAACGGTGACGAAGTTCCGGCCAGGGGAGCATACGATTATTTTTACGTCTGTGATTTTCATATTGGCGTCCAAGGATTAGGCAGTAACTTCAGGTGCAAAACGAAAGCGATTGTGAAGGCGCCTGTCTAACGGGTCGGGGTTTGGTATGGCTGATAAAAGGGCTTGGTATAAGCGCGTTGCGGATTGTTAATCACCTGATGTGTCTCACCAGTTTCAACAATTTTACCGCGATGCATCACTGCCACTCGATCGCACATGTATCGGATTACGGACATATCGTGAGAGATGAACAGGTAGGAAAGTCCAAGCTCATCTTGGAGCTGCATCATCAGATCCAGCATTTGCGAGCGAAGAGAAACGTCGAGTGCTGACGTTGCTTCATCTGCAATGATGAGACGGGGCTTTACGGATATTGCTCTGGCAATACCAATGCGCTGGCGCTGGCCGCCGGAAAAAGCATGCGGGTAACGCTCTCGCCAGCTTGGAGGTAATCCAACCTGTTCCATGAGCGCACAGACCTGCTCTTCAAGCTCTTTGCCTTTGACACCCATAAGATTGAGCGGCTCGGCGATAATCTGGCCAACGGTTTTGCGGGGATTAAGGGAGCCAACAGGGTCTTGAAAGATCATGCGTATTTCGCGGCGCACGGCTTTAAGGTCAGCCTTATTGGCACCGGCAACTTCGCAGACACTGCCATCGGAGCGCTTAAAGTTGATCCGGCCTGAGGATGGATCATAAATCCTCAGCAAGCACCGGCCGATGGTTGTTTTTCCTGATCCGGATTCACCCACGATGCCCAAGGTTTCGCCGGAGTGGACCGTCAAGGACACATTGTCTACGGCATGGTGACCGTTATCAAAAACCATTGACAGATCAGAGAC
Source organism: Pseudovibrio sp. JCM 19062 (assembly GCA_001310715.1). The sequence continues at coordinate 1,988 of BAXV01000126.1, forward strand.
TTCTAACAGTGGCTTATATTCTGTTGAGGCATCTAACTGCTCGGCGCGAACTTCAGCTTTTTTTCTCAAGCTTCACGACCGAGTTGATCAGGTTCTTTGTGTATTCGTCCTCAGGGTCATGAAAGATCTTTTCGACTGTGCCTGTTTCTTTTACCTTGCCTCGAAACATGACCAGCACTTCATCAGCGATCTCTGCAACAACGCCCATGTCATGGGTAATGAACATGACCGCCATGCCATATTGTTCTTGCAGCTTACGAATGAGGTCGAGGATCTCCGCCTGAGTTGTAACATCAAGCGCTGTTGTGGTTCATCCGCAATCAAGAGTGCCGGATTACACGCCAAGGCCATGGCGATCATAACCCGCTGACGCATGCCACCCGAAAACTCAAAGGTGTATCGGTCGATAGCCTGTTCCGGGTTTGGAATCTCGACTTGCTGAAGCAGTTCAATAACCCGTTGCCTGCGCTCTTTACGAGATAGCTTGAAGTGGAGTTGAAGCACCTCCGCGATCTGGTCACCAACCCGGTGTACAGGCGAGAGAGAGCTCATTGGCTCCTGAAAAATCATCGCAATTTCATTACCGCGAACAGCCCTGATTTCCTGCCCTCGCGGGTTAAGCTTTGCAAGATCTGTTTGAGAGCCATCGGGCCGTATCAGTTGGATTGAACCACCTTCGATCGTCCCGGCGCATCTACAATTTGCAGGACAGAGCGCGCAGTTACAGACTTGCCTGACCCTGACTCGCCGACAATGCAAAGGGTTTTGCCACGTTTCACCTCAAATGAAACATCATCAACCGCCCTGAACATGCCTTTGCGTGTCGGGAAGTACGTTTTCAGGTTTTCGACTTTTAAGATGGTTTCTGCAGAGGCACTCATGTGGTCGCTCCGTATGGATCTGCTGCATCGCGAAGGCCATCACCGAGGAAGTTCAATGACAATACGGCGATAACAATCGCAGCTGCCGGCGTGAACAAAAGCCAAGGGGCCTGAGCAACAGCGCGAATATTCTGAGCTTCTTGAAGTAGCGTTCCCCATGAAATGATCGGTGGCTGAAGCCCGATGCCGAGGAAGGACAACGCCGTTTCCGACAGGATCATCGTTGGAATTGCAAGTGTTAGAGTTGCGATGATGTGACTAATGAAAGACGGTACCAGGTGGTGGAATATGATGCCGATCTCACTCATGCCATCAAGCCTAGCCGCGATCACGTAATCCTCGTTTCGAAGCGAAAGGAACTTGCCGCGCACTTCCCTTGCAAGGCTGGTCCAACCCAAAAGCGACACGATGAGCGTGATACAAAAATACGTTTGTAAGGGAGGCCAGCTCACAGGTATTGCGGTCGCCAATCCCATCCAAAGCGGGATTGTTGGGATCGAACGAAGCAGCTCAATAAAACGCTGGATCAACACATCTACCCAGCCGCCAAAAAAATCCGGATATGCCGCCGATGGCAACGCCAAGGACAAGGCTGACCACGACGCCGACAAGACCAATCGAGAGGGAAATCTGTGCGCCATAGAGCACGCGGGAGAGAATATCCCGGCCCAAGCGGTCTGCACCAAACAGATAGAGGCTATCGCCAATCTTTGGATTCTTGATCCCGAAAAGTTTGGTCTCCATCGGGACTACGCCGAGAAGCTTATAGGGCTTGGCGGGCACGAATAGTCCGAGGAATACAGACTTGTCCGGATCTGGCTTAAATTCCCGTCGCAGCGACTCTTTGTTAAGCGTCATGCTCAACCGGCTGACATTGGGCGCAAACTTGCCCTCATGAAACAAGTGTAAGCCTTGCGGGGGAGCATATGTAAAGCGCGCGTTTGTACTGTTGGGATCAAAAGGCGCAATAAACTCCGCCAGCGCCGCAATAATGTACAGGCTGACGATCACAACCAGACTTATGACCGCCAACCGGTGTTTTTTTAAAGCGCAACCAAAACAGCTGCCACTGGCCAGCTGTCGTCAAATCTTCGCCGCGTGTCACAGAGTCAGTTGCTGTATCGATGTTTGAGTGCGTTGTCATTGAAGCCTAATCCGGGGATCTGCGAGGGCGAGAAGGATGTCCGATATGAGAGTGCCGACAATTGTGAGAACAGAAACCAAGAGGATGAGCGAACCAGCCAGATACATGTCTTGAGACAGCAAGGCGCGCAAAAGCAAAGGGCCTGTTGTAGGTAGGCTCATAACAACGGAGACAAGGATTTCGGCTGAAACCGCTGCGGGCAAAATCCATCCGATGGCGGATATAAGCGGGTTCAATGCAATGCGAACCGGGTAACGTATCAGCAGCTTCAGCTCTGACATACCCTTCGCTCTTGCAGTTGTAACGTAGGGCTTGCGCAGTTCATCCAGCAGGTTTGCGCGCATGATGCGCAGCAACGCGGCAAGCGATCCGGTGCCGATGACGACGACTGGCAACCAGATATGCGTAATCAAGTCCCAGAGTCGGCCAAAGCTCCACGGAGCGTCTGCATATTCGGGCGAAAACAATCCGCCTACGCTTTTGCCGAAGTAAGTTGAAACAACATACATAACCGCAAGCGCCAGAACGAAGTTCGGGAGTGCCAGAAAAATGAAAGCCACGAAGGTCGTGAGATAGTCACCAATGGAATACTGGCGTACCGCTGAGAGTATACCGATCGGGATGGCGACCGCCCAAGCAAAGCAAAGCGTCAAGATGGCCAGCAGAAACGAGTAGCCCAGACGCCCCCAGATCAGCTCATCGACTGGTCGTCCATACTCAAATGACAAGCCGAAGTCTCCGGCAGTGACGATGCCGGCAATCCATTTGTAATATTGGATGTAGATCGGTTGATCGAGACCATATCGCTCTCGCAGAGCTGCCACGGTCCCCTGCTCTACCGCCCCACCTTGACTGGCCCAATCAGCCATCAAGGTTGTCATAAAATCTCCTGGAGGAAGCTGGATAATCCAGAAAGAAATTATGGAGACGGCAAATATCGTCGGAACCGCGTAGATAAGACGCCGTATTACAAAGTTAAACATATTTGCTTGCCCGAGAGAAATTCAGAAGTGGGTTCAGCCGAAAGACACGCGCTTTCGGCTGAACCCGCGGTTATTACTTGCCGCCTTCAAAGTACCATGAGCTGAGCGTCGGAGCCGGATGCCAGAGGGTTCCGTTGATCGCTATAGGGTCAACAATGTTTTTGAGATCATTGGAAACCATCATGTACTTCATGCTTGGCTGCACGATGCCGATTGTTAGGAAGTTATCAGCAGAAAGCTCGAGGAAATCTTCCATCTTCGCTTTGCGGCTTGCATCGGAGCTTGCGGTGGTCACTTCATCATAAGCTGCCATGAGCTGCTGAATATTTTCAGGCGGCTGTTGGCCGTTATCGTGATCTGCGTACCAATCTGCCCACTCTGAAGCATAAAACACATCGGCACGCTGATAAGGCATATAGCAGCGAACGTCGGTATAAACCTCGGACAAGCCGCCAACACAGTTCCAGATGTAAGCGTCCTGCTCGTTGGCATTCCACATCGTGGTCAAACGCGAGCGGTCGGTTGTCCTGATCTGAATATCAAGACCAACGTCCTTCGCGTATTGCTGCACCATCTGCATGACGTCTGGATAAGAAAGCCCGAAGACGTCAGCCACCATGAAGTTTACGGTAAAGCGTTCGCCGTTTTTATCTAACCGGTAGCCCTCAGCATCTTTCTTTCCAAGTACCTTATCCAAATACTGGTTCGCCAGTGCCGGATCATACTCAGTAAATTGCTTGGATGCCTTCTCATTGTACAGTTCATGTCGCTCGCTGACTGCAACTTGCGACGGCGTTCCCTGACCAACGTAGATTAGGTCAATGATCTCTTGCCGATTAAGCGCATGGCTCAGGCCAATGCGGAAGTCTTTGTTATTGAAGATTTCGTTTTTGACCGGATCCTCAATATTGAGGTTCAGCAGCAAGACCGCATCATTTGCCGGGATGTCTTCAACATCGACAAACCGATAGTTGCCGGTTTCTGTCCCGTCATAGAGAACCGAGCGGAAAGTCGCGTTGTTGATATGACGGAAGGCAAAGTCAAACTCGCCAGCAGTCATCTTCAGCACCATCAGCTGAGGATCATCAATCTTCGCCCATGTAACCTTATCAATGTACGGAAGCTGGTTACCGGCCTCGTCAACCTTCCAGTAATACGGGTTTCGGGTCGCCGCAACGCGGTTTCCGTCTGCATAAGGAACAGTCAGCACCCATGGATTGAGAGTTGGGAGCTCAGTGTTCTGCCAGAATGTTGGCATGAAGCTCGGAGATACTTTTGAATGGAACAGAGAAACCCAATCATTGGCCGTTGCGGACTGCTCCAAGATTGCCGGTATTCCTTCCGAATTGTACTTCTCGTGGAACTGTTCCAGATAATGCCTAGGGTAAACTATAGGTTGGTGCCCTTGTCCATAGGCAAGCTGCTGCATGAACAATCCGTAGGGCGCGGCGAATTTAAACTCGACTGTTACGTCATCAATGCGGCGTACCTTTACCGGCTCCCCACCTGCCAT
>BAXV01000127.1 GCA_001310715.1 Pseudovibrio sp. JCM 19062
GGCGTTCTGAGCACCTGATTGAGCCAATTATTGTGCGTGTAGAACCGACGCAAAAAGCCGAGGTGACAGCGCCACCTCCGATTTTCCCCCACAACATGCGCCCAAAGGTTTGCCCAGGCTGAAATGGCGGGCATGACTTATCGGGATTGAAAGCTGAACCTCTGTAAAGGTGTAATGACGGGAAAGGATGAGCCTTACCGTGTGACCTTCGGCGAAGGCGAGTGAACGCATTTGCGCTGGTTTGCGCCAAGTTTGCGTTAGTTACATGAAAACTGCGTTGGTTTGCGCTGCTGCGTGCAGATTGTGCAGCGCGGTGCGTTTGGCCGGGCTGGTTCACAGAAATGGCGAAGGGAAATGCCTTTTTCCTGCGGAAACCGCAAATAGATCTTTCCCCGCATGTTGGCCGTTTACCGTTTGATGCACTGCGCTGAGATATCCTCTGAAATAGCCGGCTCGACGGCGGTGTGGGCACCAAGCCGAACTCCTTGTGAGGATTGGAAAGCCGCAATTGCCGTGTTCTCTTCATGTGAGCCCCTTCCTGTAGCGGTATGATCGGACCAAATCCACTTTTGAAACGTGCCTCAGCCGTCCGAACAAATGCACCCAGCCCAAGTTTGCGTATCGGAGTGCTAAACCTGCCTGCTAACCTCAGTCTTGCCAACATTTCTTGTTCGAGTCCTAGAGCCTAAACTCGTGTAAGGAGTAGAGACATGTCACTGGGTAAAGCCGAAACTAAGTGTTCTAGAGTACTCTTGCGCGCGCAAGACCGAGTAGGAAGACATATTGATCGGGTCATCGATTTGGGCCTGGAAGAAGCTCCAAGATTTTCACCAGCTTTGATGCAGACGAAATTGTCAGATACGCCGCTCGCCTGGATAAAGCGGTGCGCGGAGGCAAAGAGCGCGGTCCTTTGTTTGGGACCACAGTATCCGTTAAAGACCTGATTGACGAAGAGGGGAAGGTCACGACGGCTGGATGCAGCTACTACTGCGCTAATCCGCCGGCTGCCCAGGACGCCCCGTCTATACAAAGATTGAAGGCAGCTGGAGCCGTCCTATTCGGCCGAACCAACACCTCACAACTGGCTTATTCCGGGATGGGTATCAACCCGACTTCGGCACACCGGGCAACGCAACAGACTCCAGCCGCATTCCTGGGGGATCGAGCGCGGGTGCGGCAGTTGGTGTCGCCTTGGGGCTATTCGATGCTGGCCTTGGCAGTGACACTGGAGGGTCGATCCGGATCCCTGCAGCATTTAATGGTGTGTGCGGATTTAAGCCAACGGCCCGAACGATCCCTCTGGAAGGCGTTTTTCCCCTTTCGGGAGATTATGACAGCATTGGTCCGCTGGCAGGCAGCATTGAACTGTGTACCCAGCTTTACGGTGCGCTGTCCGGCCAGATGCGTCCCCCGAAAAGCAACAGGAAAATCGGCGATCTTCGTTTAGCGCTGATAGATCCATACGTCACAGAAGGGCTTGATGAGCAAGTAGGGCAGGATTTCGAGAGGGTTTTGAAACGCCTTAGTGACAAGGGCGCAAAGGTCGAGAAAGTCTCTCTTCCGGAGGTTGTTGACGCAATGTGGGTCAACGAGATCTTCATCTACAACGATGGCTATGCCATTCATAAAAAAAACATCTTGAAGGTCTGAAGAAGTGTCTGACCGCTGAAAGTATATCTTACTTGCTTGATGCACAGAAACGAGAACCATCTGAAGTCGAGGAAGCAAGACAACTCAGAGCAAAAGCGATTGCGAGTTTTGAACGGATCTCCTCACATTATGACGCTTTCATCTCTCCAACTTGCACAACTGTTGCACCGTCAATCAGCGAAGCCACTGCCGCGATGAACTCATCGCACTTCGTGATCAAAGTTGCCCATAATACGATGATCGGCAACATGGTTGATGGATGTGCCGCGACCATCCCTATGCAGGAGCCAGGTAAACTCGGTACCGGGCTTATGGTTCTTGGAGCAGGTGAAAGTGATTGGGAGACTCTGGAAGTGGTAGGTCTTCTGGAGGAACTCCTGAAGGCTCACTAGGGCGATACCAGACTAATATTTTAAGTAAAAAAAATACCCCAATACATGGTTTGTTAGTAATAGATATCTTTACCTCAGATTAGAAGGGGGATGTCCTTTAGAAGGGGCGATGGCATTAGTTTTGAATCGAAGAAAGAAAGATCGTGAAACAGTCAATTCTTATTCGAACTGTCAATAGCCTTATTAAAAAAAACAAAAATCTACAAAGAAACTCAATATAGGCTAAATCTTATTGAAAGTGTACTAAGTTTATCTGAACCATTAGATGTCGTTATTGAGATGCACGATGGCGCCCGTTTTTCTGTTCCATATGCGCTGACTGATTTTATTCAATCAACACTATTTTTGTCGAAGAATTACTATGAAATCGATATTCTCAAAGATCTAGATAGGTTTCTCCCAGATACCGGCGTGTTTGTAGACGCTGGTGCAAATATTGGAAACCATACAATCTATTGGGCACTCCATGGTGCGAAGCGCACAATACATGCGTTTGAGCCAGTTGAGAGTACGTTCAAGATGCTCACCAAAAATGCTCGGCTCAATGAACTTGAGGATCAGGTGGTTAATCATCAATGCGCACTCGGTGAACGATCGGGACGAGCTAAAATTTCCAAATTCGATTTAATGAACATCGGAGGCACGCAAATCAAGGGTGATGAATCCGGTGAAATACAAGTAGAAACTCTAGATAGTGTAACAATAGCATTCCCTCGTTTGGACTTTCTAAAGATCGACACAGAAGGCTTCGAACTAAAAGTTTTGAGAGGAGGAGAACAAACAATTCTCAAACATAAGCCGTTGATCTTTGTCGAAACTTTTGAGCAGAATAGAAATGAGGTTTTTTCCTACTTGGCCGACTTGGGCTATAAGCTGCTAAAAGAGTATCCAGATGATAACTATTTATTCCAAAGTCAGAACAATTAGATAAATTAAGTCAAATACTTAATCTGATGGCGTTACGGGCAGGTGAGAGCGGTCTGGCCTGGGACTTTGAGGGGCACCCTGCGAGCGCCCCGCAACTGAAGCGCTACCCAAACATGTCCGCAGTCATGCCCGCATACCAGCCAAGGCTTTCCTCATAGGTTTGTTTGCGCAGGGCGTCGTCCTCGTTGTTTTGTGAGATGAAGCCGTCCACCTTGGCTATCTTGTCGTCTGTCGCCACGTAGCTGGCACCCACCTTGACGCCGTTGTCTGGCGAGATCAGCGACCAGCATGTGTTTGAGAACCGCGGTTTGAGGCGCGCGATCCGGTGAGGGCATGGCGGATGGCCATGGCGGCGGCTTTTGCCTGACTGTTGGCCGAAAAGCCTGACTTCGGCATGTCGCCGTTTTGGGTCGCATCGCCCAGCACGTGGATGTTGTCGTCCATCCGGCTTTGCAACGTGGCTGGAACGATCGGGCACCAACCCTCATCATTGGTCAGCCCGGCCTGCTGCGCGATACCGCCAGCCTGCATGGCCGGGATCACGTTGCATACATCAGCTTTGATGGTCTCGTCCTCCAGCACAATTTCCATGGTGTTGGGGTCAACCCGCTGAACACCGCCAGTAAACTCGTCTGTCAGCCAGTCCACCATGCCTGTATAGTGATTTTCCCAGCCTTCCATGAAGAGGCCCTGCTTGGAGAACTTCTCTTTTGGATCAAGAATGAGGATCTTGGCAGTCGGGTTCCGCTGCTTTAGCACGTGGGCAACCATGGAAACCCGCTCATAAGGCCCTGGAGGACAGCGGTACGGGTTGGGTGGAGCCACCATGGCGAAGGTGCCCCCCTCCGGCATGGCCTCAACCTGCGCTTTCAGCAGGTGTGTCTGCGTGCCTGCTTTGTAGGCGTGAGGCATCTTGGTCTGAGCAGTCACATCCCAGCCTTCAATCGCCCCTTTCACAAAGTCGATACCCGGTGACAGAACGAGACGATCATAGGAGATCGCATCTCCGCCTGCGAGCCGAACCTCTTTCCTCTCGCGGTCAACGGCTGAGGCCCAGTCATGGACCACGGTAACGCCATACTCACTGGCCAGCGTGCCGTAAGAGTGCGCCAGTTTGGAAAGCGGCTGGAAACCGCCGATGGCAGATTGGAGAAGAAGCAGGTGTAGTAGGTGCGGGAGGCTCAATAAGGATCACCTCAATCGCACCAGCAGAATCCTTGGCGATGTAACGGGCCGCTGTCGCCCCGCCAGCTCCGCCGCCAATAATGACCACGCGGGGCCGCGTTTGCCCCAGCGCCACAGGGGAGGAGAGAAGTGCCGCACTTGCAGCTGCTGTCCCTAAAAAAACGACGTCGGTTCAGTATCATATGCCAATTCCTCCCTAAAATGAACGTGAAGCGCGGACCCGTAAAAGCCACTGTCTTTAATTTTGGTCCTTATAATAAGCAGCCAGCGCAGCAATCTCCTCCTCCGAGAGCCGCTTGGCGATCATCTGCATAACAGGGTGGGGCCTATGCCCTTTTTGGTAGGCCCGAAGTGCAATCACAAAATCCGGCTGTGGCCATCCGGTGATGGAGGGGATCCCTTTGTCTACTCCGCTGGATTGGTGGCAACTGGTACATTCACCAGACAGATACTCACCATATTCAGCATCGCCGTCCAGATAGATTTCTTCGTGAAGGCTTGGGGCATCCTGTTGTAAAAGGCTGGCAGAAGCCTCCGGAATGTTGGCAGGGCTTACGGAGAACTGGCGCAGATACGCGAGCAGATCAGAACGATCCTTTTCTTTTCTCATACCCCGGTAGTTCATGCGTGTACCGGAAACGAGGTTCTTTGGGTTCTCTATGTAAATGTTTAGCGTGTCGAGCGTCCAGCGTAGCCCATCCGCGCCTGCGCGCTTCATCGCCTTGGAGTAAGTGGCACCATCAACGCTGGCAGCTTTACGATCAAACACACCATTCAGGTGCGGGCCAATGCGGTTTTTGGCATGCTCTCCCACATCATGGCAGCTCAGGCATGCATTAAACAAGCGTTCCCCACGCGCAACATCCTGTGCAGGGGCAACCGAAGCTGCCCCTGACAAGAAACCCAGAGCAAGAACAACGGGTAGGAGAGCAGGTATCACGGCTCTCATTGGGAGTGGCTCTTTAGGTATTCAATGAGCGCAACGCGGTCTTTCTCCTTTTTCAGACCGGCAAAAGCATCTTGGTGCCCTTCACAAACGTCTTTGGCTTGGTCAGGAATACATCCAGATTTTCATCGGACCAGACAAGGCCATCATCATTCAGCTTTTTGAGGGCCTTGGAGTATTTAAAGCCAGAGACCACAGCAGCTGGCTGACCAATAATGCCATTGAGGATCGGCCGACCCTGTTCTTCGCCTTTTCACCCACCTGATGACAGGCCTTACACTTTTTAAAGACCTTGGCTCCTTTCTCGATGAGTGCATCATCAAGGACAGCGGCCACCGGTTCTGGCTGTGAGGCAGGCGCTAGTTCAGCAGAGACAGCTTCCGTTTTTACTTGGGCCTCTTCAGCGGCTTTTGTCTCCTCCGGCGTGACATCCAGAACCTGAGCGCGGGCGGTGATTTTCACATCTGCTTTACAGTCTGTCATGCAGACCTCGCGCTTTTTGAAAATCGGTGAGGCTTCGCGGTCATCCATGTAAAAGCCGTCTTCATTGGGCAGGCGAATGGAAGTGAAATTCTCCCGGCTCAGCTCAAAGTCATCCTCCACCAGATCATTGGCATAGAGCAGAAACGCGGTGATGGCGTAAACTTCGTCGGGCTTCAGGGATTGGGCATCACCAAACGGCATAGCGCGGTTCACATAGTCGAACACCGTTGAGAGATAGGGCCAGTAAGAGCCGATGGTTTTCACCGGACGATCCGAGATCAAGGTGTCGTCGCCACCAGAAAGAACCGGCCAGCGGTCAACACCCTCCGCAAAGTCCCCATGGCACACAGCGCAGCGCTCGGCGAAAATCTCTTCGCCTTGCTCCACGTTACCGCGCCCTGCTGGCAGGCCCTGACCATCCGGGCGTACATCAATATTCCATGCAGCCACTTCAGCAGGCGTAGCTACGCGGCCAAGATTATAGGAACTCGCTGTTGCAGCGCAGGTGAGCAGCAGTGTTCCACCCGCAAGAACACTAAGAAATTTCAACATTTTCCACCTCACCATTTTCACGAACATGCCAGGTTGGATCGCGTTGTTGTGGTAGATGGAGTTCTCACCACGAACAGCACGAAGTTCATCCTTTGTTGGCTGAACATAGCCCGTGGAATCGTGCGCACGCGATTGCAGCAGCAGCGGTTTCCCATCCCAGTCAAACTCGAAATAGAACCGGTGCATAGACTTGTCGAAGCTTGGGCCGTCCAGTCTGGCTGCATGCCAGTTCTTCCCGCCATCCAGCGTGATGTCCACGCGCGCAATGGTGCCGCGACCGGACCACGCCACGCCGG
>BAXV01000128.1 GCA_001310715.1 Pseudovibrio sp. JCM 19062
AAAATTATGGGGTGAAAATGGCGAGGCTATGAGCCTTTAGTGATTTACCTGCTAACAATCCTTACCCGTCAAACAGCAGCACCCATGATCCGCGGATTGGCTCATTCTTCATCGGCAGTAGGGTGATAGCCAACAACCGGGCAGCTTGGCCGATGGGGCTGTCTTCAAGATACCGCGTACCGTGCAAAACGGGAACGCGCCTTCCATCCTCTGCTTGAATGCAGGTGACGTGGCTCTTGATTCAGGATTGGCTTCGACTTTTTGGAGATCGGGGCTTCCCGGTTGGTTGTGGCGAAACGGACATGGTTTGCCGTTTAGGTCCGCTTTCAGGTTGGGTTGGGCGCGTAAAAACGAGGACGAGTGGGGACTAGTCTTCGTGATTGTCGGCCTGAAGGCGGACCTTATCCCCCTTGCGCTTGCCACGGGTAGTGCATGGACTCTCGCATGCTGATGGGGCCGCACTGGCTAATGGGGTTGTATGCGCCGTAGGCACTGCTCTAGACTTGGAGGGAGGAATACTGTCTGTCATGGATCGTGGAGTGGAGGTGCACAGTACCTGCGGTCAAACCTATCTTCAGACCTTTGGAGCTTGAATTGCGTTGAATTTTGGCACTGAAGGGTGTCCCGATTTATCCCAACATGTTCAATCCATGCATAAACTTGCGGTGAGTGAATATCGATAACCACAAGGCTTGGCTAATAGGGGCTGGTGATCAGAGGAATTCTGCACCACCTAGCGATTTTCATGGATTTGTAGTGACCAAAAAAGCCCTGAGCGGAAGTGCTCAGGCTTTGGTGTTTTAGCCTTGGGAGCCGGGCCTACGCCATTTCTTCCAATTTAAAGCCGGGTGTCAGTTCCAACGGCATATCCTGATAGCAAACCGGGCGCAGGAAGCGGCGGATTGCCATGGTGCCGACGGAGGTAGCGCCAAAGTTGGTGGAGGCCGGGTACGGGCGCCGTGAACCATGGCATCACACACCTCCACGCCAGTGGCGAAGCCGTTTGCCAGCACGCGTCCAGCCTTACGTTCCAGCAATGGCATCAGTTTGCGCGCGTTCGCATGGTCTGCTGCATCAATGTGAATGGTGCAGGTCAGCTGGCCTTCGATGCTGCGCGCCACATCCTGCATCTGCTCAACGCTTTTTAGCTTGACGATGATACCGAGCGGGCCGAACACTTCTTCCTGAAGCTCTTTGTTGGCGAGCCAGTTGGCGGCATCTGTCACGAACATGTAAGGCTTGGCGCCTCGGGTTGTGCACGTGGTGCCCACAAGTTCCTCAACACCCGGTTCTCCGGCGATTTTCGCCGTACCAGAACGGTAGGCGGCTGCGATGCCGTCGGTCAGCATGGGCTGTTCGCCAGCCTGATCTAACGCATCTTTTGCAGTGGCGATGAAGGCATCAGCTTCAGGCCCTTCCACAAGCAGCACAACGCCCGGGTTGGTGCAAAACTGGCCTGCGCCCATACATAGGGAATTGGCCCAACCCGCGGCAATCGCTTCACCACGATTGGTGAGTGCGTTTGGAAAGATGAAGTTCGGATTGACAGAGCCAAGCTCGCCGAAGAACGGGATCGGCTCAGGACGCGATACGCATAAGTCAAACAGCGCGCGGCCACCTGCCAGTGAACCGGTGAAACCAACGGCTTTAATCAGTGGGTGTTGAACCAGCGCGGTGCCAACCTCGCGGCTGCCACCTTGAACCAGTGAAAACACACCTGGATGCATGCCGCAGGACTTGATTGCTGCATCAATGGCTTGTGCTACAATCTCCGCTGTGCCGGGATGGGCTTCATGCCCTTTCACCACAACCGGACAACCTGCCGCCAAAGCAGAGGCGGTATCGCCGCCAGCTGTTGAGAATGCGAGCGGGAAGTTGGAGGCCCCGAACACGGCAACCGGTCCAATCGGACGTTGGCTCAGGCGCAGGTCAGGGCGGGGCAGAGGGGCCCGATCCGGCATGGCCTCGTCGTGAGTGAGCTCCAGATACGCGCCTTTTTCGATATGATCTGCAAACAAACGCAGCTGGCCAACTGTGCGGCCACGCTCTCCGTTGAGGCGCATTTCGGGCAGGCCGGTTTCCGCGCAGCCGATTTCGGTGATTTCTGCGTCGCGTGCGTCGATCTCGTTTGCAATTGTGCGCAGGAATTTGGCGCGTTCTGCCTCAGTGGTCCAGCCGAAGCTCATGAAGGCGTCTTCAGCAGCCTGCACAGCGCGGTCAACCAGATCGGATGTGCCGCAAGAATAGCTTTTGGCAGGGCCCGAGAACGGGGATGACTCGAATTTCTGGGCGTTATCTACCCACTCTCCGGCGATGAGATGGCAACCTGTTAGCATTATTTCCTCGGCAGATGAAGGTTTCCGGCAGGTGCAGCGGCGCTGATGTGTGCCCCACAACTAAGAATTTACAGTGATATATCAGTATAGGTCACTATATTCAAGCGGATAACTTCATAATGTGCAAAGGTTTTTTTCTACCGGAGCTTCTTAAGAGCCTCATCTTCCACACGAATTCGCAGAGTAAGGACAGCACCATTGAGAACCGTGAAGAGGATGGCAACCGGAAACAGGCCAAGTACCATGGGCGCGGTAAAGATTTCTAACGCCACCAGCAAGTAATTGGGATGGCGCACGAATGCAAATGGTCCTTTGGTCACCAGTGGGGTCTTAGCCACGATAATGCGCGTGGTCCAGCGGCGGCCCATACTGAGCAGAATCCAGAGCCGGAGCAATTGCAGTACGATAAAGACCGCCAACCATGGCAGTGAGACCGGCTGATCGTAGCCAAGATGATGAGTGCATGATCCACAGCACATGCAGACTAACGATCAGCGGGTAGTGGGATGCACCTACCTCATACCCGCCTTCCGAAAGTAGGCGCTGTGTGTTGCGGCGGGCGATGACCAACTCGGAAAGCCGTTGGGCCACGATAAATGCCAAGAATAATAGGGCAGTAAACGAAGCATCAGTCATTGCGAACCCTCTCAGGTTTGCGCTCACCTGTTTTGCTGCGGTTACCAGCGGTCTTGTTGGCAACAACGGAAACAGGTTGGAATGAGGCTGTGAATCCCGGTCCAAGTGCACACATGACCATGTTGCCCTGCGAGCGGCGTTTGAGAACCCGCTCCAGCACAAACAGCACGGTGGGGGCTGACATATTGCCGAATTCCTGCAAAATCTCGCGCTCTACATCCAGAGACTCGGTTTCAAGATCCAGTGCACGCTCCAGCGCCTGCACCACTTTTGCACCGCCGGGGTGGCATACAAAGCGAGAAACGCCCTTCATGTCAATCGCCAGCGCGCCAAGGCTGCGCTCCGTCACGTCCCGGAAATGTTCAGTCGCGAAGTCGGGAATCGAGCGGTCAAACACGACGCCGAGCCCTTCCTCGTCTACATTCCATCCCATGATATTGAGTGTATTCGGCCACATTTCCTGATGGCCACTGCCTAACTCACACAGGAACTTTGCGTTTTTGGGTTTCTGAGTAGAAAGACATGCCGCTGCTGCACCATCACCAAACAACACAGTGGCGATGATATCGGCTTTGGTGAGCCGGTCACTGCGGAATGAGAGGGTACAGCCTTCTAGCGCGACAAGCAGGACATTGCTGCCCGGTTTGGCACGTGCAAGCTGCTCAGCAATTGACATGCCGGAGACACCGCCTGCACAACCAAGCCCGAACACTGGTACACGCAAGATATCGCGTCTGAAACCCATCTCCAGCCATGCCTGTGCCTCAAGCGTTGGGGTGGCGATGCCGGTGGAGGAGACTGTCACGACACAGTCGATCTGGTCAGCACGAAGATCTGCTTCAATCAGCGCTTTGCGCGCCGCATCAATAAACAAATCTGTTGCGCCGCGCAGATAGACATCATTTCTGGTTTTCCAGTTCTGCGGTTCGAAAAACCACTCCATTGGTGCAAAGGAGTACCTTCTGTCCACGCCGGCGGACAGGAATGAACCTGCCATGCGCTCAAAATTCTCGAACTTCGGGCCAAGAACCCGTCTGGCGTTCTCCAGAACAAGTGTCTGGGGCAATATGTAGGGCGGCACCGCTGTTGCAAGGCCGGTTAGGTAAACGGGCATCAGCTCTCCAAACCCTGTTTATATATTGTATAATTGTGCTTCATCAACGTTATAGGCCCAGTCCAATACGCTGAAAATCCTGCGTTTTATGGGGTTGGTTTAGTGGGGTGAGAATGGGTGCCACAGAATATCAGAAGGGGCTAGGACTTCTGTCCGTCTGCAGATTTCTGCCGGCACGTGTTAAAGTAAGTAGAATAGTATCGGGAAGTTCAGCGCCCCGCGCCCCCCGCGATAATGGGGCTGATTAGCCAGATGCGTGCTTCGGTTTGCATGCAAGATCCCTTTGGTCACATTTAGTAAGCGGAGCGCATGCCCACACATTTGGGGCCGCTCCGCCACAACTCAATGATCCTTTCATACACCATCAGATGCATATGGGTATGGATGAGCGCAAAGAGGGTAAACCACACGTTACCTGTGAGCCAGGGAATATAAAAATGTCTTCCCAACCTGTTGCACAGGGCTGGGAAACTGTGTGCTGGTTACAGCGTTAGAACAAAGCGGTGTAACGTCAATGGACTGCCATTGTGCTGCACTGTCTTGGTGGCAGCCTTATCCCACTGGAAGCCACAGGCCAGCAGCACATTGGAAGAGGCGGGGTTGTTGTCTGCAGCAAACGCCTCCAAATGCTTCAAGATCCCCTCGGCCCGCATTTGAGCGGCAATGGCTAGAACAGCGGCCTTGGCGTAACCTTTGCCCAAATGCTTTTCGCTACCCGGTAACCTAATTCAGCAGTGTCGTGCGGTGCTCTGTCCAGATTGCGCAAGTTGATGCGACCGACCAGTTCGTTGCTTTTGGAGCGGACCAGATAAAAGCGGTCGGGATCCGCCATTAGGCCTTTGATGATCTGGCGCAGGGACATTTCCTCAAAATGCTCAGGGCCACGTGCGGGCACCCATTGTTCGAAGAATGTGCTGTTGCTGCTTTCGAAATGGAGTACGTCCAGTGCATCCCCCTCACTGATTTCACTAAGGGCAATAGGCGGTAAGGCAAGCTGTCGGTGTATTCATAAAACAGGTACTCTTAAAAATTATTGCCAAAGTTTAACGGGAGTTGGGAAAAGAGAAAACCCCTCACGCGGGCAGGCGCAAGGGGCTCTCTTGGTTCACTATGTAAAAGAACTTGAGATCTTCGCGAGAAAGCGCGTGGGCCGGAATGCTGGAGCAATCCATTTTCACCATGCCTTGCCCATCCAAATACACACGGTTGCGGTTGACGCTGGTTGCCAGATACTTCTCAATCTCCGCATGCACCAGCTCGTCCTGTGTAAACCTCGGCAAGATTCATGCTTTCATGAGCACCCAATAGAGGCAAAAGCGGAGAAAAAGCCGACGAAGTAGGAAAGGTCAATGGCATAGATCGCCAGCGTACCACCTAGGGCCCACGCACTCAGCCAACTGGATTGCAGCTGCGATGTATTTGAACTGGCCTTCTTCCTCCTAAAGCTCCGGCAGGTTGGGGCGGCGTTTGCGGATCACGAAGTAATCGCAGGTCATGATGCCACCCAGTGAGGCAAGCATTGCGCCGTAAGGCGAGAGATATGTGAAGAGGTGGTCCATGGCGCACCAGCGTTCACGAATGTCAGCGCAACTGGAATAAGGTTTGCGTTGGTGTTGATGGACCACTGCGCCAGCACGAACAACCAGTGTGATGCCGGTGCCTTGACCCTGAATTATGGTTACTGCCTTCAAGGTCCTTCGTTATGATTGCGCTTTGTGGCTCAGATTCGGTGATATCTCCGTTGCCGTGAGAAGTGCTGGGAGGTGTTCTGCTAGATGACTGATATTGTAAATGGCCTGCTGCTACGAAACCAACGTGTCCTGATGGGCTTGCGCTCGCCATCACGCAGAAATTTTCCGGGTGTGTGGAGCTTCCCCGGTGGGCATGTTGAAGCTGGAGAGACTTTGGAGATGGCACTTAACCGTGAACTCGGTGAGGAAGTTGGTGTGGGGCCAAAGAGCTTTGCCAAAGTTGCACAGTTCAGTACGCAGAGTGAAAACGCGCAGGATGCGATCATCTTTCATCTGTTCACCGTTGATCAATGGGTGGGCGAGACGGAGAATCTGGGTGATGAGCATACCGAACTGCGCTGGATGGACCACCGCGAAGTAATCAGTCTTCCGGATCTTGCTTTCCCGGAATACCGTGAAGTTTTCGATGCTTTGAAGGCGAAGGGAGAGCTGTTGTGACAGCCTCTTACGGGTCAGCTTGAGTATCCTGCTGTATCTTTGATGCGGTGATTTTGCGGCCCCATTTGATGTTG
>BAXV01000129.1 GCA_001310715.1 Pseudovibrio sp. JCM 19062
CGGTAAGCCAAACGCCAATGCGCATTCAGCCAGAAAAACGGGCCGAGAACTGGTCCAAAAGCTGGACAAAACCGCACTCAGAGCGGTAGACCACGCCGCGCAAAACCAGCTGCAGCGCAACGCTAAAACGTCAAAAAAAACCGCCGGGGCTCCACAGCCCCGGTTTTGCTGTCAGGCCTTGGTACTCAAAGGCTTTTCACCCTCCGAGCGGGTGCTAAAGCTGGCAGGCGAGACGACCTCAATCAGCTCAAAATCCTCTGAGTGCTCAATCTCCCGGTGGCGGATGCCGCTGGCTGCACTACACAATCTCCCGGCTTCACCGTGTGAATGCCATGCCCCTCATACTCAAAACGCGCCCAACCTTTCAGCACATAATAAAACTGAAAGCAGCAATCATGCACATGCCATTGACCCGTCGCAGTGTGCCCCTCCCGCGCCTTGATCACATGCGCAACCACAGCCCCATTGGTGGCCTCAGCCACACCAAGATCCCGATACTCAAAATAACTGCGCAACCCACGCGCCTCAAACTCCGCATCCTCACCTTTACTATGACTGAAGCTCTGTTCTTGATCCTGCTGCTGATCCACGAAAATCCCTCCCACTGATCAAACCAGTAGGGACCGGAGCAAAAGCAACGTCAAGCCATCCAGTAACCGCGCACACCCGAAAAGTGGCCCCACCTCTCAGGTATTATTGCGCGTGCAAGAGGCAGTGCTTCCGTGGAAGGCTCCGCGTTCTCGAATATTAATGCGCGTGCAAGAAGCAGCGCTTCCACAATATACTCTTGATCCTTCCAAAAAGAAGATGCAAGAAAACAAAACTCGGGAGCTTGCCGCATGAACACCAATGCACGCAGCAAGCGTTAGGGCCACTTACAGATAGAGAAAGCTGGCCATGGTAAAATAAACAAGCACCCCAAGCACATCGTTGCTCGTGGTGATAAACACACCCGTTGCCGCCGCCGGATCAACGCCGATCTTGTCCAGCACCACAGGAACTGTCGCCCCAACCATCGCCGCTATCGTAGTGACGATGATCAGTGAAAGTGCAGCAGTGAGCGCCAGCCACACCGGATCATGCACATCAAAAATCAGCGCACCAATGCTGATCAAAACCGTCAACACACTGCCTGCAATTGCCCCATTGGAAAGCGCACCGCAAAGCTCCTTCCAAAGCCGGAACAAGGTACTGACAGTCCAGATAGAACCCGTCGCAATACCCTGTACAGCAACAGCCGAAGCTTGCAGGCCGGAGTTGCCTGCCATCGACATGACCACTGGGATAAACGCCGCCAAAATGGCAGCTTCCTGAAGTTCATCCTCAAATGACCCCACCACCAGTGCAGCAATCGAAGAGCCGATCAGCCTGTCAGCAACCACGGTAAACGACCCTTGATAATTCGTTTCACAGAGTCCGATGGGCGCGCCTCAGGCGAAACCCCACCCATCAGCATCAAGTCTTCAGAAAGCTCCTCACGGGCAATCTGGTTCATTTGCTCGGTGGTGATCCGCCCGATCAACTTGCCGTCAGTGTCAATCACCGGCATGGAGGAGATCTGCCGCTTCGCCGCTTTGCGCAGCACATCTTCCTGATCCATCTCCGCAGAAACAGCCAGCACATTGGCATCCATCACATCACCGATGCGCGTCTTCGGCTCCAGCGTCAACAATCGGGTTACATCCAGTCGTCCCACCAATCGGTGCTTGCCATCCACCACAAACACGGTACGGAATCGGCCCACCCGCTCATATTGGCTCTTGATCGCGGCTATGGCTTTTTCCGCTGTGTAGTCCTCGTTGAACGCCACAAACTTCCGGCTCATCAAGCGTCCGGCTGTGTCCTCTCCGTGACGGATACGCTCCTCAATCTCCGCCCGCGCATCCAGCTGCGGAATGATGATATCCAGCAGGCTCTGCGGAAATTCATCCAGCGTATCAGCCAAATCACTCTCTTTAAGCGTGTTGAGGATCTCAACCAGCCGTGTGGTGGTTTCTTCGTTCAGCAGTTCAGCCCGAAAATCCGGATAAAGCTCCGCAAGGATTTTTGCAGAAGGCCGAATAGGCAGCAGCGCAAACAACTTGCGTGCTTCCGGCAAGGGCAGGGCGGTCAATATCTGCAGCAGATCCGTGGGCGGCCACGTCTTCAGCCACTGCACCAGATCGCCGGTATTTTCAGTACGCAGCAGACGGCGCACGGCTTTCAGCACTTGTTTGTTGTGCTCGTGTGCGCCGGTATCAGCTTTGCTGCTCCACTGGAGTGGCTTGTTATTCTTTGCCATACTCCGCACTTTCGTTTGGGTCCGACTTATTATTATGTTTGCGCAGAACATGCAGCAGTGAGGTAAATCTCTCCCTAAGATTTAGCAAAATCGCCCATACGTTTCCATAGCTAAAGTTTTCAAAGAATACCGTCGCCCACAATGAGGGAACCTTTATGAGATCTAAGTTAGGAGTAATGCTGGGCGAGCTCGAACAAATGCGCCGCCGGCAGGAAGTCGAACAATCCTCGAGAAAGATGCACCATGCTCAACCGGATCTCTGCAAAACTGTGCGTTCAGATCTTAGTGACAGTCTTTCTTACTTTTTTGGCAATCGGATTTCTGCCCACCCCTTCAAACACACAGGAAAACCCTACACCGGCTGCATCGCCCACTGAGCTGGCAGGAGCCGGATCTACGTATCCCGATATCCTGTTCAACGAGACCATGCGTCTCTTCGAGACCTCCAACCCTGGCGTTAAGCTCACCTATAATCCCATTGGCAGTGGGGCAGGGGTTTTGGCATTGCGGTCTGGTGAAGTAGATTTTGCAGTCTCCAGCGCGCCCTTGGACGCCATTCTGGACCACGATACAGATGCGCCTGCCGGTACAGAAGATGAAGCGGGCGGCGTAGAAGACAATCTACTGGAGATCCCCATAACCGCGGGTATGCTTGGTATACTTTATAATGTGGATGGGGTTGAGGGGCTAAAACTCACACGTAACGCGCTTTCCGGTATCTTTGATGGATCAATTCAGTATTGGAGCCACTGCGAGATTGTGATGGCAAACCCGGGTCTGGAACTCCCTGATCTGAGGATCACCGTCATCGGGCGCAGTGATGCAAGTGGTGCAAACCTTGCCCTTTCCAAGCACCTGAATGCCGCCGATAATACCTGGTCGGGAGAGACCGAGAGCATCTGGCCTTTGGAAAATTTCCCCCAATCTGCGATTCTCGTGCCCGGTTCTTTTGATCTCGTCGCTGGTCTCATGGAGACAAACGGTGCCATTGGCTATGCCCCCTCAGCCTTCGGCACTGCGCTGGGGATACCTATGGCACTGATAGAGAACCGGGAAGGCAACTTCGTTGCACCAACTTCAGTGTCTGGCGAAGCAGCAATTGAAGATGTGAGCAGGAGCTCTGATCCGAACGCCCTAGATAATATTCAGGATCCCGGGTCTCCAACTGCATATCCGATCATTTCAATCTTCTGGTTGGTCACGGAAGAGGTTTACCCCGATGCTCAGACAGGTACGGCCATGCGTCAGTTTGCGGAGTTTGTGCTAAGTGGAGATGTGACTGCGGTCGCAACTTCCTCCGGTTATATTCCATTGCCCTCCAACATTCGCGAAGATGCCAGAAAACTGGCCGAAACCATCCATTGATTGCAAAACTGGCAGAAAATTGAACTGCCTGTGTGCACTTATGTTTAGTCTGAACAAAAAAAAGCGGCGGATAGGAAAACCGCCGCTTCTAGGAACTCCATCGTGAAACGACTTACCTCGGTTCGCTGCGCAAACCTTTGACAATTGCGAAACAAGCACCAAGCAAGACAATTGCAAATGGGAAGCCCGTTGAAACGGTCATCGCCTGAAGGCTGGAAAGGCCTCCGCCCAGCAAAAGGGCAATGGCTACAAGCCCAACCAAAGCTGCCCATAGGATACGTTGGTGCACCGGTGCATTCACCTTGCCGCCAGCTGTAATGGTGTCGATGACCAGCGAGCCGGAGTCTGAAGACGTCACAAAGAAGGTGATGATGAGAATAACGCCCAGCACGGAGGTAATCTCGGCAAGCGGCAGATTGCTTAGCAACTCAAACAACTGAATTTCAGTTGCTGCACTCGCAATTTTGCCAAAGGTTGTCGTGGTTTCCAGCTCAATCGCGGTGCCACCAAAAGCTGTCATCCATACAGTGGTCACAACACTTGGAATAACCAGCACGCAGATCATGAACTCGCGCACCGTACGGCCCCGGCTGATGCGGGCAATAAACATGCCGACAAACGGTGCCCAGGAAAACCACCAAGCCCAGTAAAAGGTTGTCCAACCATGGCGAAAATTATCATCAACGCGGCCAATCGGGTTGGAAAGCGCAGGTAAGTATTGCAAATAAGCTTCCAGATTCCAAAACAGCTTTTGGAAGATGTCTAGTGTCGGACCAGCCAGAACAACGAATCCGAGTAGCGCAGCAGCGATGATAACGTTGAACGTGGAAAGATGTTTGATGCCTTATCCAGACCCATGACAACAGAGCAAAGCGCAATACCGGAGATTGCAATGATCAGTATAACTTTGGTTGTTGTGCTGATTTCCATCCCGAACAGATGATGCAAACCAGCATTCGCCTGCTCTGCGCCAATACCCAGAGATGTGGCCAGACCAAACAGGGTCGCAAATACCGCGAGAATATCGATCACATGACCCGGCCACCCCCAAACGCGCTCACCCAAAATTGGTAGAAAATGGACCGAACGGTCAGCGGTAGACCTTTGTTATAGGAAAATAGAGCCAGACCAAGAGCAATCACTGCGTAAGTTGCCCAGGGGTGCAGAGCCCAGTGAAAGATGGTTGACGCCATGGCAAGGCGCTCGGCTTCCATACCGCTAAGAGCCTCACGGCCAAGCGGAGCCCAGCTGCTACCAGTGGTAATGGCGGAATAATTGCCAAGTGGCTCAGCGACACCGTAAAAAACAAGACCAATGCCCATGCCCGCAGCAAATAGCATGGAGAACCACTCGCCATAGCTGTAATCTGGTTTTGCATCTCTGCCGCCGATGCGCACCTTTCCCAATGGAGAGACAATCAGGAAGAGGCACAACAAAACAAAAATATTGCCGGCAATTAGGAAAAACCAGTCAAAGCTGGAAGTCAGCCACACACGTAGATCGGTGAAGACCAAGCCAACAGTGTCTTTATAGAGCAGTGTAATTGCAACAAAAATTGCAATTGAAATGCTGGAGATGGTGAAGACGACTCTGTGAACATCAAACGCAACACCGGCAATTCGCGGTGTGATATTGTCCTGTCCTACTTCGTAATCAGTCTGGATAAGATTAGACGGTCCATCGGGGACCGGTATAAGACCTGCGCAGGTTTGATCAGTCATTCTGTTCCTGTTTATTGGCAGACATCCACGTATACTGCAGCTGTGCTTGCAGCATGTGTACTTAGAGCAGCTCTGCCTCGAGCCATGATCTGCTTGTTAGCCATCTGCCACGAAAGCTCTTGGGTGAGCTTAAATGATCACTGCCAGAAAAAGGGCACACCCAAAGGGCGGGATCTGACAACGCGGTTGCCCCCAAAGGCGGAGGCACAGATGGATAGAGATGCCTTGCAGCGAAAGTAATCTGGCTTATGAAAAGCCACCGCTGAAAATGATGTAACAGGCACCCCTTAGTGCGCGCAACCTACAAACTTAAATGTAGTGCGCGCAACCGCAATGCTACGTATGTTCGCGAGGCTTTTATCACGTTTGCATGATCGAGCAAAAGCAACGACAGATATAAAAATACTCTCTAACAACGTTTAGGTTGCGGTTTAATATTCATCATATTGAGGTTCTACCGTAGAAAATATCTATTTCGAAAAACGCTATTCTCTTTGCAATAATTTACGTCATACAACAGCAACGGTATTTGATGCTCCTATGAAGTGAGTACCTTTTGCTACTGTGGGCCTGATGGTTGGAACAATCAAAGCCACAGTAGGAAAGGCGGTTGGTGACATCTGTGCGGATGATGCCCTTCAAGGCAACTTAATCTGAGGAAGCAATCTAGGAAACGCTCTGGAGTTTCGCAGTCAGGGTCGTCACTCTAGTAACCTGTAAACGTTTCACCTAGTCGAAGCGGCAGTAGAGGTCGCGAGTTGAACCCAGTTCCCTCGGTCTACGAACCCGTAATGGCTGGCATTGTTCCCAACTGTAACACGCTGTGTTTCAGTTCACTTCATATCACTACATAGATGTAATGAGCCTTTAAGCAGATCAATTCGTCTTTGTTACCACACAACAGCTCTACGAGT
>BAXV01000130.1 GCA_001310715.1 Pseudovibrio sp. JCM 19062
CGGTGGTTGGTTCCGGATCAACCGTCGGCTCAGGCTCAGTGGTCGGCTCTGGTTCATCTGTGCTGTCGTCCAGTGTCCAGCCACCTGGCCTGCTGCCGTCAGCCAGTATCAGGTCTTTTTTTTGAAGATAAAGGCATGCGTTTCGCCACTATCGGTATCGGAGTAACCAACAACAATCGAGCCATCATCACTAAGCGCTCGGGCGACCGACTCTCCGGTATTATCACTCTTGAGTGTACCAAGCCCTTCCATGCCAGTCGTTTCGTGCCAGCGGAAGGCCTGCTCTGCACCACTGTCCGTAGTTGCTTGCCCAACAATGACACTGCCGTCTGAGTTCACATCCCACGCTTCGGACTCTCCAGTACCATCGGTTCGCAGGTCCCTAGGGGATCCATTCCCATCTCACTGGTCCAACGGAAGGCGCGGTACTTAAATGCGTTGCTGCCACCATCGAAATTAGCGCCTCCAACAACGGTGGTCCCATCGGCACTGATGCCATAGGCAATCGAGGCTCTGGCGTTATCCTGATCGGATTCCAAGGTTCCCAGATCTTCCATCTTGCCGGTGCTCTCATCCCAAAGGAAGGCACGCCGTGCAACATCCGATTGGGCATACCCAACGACTTTGCTGCCATCTGCACTGACACTGTAAGCCTCGGAATAACCATCTTCCTCGGTGGTCTTAAGCGTTCCAAGGTCTTGCATGCCGCCGTCTTCCGTCCAGCGGAAGGCGTGGTAATACCAACTGTTACCCGTATCAGAATATCCGACAACCGTACTCCCATCAGCGCTGATGCCATAGCCAACCGAGTTCATGTTGTCATTGCCAGAGATGGTGCCTAGGTCTTGCATGCCGCCGTCTTCGGTCCAGCGGTAAGCGTGGTAGTACCAGCTGTAGTCCGTGTCGGCCAACCCAGTGATGGCATTTCCGTCGGCACTAACGTCCCACGCCTCAGAACGACCACTATTGTCGTCTTTAAGGGTCCCTAGTTCGACTTTGCCATTTTCTTGGTCCCAACGATAGGCACGGCGATATATGTCATTATCGGAGTATGTACTCCCGATGACGACACTACCATCAGCGCTAGAACCATATGCATAGGAGTCCCTAGCATTGTTCTCCTTGTTGGTGCCAAGGTCTTGCTTATCAACGGCGCTCAGATCTTGCGAGTGCGCCGCAGAAGTTAAAAGAGAAAGAACTAATAGGGATACACCAGCACTAAGCGATGTATTCCTGCTTATTATAGTTTTTGATCGCAGCATAAGACTTCCAAATCATGGAAGACCAATTGCATTCAATAATATACATCAACACTCTGCAATGCACTCACATTCACAGTGCGATATTATCGATGAAATGATCTCCACACCCAACGCTATTTACTATAGCAACTAAGGCGCTAACTTTTGGGCGCTGCAATTGCAATCGGGCGTTAACCATTTTTAACTAAAATCCAAGATATATCACGGGCATTACAAACTCTGATTGAACTTCTGAATCTTTCTGAGTCAGATGCAATTTTCGCGTGAATTCGGGATCGCTAATTGATACCGAAAACCGCCACAAACGAACCATAAAGGCGCCATAATCTGGGCTTTTCGCAGTGTGGGGCCCTAATTCCGAATCAGAAAATAATCGCTGATCCAAACAGACTATTCCGGAGTCTGTCGGGGGGGGGGTGGAAAGGTAGTCAGCCATCGCTGTAAAGGAGATAATTACAACCTACGGGAGGCGGAGAAATGCTGGCGACCATAGGGTGTCGGCAAGTGCTCAGCACGTTGTGTCAGCTTACTCAAGAAGTTGATTAAGCACCGTCAGTTCTGATTAGTAAGCTCTCAGATCAAGCAAAATATAATTTAGTAAAATTCAAGTTTTTTTGAGAAATATGTCAATAAGACTATCTGCATGGTTTCCTTTTCAGTTGGCATTTTGTAAGTCATGTGCTTGTGACATACGTAGAATTTCTTGGGCCATTCTCGTCAGGTCCGGAGAGTATGAACTAAACGAAAGAAAAGATCTTATGAAACACCGTTTCCTCACCACCACGGTTCTCACCTGCCTGTCCGTTGGCATGCTCGCTCAGGCGGGTTCTGCGCAAGAAGCTTCTGCTGATGAATGCTCTGTCGCTGAATTCACCATGGGTCTGCGTTACCAGCAGCAATCTGCTGAGGTCCGTGCGCTACAGCGTCAGGCCTATAACATTGCCACGCAGAAGCTGGCTGAAGCGGTAGAAAAAGCAGAGGATCCGTCCAAACTGGCTGTTGTTTCCGATCTGGACGAAACAGTGATTGATAACTCCGCGCTGCTGGCGCGCGATCTGGCAAACTGCCACACATATGATGCTTGGGATACATGGCTCCCTTGGAACGTGACGGCAAGCCGACACTGATCCCGGGTGCAAAGGAATTCCTCGATTACGCTGATGGGCTGGGCGTCTCCATTCGCTACATCTCAGACCGTTCTGATGAGCAGAAAACTTACACCATGGACACCCTGAGCGAGCTGGGCCTGCCACAGATCAGCCTGAGACCGTTCTGCTGCTGGGTCCTCCAAAGACAGAGCGCCGCGAACTGGTTAGCGCTGATCACCAGATCGTTCTGATGCTGGGCGATACCCTGCATGACTTCGACGGCGGTTTCCGTAAGACTCCTCTGGATCACCAGAGATCATTGGTTGAAGACAACGCTGCGAAATGGGGCACTGAGTGATCGTGTTCCCGAACGCCACTTACGGCACATGGTCTGAAGCTCCCCTGACCGAGTGGGAAGACGAGACCATCATCGAAGAGTGGTAAGAACCACGGCTCAACCTTCCTCGGGACCACACGGAACCGAGGGGGCTTGATGGGCTGCAAGCCCAGCCAACACGTTTTGGTGATGTCAGCAACTGACGCTTTTCTGGTCGGAGATGACCGAAAGGTTTTGTGAGTAGCCCGACATCATCTACCGCAGGGCCAGCTTCCCAAAAGGAGCTGGCTTTTGCGTGCCGGTAGGTGGGGTTGACCTGCCATCCCGGTTTCCTCAGCATCATTTCACTAAGGCCTCGGGTTGGGATCAGGTCATCTGATTGGGGGAGCTTCGTCTGCGAGCTTTATGAGACAACCATCATCGCGGCAAGCACAAACATCACACCTGCATTCAGCCTGTGAAGCAGTTTGACGTTGCCACGCTGGGACATATGGTGGCCAATCCTGTCGCCTCCGAATGCATAAAGCATCATGCACAGGAATTCGATGAACATCACGATTGCGATGATCAGAACGATCTGAACCTGCAATGAGGCGCTTTCTACAACAAACACCGGCAGCAGCGCTGCATATACCAGCCAGACCTTTGGATTCAGGGTGGACGTAAGGAACCCTTGGCCAAGAGTTTCTTTCTGCAGTTCGTCTCCAACGCAGCATCTTTGTGGTTGGTGACCTCGCCGCTGTGCCGCAGATAGCCGTAGCCCATGTAGCACAGGAACGCTGCGCCCAGATATCTCACCAATTCATAGACAACAGGGGAGTGGACCATAATCGCTGTCACACCCGCCAGAGACAAAACCGCGGCCGCGGCAACACCAATACACCCGCCCAGAGCAAAGGGCATGGCTCGGTTTACTCCATAAGATGCGCCAATGTTCATCGCAGCCAGCATGTTCAATCCGGGTGATACCGAGATCAGAAAATAGACTGGGAACAACGACAGCAATAGGGAGAGGAAGATAGTGGCCATTGTTGTTGCTCTTGTTGACTGTAATCGTGGTCTAACTGGTCTTACCTAAGTGTTAAACCCTAACAAAGCACAGCGATAGTCCATAAGAGTTGTCTATTTTTAGCCCGTTCTGAGAGAAGATTTCCGCGCTGATCCGGAAGCGTCGAGATTAGTGGTTTTGCTTGTCTCATACGCTGAGAATAACCGCCAAGCCAACAAGCCCACTCAAAGGCATCACCAACCACATATTGGGCAGTGCGCAACTTTAGTCGGACTAAGCAACGCCTCGAGT
This sequence comes from Pseudovibrio sp. JCM 19062, assembly GCA_001310715.1. The sequence continues at coordinate 3,988 of BAXV01000130.1, forward strand.
TTGAAAGATAATTTACCCACAAATCATAGTTGATGCGTTGCCTACGACGCCAGTCACAATCTCACATAACTAATTATACCTAACAAATAAAGCATAGCTCAAATACTCAACCGACTTCTCGTGGATATAGTACCCTTAAATACTAGAGTAAACAGGAATCACCAATGCGAATACCATATTAATTCTCAAGTCTAGGTGGTCTTTGATGTTCATAAGGTCGTCGTCGCGCAAAAACGATCCTCGCAGTATTAGCTTAGCCACCATCACGATTGTCGCTTCAACCCTAGCCAGTACCTCAGCCGCTATCAGCGCAGATACTGTGATCAGCGCCCCTCAGGGCACTGCGGTCACTCTGGGAGAAGATGGCACTGTCACCGTTACCAGCACAGGTAGCATAACGGTTGACCCCGGGACGGTTGCCATTGATGCCGGTTTCTTTAACAGTGAAATTGTCCTCTTTGGCCCGGTTTCCGCAGACGACAGTCCCTTAATTGGCAGCGTAAGTACATCTTACAGGGTGGAGAGGATTACAACATTCTCAATGTCCACGAAGGGGGCGATATTTCTGCGAGCGGTGGTGGTGGGTTCATCACTCACACGGGAGTAGTCCAGTTCAGCAATGGAGCGGGGGAAGCCGACAATACGATCTTTCTGGAAGACGCTTCAATTAGCGCTACGTCTGATGCTTTCTTAGCCAGAGGAATAGTGCAAGACACTACCTCGGGCGATAACATTGTGGAATTCGGTTCTAATGGGCATATTTTCGCAACCGGGAATATTGCCGCCCGTGCCACTGGAACATATCAGGAAAGTGACGAAGGCGATAACACTCTAAAGATCGGACCAGGTGGCACCGTAACCGCTACCGCTGCGGGAGAGGCAAGGGCAATAGAGCAGCGCCACACTACCGCAGGCGATAATACTGTCCTGATCGGATCAAATGTGGCCTTAAAGGTCACCGCAGGCATAGGCGCGCGTGGAATATTTCAGCAAGTTCTCAATGACGAGAACACTGTCGAGATCGGAGAAAATGGGACCTTAACCGTTACCGCAGCGGGAGAGGCCCGTGGAATACTTCAGGCCGCTATCCTGGGCACTAGCAACATCCTGATCGGATCAAATGGAAGAATATCCGTCACTGGAAGCACAGTTGTAGAAGGAATAAGGCAAAGCACAAACTCTGGGACCAATACGGGTGTGTACGGAGCGGGAACACGAATAGATGTAAATGCCCTGACGGGTGATTCTGCTGCAATTATCCAGAATGCTTTTTTTTGAAATAAAGAATGTTTTTGGTGCAAACGCACAGATCACTGCTAATGCCGCAAATGATGCTTTTGGCATCGATCAAGAATCGACTGAACGAGTTGCCAGCACAACCTTCGGCTCAGGTGCACATATTAGTGTTACAGGGGGCAACGACGCTATAGGCATCAACCAACGCTCAACTGATAACAGGTTTGCTTTAGGAGAGAACTCTGTCGTTCGTGTTGTGGCAGGAAACAATGGCACTGGCCTGCGACAACGGCCTCGCGCGATTCCAAATGTGAACAAAGCAGTCATTCAGGCAAATAGCCGCATAAACGTTGTAGCGGGTGGGATTGCAGTCGGCATCTCAAGTAGCACAACAACTACCAATCCTTCATTCCTTACTCTCGAGCACGGTGTCAATGTTTCCGCATCAGGCAACACAGCCTTCGGTGTTAGTGCCACAGCAAGCAATTTAAAGTTGCTAAACAGCGGTAGGGTCTCCGCCACCTCAACCAACGCAGCCCCCATGTCTTATGGGTTCGTATGATTGGGGACGCCAACAATTTCGTAAACCACGGCAGCGTGGTTGCTGATCTGGCAGCCGACAGCTACGCCATTATGATGGATGGTGACAACAACATGCTGTCGCTGCTCACCTATCCCGTCATTCAGGGGCAGATCATATTCGGCAATGAGAGTGGTGGGTTCGGGAGCGGCAATACTCTGCTCGTCGGTCGCGGCTTTGATGCGGCCTTTACAGTGGGCGCAAATCCAGCTCAGCTGACCGTTTTAGGGCAGGGCCAGTCCCTGACGGTCAACCAGATCGGCACCAATCTGCTCAAGGTTGTTTCCATAAGCTCCGAAGACTTCTTCAGAGCTTCAAGCGTGCGTATGACGGATGACCTGATCCGCTTCCTGCAACAGGAAATCACCACCCGTGGCTCAAGAACCGCCAGTTCCTCAATCAGGACAACGGTCTCATTCAGGATTTCTGGTTTGATG
>BAXV01000131.1 GCA_001310715.1 Pseudovibrio sp. JCM 19062
TTGCTAGGTGTTCAGGTCACCGATTACGAGGATGTCCGGGTCAAGGCCCGCACCTGCGTAGTCAGTGGTCAGCCACTCATGCAGCTCTGCTGCAGCATCTTCACGAACCTGCGCCCAGAAGCCCTGTCCGTCGCCCTGATCATAGTTTGGATCAGCAAGCAAGGCGTCCAGATCTGCCTGCACCTGATCCACGTGCTCTGCCGGGATGGTACCTGCATCCAGTTTGGACTGAATGTCTTCCGCCAAATCGCTCAGGCCGCTTGGACCCTTGGACTTGAAGTGGTTAACCGCGAGGGTGAACATCTCACCGTTTGCATCCTCAAAGGTGGTTGCAACGGTTGGACGGTTACGCTGGTAGTCACCCACATAATCACGATCAGCAAACTCATGCAGACGCTCTGCAATCGCAAGTGTCGCGTCTGCGCTGGTTTCCTCGTAGACGTAGGTTTCTGTCTCAACAACGCTCAGTGCGCTTGGACGGTAGATCATGCCGGTGGTGATGGCATCAGACCCGATTGGAGCCCCGTCAGACGGGTTCACGAAGGTGTACAGCTCATCACCGCGACCCTGCTCGATCAGCTCTGCATTGAGAGCCTCAACAAGAGCAACGATTGCAGATGCATCGTCGAAGCCGTTGTTTTCCAGCTCCTGAAGACCAAAGACATCCGCATCAATCTTAAGCATTGCCTCAACGATCTTGTCGGTCTGGCGCACAAAGTCCTCTTCAGTGTACGCACCACGCTCACGAAGTGTCGTGAAGTAGTTGAGTACGTTGAAGCTGGAAACTTTCAGCTGACCGCCAACATCTTCAGGCTCTTCAGTACGCGCACCGGAGTTGGTGCTTTCGTCGATGGACAGCTGACCGTCGAGGATCAGAGTGTGACCATCAAAGCCTTCTGTCAGAACACCTTCCATTGGCGCATCGATCTCTGTGCCAAGACGCAGAGTAGCACCCTGAGAGAAGTCGTCGCCAGCATCCAGATAACCGTTGCCGTTGTCGCCGTTCTCTTCAGTCACAGGAATGTAGGTGAACTCGTCAGGGTTCTGCGCGGAAGAACCATCATCCACGAGGATGCGGTTGTTCTCGTTCATCTGCTGATGCTCGATGATCTGATCGAGTTCATCCTGCGGATCGTACAGATGGGTTCCCTGATACTGAACACCAGCGGAAACCGTGATCTGACCGTAACGGCCAAACGTATAGTTTTCGATGATTGTCAGAGCATCATCTGTGCCGGAGTCTACGCTGACGCGCATGCCTTCCAGAGCTTCCAGGTTCTGCTCGTTAGTCGGAGCCAGCAGCACCTGTACGTATTCTGGCAGCTCGTTGCCGGAAGACAGAACATTCAGGTCGCCAATGTTGGTCAACTGGGTCTGGCCGCCATACTCAGCAACAGTACCGTTGAAGGACACTTCATCACCAACAGAAACGGTTGGAGCGGAACCGGTGTAAACGAAGATACCTTCGGAGGTTGCCGCATTGCCATCGCTGTCAGTTGCTTCTTCCTGCAGGTAGAAGCCGTTGTTGGTGACGCGGGTCACCAGTGCGCTGACGTAGACGAAGTCACCAATCATGCCGGATTCTGCACCTTCACCCTGAATGGTGGAGATGAGAGTTGGCGCGTTGTCGTCGTTCACAACAGTGCTGGTTGCGTTTTTGCCTGTGATCCGGCCGCCCGTTGAGTTGGACAGGGTCACGGTCAGCTCTTCGCTCAGCTCGGTTGTTTCATCACCAGTGATGTTGATGGTGATGACCTTGGTGCTTTCACCAGCTGCAAATCAACAGTACCGGATGGCAGAGTGCCACCGAAGTCTGCTGCATTCACATCGCCGCCAACAGCAAAGTCGACAGTGCCAGCTTCAGACAGATCGCCTGCGCGGGTCACGGTAAACTCGAAGGAGGTTACGCCGCTGTCGCCTTCATCCTTCGCATCTGCTTCAGCAGCAATTGCGTAGGTTGTGGAGGTGCCAGTGCCTGAATTATCGCCTTCCAGCTTCAGGTTCTGCAGAACGAACGCTTCGTCGTTGCCGTTTGCAATGCCTTCCACGATAAGTGTCAGCTCGGAGCCGGAACCTTCCAGATCAGCAACAAGGGTTTGCAGCTGGTTGGAAAGGATCACACCGTTGTCAGCGTCGACCAATGGATCATTAATGTCGACAACCTTACCACTGGCCATGGTGTAGGACAGAGCGGCATCATCGTCAGAAGTGAAGGAGAACAGGGTCTGCTCTTCACCGCCATCGATGGAGTAGCGAATGGAGATCACATCGTTGGACTCAAAGTCACCCATTGCGCCAGCATCAAGAGACAGGCTGATGTTGCTGAAGCCATCAATGTCAAAGACCCATTTGGCCTCAAGCGCATCGGAGTTTTCGTTGTTGACGGTATCCGTCAGGCCGAAGAACTCATCGGTGTTGGTGGAGGTGTCGATGATGCCAACAGCATCAGGCGCATAGTCGACCGTATCATCGAGCAGCGCGAATGGAGCGGTTTCAGCATTAAACTTGCCAAAGCCATCCGCAGGGCTGGAGAAGTCCGGTGCATTGTTGGTGAACTCGATCAGACGATCACTCTGGGAACCAACCATGTCAAACGCGAAGACTTCGCGCACAACTTCGTTTTCGTTCTCAACAGTAACAGCAACGTTCTGCGTATCAGTGCCACCGTCGCCGTCTGTGACGGTGACTTCAACCTGATAGACATTGTCGCCATCAGCATCTGCCGGTGCTTCAAAGTCAGGTGCTGTCTTGAAGCTCAACTGGCCGGTTTCTGCGTCGATTTCAAACAGCTCTGCGTCCGCGCCGGAAACAGAGTAGGACAGGTCTGTGTTGTCAACGTCAGTTGCCGATGCAGTGGTCACCTCAGTGGTGTTCTCTGCAATGGAAACTGCGGAATCGACAGACAGAACTGGTGCCTGATTGGAGCCGGTCACAGTAACAGTCACAGTAACTTCTTTGGTGCTACCGTTGCCGTCTGTAACTGTGTAGGTGAAGGTGTCTGTAGCAGTTTCGCCTTCACGCAAGCTGTCAAAAGCGTTGCCTGGGTTATAGGAGACCTGACCGTCTTCCAGAGAAACCGCTGCACCAGAAGCGCTAGCTTCAGAAACGCCAGTGATTTCCAACGTATCGCCGTCAAAATCCGTATCGTTTTCGAGCAGAGCAGCTGCGTCGAGAACAAGACCTTCATCGCCGGATGCTACAGCATCGTCGCCACCAAGGACTTCGTTGTTGCGACCATCCAGATAGTAGGTGTAGTCGTCTGCCTGGAAGTAAACAGCTTCTACGTCCTTCAAGCTGTCTGTTTCAGAGCCGTCGTTTGCGCTGACGGTTACTTTAGGATTCCAGAAAGAGCCACGCTTCAGGAATGAGTAATCGTTGATGGAGCCATCATAAACGGCTGTGTCGAAGCCACGTCCACCATTAATAGCGTCGTTGCCTGCGCCCCCGTGGATGACGTCGTCGCCGCCTGCGGCGTCGATGCGGTCATTGCCTTCGCCAGCGAAGATAAGGTCGTTGCCCCTACCTGCGCGGATCCAGTCGTTGCCTGCGAATGTGGAGATGGTGTCGTTACCAGAAAAACCCCAGGCCCAATCATTACCATCCGCACCGTTGAGGACATCATCCACCACGTGCCAAAGTTTACGCTGATCGAGTAGAAGTTAAATCGAGGAAAGAAATTGAACATGTATCAACCCCGTTACAGTTCATCTTATCCGAGTTCGCAGCTCCCCTCCCTGTATGAAAACAGGAGCCAAGCGAACGGTTATATTTTTATGCTCGGTGCCGAAGATATTTCAGCAGCACCATTGGCAGTTTTCTCGATGTTAAGGTTAACGTAAAGCCGTAGTTGTGCGATTTTTCGCGTTTTGCATATTTTTTTCGAATAATTTTTTTCTTTTTATGAATTTTTTTTCAACTCCGCGTTGCAGTTCCATGTCAAAGCGGTGAATGAACGGCCAAACCTGTGCATAACCACAGGTGGCAATACGCCTAATAGACAACTTTCCAGCTCATATCTCGGTGATTCGCTCTGCGAATCCTTTGTTAAAATTAAAATTTATTTAGCTTCAATCCGATTTCCACCGGACCGTGGCCCATCAGCACGCCCTACCACACGCAAAATCTCAATAATTCTATTGTTCATCTCATTTATAGGATAAATTTCTAACTTGACTAAGTTTTGTAGCATGTGGTTTTATATAAACGCCACAACGCGCAAGGCAGAACGCCCCCGACACGTGTTCAGCTGAACAAAAACAGAAAAACAGCCAGAAAGGGTGGGACCAACATGTGTGATCTGATCGGAAAAATCAGAGATTCAGTGATTGGCGAGCAGGCCAGCATCACAACGGCGTTTGGACGCAAGCCTCTGGTTTACGCGGATTACACAGCTTCCGGCCGGTCTTTAGGCATGATTGAGGATTACATCCGCGATCACGTCCTTCCCTACTATGCCAACACCCACACAGAGACCTCCTACACCGGCGCACAGACCACCGCATTGCGTGAGCAGGCCCGCGAGCAGATCCGTTCTGCGGTCAACGCCAATGACGATCACTCGGTGATCTTTTGCGGCTCGGGTGCAACCTCGGCAATCCATAAGCTTATCGACATCCTCAACCTGAAACTGCCAGCAGACCTGAGCGCACGTTATAAATTGGAGCAGCAAATTCCGGCGGACGAACGTCCGGTGGTTTTCATCGGTCCCTACGAGCATCACTCCAACGAGTTGCCATGGCGCGAGAGCATCGCAGACGTGGTTTCAATTCCGCTGTGTCAGGGTGGGCAGGTCTGTCTGGATGACCTCGAAAAGCAGCTACTCAAGTATGAAGCCGTCCGCTCAAGATCGGCAGCTTCTCCGCCGCCTCCAACGTCACCGGTGTCAAAACCGACGTGGACGCTGTAAGCCGCCTGCTCCACAAACACGGCGCCTGTCCTTTTGGGATTATGCCGCCGCAGCGCCTTATGTGGGCATTGATATGGCAGGCCAGCAGGATGATGAGGGCGACAGCTCCAAAGACGCGATCTTCCTGTCCCCGCATAAGTTTGTCGGTGGCCCCGGCACACCGGGTGTACTGGTCGCGAACAAAGCAATCCTGAACAACCGAGTACCCGCCATGCCCGGTGGTGGCACCGTTATGTACGTCACGCCCGAAGATCATCTCTATGTGGCTGATGCAGAACGGCGTGAGGAAGGCGGCACTCCTGCATCGTGGAATCCGTACGTGCCGGACTGGTGTTCAAGCTACAACAAGCGGTGGGCACCGACGAGATCGAGCGCCGGAGGAAGACTTCGTTTCCCGCGCCATTGCCCGCTGGTCCAAATGCAAGAATATCCAGATCCTTGGCAATCCGGAGGCCCCGCGCCTGTCCATCACATCGCTGAAGATCACCCATGACGGCAAAGACCTGCACTACAGCTTTATCGTGGCCGTGCTCAATGACCTGTTCGGCATTCAGGCCCGTGGCGGTTGCTCTTGCGCAGGCCCCTACGGCCATACTCTACTGGGAATGGATATGGCTACAGCAAGGCGCTTGAGGCCCTGTTGACCGAGGGGCATATGATCCTGCGTCCGGGCTGGATCCGCCTCAACTTCAACTACTTCATTGACGAAGAAACCTTCGAGTATCTGGTCCGCGCCATTGAGCTGGTCGCAGAACATGGCTGGAAACTGCTGCCGTTCTACCGCTTCGACCCCAATGGCAGTGTCTGGCGCTACCAGAACCACAAGACCGAACTCGCCGCCTCTCTCGACACGCTGGACTTTACCGCCCTGCCCGACGCCCCAACTGCAGCGCGCCCGTCTCTTGCCGAGACCATGAAGGCTGCAGAAGAAGAACTCCTGCGCACGCATTGCACAGAGCAGCGCTACAAAGTGGAACAGCCAGACAAGGTCGAAGAACTGCGCTGGTTCGTTCGCCCACAAGATGTAAAGGTTGCCTGACAAGCGCATGGTGCCGGAGACAGGTTCTGGGGCTATTATCCATTACCCAAGTCCTCAGGATCTCGGTGGGTTTGCCCTCATTTGCAACCGCTTCGCCTTTAAGAAGCAATCTTGACCCATGGCGGCTATCAAGGCAGGCCTCAAGCAGGCCTGCCCCCAAAAAGAGGTAGGCAGTTTGCTGCCCACCTCTTAGCAATCAGCGAAGGAGAGGCCTGTATGCCACTCATTACTTTCGCTATTATTGTCGTCTCGATGGTCCCTAC
>BAXV01000132.1 GCA_001310715.1 Pseudovibrio sp. JCM 19062
AAAAAGGCCGCCCCTGCTTTGGGAATTGATGGGACCACCTATCACATTCTTGATATTCTGATTGGCCTGACAGCCGCTGAGGACTGGTCGCAAGACCGCCGTCCGCTTGTGGCAATCTCCAATGAAAAACTCGCTGAATATGTCAGTCGCTCCTCGCGGACCGTTGTCCGGTCTTTGCGCAGATTGGTTGAAGCTGGTGTTCTTGCCTATAAGGACAGCCCGACGGGTCGCCGTTATATTTACCGCGCTGGGGAAGATCGCCAGATTGAGCGTGGTTACGGATTGGACTTTTCACCAGCTCGTCAGCGTTTGCTTGAGTTAAAGCAGATTGGCGCAGAATTTGCCGCCCGCCTTGCCCAGGAAAAAGAAGCGAAACGCACAATCAGTCGTCTTTCAAGAGCGATGACCGACCTGTTTCGTCTTGCCAGATTTGAAGATATCGAAATCTCCGAGATTGCCCGGGCTTTCGATGAGCTGCTTCAGCAACCCATGGGTGTTGTTGAGCGTGCGGAAGCATTGACCATGCTTCATGAGCTTTTGGTTTCGCTGTTTGATCATGAAGAGACACCAGCTGAAAAGGGACCGTCTGATACTGCTAAGCACTCTGATTTTTTTTAATGAAAATACAGAAATGTCATGCACACCAGACACAAATGTCACCCTTTATTATAATACAACCTCTCAAGACTCATGTTTAAAAAGTAACTATAAGCGGAATGCGTCAAAAGACGCATCCATAATCACAAACAAATCCGGGAAACCCGAATTTGAAATGGCTCCTGAAAAGGAACCAAAAAGCGAAATACGTGCCACAGATCGAACACTTGGCAAACCTGAACCCTCCGACTGGTCAGAACATGTTGATCCGCAAGAAAGCGAGCAGTTCTCCCCTCTCCTGTCCGAGGTTTCCCTTGGTTTGCTTAGTTCGGCAACCGCAGAAACTCAAAGTACACTTGGATTAGACCTGTCCAGTTGGAACTCTTTGATTGAACCTGCGATGATATGCGGTTGTTGATCGGCCTTTCCGAAAAAGGATGGTTTGATGCGAGAAACAGGGTTGGCGACTATACGGCCTCGGCGGTTTTGATCACTACGGTTGAAAAAGCCCTGCGTGATCCGCAAAGTATTGCACGACCTGCCGGATACTTCCGCGCCTGTATCGACCGGGCAGTAGACGGCAAACTAGCTTTGCATCGCACATTGTTTGGCCTGGCCGCCTCAGCGGCTGCGGCGTCGGAGAACTAGGGCAGGTTGGGGCTGACCCTAAACACGCAACCGCCGTTTAGGGTCAGCCCGCGTAGTTTGGAACTCGCCACATCAGCTATCCTTAATAAGTGCCCGAAAACCGTGTGCACTCTCGGGCACCGTGATTTACAAAGTAATTGTTGCTCAACGGTCTTGTTCGTGCCCGGAATGTCGAGCAGAATTTGGGGCTTACAGAGGAGGTGTCTCATGGGAAATAAACACGAGTTAGAAGCCAAGACTCCCTTAGGCGTGCCAAAACATTTGACGCGGGATGACTGGGCCACCGGAGAAGAATTCTGGCGGGGCCGGGTTGAAGGCAAAGACATCGGGACACAGGTGACTGTCCTATTCTTCTCCTCTGACCGCATCGGAGCTGGCCCGCCGCTGCATGTTCATAAATATGATGAGGTCTTCATCATCAGAACCGGCAGGGCTGAGTTTACCGTTGGCGACGATAAATTTATTGCCGAAAAGGGCGATGTTGTTTTCGGTCCGGCAAACATTCCGCACAAGTTTGAAAATGTAGGCCCCGGTCCTCTGGAGACAACGGATATCCACCTCAGCGACCACTTTGAACAAGTGGTGCTTGAGTAGGCCGGACCTTTTTGTATCATCACCTAAGATTGTTTTTTTTGCAAGCATTTGAATACTTTAAGAGAAGCTTGCGGATTGAGGATATCGCTTGGGTATCATTCAGTTTTTCCAGCCAGTAGATATTCCGATAGGACACCATGCTTTTTGAATTGCCGGATAATGAAGTGCTCTTTCAGGCACTGATTTCACGAGATCCAAGTTTTGATGGACGGGCCTATGTGGGTGTACGCTCCACCGGTGTGTTTTGCCGCCTCACCTGCCCTGCCCGTAAACCCAAGTATGAGAACTGCTGTTTCTTTGAAACCATTGCCGAATGTTTTGAGGCCGGATTTCGCCCGTGCAAGCGTTGCCATCCAGTGGGCACATCCGCTGACAATGATGAGGTGGTGACGCGGCTGCTGTGCGAGTTTGAATCAAAGCCCCAGCACAAATGGTCCGAAGCTGACATCGTGCGTCTTGGGCTAGACCCGTCTACAGTTCGCAGAAGTTTCAAACGCCAGTTCGGGATTACTTTTCTCGAAATGGCGCGGCTTTCCCGATTGCGCGATGGCTTTGAAACGTTGTCCGAGGGCGGCAAGGTTATTGATGCTCAGCTGCTTCGGGGTTCTCCTCGCCAGATGCGTTTCGGCAGGCCTTTGCCAAACTGCTGGGCTGCACACCTGCGGAGTTGAAAGGCGATGGTCTCCTCAAAGCCGATTGGTTTGATACTCCCCTTGGAGCGATGATTGCGGTTGGAGATGACCGCGCATTGCATCTGCTGGAGTTTGCTGACCGCAAAGCATTGCCCGCCGAACTTTCCCGTCTGCGCAAGCAAGTTAAGGGGGACCTGGGTCTTGGCCGCACTGCACCAATTGATCAGATTGAGCGTGAACTTGGTGAGTTCTTTGCCGGAACGCGTCTCGATTTTGACGTCCCACTTGCGCTGCATGGTGGCGGGTTCACTAAGGATGTCTGGCGCGAACTGCGAGCTATCCCAATTGGGGCCACCAAGAGTTACGGGGAACTGGCGAAGCAACTGGGAAAACCGAGTGCTGCGCGCGCAGTTGCCCGTGCTAACGGCGCAAACCAGATTGCCATCGTCATTCCCTGCCACCGCGTTGTCGGAATGGATGGTGGCCTGACCGGTTATGGTGGCGGGTTGTGGCGAAAACAGAAATTGATTGATTTGGAATTGAAAATTGCAAGATCGAAAGGCCTATTTCATGTCCCAAGCTGAAAAAGCTAAGGAATTTGCCGCTCTTCATAAAAAGGGCGAACCCGTGATTATTTATAATATTTGGGATGCTGGTACAGCGCAGGCCGTCGCTAAGGCCGGTGCCAAGGCGGTGGCAACGGGAAGCGCAAGTATGGCGGCGGCGCATGGTTACAGTGACGGTGAGCAAATCCCGCTTTCTCTGGTGGAGATCATCGCAAGCCGGATCGCTGAGAGTGTGGACCTTCCCTTTTCGCTGGATTTTGAAGGCGGATACGCGCAAAGCCCGCCGATGTGAAGGTAAATGCTGCCCGGATCATCAAACTGGTGCTGTTGGTGTCAATTTTGAGGACCAAAAGGTTCAGGGATCGGGCCTTTACAGCATTGATGAGCAATGTGCTCGCATTTCAGCTTTCCGGAAAGCTGCGGATGAGGCAGGAATTCCGTTTTTCATAAACGCAAGAACCGATCTGTTCCTGCAAGAGTCTGATGCGGCAAAAACATGAAGCTCTGGTGGATGAAGCTATCATACGCGGTCAGCGCTATGCGGCAGCCGGGGCCAGCGGTTTCTTCATTCCAGCGCTTGCGGATCCGGAGCAGATAGCAAGAATTTGCCAGCATGTTCCGCTAGCGGTCAACGCTTATATGATGAATGGCATGCCGGAAATTGAAGAGCTGGGGAGACTGGGAGTTTCAAGAGTGAGCTTCGGTCCGAGCCCTTATCGCGATGCAATGAAGGATATGAAGCAAAAGGCAGAGTGTGTTCTCTAACAGCTAGGGGGGCATGCAGCCCCCCTACCTTTCCTCAAGCCAATTTGGTTTAGTTGGTTGTTGAGGAGTCGGTATCGGTGGAATCCGATGCATCAGAGTCTGTGGCACCATCTGTACCATTGGAACCAGATCCCATCTTGCTCCGCATCATGTCGCGCATCTGCTGTTGCATCTGGTTGAAGCTGGTCATCTGTTCAGGGCTTAGTACCGCTGCCAGAGCCTGATCACGTTGTTCCGCGGACTCTTGCAATGGACCGCGGATTGCATCCATTTGTTCCGGGGTTGGGGGAGTGCCGCGTTCAATTCCCGCATTGCTCATGATTGCGCGGCGATCTTCCCTATGTTGTTCCAATATTGGTTGAACTTGTTCTTTTTGCTCGTCGGTGAGTTGAAGCCGTTCGGCCATCATACCAAAATGCTTGCCTGAGCCATCGGAGGCTGTATCGGAGGCTGCATATGCAACGATTGGGGATGCAAAAAGAAGTGTTAGAGTGAGGGCTATTGCCTTGTACATGGGGGCTCCTGTTATATTTGTTGTTGTTGAGCGTTTTGATATTGAAGCGACGTAACGTCAGATGCAAACCAATTAGTGTAAGAGAACGTCACCGTATCGCGCAGTGCGACAGCTCGTTACACTTTCATTAAGCTCTTAAAATTGCAGCGAGAAATCTGGGTGCAATTACTTTAGGTTTTCTTAAAGACTTGGCAGGAAGGAGCGTTAGTTGTGGCCGTTGACGGCGACAACCTTTCAGGCAGGATCGCTGCGTGATTTCCTGAAAAGTACCCATTAACTGTCGTTCTTTATGCGGGCTGGGCAGGAAAGCACTTATTCGGTTGCCCTGAATAAAGAGACTTGGCAGCTGCCAACAATTGCTGCCAAGTCGGTCTATCAGGTAGCTGGTTGGGCCAGAGCGCAATCCAAGATCTCTGTACCGCCGATCAGGAATTCACTCAGCGTCTCGCGATGTTCTGGCGTCAGCTTCGCCCACTCGCCCCGCAGCTGGTCGAGACATCTTTTGTGGTACTTGAAAGTATCTTGCGTGTAGCAACCCTCCGGCAGTTCGATTGAGAAGCTGGCCTCATCTTTCTCAATGGCTCTGGAATTAGCGGCCAGATACGGAAGATAAGTGTCGCCCATCACCTTCAAGAGGTCTGCGATGACTGGTGTGATTTCGGTGCTCCACTTCCCGTCAAATCCGCTTGCATCATCAATATGGTCCAGCCAGCGATACACAAAGGGAAAGTCCTTCTGCATTAGTGCAGATGAGGTCGGGTCGTCCTTGAGCTGGTAGAGTTGACCAAAGAGTGACACATCTGCCAGAGACGGCATATCTCCGAACACGAAATGCTGTTTGGAAACCACGGCGTTTTCCAGAATGCCCAATATGCGCTTGGTTGACGCTTCCAGTACCGGAGCGTTTTCTGGTGTGCAACCAACCTTCGGCATCCGCCCGATCTGACGTGCTGCAAATTGTTGGCCCATGGCTTTGATGGTGGCTTTGTCGAGGCCCAGACAGGCATCATAGAGCAGCCTGTTTCCGATGATCTCCCGATCTTCTTCGTTGTGCCAGCGATAATGGAACATGGCTTTGACGAGCCACTCATCCGCCATGTCCTCAATTAGGTAGTTGGCGAACCTGAGCAGCGGGTCCTCAGGCAGAAGGGACCTCCCCTCCCCTCTGGTTTCAAGTTCCAGCAAGAGCGGAGTTGAATCGTTCATCCATGTCTCATCTGGAAACTTCACGACCGGGATCACCGGAACCTTCACATGCTTGGTTGGGCTGTTTGGCCCCAATGGTGCGCAGAGTATCCATGTGTGTGGAATACGTTTTGCGCGGAATGCGGCACGAACCTTCATTGAGTATGGCGAACCCAACGCTCCGTGAATTTCAAAATTTCCCATAGTCCCCTCCCCTATTGGCAGGCTCTTTCTTAGTGATAACGCCCTGCCATACGTTTTATCTACATGTCTTCCAGGATTGCTCCGTCACCTTGCCACTGGACCTCCTCACCCCTTTCCATCTGAGCCATCATGTTCAGGATAGCGGCGGGGTTTTCCATTGGCATGAAGTGCGTGTGATCGGGAACGTAAATGTCTTTTGCATTGGGCAGGTTCTCTGCCAACAGCTCCCAGGTGGGTGAAGGCGAAAAGTCGTGCAAAGGCTCATCCGGTCTGCGCCGTCGTGCCCGAACCACAGTGTTGGTGTGCTCACCGCATCAAGAAGTGGATAGATG
>BAXV01000133.1 GCA_001310715.1 Pseudovibrio sp. JCM 19062
CGAGAATTCCAACTATCAGCGGGCCCAGTACGTTGAGATTTCCAAACCGGAAAAGCTCGTCTGGCTGCACTCCAACGCCAATGAACGCTGGGAGGTAACCATCAATCCTCAGATGCCAAACTGGCCCCGCATCCTGCTAACCACCGTCACCTTTGAAACCGACGGCGAGCAAACCAAACTCCGCCTCACATGGGTCCCCTTTGAAGCCACAGACGCCGAAATCGCCTGCTTCCAAGCCGCCATCAGCGGCATGAACAAAGGCTGGAACGCCGGCATGGCATTGCTGGAAGAACTGCTTGCGGAGCTTCAGGCAAGTATGGCGACGTAAGCGGGTGTAAAGATCGTGCTTTAGCCCCGCGCCTCAATGGAGCGGGGTTTGCTTTGAACTAATGTCGAGAGCTGCCCTAAGCGCATCAACTGGCACCCAGAAAATGCAATACCAAAGTATTAGTTTCAATCATCTTCATACGACATCTGCACATTACTGAGCGGAATCACATAAAATTAATCGATTTTTAGGAAGTCCACCATACCGGTGAAACTTATAGGGGTATTTATACAAAGAACACCAATAAAGCTATATAATTTATGGGGTCCCATGCACATGTCCGGTATCAAACTGACCACCAAGATAGCGCTCGCTGTATCGACTGCAATTCTTGTAACAATCGGCATTCTGGTGCTGACCGCAAATATTCTGCTTTGGAACACGCTGAGTGATCAGGTGGACAAACGGCACGACATCAATCTGCGCATTGCCGCTGAGCAGCTCCAGCAGGAGATGCCCGATGCAACCATCAAATTGGATCACAACTCCAATGTTGCCAGGATCATCAGCAATGAGCCTTTGAGCTTTTCGGATCATGAACTTGTTGACCAAATCGGATATCTGACCGGGGATACTGCTACTGTTTTTGTGTGGGATGATGCGACGCAGGACTTCTGGCGCAAGACCACCAATATCAAAAACCAGCAAGGTCAACGCGCCGTCGATACCCCACTGGGCAAGGGGGGCCGAGTTTATCCTGTCATCACTTCGGGCAAAACCTACCGCGGCGAGGCCAATATTCTGGGTTTGGCCTATTACACTTTGTACCAGCCGATCTTTGACATGAGCGGCCATGTGAAGGGCATCCTTTATGTGGGCGTGCAAAAGGCTCATGTTGAAGAGCAGGTCAACACCGTTGAAGTGAACCTGATTTATGCTGCAATCGGATTAAGCATCCTTCTGGTATTGCTGGCATATTTTGGCTTTAAGCTGATGCTCAAGCCTATCCCTGTGATGACTAATGCGCTACGTGACCTTTCTGAGAACAAGCTGGACATCCAGATTGCCTATTCCGAACGTAAAGATGAAATCGGCGATATGGCACAGGCTATCGAGGTGCTGCGGCAAAACAATCTGGAGCGCGTGCGTCTGCAAGAACAAAGCGATGCGGAACATGCAGCCCGTGAGCAGCGTCAGGGCCATATTGAACAGCTGCTCGGTCAATTTGCATCAGATGTTCAGGAAGCGCTGCAAAGTGTTGACCAGCGCACGCAGGAGATGGAGAACACAGCAACCCGCCTGACCGGCATTGCAGAAGATTCCGCTCTGCGCTCAAACTCCGCGCGTGACGCCTCGGAAGAAGCCTCTGCCAACGTGCAAACCGTTGCGACCGCAGCAGAAGAGTTGGGGGCGTCCATTGAAGAGATCAGCCGTCAGCTGGCCGACACCAACAGGGTGGTTGGGTCTGCAACCAGCGGCGCAGAAGAAAGCAGCCGGAAGGTTCAGGCACTCGACAGTGCAGCAATGAAAATCGGTGAGGTGGTCAACCTCATTCGCGATATCGCCGAGCAGACCAACTTGCTTGCCCTCAACGCCACCATTGAAGCAGCCCGCGCCGGTGAAATGGGCAAAGGCTTTGCTGTTGTGGCCTCCGAGGTGAAGGAGCTGGCGACGCAGACCTCCAAGGCGACGGAAGAAATCTCCACACAGGTCTCCGGCATCCAGAGTTCCTCTAAGGAAACCGTAGAAGCTATTGTGGCCATCAGTGACACCATGAGCGAGGTGAACCAGCATGCCACCTCCATCGCTAACGCTGTTGAGCAGCAGGGTTCAGCCACCAAAGAGATTAGCGAGAATGTGCAGATGGCTGCCGAAGGAACGCGCAGTGCGGCACACAACGTGAGTGAAGTCTCTGACAAAGTTGGCGAAACCCAGCAAGCTGCCACTCAGGTACTAGATGCCTCGCAGGCAGTGGCCTCCAACGCAGCACGACTGCGTCAGACGATCAACTCCTTCATGGATGACATCCGAGCGGCATAGAGCATGTCGCATGACGAACGAAAAAGACCCCGCCTCCATCAATGAGGCGGGGTCTTTTTTATATCAGATCCGGTAGCTTGAACCGCAAAAATCAGGAGAAAGCCTTCCCGATAACGACCGTGAGGAAAGCAGTTCGCCAAGACTACCGGCGTTGGAACTGAAGGGTCGAGTTCAACCAGCTTATCCGAGGATTTTGCCAAGGTTCATGGCGACCATCTTGTCGCCGCCGATCTTGATCTTGCCCATCATCACAGCTGTCATTGGATTGACAGAGCCATCCACCAAGCCTTTGAAGGTCTTTGCAGAACAGGAGATCGTGCAATCGGCATCCGCTTCTTCTGCACGTGCGCCGCTCTGGTCAACAATGATGGAGCCTCATCCTTGATTTTGAGCGCGATCGACTTCGACATATCGACACCATCAATTTTTTTTGTTGATTCCGGATACGATCTTCTGGATGAAATCGGACATCTGATCCTCTGGCTTTTATCGTTCAAGGCGGACTTTGGCCGCCAAATAGTTGCAGCTACCTAGCCTTAATGTGCGCAAACTACAAGCGCCTCAATGGTCTAGGATAGAGCGTATTCCCGAAAAGTGGGTCCGGTTTTCGGACAGCAATACGCAGGAAAATAAAGAGTTAGAGCACTGCCTAGACCAGCTCGTCATAGTGCCATGCGATATGGTCTGGCATGAACGAGGCAACAAAGTAGTATAGGTGATCGTAACCACCATGCATCCGCAGGGTCAGATCAACACCTTCTTCACGGCAAACCTTCTCAAAAACCCAAGGTTTTAGTTGCTCTTCCAGAAACTCGTCAGCAGAGCCCTGATCAATCAGGATACGGCCTTTCCAGCCACGTTTCTTGACCAGTTCGCAAGCATCATAGTCTGCCCAACTGGAACGATCCGCCCCCAAATAACCGGAGAACGCCTTTTCACCCCATGGGCAATTCATCGGGTTTACGATTGGCGCAAATGCAGACACGCTCTTGAACAGGCCCGGATTTTTCAGCGCAAGGGTCAGCGCCCCATGGCCACCCATGGAGTGACCGGTCAGTCCCAGAGCGCTCAGGTCAACGGGGAAGTACTCTTCCAGAATTTCCGGCAGTTCCTGCGTGATGTATTCTTCCATGCGGTAATGTTTGGCCCACGGCTCTTGCGTCGCGTCCAGGTAGAAACCCGCGCTCTTGCCCATATCCCAACCGTCATCGTCCGCCACATCATCGCCGCGCGGAGATGTATCCGGTGAAACGATGATCATACCGTGCTCAGCTGCAGCGCGCTGGCTGCCTGCTTTGCTGACCATGTTTTCCCAGGTGCAGGTGAGGCCGGACAGGAACATCAGGTTGGGCACTCTTCGCCGTTCAGGGCACGACGCGGAGGAACACCGCAAATTCCATCGGCGTGCCGGTGGCCTTGCTGTCGTGGCGGTAAACCCGCTGCTCACCATCAAAACAGCGCCAGCTTTTGATCAGCTCAATCATGATTGCTCTCTTAAAACGAAGGCCTAAGCAGACCTGATGTCCGCTTAGACCTTATTGAACTCAAATTCAGAGGTGGCTTAGAACGTCACAACCGAGCGGATGGACTTGCCTTCGTGCATCAAGTCAAACGCCGTGTTGATCTCGTCCAACGGCATGGTGTGGGTGATCATGTGGTCAATGTCGATCTTGCCATCCATGTACCAGTCCACGATCTTCGGCACATCCGTACGGCCACGCGCACCGCCAAAGGCCGTGCCACGCCAGGAGCGGCCTGTGACCAGCTGGAACGGGCGTGTGGAGATTTCCTGACCAGCACCAGCAACACCGATAATGATGCTTTCGCCCCAGCCTTTATGACAGCACTCAAGCGCTGACGCATGGTGGTCGGGTGGCCGATGCACTCGAAGGAGTAGTCCGCACCGCCGCCTGTCAGGTCAACAAGGTAAGGTACCAGATCGCCTTCTACTTCCTTCGGGTTGACGAAGTCGGTCATGCCATACTGTTCAGCCAGCGCTCTCTTGGACGGGTTAATATCCACGCCGACAATCTGTCAGCGCCGATCAAGCGCAGGCCCTGCACAACGTTGAGGCCGATGCCGCCAAGGCCGAACACAACAGCCTTACAGCCCGGCTCTGCCTTTGCCGTATTGATCACCGCACCAACGCCTGTGGTGACACCGCAGCCGATGTAGCAGACCTTGTCGAACGGAGCGTCCTTGCGGATCTTCGCAAGAGAGATTTCTGGCAGAACGGTAAAGTTGGAGAAGGTGCTGGTGCCCATGTAGTGGTGAATCTTCTCACCATTGATGGAAAAACGGCTTGTTCCGTCCGGCATCACACCGGCACCCTGTGTGGTGCGGATGGACTGACACAGGTTGGTCTTCGGGTTGAGGCAGTACTCACACTCGCGACATTCCGGGGTGTAAAGCGGGATCACGTGATCCCCCGGCTTCAGCGAGGTCACGCCCTTGCCCACTTCGCGCACAATGCCAGCGCCTTCGTGGCCAAGGATGGCAGGGAACAGCCCCTCAGGGTCATCACCGGAAAGCGTAAAGGCATCCGTATGGCAAATGCCGGTGGCCATGATCTCAACCAGCACCTCAAAGGGCTGGGGGCCGTCCAGTTGAACTGTCTCGATGGAAAGAGGGGCTCCGGCTTTGTAAGCAACAGCGGCGCGTGTATCCATAATGTGAACCTATACGTCTTTTTACAGGCCCGCCGGATGTGACGGGACCTCCCCAAAAATGATGAAAGCAGCGCACGCGCCTCCCGCATGTCGCCACTCAACTTGTCGCACAACTTATAACGCGCAGCGCCGCGAATTGCATCAGCCAATTCAGGAGTTTTGCGTAGCGACGAAAGTTTCGAACAAACATATGTAGGTGTACAGCCAGCACCCCAAGAGACTCCCGCAGCTGCTACACCAGATACTTCAGCGCGAGGATGATCCCGCCAAGCAGCAACAGCGTTTCGAGGACGACAACGAACAGGTGCTGATGGCCGAGGCTGACGAGGGTTTTCAGGGTGGTCATGACGCCCAGTGCCGAGATCGCGATGACGAGGCACCATGTGGAAGCGTCGATGAGGACCAGACGCGGGCTTTCCGGTATCCAGCCCATTGAGTTCACCACAACCAAGGCCGCAAAGCCGAAGGCGAAGTAGGGAACCGGTGCTTTGTCCTCCAGTGCCGAGAGGGAGCCTTTTGCTTTGGCGTGCAGCCATCTGGTAGACCAGAAGGAAATGATGAAGATCACCGGTAACAGCATCATGACACGCATCAGCTTGACAACCGTGCCAGTTTCACCCGCGATGTCAGACACCGCAAAGCCTGCTCCGACCACCTGCGCCACATCATGAATGGTAGCGCCGAAGAGGATGCCGAGCTGCACGTCGCTGAGGCCAAACATCTGGCCGATGCTGGGGTAAAGGATCATGGCAAGCGTTGACAGGGCCGTCACAGCAATGACCGTAAAGAGCGTGTTCTGCTCGTTTTCTTTGGTGTTGGGCAGCACGGAAGAAATAGCCAGTGCAGCAGACGCGCCGCAAATGCCCACAGCGCCGCCCGTGAGCAAGCCGAAACTGGCAGAGCGGCCAAGCAAACGAGCCACCACTACACCGACAAACAACATGCTC
>BAXV01000134.1 GCA_001310715.1 Pseudovibrio sp. JCM 19062
GTGCGGACTTGTGGTTGCTGGTGCTGCACTGCCCTGCTTCCCGCGTTCCAGAATATGCGGATAAGTTGCGCGCCGAAGGGGCACAAATGGTCACGGTGACACCGCTGGACTACGTGTTCCACACCGCAACCCCCCTTTTTGAGCCGCTGGCCGCAAAAGTCGCCATGCAAGACTTAAGGCACTGATATAAAACATAAAAACGCACTCCACTCCAAAGTGCGTTTTTATTGAGCTGGTTTGCGTTTTTTAGGTGATTCACTGCGTTGGTTTGTGGAGGACGAGCTTTGTAATTCTTTGACCACTATAGCTCTAAACTAGCATCTCATATTCAATCCAGCTTCAATGTTTTTTTGCAACGATTTACTTAAAGAAATCATCAATGAATTGAAAGCTCAATTGCTTTGTATTCTTTTCTTGTTCTAGGGTTCCCTTGACATCACCAAACACTGAAGTGATATCTTGAAGATCTTGATCTGTATAAATAAGAGAAAACACGCCGTGGGATTTGAAGAAATCTTTATGTTTCTTCATCTCTTTGTCAAAATTGGCCGCCGCTTCCTCATTTATTTTTTTTCTGTGTTTTATCCTTTGTTCCTGTCAGTCTTCCATGAGATGACCATGGAGAAAGCTCAAAACCAACCTTGTCCATCGTATCCGGATTGATGACAGTAAAATCCAGCCGGTATTTGTGTTTTTTCTCGCGGCCATCATAGCGAAACTCTGGAATCAGCAGAGGTACATCCTCTGGCTTCTCTGCATTGCGTACATATTCAGCGTACATTTCAGCAATTTCATCTTGGTACTTTGAACCTGCGCTCCTCACAAGAACGCTTTTAAAGAACGTCAAGTAAGCATCTACGTCGTTGAATGTGATTTTTTCATCTTTATCGGGAACAACGAGGCCAGTTTCCAAGACGTGCCCTATAGACCAATATCGCTTCTTAAAATGGCGAATTTCACTCTTATCATTTTCCCATTGGCCATTCTTGAAGCGTGGTGAAATGAAGAGTCCAAAGTCCGCATTATTCTGCCCAATCCAAAGCTCTGCCTCATTTACTGTTGGACGTTTTTTTATACAACTCTTCATAGTGGCTAAGGTATGAGCGCCGTAAAAACTTATCTAGGTATTCCTTTAGAGCACTCGACTGCTTAATTATATCAAATAGTTCATCATACCGTGTTGTAAATCCATTGGTTGATAAATGCTCCCGAAAGCCTTCCATCCAAAGCTGTACGTAATGATCGGGCGAATTGATGATTTCATTCTTCAGGTCAATGAATTCGCCTGTCTTACCACCAATTAGGGCGTTTAGTGATGCCTCACTCTCAATAGTTGTTTCTTCTAATACTCTTGGAAGTATACTCCGCAACTCTTTCTTAAGAGATTTAATAAGTTTGTTACGGGCCGTTTTGGCTGGATCACGTTTCGCCATAATCTCATCTCAAGATTGTAATTTGAAAATTTACGTGAAATGTACAGCATTGAGATTGAAATCGTTATGTCTGATAGCCTAAGAACCGTCAAATTCAACAACTTACTATTAGTGTCAAAGATAAAGTGTGAGCAGCCCCTATTGAAAGTTCCATCTTGAAAGTTAGTGCATGGTTGGTCGTTGACCATTCCCATGGCTTGCATGAAGGCGTAGGCGGTGGTTAGGGCCAGCACAGAACCAGCCACGTTTCTTCAAGTCTTGGGAGATGGAGGTGGAAATCTCTATTTTGTCCACTTGGCGGAGGATGGCGATCAGGTGTGACTGGAATGCTATGGGCGTTCTAGCGGCTCTCGGTCTGGTGGCTGTTGTCTCTTGCAGGTTATTTGTCTGAGCCTTACCTGAATTCTCAAAGATCCCCTAACCCTAATGGTTATCACTCATATATCTCGGATTCGCTTATTGATATCTAGAAGTTTCTGGCAAATGGGCCGCTTGTTCAATCCTGTGACGGGTCGTTAGAGGAATCCGGCAGAGAGGTAGCCATAAAAGGGTTTTGGTTGGCAGGGCGGCGGGCCAGTGTAATTCTGATTAATGTGAGAGCCACTTAGTGGCCGCGAGGAAACATGAGAACGCAGAGGAATAGTTGGATCATCGGCAGCTTACTCGCCGTATCCATAGTCGGCACAGCCTATGGAGAGGACATGAATCTCACCGACCAACAACTCGAAGCTGCAATCCAGAGCCGCCTGACAGATCAACTGGGAAGTGCAGAAGAGGCGACAAGACTGAGCGATTTCTTGATGCGCGAGGTTTTGACGTGGAAACCGGCAGTAACCAACATTGATGATGCAGACAGCATTATCGCATATGCCTTTGGAAACCGCCTTGATGCCCACGCAATCGATTACCGGGTCCGATGAACCAGCAACTGGCAGATGTTGTTGTCGATATTTATAATGAGATCCACAAGCCAGTATATGCACAATGGGAGATTGCCGAGGAGATTGGTGACCGTATTCCAGCGGCAGATTTGGTCTCAATTGAGCCGCTGATCAACGACAATGGCGATGTGGTTTACCTGAGCACCAGAGGTGTTGCCGAAGAGGTCGTTCAGCATGTAGGCGGGGCGGATAATTTGGGAACCGCCGTTGTGGTCGGTTTTTACGAACATCATCTGCGTACTGTTGAAACCTCTCGCGCTTTGGGGATTAACGCCTTTGGTCCCGAAGGATACCCCATGCCCCATAATTACGACGCAGACTCCGGCCAACCATGGACACGCGACGCCGCCAATTTCATCTTGTACGAGGTGGCAGTTCGAGCCGGCGTAGAACGTGAGCAACTCACGAACGCTCAAGACGATTAGTCTTGAGCGCCGTAAATTTGAAGGTATTCGGAAGGCTGGCAACGAGGTGGCAATGACACTGCCTCGTTGCTGTTGCAGCTTTGCAGCGCCCAAGCGTATCCCCCTATACAGGCCGCACTAATACCTCGCGTTTTGCTTCCACCACGTCGCGGCAGCAGCAGCCTTCTACGTGGTCGTTGACCATGCCCATGGCTTGCATGAAGGCGTAGACGGTGGCTGGGTCGGCGAAAGAGGAGCCGCGTTTTTTTCAGGTCTTTGGAGATGGCGGTGGATATTAGAATTCCATTGGATGACCTAATCGTTTGCTCGTCGTGCGAGGCCTGCTACATTTTGCAGTCCATCAATTGGATTCGAGAAAGACCCAAAATAATTATTTCCTCTAAGGGAGAATTTTGTAATGGTGACTGCCGATTTGCATGCTGGTTGCTTGTTGAGTGAGCGTATTCATCTCATACCGCCGAGCGCTGTCAGAGTTGACGAAATGCACACTCTCATTGCGAACTTCGGGCAGTTGCACTCCCAATTTCTTGACTGGGTCGGTAATCCGCCCTCTCCTGAGAAAACATCTCATAACATGCAAGTCGCTATTAAGAACTTCAGTGAGGGCAAGGAAGAATACAAATTCTTAATTGTAGACAACCAAACCGAAAATCTGCTCGGCTGTATAAGTCTGTTTATTCGCAATCCCTTAATCCCTTTCTTCGAGATAGGGTATTGGTTAGGAAATGGTGCAATGGGAAAAGGTTTTGCAACAGAAGCATGCGCACTCATTAAAACGATCGCGTTGGATTTCTTCAACGCTAAACGGCTAGAAATAAGAACAGCGAAGCGAAACACTCGCAGCATCAGAGTTGCGGAGCGCGCAGGGTTTCAATTGGAAGCTATATTAGTAAATGAACGCATAGATAAAAATGGCGAGCTGGATGACACCTGCATTTACGTATGCCCGAAACTTCCAAAATGACGCGATAGATTTCCTATCCCCCTATACAGGCCGCACCAGTGCCTCTCGTTTTGCTTCCACGACTTCGCGGCAGCAGCAGCCTTCTACGTGGTCGTTGACCATACCCATGGCTTGCATGAAGGCGTAGACGGTGGTGGGGCCGACGAAGGACCAGCCGCGTTTTTTCAGGTCTTTGGAGATAGTGGTGGAGATTTCTGTTTTGCCGAGTTGACGAAGGCTCGCCCAGTCGCAAACTTCAGGTCGCTGGTCGGGGGTTGGTTCCCATTTCCAGAAGTAGGCTGCGAGGGAGCCGAATTCTTCGCGCATCTCTAACGCACGGTTGGCGTTGTTGATGGTGGAGTTGATTTTGCCACGGTGGCGGATGATGCCAGCGTCCTGCACAAGGCGCTCGATATCGTTCTGCGTGAACTTGGCGACTTTCTCAAAATCAAAGCCAGCAAAGGCGGCGCGGAAGTTTTCGCGTTTGCGCAGGATGGTGAGCCATGACAGGCCGGACTGGAATCCTTCGAGGCAGATCTTCTCAAACAGACGGATATCGTTGGTGACAGGGTGTCCCCACTCATTATCGTGATAGGCTTGGTAGAACGGGTCGCCGCCATGCCACTGGCAACGGTCCTTGCCATCTTCTCCGCGAATGAGCCCCTCGGCAATCGGTGTTGTGCTCTGGTCCATGGCCCTGCCCTTCCCGGTCAATTTGCTTTGCGGGTTGAGCCAGACTTGCTGTTTGGATCTGCCTTACGACACCGCTTAAATGTTTACGTTATGTTCTCATTTAGAGCATTGGCTTGCCAAAATAGCAAGCCATTTGCAGGTCGGATTACCAAAAAAAATCAGTCGAACAGAGCGTCGATGTCGTCCTGTGTGACGGTGCCAGCTTCCACATCCAGCGCAGGGCCGTGGAGCAGAGCTGACGCATCATCAGCTCTTTCTGCCGCGACACGCTCGCTGATTTCCTTGAAGCTTTCGATGCCGCCCCAGATCTCGATCATGCGGATGATGCGCTCTTCCACGAAGGAGAGTGTGTTGACCACTTTGCTGATGCGCTGGCCTGTCAGATCCTGAAAGTTACAGGCTTCGAAGATGGAGACCACCTGTTCCTGAATGTCGCCCACCAGCCCTTCATGTTCAGTCGGAACCATTGGCATAATTGTTGCCGCGTTCTGGTCGATGAGCTCGGCTGCTGTCAGGATCTGCTCGGTTGCACCTTCCGTGCCCGAGACGATTGCACCCAGCTCCATGGTAACGCGGCCACGCTCATCGTTGTCAACGCTGGCTTTGCTGTGAAGGGCTGCGATTTCGGTTTTGGTTTCGGCGATGGCTTCATAGATGGCGTCCAACTCGCGTTTGAGCTTGGCAGCTTCGCCGATTTCCTCACGCAGTTCCTCAGCAACGCGTTTGGACAGTTCCTGTGGGTCGGTTCCCGGCGAGGCGAGCATTTCTTTCAGGCTGGCGATTTCTTCCATGACCTGCTGGTGACGCAACTCTCCGCCATTGTCCTGAATGGGAGCACCTTTGTCGGCATGTTTGCTGCGCGCTCCGAACTGAGCCTCTACACGAAAGGTTTTTCTTACAACTGACATCCGAACCCCGAACCCTTGAAGCAACACTGCTTCCTAATGAAGGGCACACCGTCGTTACTCCTGTCCGGCGATGTGCTCTTTTTTGTATTCCGCCGCCGCTTCGCAAACTGGCACGAATTCACGAAGGCTGGCTCTAAATTGCAGATATTAAACGCAATTTCGGTGGCAAGACACGCGTTTGCAGCCCTCTTTGTTGATGGCCACGATTCGCGGTTCTGCACGCCGATCAGTACTCACATACTTCTTAGAGTGTTAATTATTACCTTAGATTTCTTCTCATTGATTTTATAGGGAGTTCTGGTGCTGGCGGCGCGCAGCGCCGTAACAATTGATTAACCTTAGATCGCACTTGCATAAATTACATTGATAATTTTAACTATTGATAGAGCTGCATCTCCTAGTTTTTCCGGCAGGTAATGGGGCGTTGGCAAGGTCCAAAGGAGCGTGGAATGTTTGGGGCATCAGAAAAAGCAGAGCAA
>BAXV01000135.1 GCA_001310715.1 Pseudovibrio sp. JCM 19062
TACACGCGTACAGACGGTTTTCGACTATTCCCTGGGTTTGACGACAGCGGTACAGCGATCTGCAACACTTGCGGGACTTTTTCAAAACTTGACTTGCTGATGGAAGTCAATCAGTGGGATCTCTCGAAAACCGTAAATGAAGTTGGTGCCCTAATTGGTGCTCCAGCAGAAGACGGTCGGACATACCCAACTTCTAAAAGCAGCGCATTTAAAGCAACACCTGTAAAGAAGCAGACTTCAAAGCCCAATAAACAAAGCATTGCCGAGTTTCAGAGAAAGCTAAACTATTTCTGGGGACTTGGTGTTGATGTAGGACACCCTTCTGCAGAACCATTACGCAGGTATTGGGAGTCCAGGGGCTGAGCAAGTTACTTCACGGGCCTTGTGATGATGTGCGTTTTGTAAAACGCTTCAAACATCCAAGTGGTGAGTATTTCTCTGCCAAGTTTTTGGCCATTCGTAATAAGCAAGGTGATCTTGTAAATCTTCACCGAACCTATTTAACGAGCGATGGTCAGAAGGCTCCGGTCGAAAATCCACGGTTGATGATGAAAATACCGGAAAGATTTTCAATTGCTGGAGCCGCAATACGTTATGGAAGGCCGATTCAAGGCGTTCTAAGCGTTGCTGAAGGCTTTGAAAATGCCGGTGCAGTCTACTGTGCAACGGGTCTTAACTGCTGGTCAGCGGTGACCGCAAACATGCTGAAGAGGTTCAGGCCACCAGAAAGCGCCCATACGGTGCTGATCTGGTGTGATAAGGATCTTCTCGGTGTGGGTGACACGGCAGCGTTGGAGCTGTGCCAGCGACTGAAGCTTGAGGGGTTTTCTGCCTTTATCATTAAACCGAAAGGGGTCATTCCTCAGGGAGCCAAGGGTCTGGACTGGAACCAAGTTTGGCAACAGCAGGGATTTCAAGGCTTCCCAAGTGGTGAACACCTCTGGCGGTATCTCAATGCACACAGGTCTCCAGATATGGAGGCTTATGCATGCTAACGAAAGAAGTAATCAGCGCGAAGATACGTAAAGCCTATCCTCATGCTCCATTCAATCTCACCGAAGTCACAAAAGTTTGGTTTGCTTTGCTCCAGAAAGACAAACTGAGTTTTGACGATGCAGGGGCGTTGGATGCGATTACAGGTACTGACAATTTCGTCTTGCTGAAAATCTTTGAGAGGGCAAACTTCAGCCCTTCCAAAGCGTTTGAACGCTGGCTCAAGTTTGATAGGGACATCATTCGCGAGATCTATTCAGATCAGAGTATGGATGATGCTGTCTATCAGGACTTAATTGCCTGGGCCGGACGGCGATATGATCAAATTGACGAAATCGTTGATCTTGAAACATGACAGGCGCGCACTTTGTGCGCCTGTCCCTTCATCGCTTTTTCCATGTTCATTGAGCATTGATAAGGCGATTCAGTGGTGCATTGCATCACTTGGCGAAGTTAGCTGGACTTCGAAAACAAACAGCATTTTCAATCAACACCATAATAAGCCTAATAGGCCGCTGGATTATCTGGCGCATCAAAGGATCGGTTTGAATGAACCAATACATAGTGACATGGGAAATGGATGTGGAAGCTAAAACTCCCGAACAAGCCGCTCAGGAAGCATGGAGAACTATGCGAAAACCTAACAGCGCAGCAAATGTCTTCAACGTTGTTGACGAGGAAGGTAATAGCAAAAAAAAGTAGATCTACAGGAGCTTCTTGAGAGCTCATAAACTAGATACTGAAATCAACTCAACGCTGGGTGCATTACCCAGCAGGGGAAGTGCGTCCGGCATTAGAAGGATGCATTACATGCAGATAAAGCAAAGTAGCTGGCTTCTTCGAAGGCTTTTACAGCTCATCGGTGTTGCCTCAGGCTATAGGCCGAGCGAAACATCGCTCGAAAGGATCGCATCGATCTCAGAAAAACTTGGCATAAGTATTTTTGTCGGGGGAGTAATAAACGTTGCGATCAAAGAGACTATTCCAGTCTCAACATTACTTTTCTCCGTTCTGGGGGCAGTCATTATGTTTGTTACGAGCATTTTTACCACAGAAGCAGCAAGCAAAATGAGGTCTGAAAAGCAGTTGCGCGCAGAGCGCAATAAGCGTTATCATTCACAAGAAGGAAAGCCTAGGAAATGAATATGTCTTTTATTCTTGTATCATCACCTATCCTGATTTTGTTTGCAGCATGGGCGATCTTTGTTTCACGTCGTGCGATCAAAGAAGCCTCTCACTACAAATAAGATTGAGCTACAACCATCTGGTCGTTAGGCCTGTTGGTCCTAAAATTACAAACTTAATTCCAAATAGATCCCGCTTGGGTGCATGCACCATGAGGGGTTGGTGCATCCACTTTTTGAAAGGTTGCACCATGACATTACACTATCCTGTAAGCACCTCAATTGAGCAGACAGATACCATTTTCTTTTTGAAGAAATGGTTTGCCGTTGCAAAACGTTATGCCGCCAAGGCACTTAAAAGCGTTTCTCCTGATTTGGAAACTAGTGTGTGGGTCGTTACCTTTGACGGTGATAGCGACTTCTATTCACGCTTATTTACCAAACAAGAGGACTTCCACGCTTACTTGATAAAGCAGCTGGAGAGAAATGAGGACCATATAGAGGCACTTTCTAGTCATGACCTCTCGCCTTCTGAGCGAATTGGACCGGGTAAGGAATTCCCTGACCCAGTGGCGATGATAAACACGTTGGACGACCCTTGGGGTTCGTTTGATGTAATCCTATGGGAAAAAAATAACTATCACGTCTGATGACTTGGTTTTTACCAAGCGGACCAAAGTGTAGACGAGCTCCTAAACGGGACCGTCTTTTTATAATTTTTAACAACCTTCAAGAGGGTGGCGGCATCCTCTTGAAGGGGCCGTTGCTCTCAATTTTAGGAGAAGCAATATGCCAAGTATCATTCAGTATTTCTCAGCACGGGAATATGGTGCGAAGGGTTACGCCACCAAATCTGGTTCGAAGCACTCACCACTGAAGATCATTGATCGGTGGCCAGGGTCCGAACGAGACAAGTATATCCTGAAAGATTGGATCCGGAGTACCCAGGACTACTGGGGGCAACACGGCTTGTTTGGTTTCACTAGGGATGGCGACGGGCCTGTCAACATGGTGATAATGTTGCCGAAATGTGGAACCAGAACAATCCAAGAAACGGCGATCTTAAAGGCATTCTTTCGTTGGCTGGATCGTGACGTGAACTCGGTCGTGAAAATGATTGAACGCGAGCAGGAGAAGCTGAATCGTGTTCCGGAAGACTGGGTCGCAGAGGAGAGAAAACGCACCAAACGATTTGTCGTCTCAGTCGGCACATGCATCGTTGTGCCGGCTCGTTTGATATAAGCGGATGGAGCGATCAGCAAAAGGATGAGCACATCTCTTACTTCATGAAAGGGCGCACTGCTGTACAGATTCTAGTAGACATTCGGGATCTGCAAACTGGGAATGTCGTGACAAAAGAAAGTTCACTTTCAGAACCCGGATTATATTGGCCGTCGCCAATCGGGGTCCTTCAAGAAGCTATATCTGAAATGCGAGAGCTCAACGCGAACTGCATTTCATTGGCAGCGTGAAAATAACCAGTTTCATGTTTTCAGTATCAGGAGAAGCGTAATGTCTTTTATATTCATTGGCTTGTTGTTTGTGGCGAGCATCGTAATCATCAAAACGCTAAAGCAATTGAAGCTTGAGAAGGTCAACAATCAGAGACTGCGAGGGAAACTGTCTGTTGCAGTCCAAGAGCGTGAGGAAGCTTACAAACTCGCGAAGCAATGGGACGAGGAGGCCCAAAAATATCATGACGCTTGGTTCATGCTACCAGAAAACGGAGGAGGCTGTGTGTCTCTTGCGACAACAAGATAGGGGGGCGAAAGCCCCTTTTTTTTGTTATCAACGCACCCTGTGGCCTAGTTGTCGAATATGCCTGCCATACTGCAACTCATATAGACCAGTTTCTCACTGTAAAAGGGTTGTCCTGGAACCATTGTCCGGGGGCCGGGGGCTCCGTCATAAAGAGAAACCACAAACGGGATCTTGCCCGCATACGCGCCGTGGCTGTTCTTTGCATTAACAAAGCCGCAAAACTGCATGATGCCTTCGCCCATTCTCATGCCCATAACATCGTGAAATTGTGCACTGTATGGGTCCTTAAGGTTCTTCGAAACTTCCTTGACGATTGCTCGGAGCTCGTTTGCGTTTGGTTCCGTCGTTTCAACCGCCAGTGCGGCCGGTGCCAGGGTGAATAAAATCAGTGCGGCGGTGAGTATCTTTCTCAAGGTAAATCCAATCATTCGATCAGTGGTCGGCAAGCATCTGTTACGTGCGCTGATAGTCGCGAGAGTGCAGGATAACCCTCCTACCTTTCACCAGACTTTCCGGCCTTTGAAGATCTGCGAGCTTATCCGCTTACCTTGGACTACGTGTCACAGTGGATTACAAATAGCTGCCCCTTGCCAATTGGAACCGCCAATATTGTTGCGTAGTCATCGTAACTAAACCCTGGCTCTGATCGGTTCACAAACTCATGCTCTACACCAGGAAAATCGCTCTTTTGCTCAATGAAGCCAGATAGGTCAAAGTCAGCTTGTCTGACGATGCGTGGTCGGCTGGTAAACCCAGAGTCATTACAACTTTCACACACCGCCTGAATGACGGTTGTTGGGCCAATATCTTCCATGGAAGTACTCGATCTTTGTGTGTCGTCTTGATCTCCGAAAGGCTCAGCCAGCTCGATACGCATTCCGACTTTGTAGTGGCTACGATTAAGAACTAGCTGCCTTCATTTTTGCCTATTTCTGTCCAACCCTTGTCGGTGTCCAAGTACCACTTTTTCGTCCCAGATTGATCCAGGCCAAGTTCGATGGCCTCTGCAGTGCCGCGTACATAATTTGTTTCTGTGTCCTCTCGTGACATATTTAATCTCCGGATTTGCTGCACCCATGCAGATTGTTTTCCTAAGCAACCTAGCTCCTGAAGTTCACTCTTTCCCAGAGATGTCGCCGCATTCTTGTTTTCGTCGATCAGAAAATCATTCGGATTATCTAAGATTAGGCCTGTTAGGAAAACGCTGAGACGCCGTCTTGTCGTCAATGGGTAAGCGAGTTTTTGCTCTCCCAAACAGCAAATGAAAGTTTTCGGAAAATTGATAGATAGCTGCGCTTTGCAGAAGACGAAAGCTGGCATGCTTTGAGTGCGCGCTTGTAGATCCCGTAGAATTCAGATGGCGCGAAATATAAATGAAAACAGGGCGCCTTCACCGGCCGCTCACCAAAGGACACAAATTAATGGATATTCTGGCAGGCAGTTCGATCACCGTCCTCATCCTGGTCGCTGTGATCATTATTGTTGTATTTTCTGGAGCCAAGATGGTCCCTCAGGGATACAATTACACGGTTGAGCGATTTGGAAAATACCGGACGACGTTGCAATCGGGCCTGAACATCATCGTTCCTTTCATTGACCAGATTGGCCACAAGGTGAATATGATGGAGCAGGTGCTTGATGTGCCTGCACAGGAAGTAATCACCAAAGACAACGCCACAATTACTGCTGATGGTGTGACCTTCTATCAGGTTCTGAGCGCCTCTCAGGCAGCATATGAAGTTCTGGGCCTGCAGAATGCGATTCTGACAATGACCATGACAAATATACGAAGTGTGATGGGGTCCATGGACCTGGATC
>BAXV01000136.1 GCA_001310715.1 Pseudovibrio sp. JCM 19062
ACCATTTATAACTCGCCGATCGTCAACCCGCGCAACTCCGCGCGTATTGGTGGGTAACAACGGCTGGATCAGCGACCATTCATGGTTAGTAAGGTCAAATCGGCGGCGCGACATTTAAACTCTCTTCTGACTAGAGAGTTTGAATCATAAAACCGGCCCTGAACGCAAGCAGGTAACGGGTTTACGCTCTAAAACTGGCTCATGCTGTGTAATAATGGCGTTGGTCATAGTCGGTCTCCTCTTCTGGGTGGTTTGTCGTAAAATCACTGTAGAGGCCTGAAGCCCGGCTATGATCACCTGCTGCGCAATTTGGGGCTGCGCAGGTGCTCATAGCCTCACGTCAACATCATTCCGAAGGTGTTATGGCCCGGAGAATGTCAGTGAAGCATTGATATCGTGGACACACAAGCAAGGCATCAAGATCCTTCATATCCAGCCAGGAAACCGGCCCAGAATGCGTACGTGGAGCGCTACAACAGAACGGTTAGGCAGGAATGGCTGGACCAGATGTGCTTTGAAACTATCGAACAAGCCCAGATACAAGCCACAAATTGGCTCTGGACTTACAACAACGAACGGCCCAACATGGCCACAGGCGGCATTACACCTGCCGACAAACTGAAACTGGCGGCATAATTCTACTGCCAAACTCCTCCAAAAATAAGAGGATTACCGAACACCAATGAAAAGGCTTATGGATAATAGAGGGCTTCAGTTGAGCGGGTCGCAGAGCAACCGAGGTGAATGGTGTGCAAGAGCTTAGCTCCTTTTATAGGGCTCTGATGGAATGGATGTCCTACTCGGGGTGTCTCTAGCATGGTAGGCAAGAGTACTGACAGCGAAGGAGAGTATCCATTCCGTCAGAACCGAAAAATCGACAACTTAAACGAGACCGCCATCCAAGAATTCCAGAACCCTCGTGGGAGCGTTGTGCTCTTGCTGCTCGTCCACTGGAACGTCCCAATACTGCGAGTCGCTGAGACATTCTTGCAAATAACGTGCGGCAGAAGTTGCATGAAATCCGTCAGAGCCGGGAACAATCAGAGAAGGGATATGGAGGTTCATCAGGTCTTCTGGCTCTGCACCGGGAACTGTGTCCCTGTCCAGCAATCCGCGATACATGGCCGCGACTATGCGAAGATACTGTCCCTGATCCTGCGCTGCATAAGCACCTGCAAATTTAGTGCTGTTGCGGATAGACTGTCCCCAAGGCCCACCGCGCGGATCGGCAGAAAAATTCTTGTCGTGGCTATTTACCAGCTCGACAACTGCATCGAGGCCATTTTCCTCTACAAACGAAAGATGACGGGCAAAGCGTTGATGTCCGCTAATGCGATAGTTAGCACCACCCACAGGCCAGTAATGCACCATGGACAAGGTACGTTCGGGATGGCTGACAGCAAACGCCGCCACCGGGCAACAGCCCATACAGCCGCCCATCAAATGCGCTTTATCAACGCCAAGATGATCCAGCAAACCTGCTCCTTGGCGCACAAAGTGGTCCCACGTGATCCGCTCCACCCGCCCGCCTGATTGGCCGTTTTCGCGCCGATCAAACAGGATACATCTATACTTCTTTGGTAGATGGTCCAGAAACTTGATGCGTTTATAAACGCCAAGGTCGCTCCACTTTTCGATGCGGGCATCAAAACCACCTGGAGAAAACATGAGCAGGGCAGGGCCATTGCCGATAACTTCGTAGCGGGTTTCAATCCCGTCTATGGTTGCTGTAGGCATGAGAGCGTTCCTTATTTGGCCGGTGGAGTACCTTGATTTGACGGGCGGCGCGTACATCTTCTCCCAGTTCAGTCAGAGCCGAGTAGATGATTTTGGAAACGTTGGCGTAGTTTTCCGCCTCGCTGTCCAATGATTTGGCATTGTAGCCAATAGCCGCATTGGCCATGCGAACACGTCCATCCAGCCAAGGGCCACCGCCAAAACTCCAATAACAGGAATGGAGCCTTTTCGACCACTTTGGGCCCGACAATAGGGCCGGAATTGGTAAAGTCGAGCATAGAAGCACCTGCTGCCTCCAGCATTTTGGCTTCCTTGATAAGGCGTTCGGTCATGCCCTCCGGCACGTGGGCATCCGCTTTGTTCATGGAGCCGTATTCCATTCCGTAGGAAGGGCTGTTTGCGGTGTAACGCCGAACTGGGCCCACACGGGGATGCCTGCCTTGACAAGTGCGGTGGTGACTTCAGGAAAATCTGCCGCGCATCCAGTTTGATCATGTCAACACCAGCTTCTTTGACAAAGCGGATGGCGGCACGAACGGCACTCTCAATACCTTCTTGCAGCGGGCCGTAGGGGAAATCGGCACTCAGCAAGGCGTTTTTTGTGCCTCGCCTTACGGCCTGCGTCACCGTGATCATCTGTCCATGGTGATTTCCAGCGGGTTGGCTTGTCCCCACAGGTTATGCCCACCGTATCGCCGACAGAAATGATGTCTGCACCGGCTTTATCGGCGATCTGCGCCATCTGGTAGTCCCAGACAACAACGCCAAAAATTTTCTTGCCCTCGCGCTTCATCTGTTGGAGCTGCGGGATTGTGGTCTTTGCCATTTTAATTGTCGCTCAATCTAAATTACAAATTCTTCAAAAGTTTCGGGAGCAAACATATCTTCGACTTCCAACTTTCGCGGGGAGAGACCTTGCTCAAAGTGGTAGCGTAGGAAAGTATCGAGCACTTTGCGGTTCTTCTCCAAGCCATAAGGCCAGAAGTCCTCACCCATCATGGCGAAAGTTTCTTCCACATGCGCGTTGAACCACGGCAACATGCCCTTAAGCGCGGCAGTTTCTTTCAACCCCTCATAGCAAAGCTGTTGTGCATCACGGAAAGCCTGATAAAGGTTCATGGCAATCCAGCGGTTTTGCTCATAAACGTCACGGCGAATGGCAACCACGTGCATGATGGGGAAAATGCCGGTTTCGCGCCAATAGTGTTGTTCCACCTCGACGAAGTTGGGAAACAGTCGCTTGACATTTACGCCATCAAAAGTGGAGGGCTTACGGGCGGTGTGGAGCGCATCAATCTCGCCGCTGGCCAGCATTTGCGCCAGTGTTTTTTCTGGCGCAATGGGTTCCACCTTGATGTTGTCCGGTAAGTTGAGCTTCAGCTTTTCTTTGCGGTTTGGTTCTTCTTCACCGCCAGTTACATAGGTAACACTGTCAACGGGCACATCGTAGTATTCTGATAGTATTCCGCGAATCCAGACGGGCGCGGTCATCTGGTATTCCGGTGTACCGATGCGCTTGCCAATCAAGTCCGTCGGCTTTTCAATTCCCGCATTGGCATTTACATAAATGCAGGAATGGCGGAAGAAACGACTTGGAAATACGGGAATAGCAACAAACGGACGCTCCGGTTTGCTTAGGGAGACCGTGTAGGAGGACATGGACATCTCGGCCACATCGAATTCGCGATTGCGCAGCATGCGGAAGAACGTTTCCTCCACAATCATATTAAGAAATCGAAGGTCAATCCCTTCAGGACGAACGCGGCCATCTTTCAAACCCAGTACGCGATCATAATCCCAGCACCCCAATGTGAGCGGTAAATTAGTCATGTTTTCTACTCCCCCTAGTAGAATTCGTCGAAATGTAACTGGTCCGTGGGCACACCTGCCTCATAGGCTGTTTTTTTGGATTGCAGCAGACATCACCGCAGGTCCGGCATAATAAATCTCGTGATCCTTCAGTCTTTCGCCAAAGTCTGCCGCGACAACGTCGTGCAAAAAGCCCTTTCTGAAACGTCGTGAAGTTTCGGATTTATCGGAAAGAACAACTGTAAACGTGACCAGTTCCGCCAATTCTGCGCCAAGCAGTTCAGGGTCAATCACATCGGCCTCGGTACGACCGCCGTAATAGAAATGTAGCCTTCTTGTATTTAGCATACCGGCAGCAAATGCACCGCGCGCGATGGACACCATCGGAGACAAACCGGAACCGCCGGCCATAAGCACAATATCACGCGGGCAATCCTCTCGTAGATGCGCAGTGCTGTAAGGCCCATCGATGGCGACTTCTTCGCCCCCCTGCATAGTAAATAACTCGCGGGTAAGTGCCCCGCCGGGAACTTTTTTTGATTTGAAAGCTCCAATGACCGTCCCCTGCAAGGTTACACATGGAGTAGCGCGGGCGCCTTCCACCTCTGGCAAAGACAGCAGCGCGTATTGGCCAGGCAGGAAGCTGTCATCGCCTTTTATCTGAAAGCGGAATTCGTGAATATCGTGGGTGATCGGCGTCTTCGAGACCAATCTGCCAATGCGTTTTGCAGGTTTATGTTTGGTAAGACTGGCCGGGTCTGAGCGGAATTTAATAGTACACGGGCGCTTGGTTGCGCCTGACACCCTAGCCATTTGTTTCGTTTTAAATCGCGCGGTGACCATGCAGGTGAATCCTCGCGCAAATGGGAGACTTCACCATCAACAAGTTCGAATTTACAATTACCGCATGAGCCACATTACAGGAGTAGGGCATACCAATACCTGCCTGAGCGCTGCCCGTAGAATAGTGTCATCCGGCTTGCAATAAAACGTATCCTCGCAGTTCTCGATCGATATTTCTAACATGGCCACCTTGCACTGACTAAAGGTATAGTTTCGGGCGCCCCAAGAATCCGAGAGAAGCAGAAATCTCTTCTGCCGCTTCCATGACAATCGGGGCCAGTTTGGCAAAATCTCGTTTTCGCAGGCGAAGTCTCGGACCCGCCACGCCTACAGCTGCAACAATTCGGCCTCATTTTGATAAATGGGGGCGGCAAGGCAGCGTGTTCCTTCCTCACATTCCTCGTCTTCGATGGCATATCCAAGTCGCTTGACTTTCTGAATGCGGGTAACCAGTTCTTGCGTGTCCGTAACGGTTTTGGGGGTCAACGGCGCGCGCTCATATGCAAGCGCATCTTCCAATTCGACATCACGTAGTCCGGCAAGAAGGCACAAACCTTCAGCGGTGCAAAAAGCGGGCTTTTGCATTCCGGTTCCTGACTTCAGCCTCAGTGTTTGCGGACTTTCAAAATCATGCAGAAAAACGGCTTGTTGCCCTCTAGTACGGCAAGGCGTACATTCTCTTGTGTCTTTTCGCGAAGCTTGTTCAGTATCATCTTGGAGGAGTTGGCGACGTCAAATCGGGAGCGCACCAATGAACCCAAGGAAAACAAGCCGATACCCAAACGGTAGCGTCCATTCTCCGGATTTTGCTGCAAAAGGCCTTCATCCAGAAGCGCGCTGGCAAGGCGGTGTACAGTACTTTTTGCAACGCCAAGACGCTTGGCAAGTTGGCTGATACCAAGTTCCTGATCTTCCAGACTGAAAGTTTTAAGCAGATGAATAGCTGTTGTAACGGAAGACAGCCTGGGACTATCGCGCCGTGGATTCCGATTAGGTTCGACTTTTTTTAGTTGTTGATGACATGAGTTTCAGTGTCTCTTGATTCATATTGGCGAACTAAACATTGTTCCTTAATAAGGAATAGGGTTCTGATTCTGTGTCACAATGAATATTCTGTCAACTTTTTGACCCTATGTGTTCAGCTAAATAATTGATATTTAAATATTATCCATATCACTTTTGGGGGGTGTATGAGA
>BAXV01000137.1 GCA_001310715.1 Pseudovibrio sp. JCM 19062
GAAGAGTGAATGCCTAAATAAACCAATAGCGCGAATAGTGGCCACACCCAGACGGGCGCGCCGGTGATGAACTGCAACATTTGAAACCTCGAAAAGAGATATCTGAAACTTGAGTACTATTACTTAATCAATTTTTGCGTTCTAGCAGAAAGACCGCCTGATCGCCAATCAGATTCCACACCCACCAAGGTGCATTGAAAGCAATGCGTCGGCCTTTGGCGTCTAATGCTTCTGCCTTGATGACCCTTGCATGTACTTCCTCTGAAAGTTCGACGAAATCCCGGATGGTACAGAAGTGGATGTTTGGTGTGTCGTACCACTGGTATGGCAGGTAGTCGGTGACCGGCATCCGGCCTCTTGTCAGTAGCTGTATGCGGTTTCGCCAGTGGCCGAAGTTGGGGAATGACACGACGACTTTCTTGCCGATACGGAGTAGTTGCTCAAGGACCTGTTTGGGGTCCATGGTTGCTTGCAGAGTATGGCTCAGGATTGCGTAGTCAAAGGCATCATCGGGGTAGGCGGAAAGATCATTGTCCGCATCGCCCTGAACAACTGACAGTCCGCGAGCCACAGCTTCGTTCACGCCCTTTTGTGAGGTGTCGAAGCCACGGCCATCCACGCCCCGTGTTTTGATCAGGAGTTCGAGCAACTCGCCTTTGCCGCAGCCAATGTCCAGAACCCGCGAGCCCGGTGCTACAAAATCACAGAGAATCCGGTGATCGCCGCGTACATTCCTCAAATCATCTTTTATCATAATGAATCTGCTTTCAGATAAAGCTAACTGTTCAGCGTTGCGGTTCGTTTCCGTCTCCGGGAGCCGGAATGCCTCTGGCTCTGGAGGCTCCGGTCAGGAAGCCGCGCATGGTTTTGAGTAGTTCAGCTTCATCAAGAAGGAATGCATCGTGTCCGCGAGAGCTCTCGATCTCGACAAAGGAGACGTTTGCTCCAGCTGCGTTAAGCGCTCTTACAATGTCCCTGCTTTCCGAGGTTGGGAAAAGCCAATCCGTTGTAAAGGACATGACGCAGAAGCGGGTTTTGGTGTGCAGGAATGCGTTGGCCAGTTTGCCACCGTGGGCTGCCGCGAGGTCGAAATAGTCCATCGCGCGGGTCACGTAGAGATATGAGTTGGCGTCGAAACGATCCACAAAGGTCATACCCTGATGACGCAGGTAGCTTTCGATCTGAAAGTCCGCGTCAAAGCCAAATGTGATGGCAGAGCGATCCTGGAGGTTGCGGCCAAACTTACTATGGAGGCTCTCATCTGACATATACGTGATGTGGCTGCCATGCGTGCGACGGACAGGCCCTTGGTCGGGCGCTTTCCGTATTTCGCATATTGGCCGTGACACCAGTCCGGGTCCGCCATCACAGCCTGACGGCCAACCTCGTGGAAGGCAATATTCTGACTGGAGTGGCGTGGGCCTGTTGCGATTGGGACAGCAGCGAACACCTTGTCCGGGTATGCGGAGGCCCATTGCAGCACTTGCATGCCGCCCATGGAGCCGCCAACCACAGCAAATAGTGTGTCGATGCCAAGCGCTTCAACCAGTTTTGCCTGGGAGCGCACCATGTCACCGATGGTAACGACCGGAAGATCCAGACCGTAGACCTCGTTGGTCTCTGGGTTAGTGGAGGCAGGTCCGGTTGTTCCGAGGCAGCCGCCCAGCACGTTTGCGCAGATGACAAAATACTTGTCGGTGTCCACGGGGCATCCGGGGCCAACCATTACGGACCACCAGCCCGGTTTTCCGGTTACCGGATTTTCTGAGGCAGCGTATTGATCGCCTGTGAGGGCATGACAGACCAAAATGGCGTTGGTCTTGTCCTCATTCAGTTCGCCGTAGGTTTCGTAGGCGATCTGCCAGGGCGCAATCTCGGAGCCTTCGTCAAGCCGAAGAGGGTTGTCCGGACCAAATCGCATGAGCTTGCTGGCAGGCATGTCCATCTGCTCCGC
Source organism: Pseudovibrio sp. JCM 19062 (assembly GCA_001310715.1). The sequence continues at coordinate 1,955 of BAXV01000137.1, forward strand.
TGCAACACTGGCTTGTGTTGAGGGTGAGATCTTCGGAGTTTCCTCCGGTTTTGCGCTGGCAGTCTCAGTCATGTTTTCTTCCGAGAGGTTGTGAAGGCGAAATGAGTGTTCCTCTGAAGGCTTTCAGGAAGGTTTTTGCTAGGTGTCTATTGGCAATGTGTCAACGCTTTCTTTTGCTTTCATCCTCGTTGTTTCCTGAGAATTTGCTCAGGTTCTGTTCAATAATTCGAGAGGGTCAGCACCATGTATGTAGTGTTCCCGGTTGCAGTTACACAAAAGAGTTTGCCTCGTGTTCGTGAAAAACTGCATGAGCTTGATGGGAAACCGTATGATTTTAGATGCATATAGGTATAGAAGTGTTGAGTTTTTATCGCAGTTTTGAAGGCGTAAATGCGTTATTAGCTGTTCTGGGGAAGAGATCGGCGTAGGCGCTGGCAGATTTATTTGAAGCCGCTGAGGTGGTATTGGATTTGCTTAGGTGTGTCGATGGATACCCTCGCGCCGCTTGACTAGATGATGAATTTGATAGTGAAGCAGACGCAGTTCTATAAATTACGCGTTATTTGAATGAAGGAATGACTTGATGGAAGAGCAGGTAGTACGCCCTGTACCTCGTGCTGGTGTGTTGGCGATTGCCCCTATGTCCCTGGTAAGGCTAAGGCAAAGGGCGGCCATAAACTGCATAAGCTCTCTTCCAATGAATCTCCTATGGGCGCGAGCCCCAAGGCATTGGAAGCCTATCGCAGCATTTCCGAACTTCATCAATACCCTGATGGCAGTGCGACTGAACTGCGTACTGCAATTGGTGAGGTGTACGGTCTTAATCCAGATCACATCATTTGCGGGTGTGGCTCTGATGAGTTGTTGAGCCTGCTTGCCTATGCCTACCTTGGCGAAGGTGATGAGGCTATTTATACCACGCACGGCTTCCTTGTTTACAAGATTGCGATCCATGCAGCTGGTGCAACCTCGGTTGTTGCTCCAGAGAAAAACCTGACGGCAGATGTGGATGCGATTTTGGAGCGGGTTACCGAGAAAACCAAAATGGTTTTTGTCGCCAATCCGAACAATCCGACTGGCACGTATCTTCCGTTTGACGAAGTTAAGCGCCTGCATGCCGGATTGCCAAAGTCCTGTATTCTGGTGCTGGATGCGGCCTATGCTGAATATGTGTGCCGGGATGATTATAACGCCGGTATCGAACTGGTTGAGAACTCCGAGAACGTTGTGATGACGCGGACGTTTTCTAAAGCTTATGGTTTGCCAGCTCTGCGTGTTGGCTGGGGCTATGGTCCTGATCACATCATTGATGCGCTGAACCGTATTCGCGGGCCGTTTAACATGAACGCGGCAGCGATTGCAGCGGCAGCAGCTGCTGTACGCGATCAGGCGTTTATCGAGCAGGCCGTTGGTCACAATAACCAGTGGTTGCCGTGGGTAGTTAACGAACTAACCAAACTAGGCCTTGACGTAACGCCAAGTGTCGGCAATTTCGTTCTGATCCATTTTCCCGAGGAACAGGGCAAGCGCGCTGTTGATGCGGATGCCTACCTGCTGGACCGCGGGTGTGTGTTGCGGCAGGTGAAAGCTTATGGATTTGACAATGCCCTGCGCATGTCAATCGGTAGCGAGGAAGCCAACAAAGATGTTGTGGCGGTACTCGCTGAATTTCTGAAGTAGCCCTAATAGAAGGTCTCCATGTCTGAACCCTTGTTTAGCCGGGTCGCACTGATTGGTATCGGTCTGATCGGCTCCTCTCTTTCGCATGTCATGCGCCGCGAAAAGCTGGCGGGTGAAATTGTTGTCTCTACACGCTCGGAAGTTACTCTGAAGCGTGCGGAAGAGCTGAGGCTTGGGGACCGATATTATCTGGACGCAGCTGAAGCGGTTAAAGGGGCGGATCTGGTTATCGTTTGTGTGCCTGTTGGTGCCTGTGGTGCGGTGGCGGAAGCCATTGGCCCGCATCTGGCAGAGGGTGCAATCGTGACAGATGTCGGGTCTGTTAAGGCCTCCGTGGTTTCCGCGATGAAGCCGCATATTCCAGAGAACGTGCATTTTGTGGCGGGCCACCCGATTGCGGGTACGGAATACTCCGGGCCGGATGCCGGGTTTGCATCGCTCTTTGAGAACCGTTGGTGCATTCTCACGCCTGATCACGATGCGGATCAGGATGCGGTGAACCGCCTCTCTGACTTTTGGCAGGGATGCGGTTCGCAGGTCGAGATCATGGATGCAGAGCATCACGATCTGGTGCTTGCTGTTGTGTCTCACCTTCCGCACATCATTGCTTACAACATTGTCGGTACCGCCGATGATCTGGAGACGGTGACCAAGTCTGAAGTGATCAAGTACTCCGCTTCCGGTTTCCGTGACTTCACACGTCTGGCGGCTTCTGATCCGACGATGTGGCGTGATGTTTGCCTCAACAACAAAGATGCTATTCTGGAGATGCTTTCGCGGTTCTCTGAGGATCTGTCTGCATTGCAGCGTGCGATCCGTTGGAGTGATGGGGAGGCTTTGTACAAGCTTTTTGCCCGTACCAAGGCATTCGACAGCAACTGGTTGAAGCTGGTCAGGAATCCGCAGCTCCGAACTTTGGCCGCGAGAACGAAAAGGGCGAGCCGGCAGAATAAGCTTGGTTCGATCTTGAGGGAATTTCGCCCGGGTCAGATGTGTTCTGATCCGGGTTTTCTTTTGGAGATGTAACCAAGACCCATCAACTTACTAATAGGGTAGCGGTCATTGGTTTACTGCGCTTGCAAGGGAGGCTTTGTATCTTTTGGAACGCTGCATATCCTGAGAGCTGATAAAGCACGCTTTCAGGAGTTTCTTATGATGAAACCAAGTGGGTTAGCCGCCGTTGTTGCCGCTGGATTTGCTGTTGTGAGTTTTGGTGCAGTGGCATCAGAGGAAGATCAGGTTTCAGGTCGTCCAATCGCGGTTGCTGTCATGCACGATGTTGATGGCACTCAGGTTGGCCGCGTGGTGATGGTGGAAACTTTGAGCCAGACCCTGCACATCTCTGCTTCCTTCGACGGGCTTCCTGCCGGTGTGTATGGGTTCCATGTCCACGAAACCGGTCTTTGCGAGCCGAACTTTGATGCTGCCGGTGGTCACTTTGCGCCTGACGGGCATGAGCATGGGATTGAGGTTGCTGATGGTCCACATGCCGGCGATCTGCCGAACCTTCATGTTCCTGAGAACGAGAAGCTCATTGTTGAGTACTTCTCTGATGTTCTGGATCTGAGCCCCGATGATGAGCATAGTCTGATTGGCGGTCCGGGCAGGGCGTTGATTGTCCATACAGATCCGGACGACTATCACAGCCAGCCGACAGGTAATGCTGGTGGCCGTATTGCGTGCGGGGTGATTGTGCCGGTCGATCAGAATGCAGACGGGTTCCAGAGTTACCCGGAGGAGCCTTCCAGTTATGGCGAGTAGGTTTAGCACCGCATGGGTTTCCATGCAGTGTTGAAGCTGAAGTTTCCCGCTAGAACGGGTGGAGCAAGGCGGG
>BAXV01000138.1 GCA_001310715.1 Pseudovibrio sp. JCM 19062
CGGCTTATGCGGGGATCTATTACGACCGCGCCTTTGATCGCATCCTGACCGCCATCAACCTGTTGGGCGGTATCAACTGGGATGATGTCTCCCGCACGTATCTCGACAACACAGTTCTCGGCGGAATTGTCAACGGCGGAGACAATGGGATTGGCTTTCTGATCTCGCCAGAGGTCACCGTTGGCTATGAGCTGCCCTACGGAGGCCATCTGTTCGTCCCTTCTGTGGCCGTGCGCTATTCCCTGTTCCATCAGGACAGCTACAGCGAAGGCGGGGTTAATGGCCTGCGGCTCACCAACCGTAACCACCAGCAGATCAACGTGCGGCTGCAAGTAGCCGGTCTGGGCTTTAGCGCACTCAATCAGGACGCCACCCGTTGGAGCACCACACTGCGTGGCGGTCTGGACATCTACGCCAACTGGGGCGATGACCTTGATGCCACCGTCATGGGCTTTGCTGTACCCTATGACAGAACCTGAACGATGCCGGTGTGCGCCCGTTCCTCGGTGCTGACGTAGAATACCTGGTCACCGACCGCGCCTCCCTCGACTTCGGCGTAGAAGCTGCCTACGACTCCATCGACGCCGTCTTCGGCAGCATCAATGCAGGGTTCTCGGTGTTGTTCTGAGTAGTGGGGCGGAATGAACACCAGCCCGCAATTCCGTAGAGATGAACCGAGTAGCGTTGTCTAGTTCAGAAAACAGGAGCGGGACGCAGCAGGACAAGTAAAGGCGTAAGTATTACGCTGAGGTGCCAAGGTCTAATCACCGCTTATCTATGAGAGCAACCTGAGTCATTTCAACAATACTAAAACGATCAACCCAGTCTTCATGGATATGGGGCCAACGCATTCTCCTGTAAACAGGAATCATCAGTGCGAATATTTCAGTAGTCATCAAGCCGAGGTGTTCTTTGATGTTCATGAAGCCAATACATCGCAAGGTCCATGCCTCTGCACTTGGATTTGTCGCCATTACTCTTGCCTCAGTTGGCTTCTCCAACATCGCCATTGCACAGATTGTGATCGACACGGCGCAGACCAGCCTGAAGTTCTGACTGGTGACGACACAGTAATTGTCACCAGCACAGGCAGTATAATCGTAAATCCCGGCATAGTTGCTATTGATTCCGCTGGCTTTAACAGTGAAATAACCCTCTTTGGTCCGGTTTCAGCGACCTCAGATAATCCCGGTGATGTTGTAAATACCATCTGCAGGAGTTAGGTAGTTCCAACATTGTGCATGTGCACCAAGGGGGCGAAATTTCAGCAAGAGATGACGGAAGTGCCAGCATTCTGAGGGGAATTCGGCAATTAGGATTACCGAGCGATAATACGGTTACTCTGGAAAACGCACGAATTAGCGCAGTGTCCACGGGTGCAGATGCTTTAGGAATTGAACAAATTACTGTGGGGGGCAATAATACTGTCCACTTCGGATCGAATGGCCACATAGAAGTTATCGGAGGTTCTCTCGCTGAAGGAGTAAGACAGACTGCTATTGGCATTGAGAGTACGAGCGTGTTTGGAAGAGGGACACGAATAAACGTGACTGCTCTTGCGAGTAGTGCTACCGCTCTTTTTCAGGACGGCACTGATCGTGTGACGAGTGTATTTGGGGCGAATACGAGGATTAACGTTCAAGGCTTCGTAAACTCAATTGCTGTCGTGCAAGACGCTACAACTGAATCTGCAAGTACTACTTTTGGGTCCAATGCACACGTTCGGGTCTCAGGAGGCAATGACGCTTTCGGTGTAAGCCAACAATCACCTGACAACAGGTTTGTTTTGGGTCAGAACTCTAGCATCAATGTTGAGGCAGGAAACGATGGTTTCGGCCTTGAACAAAGAATCTTCGGTCTCGCGAGCAAAAGTAAGACAATCCTTCAGCCAACAGCCGTATAAACGTCACCGCAATATCGACTGCCTTTGGCATTTCAACTACATCACCTACCGTTCCCTCATTCCTTACCCTCGAGTACGGTGCCGAGGTTTCCGCATCAGGCAGCACAGCCTTTGGTGTTCTTGTCTCAGCAAGCAATTTCGAGCTGCTCAACAGCGGCAGGATCACAGCCACCTCCACCAATGCCACACAAGTTTCCTTTGGTGTTCTTCTGGACGGTGACGGCAACAACTTCGTGAACCACGGCAGTGTGTTTGCCGATCTGGCACCGGGCAGCCACGCTATTTTAATGGACGGTGATAACAACATGCTGTCCCTGCTCACCTATCCAGTCATTCAGGGGCAGATCACATTCGGCAATGGCGGCGGTGGGTTCGGGAGTGGTAATACCCTACTTGTCGGTCGCGGCTTTGATGCCGCCTTTACCGTGGGCGCAAATCCAGCTGAACTTACCGTTCTGGGGCAGGGTCAGTCCCTGACGGTTAGTCAGATCGGCACCAATCTGCTCAAAGTCGTCTCCATCAGCTCCGAAGCTTCTTCAGAGCTCAAGCGTGCGTATGGCAGACGATCTGATCCGCTTCCTGCAACAGGAAATAACCACCCGCGGGCTCAAGAACCGCCAGTTCCTCAATCAGGAGAATGGTCTCATTCAGGATTTCTGGTTCGATGCCAGCGGCTTTGGCCAGCACAGCACCACCGGACGGGCTACTCCCATGCGCTGGGGGCCTTCACAGTCGGCTATGACAGGGCGTTTGAGGACAACGGGCTGGGCGGAGTTTATGCCGGTTATTCCATCGGCTCCGTCAATCAGGGCAATCCTCATTGGGACAACACATTGCAGACCGCTTATGCAGGGATTTATTACGACCGCGCCTTTGACCGTATCCTGACCGCCATCAACCTGCTCGGCGGCATCAACTGGGATGATGTCTCTCGCACCTATCTCGACAACACGGTTCTCGGCGGCATTGTCAACGCAGGCGACAACGGCGTTGGCTTCCTGATCTCGCCAGAGGTGACCGTCGGCTACGAGCTGCCCTACGGGGGCCATCTGTTCGTCCCTTCTGTGGCCCTGCGCTATTCCCTGTTCCATCAGGACAGCTACAGCGAAGGCGGGGTTAATGGACTACGGCTAACCAACCGCAACCATCAGCAGATCAACGTGCGGCTGCAAGTGGCAGGTCTGGGCTTTAGCGCGCTCAATCAGGACGCCACCCGCTGGAGCACCACACTGCGTGGTGGTCTGGACATCTACGCCAACTGGGGCGACGACCTTGATGCCACCGTCATGGGCTTTGCTGTTCCTTATGACGAGAACCTGAACGATGCCGGTGTGCGCCCGTTCCTCGGGGCCGACGTTGAATACCTGGTCACCGACCGCGCCTCATTAGACTTCGGCGTAGAGGCTGCCTACGACTCCATCGACGCCGTCTTCGGCAGCATCAATGCCGGGTTCTCGGTGTTGTTCTGATAGGTAGGGCGCTGGATGAATACCAGCGCTCCCAATTCCGTAGAGATGCACTGGTTAGTGGTGTTTATTTCGGGAAACAGGAGCGAGCCCCCAACATAGCAAGTAAAGGCGTGAGTATTACGCAGTCGTGTTAAGGTCTCATCGCCGCTCATCCATATGAGCAACCTGAGTCATTTCAACAACACCAAAGTTATCAACCCAGTCTTCATGGATATGGGGCCAACGCATTCTCCTGTAAACAGGAATCATCAGTGCGAATATTTCAGTAGGCATCACACCGAGGTGATCTTAGATGTTCATGAAGTCAATACGTCGCAAGGTCCATGCCTCCGCATTTGGATTTGTCGCCATCACTCTTGCCTCAGTTGGCTTCTCCAACATCGCCATTGCACAGATTGTGATCGACACGGCGCAGACCAGCCCTGAAGTTCTGACGGGTGACGACACAGTGCTCGTCACCAGTACAGGCAGTATAACTGTTGACCCCAGCTTGTTTGCCATTAATGCCAGCGGGTTCAACAGCGTGATCACTCTAAACGGCCCCGTTTCTGCAACCGATGTAATAGGTGCTACTCCACTAACTACCATCTTACAAAATGGAGATACTTATAACACTCTCATTGTGGGACAGGGAGGAAACATTTTTGCAGCTGAAGATGGAAGTAATAATGATGCCATTGGAGTGCGACAGACCACTGTCAACGGCCTTAATACAGTTGAATTAGAAAATGCCACTATTAGCGTTATAGCGCCTAACAACGATGGTTTAGGGATAGACCAAAGTAACACCGACGGCGATAACATAATCCAGTTTGGGTCAAACAGTTCCATCATAGTCAACGCAATTGAGGATTCGCTCGGAATTCGGCAGTTCCAAGTTGGGGGAAATGGTAACGCCAGTATCACACTGGCAGCAGGCACCAAAATAAAAATAAATTCTCAATTAACTTCCGGTGCAATATTGCAAGGCACTGATGGAAATGGAGAAACAACAATCACGATTGGGTCGAACTCACAGATCTTTGCAAATAGCGAATTCAATGAGGCAGACGGTGTGATTCAATTTGCTTTGGGTGGATCGGCCGAGTTGATTGTTGGAAGTGGGACTATTCTTAATGTTACTGCCTTTGAGAGAGCAGATGGTGTAATTCATGGTGCAACTGAGTCTAATGTTTCTTTGGGAACAAATTCTATACTTAATGTCGTGTCTGACACTGAAGAAGCTTTTGGGCTCAATCAATTCGCTTTAACGGGTGATTCTTCAACCACCATCCTTGCCAATAGCCAGATAAACGTTAAAGGAGCGACAAATGCTACTGGTATTTTTGCTTTTGCATCGGGTAGCTCCTCGTTCCTTACTCTGGAACAAGGTGTCTCGATTTATGCTTCCGGTAATACTGCTCAAGGCGTTGATATCGATGTAGATAGTTTCGAGATGCAAAGCAGCGGCAGGATCATAGCCCACTCAACCAATGCCAACCCAGAATCTCATGGTGTTCGCATGGTCGGCGATGGCAACAGCTTTGTGAACCACGGCAGTGTGTTCGCCGATCTGGCACCGGGCAGCCACGCCATTTTGATGGACGGCAATGACAATACGCTCTCCCTGCTCACCTATCCGGTTATTCAGGGGCAGATCACCTTTGGCGACGGGGGCGGTGGGTTCGGTACAGACAATACCCTGATTGTCGGTAGCGGGTTTGATGCGGCCTTTACGGTTGGCGCTGCGCCGGGTGAGCTGACTGTTCTGGGGCAGGGGCAACCTTTGGTTGTCAACCAGATCGGTCCTAATCTGTTTCAGGTTCTCACAATAGATCAGGACGATCTTTTAAGATCATCCAGCGTTCGCATGAGTGATGATCTGGTTCGCTTTTTGCAACAGCACATTACCACCCGTGGCATCCAGAACCGCTCGTTCCTCTATCA
>BAXV01000139.1 GCA_001310715.1 Pseudovibrio sp. JCM 19062
TTGCCGTATGGCTGCAAACGAAAAAGGATGGCTCCCCGGGCCGGATTCGAACCAGCGACCAAGCGGTTAACAGCCGCTTGCTCTACCACTGAGCTACCGGGGATCATGACACCCTTGCGAGTTTGCCTCGCCGTTTGCGTGAGGAGGCTTTTACAGAGGCATGGTGTGTTTGCCAAGTCGTTTTTTTAGGAATTTTTCGATTTGTGGACAGTTTCTCATTTTTTTTATTGAGATATCCAAGTGGGTTAGCCAGAGATCACTAAAACCCGTGATTTTTGCGGGTTTGATCTTCTGAGGATGTTGGAATTCACACAAAGCCAATTGACAGGCGCGCGAATTGCGCCCAACACTGAAGGCTAGACCTCCAGTTTCTTTTTATGATCTGTGTATGCGGAATATAAAAGGATGAAACGGGAATGCGGTTCCATTTTTGGAAGGCTCCATCTTTGGAAGTATGCCGCAGCTGCCCCCGCAACTGTGAGCGGCGAGACTCTAGCAATAATCCCACTGGCCTTGTTGTGCTGGGAAGGGGCTATAGTCGGTTAAGCCGCAAGCCAGGAGACCGGCTGGAGATACGAATTGACATAGGACTGCTGTCGGGTGGACGGCGAGAGGTGCTCATGACACAAGTTTTCCTGTCTCCATGTGAGGCAGCTGCCCTACTTTTATACCCATCATCTGAAGCTGCGGCTTCCCTGCGCGTTCTGGCCTGCTAATTCCGATGGCTGTACAGAGAGGCGAGCGGGATGCTCGCCATTGTCTTGTAACGGGTGGTGCCCGTTCCGGGAAAAGCGCATATGCCGAGAAACTGGTTTTGAGCAGTGGGCGACGTCCAATCTATATTGCGACAGGTCAGGCCTTTGACGGTGAAATGGAGGAGCGCATTGCGCAGCACAAGGTGCAGCGCGGCGACCTTTGGGACACTGTTGAAGAGCCATTGGAGCTTGTGCGTGTGTTGAAAGAGCAGGCGGGTTCCGATCGAGCCATCCTTGTCGACTGCCTGACGCTTTGGCTTTCCAATCTTATGCATGCGGAACGGGACTGGCGAGCTGAGCTGGACAAGCTTGAGTTGGTTCTTGCCAGTTTGCCGTGCCCTGTTGTGTTTGTTGGCAATGAGGTGGGCATGGGTATTGTGCCTGAAAATGCCATGGCCCGTGCCTTTAGAGATGAGGCGGGGCGCCTTAATCAGCGTGTTGCTGAACTTTGCCACTTTGTTCTGTTTATTGCAGCAGGTCAGCCACTACAGCTGAAGCCTGCTGTTTCCCCGGAGATTTCCCTATGACTTCCTTCTTTGCTGCCCCTTCCAAGAAAATCCCTGCGGTCATTATCACTGGATTTCTGGGTGCTGGTAAAACCACATTGGTACGCAACCTGCTGATGAAAGCCCAGGACAAGCGCATTGCGCTGATCGTCAATGAGTTTGGCGAGATGGGATTTGACGGGTCGCTGGTCAATGGCTGTGCGGACCCGGATTGTTCCGCCGATGAAGTGGTTGAGCTGGCCAATGGCTGTATCTGCTGCACTGTGGCTGATGATTTTCTGCCAACCATGGAGATGCTTCTGGAGCGGGAGCAGACGCCGGACGTGATTGTGATCGAGACCTCCGGTCTTGCACTCCCACAGCCGTTGGTGCGGGCGTTCAACTGGCCTTCTGTCAAGCCGCGCGTCACCGTAGATAGCGTTGTGACTGTGGTGGACGCACCAGCTGTTGCTGCAGGTAAGGTTGCCTCTGATGAAGAGGCGGTTGCGGCGCAGCGCGCTGCTGATGAGGCGCTTGACCATGAAAGCCCGGTGGAAGAGCTGTTTGCTGATCAGCTGACCTGTGCTGATCTGGTTGTGCTTTCCAAAGCCGACCTTTTGAGCGAAGCGGAGCTGGCAGCTGTGAAAGAAACCATCCGTGGCCGTGTGCGCGACGGGGTTGAGATTGTGGCTGCTTCAAACGGTGAGCTGGCGCTGGATGTTCTGCTTGGCCGCGATGCGGGCGCAGAAGATGATATGGACTTGCGCCTTTCGCACCATGAAGCGCAGCATGCTCACGACCACGACCACGACCACGACCACCATCATCATCACGATCATTCGCATGATGACTTTGAGAGTTTTGTGCTGCCGACCCGCCGCTTTGCCTCGCTGGATGAGGTTAAAAGCCAGGTGGAAACTGCCATGAAGGTTTCCGGTGTGCTGCGGATCAAAGGCAGTGTGGTTGTTGAAGGGAAGACTGCTCCAGTCCTCGTACAAGCGGTTGGGCGCGTGTGGAAGCCTGGTTTGCAGCGGGCAGTGAAAGCCACTCCAAGCTGGTTGTGATCGGTCTTGCGGGGCTGGACAAGCACGGGGTGCAGTCGGCTTTGAGCTCATTTGAAGTGGTTTCCAGCTGATGCATGTACTTGTCGGACAATCACGCCGATTGGATGATGGAGAAGAGGCCGTCGATCTTGAGCAGGCGCCTGCCGATGTTGTGTTTTTAAGCGCAGCGGACACAGAGCTTGCTGGCCTTGCGGCGGCGCACGCCCAGCATGATGGGTACTCTCTGCGCTTGCCAGTTTTCTGGCTTTGTCGCACCCGTATTCCGTTGATCTTTATGTGGAGCAGACCATTCAGGCCTCCAAGCTTGTGGTGGTGCGCCTTTTGGGCGGCGTTGAATACTGGCGTTACGGCGTTGAGCGGTTGGAAGCGGTTGCCCGTGCCGAGGGGGTGAAGCTGGTTCTGCTGCCCGGTGACGATAAGTGGGACGAGGAGCTGGTGAGCCGCTCGACTGTTCCGCTTGAAACTGCGCATTTGCTGTGGCGCTACCTGATTGAAGGTGGTGCGGAGAACCTTTCCGGTGCTTTGCTTTATGCAGCGCAGATTGCGGAACTTCCTGTTGAGCTCCGCCAGAGCCGATGGCGTTGCCACGGGCAGGGCTGGTGTTGCAGGGTCATTCGCTTCCATCCCTTGATGATGTGCGGGCGAGCTGGAAAGATCCCAGCCGTCCGGTTGCCGCCATTGTGTTTTACCGCGCGCTTTACCAAAGCGGGGCCATTGAGCCAGTTCATGCATTGTGCCATGAGCTGGAGGCACAGGGGATAAACCCGCTGGTACTTTATGTGGCCAGCCTGAAACAGGCGGAATGCGCAGCTGCTCTTTCCAGCGTGTTTGACGCGTGCCCGCCGGATGTTGTTTTGAATGCAACGGCGTTTGCTTTGTCTAGTGCTGGTGCGGTTCATTCCGGCACTGTGCTGGACAAGCAAGGTGCATGTGTTTTGCAAATCGTGCTGTCGTCTTCTTCCGAAGAGGGCTGGGCGGAGAGCGATCAGGCTTATCCCCGCGCGACCTTGCCATGCATGTGGTGCTTCCGGAAATTGATGGTCGTCTTTTGACAAGGGCGATCTCGTTTAAGGAAGAGGGGGGCCGTGATACCAAGACACAATGTTCGCTTGTTCGGTTTGTACCAAAATCGGATCGGGTGCAGTTTGTGGCAGCTTGGCGGCCAATTGGGCGCGGCTGAAACATACCGACGCAAATGAACGCAAAGTCGGCATAATCCTCGCAAACTATCCTAATAAGGATGGGCGTATAGCAAACGGGGTTGGGCTGGATACGCCTGCTTCCTGCGCGCATCTGCTTTTTGCCCTTAAAACAGAGGGTTACGGGGTTGCGGAAAATGCGCCGAGTTCGTCTGAGGCGTTGATAGAGGATCTGCTGGCTGGCCCCACCAACGCACTTAGCGACGCAAAGCAACGCAAAGGCGGGGAAGAGCTGTCGCTGGAACGCTATAAGCAGTTGTTTTCCAAGCTACCTTTGGCAGTGCGTGAGGGGATTGAGGAACGTTGGGGTGCGCCGGAGGCAGATCCGCACATTGTCGACGGGACTTTCCAGCTGGCGCTGAAGACCTACGGCAATGTCACTGTCGGTATTCAGCCTGCACGCGGCTATAACATTGATCCTAAAGAGACTTACCACGATCCGGCACTCGTTCCGCCGCATCATTACCTTGCGTGGTACATGTGGCTGCGCGAAAGCTTTGGGGCAGATGCACTTATTCACCTTGGCAAACACGGAAATCTGGAATGGCTTCCGGGAAAAGCTCTCGCATTATCAGAGGCTTGCTACCCGGAAGCGGTGATTGGGCCGACGCCGAATATCTATCCTTTCATCGTCAATGACCCCGGTGAAGGATCGCAGGCGAAACGGCGGTTATCCTCGGTAATCATTGATCATCTTACCCCTCCGCTTGCCCGCGCCGAGAGCCACGGTTCCGCGCTTGAGCTGGAAGCGTTGCTGGATGAGTATTACATCGCAGCCGGAGTGGACCATCGCCGTCTGAAAGCGCTTGGAAAAGAGATACTTGGCGTTGCTGCGCGCGAAGGGATGGACAAGGATATTGGCCTGACCTCCGACATGGACGAGGACACCCGTCTGGCGCGGCTGGATGCTCATTTGTGCGACCTGAAAGAGCTGCAAATCCGCGATGGGCTGCATATCCTGGGGCAGTCTCCAACAGGGGAGCAGCGGGCCGAGTTGCTGGTTGCATTGCTGCGCGTTCCGCGCGGTGAAAAACCCCATGAGAACAGTCTGTTACGAGCACTTTCTGAGGATTTGAATCTGCTTGGATTTGACCCGCTGGACTGTGCCTTTGAGCAGGAGTGGACTGGCGAGCGGCCAGCTCTGCTAGAGGAGCTTGTTGACGCGCCATGGCGCAGCTGTGGTGACACGGTGGAGCGGCTGGAAGCGCTGGCGCTGGCGTTTGTTTCTGGTGAAATGGCGGTTCCTGCTGATTTTACAGCGACTACTGCTGTGCTGGAAGCGCTGGAGCAAGAGATCGCGCGGTCTGTGGATGCCTCTGGTGCTGCCGAGGTGGAGGGGGTGTTATCCTCCCTAGCGGGACGATTTGTCCCCCCTGGGCCATCCGGTGCGCCGTCCCGTGCGCCCAGATGTGCTGCCAACCGGGCGTAACTTTTATTC
>BAXV01000140.1 GCA_001310715.1 Pseudovibrio sp. JCM 19062
GCAACCGGCAAGGATCCGGTTGGTTTACCAACTCCAGTCCTCATGTGGAGCAGCGGCTGTCGACGCTCACCAGTTTTACAGAGGATATGCACTCTAGAGGGCTCGATGCTGGGGTAAGCTGGCTGGACCGGACTATCTCCGCTGCAACCCCTGAAGAGACCCTCATGCTGAACCTAAGACCCGGAGAAGGCGTGAGCCGTTTAAACCGGCTAAGGCTTGCGGGCGATAAACCTTTGTGCATTGAGTTGAGCGTACTTCCGGTCAAGTACCTTCCCGACCCGTTCGCCGTTCAGGGCTCCCTTTACGATCACTTACGAGAGCTGGGAGCCGCCCCTTTCCGGGCTTTGCAACGATTGAGCGCGGTGAGTTTGATTCCGGATCTGGCAGGCAAGCTTGATTTGCCGGAAGGAGCTCCTGCTCTTTACATTGAACGGCGTACCTTTCTTGAAGATGGTACGCCCCTTGAATTTGTGTCCTCCCACTATAGAGGCGACGCCTACGATTTCATCGTAGAGCTTGCGCTGGCGTAACTCCGAAAAAAAGGCAAAAACAATGGACTTAAAGCAACCAGACCGAACGCTTCTCGGCAAGGAAGCATTGGAAACTGCAGACCGAACCGTGCTTCAATTTGAACGGAATGCCGCTGTCCTTGCAGATCTTGGTGAACGCCTCAAAAAGCGCCCTCCTCGCTTCGTTGTCACATGCGCCCGAGGCAGCTCTGATCATGCCGCCATGTATGGTAAGACGCTTATTGAAAACTACGCGGGCCGAGCTGTTGCTTCCGTTGGTATGAGCATCGCATCTGTTTATGAGCGCAAGCTGGACCTACAGGATTCTTTGTTTATCGCGGTGTCTCAATCCGGTCAGAGCCCCGATCTCTTGCACCTGACAGAAATGGCCAAGGCGCAGGGCGCGCTGGTCCTTGCTCTGGTGAATGAGGAAACAGCACCGCTCAACGATCTGGCAGATGTGGCTATCCCATTGTGCGCAGGACCTGAACGCAGCGTGGCGGCAACCAAGTCATATATTCTGGCCTGCTCCGCCTTCCTCAGTCTTGTTGCTAAATGGACGGATAATCCGGATTTGCTGGAGGCCATGGAACAATTGCCAGAGGCACTGCGGTCAGCCTCCAAGCTTGACTGGTCTCCAGCGCTTGATCAGCTGCATGACGCAAGAAACATGTTTGTTCTTGGCCGTGGTCTGAGCTTTGGGGTTGCTCTGGAAGCCGCTCTCAAGCTGAAGGAAACCAGCCGTATCCATGCTGAAGCCTTCAGCGCGGCTGAGGTTATTCATGGCCCTCTCGGTCTTGCTGGGTCAGGACTACCGGTTCTGGCGTTTGGGCAGAATGATGCTGCTGCCGCTTCATTGCGCCAGACGATCGAACGGTTCGCAACTTTGGAAGGCAAAGTCCTCTCCGCTCTTGATGTTCCGGGAACCCAAAAGCTTCCGGTTGTTCCTGATGTTCATCCGGTCATTGAGCCGCTGTGTCAGTTACAGAGTTTTTATCTGGCGGTTCAGCATCTTGCCATTAGCAGGGGAATTGACCCGGACAACCCGCCAAACCTTCGCAAAGTGACGGAGACGCGGTAATGCTTCAGTTCTTCTCAGGAGCATCTGTGTTTGACGGCGAGTGCATTCGCGAAGACATTGGCGTGCTTGTCGAAAATGGTGTGGTCCTGGCTCTGCGTCCCGCTGATGAAATACCGGAGCAGGCTCAACATGTTCCGCTTGATCCTTCAGCGATGCTTGTGCCGGGTTTCCTTGATCTTCAGGTAAATGGTGCAGGCGGCGTTCTTTTTAACGCTGAGCCACCGCTGAAACTGCCAAGCATATCGCCAAGTCAGTGCGTTGCCATGGTGTGACGCGCATTTTGCCGACGCTTATCACCGATTGCAAAGAAACGCTTACAACCGCCTGCCAGACCATCGGAAAGGCTGCGAATGATGAGAGTAGCGGCGTCCTTGGTATTCATGTTGAGGGGCCGTTCATCAGCGTGGAACGCAAAGGTATCCATAAGCCTCTTATATCCGTGTGCCAGAAGAAGAAGATCTGGTCAGGCTAACAGAACTCTCCTTAGAGCTCAGGCAGAATGGCGCGCGGCTTTTATTGACCATTGCACCTGAAAATGTTCCTGATGATGCCATCGCCCGTCTTGCGCAAAGTGGTGTTGTGGTTTCCGCCGGGCATACGGCTGCCAGTTATGAGCGCATTCACGAAGCTATTGCCAATGGGGTGACCGGCTTTACTCATCTGGGTAATGCAATGCCGCCAATTCAAAACCGCGAGCCTGGCCCTGTTGCAGCTGCTCTTGCCTCTCGTGATACATGGTGTGGTCTCATTGTTGACGGGCATCATATTCACTCCGGTTTGATGAAAGTAATGCTTGCGGCCAAGCCTGAGGGCAAAATGTTTCTGGTAACCGATGCAATGCCACCTGTTGGCACGGATATGCAGTCATTTGAGCTTTACGGCCAGACCATCCATCGTTCCGGTGGCCGATTGGTTTCATCACAAGGCGTGTTGGCTGGTGCTGATATCGATATGGCAAACGCCGTGCGCAACTGCACCACCCTTCTGGACCTTCCCCTGACAGAGGCCCTCAGAATGGCCTCTCTGTATCCGGCAAGTCATCTCGGGTTGGACAGCCGTTTTGGCAGGATTGCACCGGGGCATACCGCAGACTTTGCTCTGATCACGAAAGACGTAGAGCCACTGGAAACATTTGTTGCAGGCCGCTCTGTCTGGAAAAAGTCAGAGGCGTAGCCCGAGCTTATCAAGGACCGATGGTTACAGAGCCTTACCATCGGTTCCATTTCACAATTTACGTGTATCTGGTGACGCTTGCTCAGCGGAAGGAAATAGCGGCGCGGGCGTCTCCGGCATACTTGGCTCTCTTACAGACATTAGCGGCGCAGTGTTGATGTCTTTGCTTGCTTCAATGCAGGACTATGCATGCAAGCCCGCTTGCGGCCCACAACCCAAGAGCGACCCTCCAACAAAACCAAAGTCAGACTGACAGTATCCCCAGATATCCAGAGGCCAACTACTTGCCGCTGGGGCATTATTTGGTGAGAGAATGTAAAATTACGTTTGGGCTTGATGTAAGCGTTTACATATGCCTATTCTGGTTCATGTAAGCGCTTACGGGGGGAATCATCTGCGATAGCATGGTGACTGGAAGCGCTTCGGTTTCGGGGGGATACGAACCTGATGGTGACTATCGCACAAGTTGCAGTTTATGCTGGTGTTTCTACAGCAACCGTCTCGCGGGCTTTGAATAAGCCTGATTTGGTTGATGAAAAAACAAAGGCAAAAGTGCGTGTTGCGGTGGACGAACTTGGTTATCGACCCAACCAAGTGGCCCGAGGGTTGGCGTCTCGCTCTTCGCGGACGATTGGCGTTGTCATCAACTGCTTTAACTCCCCTTACTACGGCCACATGATCCAAGGGGCCGAAAAGGCCTTGCGCACTATCAGTTACAAAACAATTGCTGAATCGTCTGGTGAGAATGCCGGTGGCGAAAAGGCAGCTTGGGACTCACTGCTCGATCGCCAGTGCGAAGCGATTATTCTTCACGCCGATGCTCTTTCCGATGATGAGCTGAGTGAGCTGTTCAAAGCGCGCCCCATGACGGTTCTTATGAACCGCTATCATCCTGATTTTGAGGATCAGTGCGTCTATCTGGACAACAAAAAAAAGGCGGGCAACTGGCAGGTGAGTATTTGCTGAGCAAGGGGCACCGCGCCATTGCGACCATTACCGGCCCAACAAGCTACTACGAAGCGCGCGACCGTCTGTCTGGCTTGCGCAACAGTCTCGCCAATGCAGGCTTTGAGCTGGATCCTGCGCTCGTGGAGGAAGGGAACTTCCGCGATGACATGGGGTTTACCTGCATGAACCGTCTGCTCGATAGCGGTCAGCATTTTACTGCAGTGTTCTGCCAGTCTGATGAAATGGCGGCCGGTGCATTGGACGCGTGCAGGCAGCGGGGAGTGCGCGTGCCGGAGGATATTTCTGTGCTGGGCTTTGATGGGTTGGAACTGGCTATCACCTGACACCGAAACTAACGACGGTCCGTCAACCACTGAGGGAGATAGGCGAAGCATCTGGGCTGCTGGCCTATGCAGTGGCGACCAAGTCTACGGATCATTCTGATATTCAAAGGATTTTTGCGGCGGAAGTTGTTGAGCGATCTTCCGTGCGGGACCTGAACGAAGGGTCTTGAAATTCGCTCTACGTATTTTGTGGAGGAGTACAATGAAGTTCCAACTGATGGCCGGTTTGGCCTCTCTCGTCATGCTTGGCGCGTCCGCGTCTGCTGACGAAATTGTTTTTGATGGTTTCCCTGATTTCAATAGTCATCTGGACGTTCTGATTCCCGACTATGAAGAAACCCATCCGGGCGTTTCAATTTCCTATCGCATGAACCAGCATGGCGATCATCACAAGAAACTAACAACCAACCTTGCGACCGGCTCCGGTGCTGGCGATGTGGTTGTGGTTGACGTTTCCTTCGTTGGCTCGTTTATCAACGCCGGTGGTTTTGAGAACCTCTCCTCCCCTGAATACGGCGCGGATGCTATGGCCGAGGACTTTGTTGGCTACGCTTGGAGTCAGGCAAAGGCGCCGATGGTAACCAGTATGCAATCCCTGTCGATATCGGGCCGGGCGTTATGTACTACCGTCGCGATCTTGCCGAGTCTGTTGGTGCTGACATGGAACAGGTCATCACCGACTGGGACAGCTATATTGAGTATGGTCGCAAGCTGAAGGAGAAGAACGTTACCTGATTGCGGATGCTGC
>BAXV01000141.1 GCA_001310715.1 Pseudovibrio sp. JCM 19062
ATCGCGTGGCAACTCCCCGACCCCGTCGAGGGCCTAACCTACATGGTCGACGGCCAACTGCTCAGCATCCTGCAAGGCGGTACACTCATCCTCACCGCACAGCTTACCGGAACCACCGGTGGCTACACCATCACCCAACACAATGCGTTGCAGCATCAAAACGGGTTGGACCTACAGTCCATCAAGCTGCCCTACCGGATTACCGACGGTGACGGTGACACAGCAACAGGACAGATTGAGGTCTCTATCAAGGACGATACCCCCGTGCCTTGCCCCTCGACCAAGTTGAATTCGATGAAAGCTTGTTGGGCATTGATACGGAACAACCTTCTGTCTCCGGCACTATTCTCCACACCACAGGGGCGGATGGTGGACACATCGCGTGGAAACTCCCCGACCCCGTCGAGGGCCTGACCTATATGGTCGATGGCCAACTGCTCAGCATCCTGCAGGGCGGCTCGCTTATCCTCACCGCGCAGTTTACCGGAACCACCGGTGGCTATACCATCACACAGCACAATGCGTTGCAGCACCATAACGGGCTGGACCTGCAATCTATCAAGCTGCCCTACCGAATTACCGATAGTGACGGTGACACTGCGGCTGGTCATATCAATGTCACCATCAAGGACGATGTGCCCCGTGCCTTTCCACTCGACCAGATCGAGTTTGGCGAGAGTTTGCTGGGAACCGAGGCCGGACAGCCCTCATCCTCCGGCAATATCCCCCACAGCACAGGGCGGATGACGGACACATCGCGTGGCAACTCCCCGAGCCCGTCGAGGGCCTGAGCTATATGGTCGATGGCCAACTGCTCAGCATCCTGCAAGGCGGTACACTCATCCTCACCGCACAGATTACAGGTAGCAGCGGCGCTTACACCATCACACAGCACAACGCGCTGCACCACCAAAGCGAGATCAACCTGCAAACACTCAAGCTGCCTTACCGGATTACCGACGGTGACGGTGATACAGCAACCGGACAGATTGAGGTCACTATCAAGGACGATGTGCCTGTGATTGCAGGGCGAATTGACGTGACGCTGGCTGACGAAGCAGTTAGCACAAACGGCTCGGATCAGGCGCGAGTTGAGGATAGTCAGTCGCTGACCGGTGTACTCCCTGTCTCAGCTGGTGTAGATGGGGGGAGCATTTCGTGGACCCAGTCCGCCCTCCCCTCCGGTTTTAGCTGGGCCCTTGAAGGCGATATTTTGACGCTTTTTCAAGGATCGACGGCGATTTTCAGCGCGACGCTGAATCCAAGTAATGGCTCGTATTCCATTACTCAGCACAGCGCCTTGAACCATGCAGGTGGGCACGATCAATTCCAGCTGCATTATAGAGTAGCAGATGCTGATGGTGATAGCGCCGCGGGCCAGCTTCAAGTCACGATTACTGACACCATGCCTGTGCTGGGCTCGGCGCCTGAAGCCATAACGTTATCCGAAACCGACCTTTTTGCAGCGCGCATGAACGGGGAATCGTCATACTCGCAAACGGGAGCCTTGAATATTCAATGGGGTGCAGACACGGGGGGTGGGACTTCGCTCACATTTGCTTCCAACATGAGCGGACTCCCCGCCCCCTTCTCCGTGAATGGCGCAAAGGTGTTCTATTCCGTTGACGGTACTGGCAACCAACTTTCCGCTAGGACACAAGATGGGACACTGGTCTTCACGGTCAAGTTGGATCCAAACGGCAACGGACAGTACCACGTCGAATTATTTACCCCCATAGATCACGGGGCCGAAAGCGACGGTGCCCTCACGTTCGCTGCACTGGCATCTGATGGTGACGGCGACACTATCCCGCTTAACTTTTCGTTCACACTTGGAGATGGCAGGTCTGTCGCAACGCCAGATCAGTTTTCCGGCGTCGAGGACAAACCACTCGTGCTGGATCTGCTCGGCAATGATATGGTTGATAGCGGCGGCTTCACGGTCCATCTCGTCTTGGCACCTGCCAAGGGCACACTCACGCAAAATGCAGATGGATCGTTCAACTATCTCGGCCGCCAGAACGCAAACGGAGCGGACAGCTTCAGCTATTACATTGAGGATGCAAATGGTAAACGCAGTGAAACTGTGAGTGTTTCCATCGAGCTTGCACCGGACAATGACATCCCGATCTTCGTTGGCGTTACTCAGGGCACCCCCACCCACCTGACGGTGGAAGACACCGGTCCCAGCGAGGTATTCCAAGCCAATGCCACAGATGCAGACGGAGACAGTTTGCGTTTTTTTCTCCAAGGGTCTGACAAGGCCCGTTTCAACATAGATGAGCAGACTGGCAAGGTAACCTGGAATGAAGAGGTTTCCTTCGACGCACCTGCTGATGCAGACGGCGACAATCTCTACGAAATCACCGTGGTTGCCCAAGACCCTTCCGGCGCAGAAGCTGCGCACCACTACCGCATCGAGGTCACTGCGGGCGAAGTGCCCCCACCACGCTCTACCTGCACACGCGCGAAGCTGGCAGCTACCAAGTCAGCTGGGACTTCACCGAAGCCACTTACGCAGCTCGGTCTACGGATACCATCCAGTCCAGCGCTTGGACTGAAATCGGTGACGACGATTTTGCATGGGCGCGCAGTAATGCTGCCTCTGATATCTTCATAGACCGATCTCGGGAGAGCTTGTCCTAACCGACTGCGCAGAGAATTCTCCCAATGGAGACGATGAGCCCGCCAGCATTTCCAAAACCTTTGACCTTTCTGACACACAATCCGCAGTGCTAAACCTCACGTTCTCCGCAGAATTTGCGCAGGTTGATGCCGGCAGGATGTTCTACATAGAGGTCGAGATGCCCGATGGGTCGGTCCACCGCGTTGCTGAGATCTCCAGCATGGAAGAGGTCAGCCAATTCAAATCCATCAGTCTTGATTTGAGCCCATACATTTCAGCAGCAACAACGCTTCGAGTGGTTGCCCCAGCTGCGATCTCCAGTACGGACGTGCTGCGCATCGCGGATTTCGCTTTGGCGATTGAACAACCGGAGGCGCTGGAACTGCAGAACTTTGAAACATCCTATCAGCTTGGCGGAGATATCTTGGCAGTTGCCAAGTCAGCAGAAATTGACGGAGTGCAGAGCAACCTCACCGGAATGACGCTCATGCTCAGCAACGCACAGGATGGTGACGAGCTGACATTTACGCCAGTTTCAGATGTAACCAGTAGCTTTGATATGGCTGAGAATGGTGTTCTAAATCTCACGTTCTCAGGCACTGCGAGCGCTGACACTTATCAGGCGCTTCTCAATTCTGTTGGTTTTGTGACTACCTCAGAGAACCTCGCGGATCGAAACCTCTCGATTGTCCTACACACCGAGGATGGGAACTCTAGTCCATCCACCACAACAATTCTCGTGGCTCCAGACCCTACCGACCATCATAATTCTGAGAAGAACCCCGTGGACGGAACCTCTGGCAATGACATCCTAAAGAGCACAGAGGACGACGATGCGATCAATGGTTTCTCGGGAAATGATGAGCTAACTGCGGGAGTAGGTTCCGATGAACTTACTGGTGGCGAAGGGTCCGACATCTTCTTTTTCGAGCAGCTTGATGGCGCTGCTGATCACATCACGGACTTCCAACTGAAGACACCAGCCGGAGATGAACGCGACATCATCAATATCGCGAAATTGCTCGAAGGGTACTGCGATGACGATTGGGGCCAATACTTCTACCATCCGGATCAGTATGTTCGCATCCTGCAAGCAGACGACGGCCAGTATGTGCTTCAGGTTGATCTGGATGGCACTAAGGATGACGATCACGATTGGGAGACTGTCACGACTATGGACGTACAGAATCCCGATGCAGCTGGGGCAACGTTCAGCGTTGATGTGAGAACGATCATGCCCGAGATAGAAATCCCCATCACCAACGCATTTCCGGCGACTTGATATCGGCATATGAACAACTTGGCAGCTGCCAAGTCAGTCACAACCATAAATACCTCTATTCTGCTTAGGTAGAGCTTGTTCTCCCATACGTAATGACTACACTTCTTCTGATAGAACATCAGAGGATATCCTATGCGCTCAGATTCCCCCATTCAAAAATACGTAGACGTAGGAGATCACAAGATCTGCCTCCACGAATGGGCGGGCGAAGGGCCGACATTTTTGCTGCTTCATGCCACCGGATTTCATGGTCGCGTCTGGGACTATATGATTAAGCGGTTCCCAAACCGCCATGTCATCGCGTGGGACATGCGCAGCCACGGACTGAGCGATAACGCGGCGCTACCTAAGCTCTGGACAGATCTTGCTGAGGATCTTTACGCTGTAGTCGAACAACTCGGCCTCAAGCAAGTCTATGGCGTTGGCCATTCCTGCGGTGGCCATCTGGCACTCATGGCAGCTGCCAAGTATCCGGAACTCTTTAAGGGCCTGCTGCTATTGGATCCGGTGGTGTTTCCCAAACCGCTCCTGCAATTCTTCAAACAGATCGCAAATCAAGACCATCCGGTCGCACGGCGCCGTAACCAATGGGCGAGCGCTGGCGAGATGGTTGAGCGCTTCAAGGATCGCAAACCTTACATCAGCTGGCTCCCTGAAATCCTGCAGGACTATTGCAAATATGGGTTGGTTCCGGCGGAGAAGGGCGACGGGTTCCAGCTCGCCTGCCCACCAATTGCGGAAGCTGAGGTCTACC
>BAXV01000142.1 GCA_001310715.1 Pseudovibrio sp. JCM 19062
AGGTGAATACGGCAACAGCTCCGCTGCAACAATTCCGTTTAGTTTATCCAAATGCAGCGAAGATCGCAGTTACCAATCAGGTGACAAGCTACTCTTGTCCGCAATCGGTGCCGGATTCGTCAGCGGATCACTGCTCATCGGTATCTAACCGAAGCGCTCCCTCGCAACAAAACCCGAGTGGGCGCATTTCACCAACTCAAAGCCTTGATCTGATCAAGGCTGCGGAAAATTATATTTGCAGTTGGGGTGTCATCACGACTTCAAAAACAGTTTCTCAAGAAAGTGAAGGGTAGGGCTCCGCCCAATGCGTTGACAGGAAGCCTAAAAGCAAAAAGCTCCCGAATGGGAGCTTTGCTAAACCTCGTTTTACACCATGAGGTTAAATGGTGAGCCCGCACGGGTTCGAACCGTGGACCTACTGATTAAAAGTCAGTTGCTCTACCAGCTGAGCTACGGGCTCTTAGGCGTGACCGCTAGGCCGCTGCCTGTGAAGGGTCTTCTAAGGATTGCAGGGGCTTAGCGCAAGCGCTTTTTTTTCATTTTCCACACAGTGCGCCTAACTTAGATTTGCCTCATATCATAGCCGTGTTCTCAACGCAGAAAACAGACAGGCTGAACCTCAAAATACCTACCTTGATAAGGCTGTCCCATTTTGCTCATTACAGCTCTACCTCCATTCAATGATAGGATCTGCTCTTTCAATCAGGTCAGCGGTCAAACATATTTTCAATCTAGGTCAATTTGTCTCAACTGCTCCGTAAAACTACAACCTAACACCTAATTACCTACGTATTATCACGGTTCGCAGCGAAATTTAGACGAAATCTCAAGAACATAAATAGCTAATAAATACAACATTCTAGACCTGTTATGCCCTCTCAATACAAGGCGCTTTTGCCTGAACTCAATTATGAGTTGTGAGATTTCTAAATACTGTGGAGATACCCACTTTCACCGAGGAGTGGGCCCCCGTTTTTGATCTTGCGCAAAGCAATCACTGCCGAATAAGCGCACCTACCTAATGTATATTCCTCATGCGAGTTAAGGTGTCTCGGAATGCGAGCTATCAGGTTGCGCACTGTCTTCCTTCTAATTTTCACGTTCTTCCTCAGTGCGTCGAGTTACGCGATAGCTGCGTCGGAATCCTCAAACCGTGTTCTTGACTTCGCAAAAAAAGGTTGAGGTTACAAAGTTTTTCCCCGCTGCCGACAGATATGGTGAACTGCGTGATGACATCCCGGTTCTGCCAGCTTTGGCGGGAGATGACGTTCTGGGCTGGGTTTTCCTGACCACTGACCTTGTTTCCACGACAGGATACTCTGGCAAACCAATTGATACGCTGGTTGGTATTGATACGGACGGAATACTGACAAGTGTTCAGCTGGTAAAACACGCTGAACCGATCGTTCTGGTTGGTATTCCTGAGAGCGAGATCAAGCAGGTTACAGAGAACTACGCCGGCCTTGATATCAAAAAAAGAAGCCGAGCAGTTTGGGTCTGCACATGAGCTCGACATTATCTCAGGTGCCACAGTCACCATCATGGTGATCGACGACTCTGTTGTCAGAGCGAGCCTGAAAGTGGCGCGCTCCCTCGGAATCGGCAATCTGAAAGACGCCTCCGCCGACACCGGGCCAAAATTCGCGATTGATACCACTAAGACTGAACTCTCGGATTGGATGACGCTGGTGGGCGATGGCTCCATCCGTCGCCTCACTCTTGATGTTGGACAGATCAACGCAGCGTTCGTCGAGCAGGGCGATCCAAAAGCCATCAAACGCCCTGAAAAAGGTCCGGATACTGATGCCTATGTCGACATGTACATGGCTCTGGTTGATGTTCCTTCCATTGGCCGCACCCTCATGGGCGATGCAGAGTACGGCAACCTGCAAGACCGCCTTAAAGAGGGTGAGCACGCATCGCAGTTCTTGGTCGCGGCCGTTATTCCTTCAAAGGCACAGGCTACGTACGTGGTGGCATCTTCGATCGCATTCATCTAATCCAGGACGACATTTCCGTTCGCTTTAGAGATCGTCAGCACACGCGTCTGCGTGTTGTTGCAGCTGATGATGCTCCGACCTTCAAAGAATTGGACATCTTCACCATCCCGGCAGACACCGGTTTTGATCCGAGTAAACCCTTCCGGTTGCAGGTGTTGGTGCATCGCACGATTGGCGCCATTGAAAAGACGTTCCTGACCTTCGATCTGGCTATCAATTGCCGCAGCAATATCTGAAGAGGGTTGAGGTAGCACCTGTTGCAGCCGTAGAGGCCGGAGATAACCCAAGTGCCGTTGCAGCGCCAGTTGATCAGGGCCGTACCGAATTGTGGCAGCGGATCTGGAATGACCGGCAGGCTGATATCGCAGTTCTGGGTATCGCATTGGCCGTTCTGACAGGCGTCTTCTTCTTCCAGATGCAGGTTGCCAAGTCCGAGAAGTTTACTTTCTGGTTCCGCATTGGCTTCCTGACCTTCGTTCTGGTCTGGCTTGGTTGGATGCAAAATGCACAGTTGTCTGTTGTCAATGTTCTGGCGCTCTTCTCCGCGCTGACCACCGAGTTCAGCTGGACTGCATTCCTGATGGATCCACTCGTGTTCCTCTTGTGGTTTGCTGTTGCCGCAGCCCTCATCTTCTGGGGACGTGGCGCATACTGTGGCTGGCTTTGCCCCTTCGGTGCTTGCAGGAGCTGACAAATCGGATCGCCAAGTTCTTCAAGGTGCCGCAGGTAACGCTGCCATGGGGACTGCATGAACGCCTCTGGGCCGTGAAATACATGATCTTCTTAGGCTTGTTTGGCCTGTCTCTCTACTCACTGACAGTGGCTGAACATTACGCTGAAGTCGAACCATTTAAAACCGCAATCATCATGAAGTTCCAGCGTGGGTGGCCATATGTGCTCTTTGCAGTCGCATTGCTGACCGCTGGTCTGTTTATCGAACGGTTCTACTGCCGTTACCTCTGTCCTTTGGGGGCTGCTCTCGCCATTCCAGCGCGCCTGCGCATGTTCGACTGGCTGAAACGTTACAAGGAATGCGGCAACCCATGCTCACGCTGCGAAAAAGAATGCATGGTCGGCGCCATCCATCCTGAAGGGCACATCAATCCAAACGAATGCCTGAACTGCCTGCATTGCCAGGTTCTGTATCAGAGCGACGATAAATGTCCGGTCTGCATCAAGAAGCTTGCCAAGCGCAAGAAGTTCGAAGCGCAGACGGGTATTTCAAAGACGGAAAAGGGCACTTCCGTCAAACAACCGGCTTAGGCCGTTCCATACGAGAAAGTTACAAGGGAGACTTTCATGTCTGATAAAAGAGAAACAGGTCTGTCACGCCGCGCATTGCTAAGCGGTACAGCTAAAACAGCTGCTGTTGCGGGTCTGGGTGCTGTTGCAGTGGCAAACACCAATGGCGGCATTCCTGCTGCACAAGCTGCAGAAGGTCTGGACTTCCACGTTGCTCCAGGTGATCTGGACGAATACTACGGCTTCTGGTCTTCTGGTCAGGCTGGCGAACTGCGCATTCTGGGTGTACCATCCATGCGCGAACTGATGCGCGTTCCTGTCTTTAACCGTTGTTCTGCAACCGGTTGGGGCCAAACCAACGAATCCAAGAAAATTCTGACCGAAAACCTTCTGCCAGAAACCAAGGAATTCCTTGCAGCGCATGGTA
Source organism: Pseudovibrio sp. JCM 19062 (assembly GCA_001310715.1). The sequence continues at coordinate 3,670 of BAXV01000142.1, forward strand.
AGGAAACCTACGACAACGGTGACCTTCACCACCCGCATATGTCCTTCACTGAAGGTAAGTATGACGGCCGCTACCTGTTCATGAACGACAAGGCAAACACCCGTGTAGCACGTGTGCGTCTTGATACCATGAAGGCAGACAAGATCATCGAAGTGCCAAATGCACACGACATTCATGGTCTGCGCCCGCAAAAATGGCCTCGTACCGGCTACGTCTTTGCCAACGGTGAGCACGAAGCTCCACTGGTTAACGACGGTACGATCCTTGATAAGCCAGAAGAGTACAGCTGCATCTTCTCCGCGATCGACGGCGACACCATGGAAGTGGCATGGCAGGTTATCGTAACTGGTAACCTGGATAACTGTGACGCCGACTATCAAGCAAGTATGCATTCTCAACCAGTTATAACTCAGAAATGGGCACTAATCTGGCAGAGATGACAGCGTCCGAAATGGACCATTGCGTTGTCTTCAACATCAAGCGCATCGAAGAAGGCGTCAAAAACGGCGACTACCAGATGCTGAACGGTGTTCCTGTTCTTGATGGCCGTAAAGGCTCCAAGTACACCGCCTACATTCCAGTGCCAAACAGCCCACACGGCTGTAATACCTGCCCGGACAAAAAAACACGTCATGATCGCAGGTAAGCTGTCTCCAACAGTAACCGTGATTGATGTAGACAAGCTGGATGCAGTGTTCGACGGCGCAGAGCCACGCTCCGCTGTTGTTGCAGAGCCAGAGTTGGGTCTTGGCCCTCTCCACACAGCATTCGACAACCGCGGCTTTGCCTATACACGCTGTTCCTCGACAGCCAGATGGTGAAGTGGGATATCGACAAAGCGAT
>BAXV01000143.1 GCA_001310715.1 Pseudovibrio sp. JCM 19062
ATCACTGCGGGAATTGTAGCGCTTCAGCAGGAAGTGCTGGAGCAACGTCATATCATGCCCTGCATAGACATAGATGATATCAAAGCCTGCCCTTTTGGCCCTGAGCGCTGCATCGCGATGCCACTTTCTGAAAGCAGCAATATCAGCCTTATCCATCGCACGGGCCTGAACCGGATCGGTTACATCAACAACCACATCGGAAGGGCCGTAAGGGGCGATGCGGCTTAAAAGGTTAGCGGTGTGGATGCCATTATGGACGAGCTGAATGGCCGCAAGACTGCCTTTTTCGTGGAGCGTATCAGTGAGTTTGCGCAGCCGTGGCAGATCGCGGTCGTCCCATATCCGGCCTTGATTAGAGGGCGAGATGTCAGAGGACGGGTGTATCTCGGTCTCCTGCGTAGAGATGACGCCCCAACCACCTTCCGCTTTCATGGAACGCATAGCCAGATCAGCTTCAGGATACCTGTGCCCCATGCCGCTACAGTGCGGAACCTGAAAGAAGCGATTGCGGGTTTGTACCGGACCAATCTGTACTGGCTCGAACAGCACATCGTAACGGGGGTCTCTCATGTCTTCATCCTTGATATCGGCCCGATCGCAAATCAACGGACTATCGATTGATCCATTGTTTTTAATGGTGTGAGCTTGGATGAGGGGACGAGATTGCGCAACACTACTCTTGTTTTAACTCGGCGCAACGAGAACAAGCGTTTTTCGCAGTCAGAGGAGATGGCGCACGTATTCGCGCTACTCAAGGCTGGTAGGTTGGGGTCGATGTACAAGACTGTGGGAGAGGCAAAAAATCAGTTAGACCACTGGGTGAGGCAGCTCTCTTCACTCACAGCTTGGCGAGGATCTTTTGGGCTAGTTCTGGGGGCTCGGTCGATTCCGGGTAGTATTCGAGCACTGTGCCATCTGGAGCGACCAGGTAGATGTAGCTGGTGTGGTCCATGAGGTAGTATTCAGTATCCTCCGATAGATCTGATCTCTCGTAATACGCCTTGAAGACCTCAGAGAGCTTTCTGATCTGATCATCCTCACCGCTTAACCCGAGAAACCCTTCGCGGAAGGCGCTCAGGTATTCTTTAAGAAGCTCCGGTGTGTCGCGCTGGGGGTCAATGGTGACAAAGATCGGGTCGGGCTCAATCCCCTGCCTTTGAGGATGTCGAGCGCCTCGCCAATAGTCAGGAGGCTGACCGGGCAGATTTCCGGGCAAAACGTGTAGCCAAAGAAGACCAACCGGTGTCGCCCGGAAAAGCTCCCCCACGTTGTGGAGGTGCCCTCATGTGAAGTCAGAGTGATCCTTTGGGCATCCGGCCCATCAACATTGATGGCGGTGGACAGCGCAGGCTTGGTGCCTGCGCCTTGCTTCAAAGGAGCCTGTGAAAAGTAGCCGATTGAGGCACCCAGCAGAGCAATAATGGCGAAACTTGACACCGCCACCAAGGCGCTGATTTGCCTCCCTGCTACTTTCATGGCTTTTCTCCGTCTTCGGTGCTTACTTCAGCGTTTCCAGGTAGGCGAGAAGGTTGTCCATATCGCCATCTTTCTTGACGCCAGCAAAGGACATCTTGGTTCCCTTAACGAATTTCTTTGGAGCCTTCAGGAAGTGCGCAAGATTGTCTTCGTCCCAAACGAGACCAGATTTTGTCATTGCTTTTGAGTATTTGAAGCCCTCAATTGATGCAGCATCGCGGCCAACAACACCAAAGAGTGATGGGCCGAGTTTGTTCTTGCCTTCTTCAGGTGAGTGACAAGCGGCACATTTTTTGAAGACTTTTGCACCTTTGACAGCATCACCTGCTGCGTAGACAGGGCCGCTCAGCAGCATAACGGACAGCAGTGACAAGACTAGTTTTCTCATGTTTTTCCTCTTATTTTGAGATCTTCGGTAGATAGAAGGTTGGAAAGAAGCGGCCCGGATTCCAGGTCGCGAACGACACGGAACCCGATATTCGCCGGAGGGAAACCGATGGAGCACCCCCCTGTTGGTACCACCCGGATTAATTCGGACTGGTAGGTCATATGCACACCCGCCAGAACCCGAACACCGCGGCAATTCTTATTGATTTCTTGCTTGGGTCCCTCAGAGGACCTGCGCCAGCAACTTTGTGTCCATTCCCAGACATTCCCGGCAATGTCTGCAACGCCATTATCTTCGGTACCGTGAAGACCGACGGATTGGGTCTGCCGTTTTCCGCGTTTGCCGAAGTTGGCGTAATCGGCGGCCCAGGCCAGACGCGGGTCTCGAACAGCTTATCGACTTTCTTGTCGAGCACATCGGCCGCCAGCACGCGCCACTCGGTTTCAGTGGGCAACCGGTAAGTTTGGCCTGTTTCGTGAGATAGCCATGCCAGATATTGTTGTGTATCCAGCCAGCTGACGCCTGTCACAGGATGGTCATCCCGAACGTATTTTCGTCGTTGTGGCTGATGCGTGCAGCCGCCTGCATCGACACAAGCCTGCCAATCCTTGAAGGTGACCTCGTACTTCGCCACCGCGATCGCTTCGCGCCCCTTTCCGGGGTATCTATCCTGACCTCAACCATCTGAGGTTGGGGTGCGTCCCCCGAGGAAGGTTCCTCAAGGGACGCAAGACGTGGGAAGAGATCTGGCAGATAGACTCTCGCCTGACTACCAGCCAGATGGAGGCAGCTGCCACTCCTAGAGATAGGGTAACGTAAACTGGCAGCTTCATCTTATCCCTCCACGTCTCGAACCGGCCGGCTTAGGCTGGAATTGGAGCAGGCTTGGCGACCTGCTTCATCAAATCATCGTCCCATTCGCCTTCGACGATGAGATGCGCGGCGGCACCAAGTTCAATCGCTTCAATGAGATTGTGGTTCAGGTATACGTAAACGCCCGGCTGGCGGAATGTATAAAGCGCAGCTCCCGCAGAGCCACCACGGATAAACCAGGTTTCAAGACCGGTCGCTGGGGTATCAGCAAAAGAACCGGTTTCCCAAACGTAGTCACCATGACCACCAATCAGGTGAGGTCGTGTGTCCCGGTTTGACTGGGCATGAATGAAGAGCGCCGTGCGGCCAACTGCGGATTTGAGCGCGTGATCACCTGTCAACGCACCGACCTTGCCGTTGAAGACCACATGTGTCGGTGTCAGTGTACGCATGACCGGGAAAACGTCGCCGAAGTTGTCGCCTGCGCCCTCATAGACCTTCCAGTCGCCATTCTCGTCTTTTGGAATATAAAAATCTTGTTCGCCAACATAGAAAACATCGTCGTAGGACAGACGGTTACCGTCTTTGTCTTTCAGACCATCACGCGGCAGCACCATGACGGCACCGTTCATGCCGTGAACAACATGGTAAGGGATCATCTGCTTCAGGAGCACAATGGTAGACAAAAACGCTGACTTGACGGCCTTCCAGCGCAGGGTCACCTGTTCACCCGGCAGCACATGTGTCAGTGCACCTCCACCGAGCGCACCGGTGGATGAATGGAAGTCAATGTTATGGTCCATTCTATTGGTTTCAGGGTTGATCAGTGTCAGTTCAACGTAGTCGCCCTCGTGGCAGACGATAAGTGGGCCAGGAACGGACCCATCAAAAGTCAAAGCCCAGGTTTCTGCGCCTGTGTCGTCCACTTCCCAGCGCATTTCCTTAATGGTCATCGTGACTTCGACAACCTTCGGCCCGCCTTGCGCGACCTGATCGTGTTTGGGGGCAAAAGGTGGGGCAACCAGCTCTTGCTTCACACGAGGCAGTGCAGCAATTTCAGCCTCTGTGAGGGAAACTTCAGCTTCGCCAGCACCGGCAGCAACTTCTTTTGTTGCCGCAACGGCTGATTGGCAGCAACAGCAAAGGCGCCAAACGCAGCAGTGATGAAGCAACAGTCGATGCTTTTAGAAAACTGCGCCGGTCTAAACCATTATTTGAACTTGATGTCATTTGATATGTCCCACCATAATTTGTTGAACTGAATTCAGTCAGTTAAACAGATATTTTGAATATACTTTTAGGTAAGGATTGTAATTGTCATATATCAATCATCACGGAATGATTACGGAGAATGCGTGGAAAGCTTTCAGCTCATTAAGAGAGAGCACCACCACCATTTGATAATTTCAGGATCCGCCAGCGAGGAGCGTAAATCGAGAATTACAACGAGGAGGTCCGCTTGCACCAACGGACGCCAACGATGTACGTTTTTCTTCCTAATACATATATGTAATTTGTTCTATTAGGATTCTCACGTAATTTCTGAACAGAAATGCGTAGGAGGGGAGCGAAGCCCCAGCCGCTTACTGCGCCTGTGAGGCAGGATTTGTCAGAGCGAGAATGTACTTTTTCGCAGACAAAGGTCCGCCAATGTGTATTTGCCGAGCGTTTCGAGGAAAGATGCCATTGCTTCGTTCAAAGGCCCGATCAGCTTGCACCCCGGATAGAGCGGGCACTTGTTGTGGGAGGTCATACACTCCACGAGTTTGAAATCTGCCTCGGTGGTTTTCAAGACGTCCGCAAGGTTGATTTCCTCCGGTTTACGCCCAAG
>BAXV01000144.1 GCA_001310715.1 Pseudovibrio sp. JCM 19062
CTTCTTTGGAGCGGAGGCTTTGAGATATGGCGGCGTGGTCATGCGGGCGTTCTGTGCAGGCTGATGCGTGTTGGATTAGTTGTCGGTAGAGAGGAGAGGTGCGGCAAGACGAAGTTGAGCGCCTCGTGGAAGATCTGGTGCCATGTTTCATCGAGCGGTTTGTTCAGTGGATGCCAGAAGAATGAAAAGGTGTGCCCGAAGTCATCAAGAGTTTCGTGTTGCCAGAGTTGCGGAAGTCCAGAGGTGTGGCCTGCGAAGAAGTGCCAGAGCTGGTTGTCGCTGCCGATGGGGTGCGAGCCGATGGGTTGTAGGGGTGTGTACAGCTCCAGTCCGCTTTCTTCTCTCAGCTCTCTTTGTGCCGCTGCTGATGGCTCTTCACCAGCTCGATCGTTCCTTTGACGAGTTGCCTTCCGGCAAGTGGGTGCGTGAAAGCCAGCAGCTCAACATGGTTGTTGTGCTGGCGTAGAATGATTGGGCAGACTTTCTCAATGAGAGGCATAGCTGGAGCATAGTTCCTTTGCGATGTGGTGCCAATGGCGTAGGGGCACCTGTGATTGCGCATGTAAGGTTGGTGGTGTTGCTGCGTGCAGTATTTATCCTTAAAGGGCTTTACTCAATTTAGGTGAGAGCTTTAAGAATCAGATGCCCCCCTTGAAGTGACGGTGAGTCAGAGTGGAGCTGTGCTTAACTTGCCCTTAATGCTTGGAGTCAAACTGAAATGAAGACTTAAGCACCTCGAAATTTTGAGGTCTTTTGCGATGAAGTTGCTGAAACTGCGTGAAACTTGGGATAGTCGCCGGAATCTGGGCGTGTGAGCCCAAGAATCTCTTGGAAAGGACTTGACGAACAGTGTCTTGATGAGTAGGTTCCGGCAACCTTATGGCAAGCAGTAAGCAATGTCCTTCTCCTGAGCGCCTCGCCTCGGAGTACTGAAGCTTAAACGTTGTCGGGTTCAAAGGCGAACACAAGTCGAATGCAAGACCGCGGATCACTCCGTGGTCCTCTGGTTTCGCAGCGCCCTTCACGGATTTTGGTTCGTGGATTTGGTGCGCGTGCGTATGTCTACCAGAAACTGCGTCCGGTCGAAGAGCAAAAGTAGTTAAAGGGCAAATTATGCCAACGATCAACCAGTTGATCCGTAAGCCGCGCAAAGTGCCGGCAAAGCGGAACAAAGTTCCAGCGATGGAAGCGTGCCCGCAGAAGCGTGGCGTGTGTACTCGCGTTTATACAACCACTCCTAAGAAGCCTAACTCAGCGCTTCGTAAAGTGGCAAAAATCCGTTTGACCAATGGCTTTGAGGTTATTGGTTACATCCCGGGTGAAGGTCATAACCTCCAAGAGCACTCCGTTGTCATGATCCGTGGTGGTCGTGTAAAGGATTTGCCTGGTGTTCGTTACCACATCATCCGCGGCGTTCTTGACACCCAGGGTGTTAAAGATCGTAAACAGCGTCGTTCCAAGTATGGCGCTAAGCGTCCGAAATAATAGGATATAGACTGATATGTCCCGCCGTCACGCCGCTGAAAAGCGTCAAGTTATTCCGGATCCAAAGTTCGGAGATATCGTCGTTACTAAGTTCATGAACGCAGTAATGCTCGATGGTAAAAAATCCACTGCAGAACGCATCGTTTACGGTGCATTCGATGCGATCGAAGCGAAAGCTAAGGCTAGCCCAATCGAGATGTTCCATCAGGCGCTCGAAAACGTTATGCCTCAGGTAGAAGTTCGCTCTCGCCGCGTTGGTGGTGCAACGTACCAGGTTCCAGTCGAAGTTCGTACCGAACGTCGTCAGGCACTGGCTATCCGCTGGCTGATTTCTGCAGCTCGCGGTCGTAACGAAACCACAATGGTTGGTCGTCTGTCTGGCGAATTGCTGGATGCTGCGAATGGCCGTGGTAACTCCGTTAAGAAGCGCGAAGACACCCACCGGATGGCTGAAGCTAACCGTGCGTTCTCGCACTATCGTTGGTAATCTCCCGAGATAGAGGCTGACGTTATGTCACGTACGCACAAAATTGAGGACTACCGTAACTTCGGCATCATGGCACACATTGATGCTGGTAAGACGACCACTACAGAACGTATTCTGTACTATACTGGTAAGTCCCATAAAATCGGTGAAGTTCATGATGGCGCAGCCACCATGGACTGGATGGAGCAGGAGCAGGAGCGTGGTATTACCATTACCTCCGCTGCGACTACTGCACACTGGAACGGTAAGCGTCTGAACATCATTGACACCCCAGGCCACGTTGACTTCACGATTGAAGTTGAACGTTCCCTGCGTGTTCTTGATGGTGCTGTTGCACTTCTCGATGCGAATGCTGGTGTTGAACCTCAGACTGAGACCGTATGGCGTCAGGCTGATAAGTACAACGTTCCACGCATGATCTTCGTCAACAAGATGGACAAGCTCGGTGCTGATTTCTACCGCTGTGTAGAAATGATCGAGAAGCGTCTTGGTGCGACCCCAGTTTGTCTGCAGCTGCCAATCGGCGCTGAGAACGAATTTGCTGGTGTTGTCGATCTGATGAAGATGAAGGCTCTGGTTTGGAATGGTGAAGCTCTCGGCGCAAGCTGGGATGAGCTGGACATTCCTGCTGACCTTGCTGACCGTGCTGAAGAGTACCGCGACAAGCTGATCGAAGCTGCTGTTGAAGTCGAAGAAGAAGCAATGGAAGCATACCTGGAAGGCGAAATGCCATCCACGGAAAAGCTTCAGGAGCTGATTCGTAAAGGCACAATCGCAGGTGACTTCGTTCCAGTGCTTTGCGGTACCGCATTTAAGAACAAGGGTGTTCAGCCTCTGCTCGACGCAGTTGTTGACTACCTGCCTTCTCCAATCGAAGTTCCTGCCATTAAAGGCATCGACGCTAAGACTGAAGAAGAAACTACCCGTGAATCTTCTGATGAAGAGCCACTGGGTATGCTCGCATTCAAGATCATGAACGATCCGTTCGTTGGATCTTTGACCTTCGCACGTATTTACTCTGGTGTTTTGAACAAAGGTACTTCCGTTCTTAACACTGTTAAAGGTAAGCGCGAGCGCGTCGGTCGTATGATGCAGATGCACTCAAATTCCCGCGATGATATCGATGTAGCCTACGCAGGTGACATTGTTGCTATCGCAGGCCTGAAGGACACCACTACTGGTGATACTCTTTGTGATCCTCTCAAGCCGGTTATCCTGGAGCGCATGGAGTTCCCGGATCCAGTTATCGAGATCGCTGTAGAGCCTAAAACCAAAGGTGACCAGGAGAAGATGGGTCTTGCCCTGAACCGCCTGGCTGCTGAGGATCCGTCCTTCCGCGTGAAGACAGATGAAGAGTCCGGCCAGACAATCATTGCTGGTATGGGCGAACTTCACCTGGACATCCTTGTTGATCGCATGAAGCGTGAATTCAAGGTTGAAGCAAACATCGGTGCGCCTCAGGTGGCATACCGTGAAACCATTACTAAGCCTGCCGATGTGGATTATACCCACAAGAAGCAGTCTGGTGGTACTGGTCAGTTTGCTCGCATCAAACTCTCAATCGAGCCAAATGAAGTTGGTGAAGGTTTTGCGTTTGCTAACACGATTGTTGGCGGTAACGTTCCTAAGGAATACATCCCTGGTGTTTCCAAGGGTATCGAATCCGTCATGTCCTCCGGTCCACTCGCTGGGTTCCCGATGGTCGACATTAAAGCTACCCTCACTGATGGTGCTTACCACGATGTTGACTCTTCTGTGCTCGCGTTTGAGATCGCAGGTCGTGCAGGTTTCAGAGAAGCTGTGGCTAAAGCAGGTCCAAAGCTTCTGGAACCTATCATGAAGGTTGAGGTTGTCACTCCAGAAGACTATATGGGTGACGTGATTGGTGATTTGAATTCCCGTCGTGGTCAAATTGCCGGTACCGAAAACCGCGGTGTCGTGACCGTTATCACTGCTATGGTTCCGCTGGCTAACATGTTTGGCTACGTAAATAACTTGCGTTCCATGTCCCAAGGACGTGCGCAGTATTCCATGGTGTTCGATCATTACGACCAAGTCCCGCAGGCTGTTGCTGACGAGGTTATGGCGAAATACGCCTAACCTCATTAGACCAGTCAAAGGGATTCAAGAGAGAACGGAGAGATCCGATGGCTAAAGAAAAATTTGAACGTAATAAGCCGCACGTCAACATCGGCACAATTGGCCACGTTGACCACGGTAAGACTACATTGACCGCTGCGATTACTAAATCCTTCGGTGATTTTAAAGCTTATGATGAGATCGATGGCGCTCCTGAAGAGCGTGCTCGCGGTATCACCATTTCAACAG
>BAXV01000145.1 GCA_001310715.1 Pseudovibrio sp. JCM 19062
GAGCTAAGAATCTCGGAGGGGCGTGCTCCAGTATTCACCATCAACAAAAATACATCTCGTGCATCATCATCAAGACCAGATAAAGCTTCTGGGGCTAGTAGCTTTTCCTGAATCCATTGAGTAGTAAAGGCGGGACGTTTTCTTGCCCGCCCTACTTCAAACCTCTGTTTCTCAAAAGGATTCGGAGACCCCGCACCGGTCTTCTCCGACACGATCTTGTACATCTTTGATATTGCGCTTATGTACTTGTTTGCCGTGCGCCCCTGCATCGCGCCATGATCTATTTCGCTTTTCAGAGCATCTCGAAACTGCCGCACGTGGACCCGTTCCATTTCAAGAAATGGTATGTCTCCAACGGCATCAATGAGTAGCCGCACCGTTCGGTCCATGTTCCGACGCCATTTCTTCCGTTGCTCGATGCTCTTGGCTTTCTGTTTAACGTCACACTCCTCCAGATAAAGCGAATAAGCTCCAGAGACTTTGAGAGCCCGCTCATTGGTTGGCCCAAGCAAAGCCTCCACTGTGGGTACAGAAACGCACTCTCCCGGTTTAACAAGATCCTCAACTGCACTAAGCCTTTCAGCAAACTGAGATAGCGGTAATTCAGCTACCTCCCTCGGCCTTAAAAAGCTCAATCGATGACTTTTGGCGATATTCTTGAGTTCTTTAGAATAGGCAACAGCATTACCAGCCTGCCCCACTAATTTGGCTTCCCACATACACATCAACGGTTCTTCAATTGAGGAAGCCTTAACGACTGCAACATGCCGCTCCGTGGTATTCAGAGACAGCCGAATTCTTTTCCTGGACTCAACACTCTGATACCGCTTTGGTACACGCCGCTCCTAATAATAACGGTTACTTATAACAGTGATGTGCATTGCGGAACTCCTCAGAAACAAAATCACTGGAGGTTTATGACCCCGTAAATGTTAGTGAAATGTCCCCTAGTTCCAACGCATGCACAACCAATCAAAACTTGTGGGTTTTGTCTATCGCATTGATTTTTAAAGGAAGAAAAGTTGGTGCGGACGGCGGGACTCGAACCCGCAAGCCCAGGGGCGGCAGATTTTAAGTCTGCTGTGTATACCAATTCCACCACGACCGCTTGCAGGCTCCTGATTACACGAGCAAGGTAACGTCGTGCAAGTGCCTGTTTTTTTGTTATCCAAGAAGTTCCGACGATTTGCGTTGAACACTGCAGCTGGCAATACCACACAAAATATATCGTCAATCAATGGAATACCGCAGCCTGCATAAAATGCGTGAGCAGTTCCGAGTCGGACCACGTTTTTCCCCTACCCCTTTCAAAAATACCCGATATAAGTGAGGAATTACGAGATAACTCCATAGAGTGCCCCTAAAAAAATAGGAGAAGCTTCTACGGAGAAGCAGGGCTTGCGAGCACGCATAACGACATTTTACAGTTCCTCATGATGTAATCTGCGTTCGTCCCTGCGCGAAACGGAACAAGGAAAAAACGGGAAAATGATTGACTACGTAGACGCCGCCAAGGCGCCCCTGAAAAACACTGGCCAGATCAAGATCTACAGCAGGAAGATTTTGAAGGTATGCGCAAAGCAAGCCAGATGACTGCCGAGTGCCTTGACGCACTTGTGCCACTGGTGCAACCGGGCGTCACAACGCAGGAAATTGATGACTTTGTCTTCCAGTTTGGCAAGGAGCGCGGCGGTGTTCCGGCTACACTGAACTATCGTGCTACACCAAGTCCTGCTGCACTTCTATCAACCGCGTGATCTGTCACGGTATTCCTGATCCCAAGAAGAAGCTGAAAGAAGGCGACATCGTCAACATCGACGTCACCTACATTGTTGACGGCTGGCACGGCGACAGCTCCCGCATGTATCCGGTTGGCAAACTCAAGCCAGCCGCCAAGCGCCTGATCGAAGTTACGCACGAATCTCTCATGCGCGCTCTGGAAGTTGCCAAGCCGGGCAATACAACCGGCGACATCGGCCATGCAATTCAGGAGTATGTGGAATCAGAGCGTTGCTCGGTTGTCCGCGATTTCTGCGGCCACGGCGTTGGCAAACTGTTCCACGACATGCCGAATATTTTGCACTACGGCCAGAAAGGCACCGGCACCAAATTGATGCCGGGAATGATTTTCACGATCGAACCAATGGTCAATCTGGGTCGACCAGACGTGAAAGTCCTCAAAGACGGATGGACCGCTGAAACCAGAGACAAGTCCTTGTCTGCCCAGTTTGAGCATTCCATCGGCATCACATCATCGGGCTGCGATATCTTCACAACATCGCCAGCTGGCCTATTCAATCCGTTAGACGCACAAACCGGAGCAGCGGCCTAAACGCACAAGATAAGGAGGGGGAATGAAGCAAACCAGTTTCGGGTTTCATGAGGCAACTCCCTCTCCTCAGGAGCAGGCTCCCACCGGGCCTGCCATCCAACCGCAGATTCCGCTGGAAAAGGCGGAAGCTCTGCCTGTAGCTTCCCCTGCCAAATCAGAGAAATCGCCCAAGCCTGCGGCCAAGCATTACCACGGCCACCGCGCCCGCCTGCGCGAGCGCTTTGAGGAAACTGGCATCAATGGCTCCAGTCCTATGAGCTACTGGAAATGCTGTTGTTTTCCTCCATTAAACAGGGTGACACCAAGCCTCTGGCCAAAGCATTACTGGCCCAGTTCGGCTCCTTTGCACAGGTACTCGCAGCACCAAAGCAGCGACTGGAGGAAGTTTCCGGCTGCGGCCCACGAACAGCAAGTTTCATCAAAGAAATGCAAGCTGCAGCCATTCTTTACGCTAAAGCTCAGGTGGTTGAGCGAGACCCCCTCTCCTCATGGAGCAAGGTGCTGGAATACATCCGAGCTGCTATGGCCCACAACGACAAGGAAGAATTTCGCATACTGTTTCTGGACAAGAAAAATCGCCTCATCGCAGATGAAGTCCAGCAAACCGGCACCGTCGACCACACACCCGTTTATCCGCGCGAGGTCACCAAACGGGCTCTGGAACTCTCCGCCTGCGCCATTATTCTGGTCCACAACCACCCCTCAGGCGATCCGACCCCGTCACGGCAAGACATTGAGATGACAACCAAAATTGCAAGTACACTGGAACCTTTGGGAATAGTCTTGCACGACCACATCATCATTGCCGGTCAAGGTCATGTCAGTTTCAGAGGTCTTCAGCTGATCTGAGCTGCCCTCAGCGCTCAAATTCCATTCACATATATCTTCCGGTCCGCCCCAAAACGCACTGGCTGTACAGGCTCACTCAAGAAAACTCCCCGAATATACAGACGGGCAAGTGCCTTTGCGCACATAAGCAAGAGTTTTAAGGCAGCATGAGTAAAGTGCCGATGGCGGGACAACCGGGTCCGAAAAACCCAATTACTTCAGCAGTATTGGGAAGTACTTTCGGCAATACAATCACACGCGGAAAAAAAGGTTGGAGCCGGATGATGGCTCTCCTGATCCTGTCTGTTGTCGCCGCAGCGTTGGCGGTAGGATATTTGGCGTTCTATTGGTCCACCCAGCGCGCCCTCGACTTCGAGGTCGAAAAAGAAATCCGGCTCGTGCAGAGCAATCTCAAAGTCTTCCGCAACGGGCTCGTCAACGAAGCTGAGCGCATCGCAATCTCCAATAAAGCCTACGCCTCGGTGCTTTCTGAAGAAAGCAACATACTGCTTGATGAAGATCTGACGCCCACCCCAAGCATCCGTGGCGACAGGGACATCTTCGTCCTCCTCAACCGGGAAATGAAGCCGCTCCTGACCTATCGCCGCGACCTGCCATGGCACAGCGAAGTCTTTGAGGACCAGCTCCATAACCAGCTGCATGACACAATGAAGGAGCTGGCAACTCAGGCCAACACCACGCAAATGAAATTCCGTGTGCCGGAGCCTCTGCGCAGCCATGCCCCGCTGGCACTAAGCATGCGCGATATTGTAATGGTTGATGGCACAATCGGCCTTGTCACAGTTGCGGCGATTACCCCGTCCACCGAACCTCCCGAAGGCATGCCCGCTGTTGCTGGCTATCTGCTGTGGGTCCGCTCGCTGGACATCCGCTCCATCCGGTCCTTTGAGGATTCCACCGGTCTGTCGGAGATGTTCATCACCATCGACAAACCGCAGACCGACTTCCAGCGCGTGTCCCCTGCCGTTG
>BAXV01000146.1 GCA_001310715.1 Pseudovibrio sp. JCM 19062
CAAACGCCGAAGAAAAGGCACTCGGTCTTTACATTAAAGGCTTTTACAACCCGATTCAAAGCCACTCAGCGTTAGGCTATCATTCGCCAATCACGTTTGAGAGACAGAAGAGATGAATTGAGATGAGGTCTCTCCGCCTTTCTTGTGTCAGTCCAAAGGCTTCTGGTGTCTTGATCACGGACGGTTTTCGACCCAGGCTTGTAGGACGGCCACGTCTGGTTCAATAAATTCCGCAATGCCGCCGGAAAATTCCTTGAACGCATCGATGTTGATGTCATTGGTGCCCACCAGAACATCTGCGCCGCTTTCCAGAGCTTTTACAATCAGGTCGCGAAAACCGCTGCCATTGGCTTCCTGCTCACCGAATTTGTTCAGGATGAAAACATCAAAGGCTCATCAATACGCTGCGCTACCTCACCGGCGGCTTGCGCCAGTGCTGCGGTGTTCAACCGGCAGCCCGAGGCTTCTTTGCCAAGTGATTGTGTGATGGAGATTTCAGGACCATCCGGAAGGACACGCACGTCCATGTCGCAGCGGTGGCGATCGGTGGTCACTGCTTCTGCCTGCACGATACCGCAGGTTCGGATGCCTGCTTCCCGAAGCGTCTCGGAAAGTTCTGTCAGCACCAGTTTTCCTTTTGGCAGGGTGTAAGCAATTCTCATCTGGGGTCTTCCTCGCGCTTCTGGTCTTTGCCTATGTGGAAGCTCTCATATCAAATTGCACAATGTCTGGCTTGATCTGCGCAAGGTTCCTCCTGCGGCGAATGCGCACAATTCTCTTATTTTCAAGAGTATTCGCGCATTCACACCATCAAACAAGGCCCTCACAGTCTCAGGTCGCTATCCCAAGTAAGCCAGCTCTTTATCGTGAGAACTTCGTACTTCAGATAGGGTTGTCTGTCGAGGCGGCAAGGTTGTGCCTTTGTTTGCAAGCAATGCGGTGATTGCAGGCGAGGAGCTTGGATCATACCGCAGTATGGCCTCTGAACCTCCGGTCAGTGTGACCGACGCAAGCTTTGTCGGGGGGGGGAATTGCCTGTTGTATAAGAGCTCGAGTTCCCTCCCCTCAAGCAGCTCATAGGGGCGCTCACAGGTCAGGTAGATCCGGTCTTCCTCGATACGGCGTACGATAACCTTTGTTTTGCTTAGCGTTTTAAGGCGCACGAAACCGGCAGCGTTTGCATCTACAAGTGCGGAGTGTTCCGGCAGGTCGTAGCGGGCGAAAGTCTGGTCATAATCGCGCGACGGATAATGACGGCGGAGCAGTGCAAGGTCACTGCGGGTCAGAGCGTTGGCTCCTTGAACTGGCCCATGGAGGAGCAGGTCAAGATGCGCAGGGCTCCAGCGATTGCCGTTATAGGTCGAGACTACTTTGTCCGGGCGCTGGAAACTGTCAAACTCATATTGCATGTAATATTTGAACAGGTTCCGCTGTTCTGGGACGCCTTTATAGGTCGCTGCGTAATCCTTGTGCATCTCTGTGAGGTTGAGATACCCACCGGTTGCCGGGGCACCGTTCACATAATCAAAGGCCTCAATCACCTCTTCACTCAGCCTGCGGAACAGGAGTAATCCTTCATAGAAGGCCCTATGCGTGGGGCCAGACGCCATCACGATGTCATGGAGCCCCAGATCTTCCCGTGCGACCTGAAACGTGTATTTCAGGAGGCGTGAACAAGTTCGCCATTGCGTGATCGGTGTTCGGGATGAATGGCCAGTGTGCCGCCCTCTGCGATGCGGCGATTCCATTGTTGAATGGGGGAGAGTGAGAAAATCCTCTCCAATGGGAGGTCTTCGCGCGATTTGACGATGAGTGTTGTCGTTGCAATCACGGTATCGCCTGTCTTGGCGATGAATGTGTAGCACGATGGCAGGACGTAGTATGGGATGAACCTGTAGCCGGTCCCATTTTCCGTCATTAACCCAGCGCTCGTGTAGGAATCGTAGAGCAACTTGCTGACCTGCATTAGTTCATCAGGCGTTTCTACTTGTTTGAAGATAACGTTTTCAGGCGGTTTGTTTTGTAGTCTTACCCGCCTTCTTTGTACGGAAAACCGACGCGCCATCGTAGAATCACAGGCTGCCCCTGCCCTTGTCTCATTACTCATGATCAAAACCTATACTTAAATTATGCTGTGGGACATTAAAGAAAAACGAGAGAGTCCCAAGGAAATAATCATGCAGATAGTATAAAAATTAAATAGTATGTATTTAATGTTAACGTTAATATTATTATGGTAATTGACATATTCTTATTTTCTGCAACATAAGTACCTTAAGGTTGTTATTTAAGCTTAAATACAACCTAATAGTATTTGGTACGACTTATTTTGCGCTTGTTTTTGTTTTGATTTTATTAGTGGAGGAAGACAGTGACTGTTCTAGCTGCATCTCAGGTACAGGAGTCTTCGACAGATGGTTGTGCGGGCTTTTCTTACGACGCTGCCTTTTCCCGTAATATTGGATGGGTTACGCGTGAAGAGCAACAGAAACTACGGGCCAAGCGCGTTGCCATTGCCGGTATGGGCGGCGTTGGAGGTATTCACGCCGTAACACTGGCCCGATTGGGGTTGGTGCGTTCAGCATCGCTGACTTTGATCATTTCGACGTTGTCAACTTCAACCGCCAGATTGGCGCCACCGTTAGTACGCTGCAGGAACCCAAGGTGTCAGTGATGGCCGAGCAGGTGCGCAACATCAACCCAGAAGTGGGTCTGCGGGTTTTCTCAGAGGGCGTGACCGATGAGAACATTGACGCGTTTTTGAAAGACGTCGATCTGTATGTCGACGGCTTCGATTTCTTTGCGCTGGACATACGCAGAAAGGTCTTTGCCAAATGCCGTGAACTCGAAATTCCAGCTGTCACGGCTGCTCCCCTTGGCATGGGGACGGCCTATCTGTGCTTTACGCTCGATGGCATGAGCTTTGAGGATTATTTCCAGTTTGAGGGAGAGGATGAGCTCGGCCAGTACTGCCAGTTTTACTTGGGCCTCGCCCCAAGCGAACTACACCGTTCTTCGCTGATGGACGCCTCCCAACTCAACCTGAAGGAAAAACGTGGTCCCTCCACGGCCGCCGGATGTCAGCTGGCTGCCGGAGTGTTGGTGCGCAAGCTGTCAAGCTTCTGCTTGGTCGTGGCCCCTTAAAACCTGCTCCCTGGTACCATCATTTCGATGCTTATGAAGGTAAGTTTGTAACCGAGCGCCTGCCCGAGGGAAACAATAGTTTCTCTCAGAAACAGAAGCTTACGAAAATGAAGCAACAGTTTGCTTAGTTCCAGCGCGAGCGCAGGAGTAGAGGTGCGCGGGAGGCCTGTTTTGTAAAAAGGTAGGTTGCGTGGTGGCGGGCAAGTCACGCAGTGCTCGCGTACCTCTAAGCAAAGTTACGTACTTTCTCGAAATTTAATATGAGTATATTCCTCAGGTTATTGACTTTCGTCAAATAACCGAGGGAATGAACGTGATGTACAAGAGTTGCAACTCATTCGCATTTGCGAGCCGCTCGTTTTCTATCCCCTCCCGATGGAAACTCTAACATGATCACGCGCCGTACTTTTCTTGCACACACAGCTGGCTTTACTGCCGCCGCATCTTTAGCCTCTGCGCTGCCTGTTATGGCGGCGGACAGTTCGGTCCTGAAGCTTTATGGCCCGCCAGTGGTCCGTCTGTTGTACTTTCTTACATCGCCGAAAAAGGCCTGCTTTCGGACTACACGCAGAACGTGGACTTTACCGTCTACAAGTCCCCCGATGTCCTGCGCGCTGGTTATATTTCCGGTGACTGGCAGCTGGCTGGCACCCCCTCTTACGTTGCTGCAAACCTTGCCAACAAAGGACTTCCGGTGAAGATGCTGAACATCATGAGCTGGGCATGCCTGATCTGAACATAATGTCGCTGGCTTGGGGCCTGTTTGCGCTGGCTTTCACCTTATACCTAATCCATTTCCTCTCGATTTTCGTACGCGAGAACGCTGTAGAATAAAGGCAACTGACGATGTTTTCTCTCTCAAA
>BAXV01000147.1 GCA_001310715.1 Pseudovibrio sp. JCM 19062
GGTTGATCCAGAACCAACCACAGAGCCAGAGCCGACGGTTGATCCTGAACCAACCACAGAGCCTGAACCAACAACTGAACCAGAGCCAACCGATGGCAGCAACTCCGGTGATGGCGACACCGATGGTGGCGATACAGACGATCCCAATACCGGCGGCACCTCACCAGGTGGCAACTCCGAGGGGGTGAATCAGGACCTAGACCATATCCAGGCTTCAGTTGCGAGAACTGCTGCTGAAATCCAGCGGGCTTTGGCTCGCACCAGCTATTGGCAGCGTGAACTGCGCGGCAATGCGGTGAGACTGGGCGCTGGTCAGCAATTTGGCTTTAGCGTCGGCGGCACCGGGCTGTGGCAGGAAAATGATGGAAACTATGCGGCTACTCTGGCCAGCTCCATCAGAGTTTCTGACGGCATCACCTTTGGTGGCTCTGTGGCTGTGCTGAGTGACGAGCGCATCAGTGATACAACTGAACGCGGTCTGGGCTACGGCTTCAGCAGCTATCTGGATCTGGACTTGTTGTCCGTTGGTCGCGGACAGTTTGGCCTGCGGTTGGATGGTGCGTATGCACGCTCCACCTATGACATCAAGCGTGGTGTAGGTCTGTCCAATGTTCAGATCGGCTCCGATGACATTGAGATCGACAGTGCAGGCATTGGCGCAACATTGCGCTACGACTTTGCCTATAGCGAGAACACCAGCTTCAGCCCATACGCAGGCGTGTATTACGAACGCTCTGAAGTGAGCGGTTATACAGAAACTCGTGATCTGGCTACGCCGCTGTACTTCGACACCCTGACGCAAACTGCGACAGTGGTCACTGCTGGTCTTAACGCAGAACATTCATGGGGCAACGGCTTCACCATGTATGGCGGTGTTGGCGCTGATGTGGATGTCTATACAGACGGTACAATACTCAAAGGTTCTATCGATCTGATGAATGAAACTGCGCAGAGCTATGACCTTAGCAAAGACCGGCGCAACGTGCGTGCCATGCTCTGTTTGGCCTTGGCTATGACTTCACTCCATCCCAGCGGATCGAGTGGATCTCGCAGATCGAAAGCCCAACCTATGACAATGACTGGACGAATGCTTCCAAGCTGAAGTACTCGGTCTCGTTCTAACGGGCGCATCCTAAACATCACCTCTGCCCTCCTGATAAGATGGCAGAGGTGAGACGAAAAACTTAGGGGGCAGATCATCAAGATCTGCCCCTACTACGTTACAGTCAAGTGAGCGAAAGACCTGCTGTCATCCAAGGCTAAACCTCCAGCCACTCCCTCAGCAGACGGGCAAACCGTGACGGGTCTTTTTCCGGCATCATATGATCGCAATTTTCTTGCATCCGAAGATGTCCATCTGCAACCGTGGCGGCGACCTTTCGTGAAGGGACGGAGAAATGGTCAGGGCTTTGGTCTCCCAGAGCAACCCACACTGGCGCCTTGATCTGCTTCAGATCTGCGCTTTGAATGTTGGCCGGGTGCTGCCCGCCTCCCAGCAGCAACGGCATCATTTGCTGGCTTTGCAGGTAAAGCGCCTGCCGCTCTTCGCTCATGCTCTCAAAGCATCCTTCACCACCAGAACTGTCAAACAAGGCTTTTACCGCAGCAGCTGCGCCTTGCTCCTGCATAGCGGAAATGATTGGCGTAAAGCATGGGCAGCGGAGTCTTGGAAGCGGTCTTGCTCTTCCTTTGTATCAAGGTAGGTGGGCAATCCCGGTTCATACAGCAGGGCCGAGGCAATGAGTTCCGGATGCTTGATCAATGCAAGCAGTAGCGGATGGGTGGAATAGGACCATGCTGCAACGTAATTGCTGCCCTCGGGATGCTCTTTCAGGAGGTTACAAATCTGCTCGCAGTGTGCTTCCGTTGAAAATTGCTCGCCGGATCGCTTCCACTTTTCAGGACCAAACCATTCAAGTGTTGGGCAGATTACGTCCAGATCGTCGGGCAACAGGTCCAGAACAGGGCCCCAGATTCCGGCGTGACCGGGTGCGCCGTGCAGGAGAAATAGTCTTTTGTATTTCATTAGCTTATCCTAAAATGAAGGTTCTTCAGAAATACTGGCAAACGCGGGCGCCAGTTTTTTATCTAAAGAAAACCAACGGGGCCAGACCTCAAGGTCTCCATTTCATCTCAGCACTGCCGGATGTTTCCTAAAAGACACTCACCTATCATTCGCTAGAGCGCCCCTAAACTTGATTAGCACCTGAAACGGGTGCAGCTCTTTGTTTACCTCTGAATAATGGCGTTTTGCCATTCGCGCAGAAAATGCTGGCGTTTGAGGTTGTCCTGATAGACCAGCAGGCCGGGGCCAAGGCGGATGGCCCGTTGGGACAGGTTTGGAGCAACATCGCTGCGATCAAGTTTGGGATAGGGATAGTAGTCTGCCCCCTCTTCGCTCCAGTAGGCGGTGATAAGCTCGTCTATGAAGGTGCCCGCGACTTCTGGATGCTCTGCTCCGACGGGAATAATGGCAGAGCGCAGCATGAGGGTGGTGAAATCCTCCAGATGCAGGATACCGATATCCGGATCGTTGGCAGCGCGTGCAGATGCGTAGGAGCCAAGCACGTTATAGGCCAGCACCAGTTCGCCGTTTGTAATACCGGAAATCATATCAGCAGAGCAGCAATAGAGCTTGGCGTTTAACGTGCCCATCACCTCGTTCAGACGCCAGAACGTATCCGAGGTGCGGGCGTCTTCTGTAGCGAACAGGAAGCCAAGGCCGCTCTCGCGAATATCATAGGTGCCCACCTTGTTCTGGAAGCGCTCCGGATGGTTGCGCAGGGTGGCTATGAGGTCTTGCCGTGAGGTTGGCACCTCTAGTCCGGCAAAGGCAGACTTGGAGTAGACAACAGAGGCAGGCTCCTGCGTGAAGGCGAATACGTGGTCGCGCCAGCGGGCCCAGTCGGGCATCAGCTCGGCAACGGAGGAGCTGTGGGGCCGCGTAAATCCATCATTCGCCAGCTTCACCTGCAGGTCCATGGCAGAGGAAATAGCCACGTCGAACACTTGCTTTTCATCGTAAAGCGCCTTCATCAGCTCGGTACTGCTGACCACCGTATAATCCACGGAAACACTCGGGTATCTGCGCTGGAAGGCCTCCACCATAGGGGCGAAGATATCAATGTCGGAGTTGGAGATGATGCGCAGGGTCGCGCCCTCGTAACGAGCCGGGAAGATCTTATGCTGTTCAATCTCGAACGCGTGAGCAGACAGCAGCGAGGCCACCAACACAATCAGGACTGAGGGAAATAAAAGGATACGCATGCGCCTCTGGTGTTTTTTCTGTTTGATAATTTCAGGTGCCCGCCGTGAGCCTGAGTTACTTCCTCGGCGATTGTAAGGCCCAGCCTGAGCCACCGTGTCCTGTGCATTCTTGCCGCGAGAGAACCGCTCGGTCAGCTTTTCAATATCTTCGGGCGCAAAGCCGGGGCCCTGATCGCAGACTTTCAGCACGACCCAGCTGTCCTCACAGGCAACGGTGACGTCAATATCCTCCCCTTCCGGAGCGTACTTGATGGCGTTGTCCAAAATATTGCTCAGCGCATTTTGGATGAGGATTGCATCACCTCTGATGGGAGGCGGCACCTCGCCCTGCAGCTGAGCGTCTTGTCCTGCATTTCTGCCAATGGACGCTGGCGCTCAAGGGTTTCTTCGGCCAGTTCCAGCAGGTTAATCTCTCTGACTTCCAAATGGTCCGTACGGAACGAGACCATGGCATGGTCCAGCAACTGTCCTGCCGCGCGCAGCTTTCGTCAATGGCGCGGATCATCTCCTTAAGAGCAGCCCTGTTCTCCGGTCGTTCCACACGGCGCAGGGCAATCTCGGCCTGCGTGCGCAGCACCGCAAGCGGGGTACGGATGCGGTGGGCAGCTTCTGCGATAAACTCTTCGGAGCGGGAAAGAGACTTCTTCAGCCGCG
>BAXV01000148.1 GCA_001310715.1 Pseudovibrio sp. JCM 19062
AGCAGCACCCGCGCCGCCAGCCACAAGGCCAGCAGGCCACCAAGCGCCAGACCGTTGGGTGTGGGGCGTCCGGTCCAGTTGGGCACGGCGGTGTAAAGAAAACCGACAAGAATGGCGACGGCAAAGCCGAAGATCAGCTCATGGGAGTGCCAGAGCACGCCTTGCAGTGGGCCGTTGATCTCGACAATGCCGATAATGGAGGCCACCCACAACGGAACGCTGATGGCCGCATACGCAGCACCGGCAATATAAAACGGACGAAAACCGAGGGACAGGAAAGCCTCCCAGGAAAACCTCGCGTTTACTCTGGGAGGATTTGGGAAGGTTTGTGTTTGCTGCATGTAATCAGTCCCGGTCGGCGAAGGATCAGCCTTCGCTCATTTCTCATTGAAGCTGAGGAAACGCCCCCGACCAGACATAGATGGAGCGATGGCCGGATTTCCCATTTAATGCCCTTATAAACCTGAAACTAATACTCATATTTGTTCAATGTCAATCAATTCCAAAATCCCAGTGTGGACGAGATCTGCATGCATGTTCGACTGTGAGTGAGTAGCAATGATACATACTCAGTAATGTCGTTTCCTATCTCAGTAGCGGCCCTTGTCACAAAGCTGCTGTTGAACAAGGCCCCTGAATAACCAGCGTGCAGACATAGTAGGCCTTGGTTTGCGAGCTGTGCTTAACTGGTGTCTTATGTAGATGAGTGGGATCGCGCCGAGGTAATTTGCGAAATGATCATTGTGTTGAATGGTTATCCCGGTGTCGGGAAACTGACGATTGGCCGAGTGTTGGCGACAACACTGAATGGAAAGCTGTTGGATCTTCACACTATCTATAATCTCGCCTTTGCTCTAACGGAGTTCCGCTCGCCGGAGTTTTGGTCGACAGTCGAACAGGTCGAGGCCATAGCTCATAATCTGATTTTGGGGTTGCCAGTTGAACAACCTGTTATTTTGACAACAGTTTTGTCATTAAAGAGTGAGCGCGAGCGAAGCGAGTGGCAAAAACTCATTGAGTTGGGACGGGCGCGTCCGCCCTTCTGTGTCGTCCACATAGGGTGTGATTTAGAGGAAAATATCCGCCGAATATCGTTTGCGGAAAGAGAAGGCATGCGAAAGCCGCGAGACCCTGAGATGGCACGAAGAAATCAAACAGAGAGGGAGCCTCTTGCTGGTTTAGACGAGCCACGTTTTCTTGAATTAGACACGACCCAACTGATGCCTCATGAGGCTGCACACGCGATTTCGGAGTGGTGTCGCCAACTTTAAGCTGTGGCAGTTTGGGGCTCAAGTTTGCCTATCGCTTCTTGGGAGGTGATAGCCAGTTATGAGGAGGGATTACGTCTTCAGCATGAAACTTAATCTTCTACTGTTCGTATCGTCTGGCTATCGTGACTTTGGGGACCTGTCACTACGACAGTTTCTTTTTCTCCTATATCAGCACCGAATGTTCTCCCACTTTTGACATGACCTGCAATCACTTGCGGATAACGTGATTTGCTGTGGTCCTGCCAGACTTTCGCCTTCTTCTGCCTAAAGGTTTGCCAAAAACTAAAAAGCGGGCAGGTGTGATTCTGTGCAGATCTTGCAAGTAGAAAGAAACAGGGCTGTGGTGGCAGGCTCTGATAAGCGCTATGCTGTGCTGGTGACAGTCTCGTTACTGGCTCATCTGCTGGCCTACGCGCTGATTGCGATGACCATCCCTTCGCGCGGGTTCAGGGCACGTCCGGTCGAGAGCATTGGTGTGGACCTGATCGGAACCGCGCAGTTTGAAAGGCTATTTCCCCCGCCACCCGTTGAGGACCCGCCCACGGCCTCTGTCTCTCCGCCGATGTGCCGCAGGAAATTCCGCAAGAACTCCCGCCCCCTGTGGTGACAAAGCCCATGGTGCAAGCACCGCAACCGGTTATCGCACAGAACTTGCAACTGGGCCGCTTACTGGACGCGCCGGAGAACCGGGAGTTGAAGGAGTCTCTGGTTCTGTTTGACCCCTCTGAACAGCGAGAACAGCTGTGCAATCTTGAAGTGATGGAACAAATCCAGCTTTGGAACAAAAGCTTCAACCCCGAGCGCGTGGTCGCTTTTGCCTACAAGGACCCTATGGTCTTCGCCGACACCGTCACCGCCGAGGGGGCCGCCTTCCGCAGCAAGGGCGAGTGGTACCACCTGTCCTACAAATGCACCTGGAACCCCACCACAAACCTCGTCACAGCTCTGGAGTTTCTGACAGGCAAGCTCATCCCTCAGAGCGAGTGGGACGACCACTACCTGTTTGATGAGTAGCGAGCGCCTTATCGATAGGCATCGTAATTGTCCCTTGGCGCAACTAGCAGGTTTTGTGCGTAAGAATGACCGTCATAGACAGCTGCCGCGATCGTCCCCGGTGCCTTGCAGTCGCCAACTCTTGTGACGGTTTCGATGCCATGATCGGCCCATTGCGCCTCCATGCTCCTGAGGTCCTGCCAGAGGTGATCTGAAGGAAGACGCGATGTGACTGGTACAAGCGTTGTGCAGTCCAGCCTCCTTGTTGCGCCGAGTAGACGCATTCAAGTGTCAGTTCAGCATCCTGAAAACCGGCTAATTGGTGCAGAGGAATGATCTCGACATTCAACTCCATCAAACGCTGCTGGATGCGGGCTTGTTCAAGGGTATGTTCCGTCCATGGGGCGACAATGGGCGCGGGCGTAACAAAGGTGACTTGGTGGCCTGCACCAGCCAGCATTTCCGTCAAAGCGCTGGCCATATAGTAGCGGTCATCATCAAAGATCACGACCGGACCAGAGCGTGAAAGAGCCTCCGCTCCCTTTTGCAGCAGGTCATCCACTCCAACCACGGCGGGGTTCGGCAGGAATGGGAGCGGCAAACGATGCACACGCCCTACACCATCACGCCGCCATTTCGCACCTGTGGCTAGAACAACCTTCTGAAATTGATAGGCAACTATGTCCTGCGCAGTCAGGGAGCTATCCAGATACAGCTCTGCGTTTGTCGCTTGGCGGAGCTGAGACATCCGCCAATCACTGACACGAGCCCACGTTGCAAGTCCGGGCAATTTGGATTCATGTGACACCCGCCCACCCCACTGCTGACTTGCCTCCGCAACAACCACGTCTGCACCGCGCCGTGCAAGCGTCGTGCGGCTTCCAAGCCAGCGGGCCCGCCACCGACGAGAGAACAGATTGAGGTTTACCAAGGCTCGGGATTACTTCGGGGTGCCAGCCTTTACGCCATTCTTCGCCGGCAGATGGGTTTTGGGTACACCGTAACGGGACGCAGGTATTGTCACTTGCAACGCAGATGTTGCAGCCAATACATTCGCGGATATCGTCGATCCGGCCTTCCTCTATCTTCTTCGGCAAGAAGGGATCAGCAATGGAGGGGCGAGCCGCTCCGATAAGATCCAGAATTCCCTTTTTGATCACCCGCACCATGCTATCCGGCGAGGTATAGCGACCAACTCCCACAACCGGTTTTGTGGTCAAGGACTTCACGAAGGCGACGTAGTCCTCCTGATAGCCTTCCTGAGAAAAACGCGCAGTCTGGCTGTCGTTTGACCAGTTTGAAAGGTTGACATCCCACAAGTCAGGCTCATCCGCCAGCGCGGCAACAACATCCCGTCCTTCTCCGGTATGCTCAAGACCAGCAGGCCGAGCAGCTCCTCAACTGCGAAACGAACAGCAACGGCACAGCTATCGCCGACGGCATCGCGTGTATCAGCCAGCACTTCGCGAAACAGGCGCAGGCGATTTTCAAAGCTGCCGCCATATTC
>BAXV01000149.1 GCA_001310715.1 Pseudovibrio sp. JCM 19062
ATGACATTTCGAAGCGCCGGTCAGTCTCAGTCTTCTCCATTGTCCTTGCTCCAGTTCAGATAAAGAACCAGTTTCTTGATGTCGGCGTCTTTAAGGCGCTTGTCCCAGCTTGGCATATGCCCTGCCCGTCCGTTCTCAAGTGTTTCAAGAATGGCTTTGCGCGTACCGCCGTAGATCCAGAATGAATCGGTCAGATTTGGTGCACCAATTCCAACGCCTTCGCCTGTTTCGCCGTGGCACGCGGAGCATTCGTTTTCGAACACTTCAGCCCCCGCTTTGGCGAGAGTAGCGTCATGCTCAGAGCCCGAGAGCGACAATACATACTCAGCGACGTTCTTGATGTCGGCCTGCTCAAGCATTTCATCGCGTCCGAAGGCAGGCATTTCGCTGTAACGGGTGTCATCGTTATTGGCGTTGATGCCGTAACGAATGGTCCACTCGATTTCGTCCAGATCGTCACCAAAGAGCCAGCTGTCATCCACCAGATTGGGGAAGCCGGTTTGCCCTTTCAGGTCCCGTCCATGACATGCAGAACAGTTGTCCGTAAACAGAACGCGGGCAGCACCTTCGTACTTTGCACGTATGGCCGGATCATCCACCAGATCGTACAGATCACCGTCGATGAGGTCAGCCTCATCTTTTTCGCGGATGACCTCGGCTTCCTGCACCGCCTCCAGCACATTTGCTCTGGAGGTTGTGCCGAATAGTCCCCGGGTGAAGTCCGAGCCCAAAGGAATTGCGGGGTACAGGATCCATCCGCCGAGTGCGACGAGTGAGGTGATGATATAGCCCATTTGGCCCACTTGGGCACAGGTGTATCAAGCTCCTTGATCCCGTCCCATTCGTGCCCGGTTGTCTTTTGGCCCGACACCTCGTCATGCTCTATCTGCATGGTTTATCCCCATTATCTAGCGGTATCCTTGAGGCTCCTTCCAGCCCTTCTTTGCGGCTCGGCCAATATGTCCAGACAGTCATCCCGAGGAAAAACAGGAGGAGATAGAGCGCACCCCAGGTTTTGATAAATACAAGCCCTGCATCCTGACTCATCGCAGCACCTCCTCTTTTGAAAGTTTGTCGGTATCGACCAGCGTTCCGAGCATCTGCAGGTAGGCGACCAGAGCGTCCAGCTCACTCACCATCTCGGGGTTGCCATCGAAACTGCGAACCTGAACATTCTCGCCGTAACGCTCCTGAAGCTCGGTTTCATACTCTGCATCAGGATCCGCTTGTCTGGTTGCATCCAGCGCAGCCTCCTTGATCTGGTCCGGTGTATACGGGACACCTACACGTGACAGAGCGGTCAACTTGTCACTCAAACTGTCGGTATCAAGTGGTGTTTTTGCGAGGAATGGATAGCCCGGCATCACAGAACCTTTCACCACTTTGCGCGGTTCGTTCATGTGTGCGACATGCCAGTCATCGGAGTACTTGCCACCAGTACGGGCAAGATCAGGACCGGTGCGTTTTGACCCCCACTGGAACGGATGGTCGAACTTGCTCTCAGCAGCGAGACTGAAATAGCCGTAACGCTCCACATCGGTGCGCATTGTCCGGATCATCTGGCTGTGGCACGCATAACATCCTTCGCGGATGTAGATGTCGCGTCCCGCTTGCTCCAGCGGGGTGTAGGGCCGGACGCCCTCCACCTCTTCAACTGTGTTGTCGATTGTGAACAACGGCGCAATTTCCACTATCCCGCCGATTGATGCCACAAGCAGGATCATCAGGGTAAAGCCAATGGCCGTCCGTTCTAGCTTTTGGTGAGAAAAAGACATGACGTATTACTCCGCAGGCATTGCAACCGCGTTCCCGGCCCGCTCGCGCGGCCCCTGAACGGTCATGTAAATGTTGAAGGCAAGCAGGCAGCCACCGATGAGGAAGAGCAGTCCGCCGATGGCACGGGCCCAGTAGTAGGGCTTCATCGCAATGACGGTGTCGATGAACGCATAGACAAAGTTGCCATCGCCATCATAGGTCTGCCACATCAGGGATTGGGTGATGCCGCTGTTCCACATGGAGCCCACGTAGATAAACGTGCCCAGTAGCGCGACCCAGAAGTGAAGCGAAATCAGCTTAACCGAATAGATCTCATCGCGTTGCCAAACCCAAGGTACGAGCTTGTACAGAGTTCCGAAGGTCAGGAACGCAACCCACCCGAGAGCCCCGGCGTGTACGTGTCCAACGGTCCAGTCTGTGTAGTGGCTCAGCGCATTCACAGGCTTCAGCGCCATGAATGACCCTTCAAAGGTAGCCAGTCCGTAGAACAGGACCGCAACCATCATGAAGCGAATTGCAGGATCTGTGCGTACTTTATCCCAAGCGCCATTGAGCGTGAACAAGCCGTTAAACACACTGGCCCAACTTGGCACCAGAAGCACGACTGACATGGTCATTCCAAGCACCTGTACCCACTCCGGCAGCGCGGTGTAGTGCAGGTGGTGAGACCCGACCCACAGATAGAGGAAGGTAATACCCCAAAACCCGATAATCGACATGCGGTAGGAGTAGATCGGCCGATCGGCAGCTTTTGGCAGGAAGTAGTAGAGCATTCCGAGGAAGCCTGCCGTGAGCAGGAACCCGGCCGAGTTATGGCCGTACCACCATTGGGTCATTGCATCCTGAACACCGGAGAACAGGGAGTAGCTCTGCGGAGACGAGATGGAGACAGGCATTGCAAGGTTGTTGACCAGATGCAGCACGGCGATCACCACGATGAACGCCAGATAATACCAGTTCGCCACGTAGATGTGCGGCTCTGCACGGCGTGCCAATGTGCGCAAATAGGTCACGAGGTAGGCGATCCAGATAACCAGCAGGATCAGGTCGCATACCACTCAGGCTCCGCATATTCGCGGGACTGGGTAATGCCAAGCGGGTAGCCGGTCACTGCAAGCGTGACGAAGAGGTTGTAGTAGAGCATCACCATCCAAGGCATGGTTTTGCCAGCCAGCCTTGCTTTTGATGTTCGCTGCACCACGTAAAAAGAGGTCGTGATCAGAGCGTTTCCGGCAAACCCGAAGAGAACGCAGGTTGTGTGGATCGGGCGCAAGCGGCCAAAGTTGGACCAGCTTGTGTCAGCATTGAGCGATGGAATTGCCAACTGCCATGCAAGAATATCGCCAGCCACGAAGCCGATGATGGCCCAGGCCACGGCAGCGATGATACCAATCTTAATGACATCATCATTGTAGGTCAGCGTCTTGTCAGACTTCGTTGTGCCCCAGTCATTGATCAGACGCTTAACCGCAAAAATGCTGAACGCAACAATGATCCAGCCATGTGCCACGTAACCGGGGTCTTTACCAAAGCTGGTGATTGCAATTCCTAAAGCCAGAATTGGGATTACCATAAGGAACGAAAAGAACCTCTCGGTCATGCCCCCTCCTCGGCAGCGCCTTTTGGCTGCTCTTGATTTGCTGAATAGAATTCAACAAAGAACTTCGCGTCCTTGTTTGCATGCGCGCTGTGCAAGGTCTCTGGCAGAATGACCTGCTTCTCGCCTGCTTGGATTTCACGGGTCTCGTTGAGCTTCACATCATGAAAACCGACAGAACCAGAGGTCACGCAAAGTACGCCCCAGACGCCCGGTTTGGTTGAATGATCCGTTCAAGGGCTTTGGGAAAGGTTCCCTCGGAAAACTCCTTGGTCGTGCTGTATTTCACAACACCCTCAGGAAGTTTTAGATCTAGGAGTGGCATGGGACTCCTCCTCGAGTTTGAGAAAAGTGCAGGAAGCGATCAGCAG
>BAXV01000150.1 GCA_001310715.1 Pseudovibrio sp. JCM 19062
GCAGGTCGAGCTGGGCCAGAACGTTGCCGTGCATGTTGACCCAGACAAGATCCACATCTTCGAGGCAGAAAACACGGCATAGGATGAAGGCCTTTGAAAGATCTGTCGATGGTTTCATCTCTGGACAGGTGCTGTATGTAGACGCATAAGCAACGTCAATTGAAACTCGCGACCCTTCGGCAGAAAGAAAAGACATGACACACTATTCTATCCTGGACCTTATCCCAATTGCCGAAGGTCGACTGCTCGCACGGCAATCCAGAACTCTGTCAAGCTTGCGCAGTACGCTGACCAAGTCGGCTTTACCCGTTACTGGCTCGCCGAACACCACAACATGCCCGGTGTCGCCAGTTCTGCAACAGCAGTTTTAATTGGTCACATCGCAGCGGCCACAAACAACATCCGGGTTGGGTCTGGCGGCGTCATGCTTCCAAACCACGCCCCGCTGGTGGTAGCCGAGCAGTTTGGTACCTCGCGACAATGTACCCAGATCGCATTGATCTGGGACTGGGACGCGCACCGGGCACTGATCAACGCACCGCACGGGCATTGCGTCGGAATATGGACCAGCAAGGTGATGACTTCCCCAATGATATCGTCGAATTGATGGGGTATCTTGGGGACAGTCCTGAAGGGACTGTTCGGGCAGTTCCGAGTGAAGGAACCAACGTGCGATATGGATACTTGGTTCAAGCCTTTATGGGGCTCAGCTGGCTGCACATCTGGGATTGCCCTACGCGTTTGCATCCCATTTTGCACCCGACGCCCTTGAGCAGGCAGCAGAAATTTATCGTAGAACATTCAAGCCTTCGCCGCAGCTGGAAAAGCCGTATTTCGCTTGTGCTGTCAATGTTTTCGCAGCAGACACAAACGAGGAAGCTGAAGTCATCAGGACGTCGCATCAGCAAGCTTTTGCTAATATCATCTCCGGCAAACCAAGCTACCTGCCTAAACCCGTTGAAGATATTTCCAGCCACGTGGAGGCAGGTGTTCTGAGTTCGGTCAATCGTGCACTAAGGGTTGCTGCGACTGGGGATGCTGAGCGGGTTCATGCGAAACTCTCAGAAATTGTCGGAAAGTACACACCAGATGAGCTGATCATAAACAGTGCGATTTTCGATCCAGTCTGCCGAGTGAAATCCTATGAAATCGCTAGTAACGTGATGAAATCGCTCTAGCGCGGTAGGGCAAAGCTCCTGAATGCCGGTGATTGGCACAAAGATTCAGAAATCTTCGCGGTCTGGAGGTCTCTGAATTAGCGTCTGTTTCCACACATCAGGTGTTATATGGCAACAGGCAGAGATGCAGGTCGCGGAAGGAGCAAAGCTGTTGAGTAAGATCAACCGACTGGACTTGAAGCAACTTAGGATATTGCAAGCCCTACTCAGAGAACGCAGTGCCTCACGCGCCGGGGACGCAGTAGGCTTAACGCAACAAGCTGTCAGCGATCAATTGAGAAAGCTGCGTGATGTGTTCGACGATCCTCTCTTTGTTCGCAGAAGCAACGGTTTGACGGCCACCCCTCTTGCAGAAAAACTGCGGGGCAAAGTTGATCGCATTTTGAAGGAGATTGACGGTCTTCTACAGCTTGATGAATTTGATCCCGCGCTTGCTGAGGGCAAGGTTGTCATTGCCGCGACGGATTATGCGCAGCAAGCCATTTTGCCTGATCTGCTGCAGGAGATGCTTGTGCAGGCTCCCCACCTGAAGATTGAGGTACAAGATTTCGACGCTGATAAGAGCCGTGAGCAGATGGCAACCGGGCAAATCGATATTTCAATTGGGTTTCCAGAAAGCTTCCCTCACAATTATCGGTCAGTTCCCTTGTTGCGCGAAAGCTACAGCTGCGTTGCAGCCAAGGAATTGGATCTGGCGAGCAATACGTTAACGCTGGGAGACATTGCTGATCTTCCTCAAATCACAGTAGCACCAGATAACCTTGTGACTTCGTGGTTCAAAGAAGCAGGATTTGCGCCTAATATTGTGGTCTCTGCTCCCTGCTTTTCGGCGGTGCCCAAATACCTCGTGACTACAAGGTCAATTGCCTTTTTGCCATCACGTATCCCGCTTAACTCCGGCATAGAACACATCGCGCTTAATGATTGCCCCATCGAGTTTGAAATCGTCGCGGCCTGGCATATCCGCGCTGATAATGATCCCCTGCTCAACTGGTTGGTAAGATTGCTACAACGCGCATGTGCTGATTGATATTGGAGTATACTTCGCCCGGCATTCCATTCCCGTGGGTGCCTTGAGTTGGAGAGAAAATTGAAATGGAGCTATCTGACTACGATAAAGCGTCCTGGGAACAGCTTGAAAAGGCGGTAGATGACCCTGACGCACCTTTCCGGTATCTGACAGTGTGTTCAGTTGATCAAAATCTCCACCCGCAAGCACGCACAATGGTCTTGCGTGCGGCCTCAATGGAAACCCGTGAGCTGGAGTTCCACACTGACGTTCGAAGCCCGAAGTGGAGGAACTCCGACAGAACCAACGTGCAACCATTCTCGGATACTGCCCCAAGTCACGGCTTCAACTGCGCCTTATGGGAAGTGTTACACCGCATGCACCGGCTCACAGCACGCCCAATCTGCATGGTCAAAGCTATTTCACTGGCCAAAACAAACCTATGCAGGCGGCCCACCCGGCGACGAGCTCGCCTTCGAGCCGCACAAGTGACATCAACCAACCCCGAAAGTGCCGACAGTGCAAAGGGGCAAACGTACTTTGGCGTCCTAATATTCCAGGCTATATCTCTGGACCGCTTCCAGCTGCAGCGACAAAACAACCAGCGCATGCTGTTTCAATATGATCAGTCGGGATCCATTACCTCTGGGAACTGGGTAAACCCCTGAGCTTTAGTAATCCTCGTTAGAAACGGAAAGGCCTGACAACGTCAGGCTTACTCCCTCACTTGGTATTCTATGCATTTAGCAGATCAAGTATTAAGTCATTTCAAAACCAGCTGTTTTGCTTTCATTCGGGTGTTCTTATGTTGGGAGCGATTACAACCCAGCAAGGGATATGGGAAATGAAAATTCTCCTCATTGGTGCAAGCGGAACTATCGGCAAGGCAGTCAAGGAAGAACTCAAAGACCATGATGTGATTGCCGTGAGCAGGTCGAGTGGTAACTATCGGGTCGACCTGAATGACAATGCCTCTATCAAAGCCCTGTTTAACCAGATCGGCAAAGTTGATGCCATTATCTCTACTGCCGCCCATCTCGTCTTTGCTCCGGTGCGGGACCTCACCGAAGAACAATTCAAAGAAGCTATGGATGGTAAGATTTTCAACCATCTGAACCTGTTCCGCATTGGTGCCGAGCACGTCATCGAAGGTGGGAGTTTTACATTAACGACTGGTGAGCTGGCCACTAACCCAATGCCGGGTGGTGCTGCGGTGAGTCTGGTGAACGGAGCCCTGAACGCGTTTGCAATAGCAGCTGCGCTGGACACCGGTCCGTCCCTTCGCGTAAACGCCGTCAGCCCCCGTTTTGTCACGGAGACATTGGAGTTGATGGGAATGGACAGCAGTACTGGAATTTCTGCGGCGGACACAGCAAAAGCTTATAGACATGCCGTTGAAACTAGGGAGACCGGCAAATCTTCGATGTGCCGGAC
>BAXV01000151.1 GCA_001310715.1 Pseudovibrio sp. JCM 19062
TTCGCGTTTGCTGGAGCCGTTCGGTCAGGCCGTTGCGCTTATCTGCGCGCAAGACCCGGATGTGGAGGTGACTATTCCGGCGGTGCCGCATCAGGAGCAGCGCATTCGTGAGGGGGTGAAGTCTTGGTCGGTGCAGCCGCGTGTTGTGACGGGTGAGGCGGAGAAGTTTGCAGCTTTTCGCAGGGCTAATGCGGCGCTTGCAGCCAGTGGTACGGTTTCTCTGGAGCTGGCTATTGCGGGTGTGCCAATGGTCATTGCTTATAAGCTGGACTGGTTCTTCCGGCGGATTAAGCAGGTCAACCGGTTCTTGAAAATTGTCACAGTGGATACCATTGTGCTGCCCAATCTGGTGCTCGGCGATCACAGTATCAAAGAGTATATCGAGGAAGAGGCTAATCCGGAGATGCTGAGTCAGGCGGTTCTTGAGTTGCTTTCCGATACGCCAAAGCGCCAAGCCCAGCTGGATGCATTTTTGTGCATTGATGAAAAGATGCGTTTGTCTGAAGGGGAAAGTCAGGCTGGTAAAGCTGCTCGGATAATTCTCAAGACAGCTGGTGTTTCAGTTTAAGTTGCTTGTGTGATGGATTAGAAAAATCCTGTAACATACTGAGTAATAGTAACTTTGAGCGTGTTTATGTGGCGCTTTGCAACGTAGAGTGCTGCGGTTTTACGCAAGTCGGGTTTTTGCTCTTCGATAATATACGCTTTTAAAGCAAGGCCTGACTTGAGTGTTGGGTTTTATTTTTTTTCCTGTTCAGTTGCTCACGACCTCAATATGGAAGTTGCCGCGGCATGTTCCGTCGGAAAAGACGCCAGTGGCTTCCTGTGATCCGACCAGACCGGTTGCTGCAAGTTTCACTTCAACTGGGGTGTTGGTTTCGTCCTCCGGGAAAGTGATCTCGTATTCGTTGACAATGGAGAAGATGCCGCCGCTGACGCTGCCGCCGATTGAGGTCACCAGAATGTCGTGTCCTTTGTCTGTACTGCGCTTTAAGGCGCTATCGGTGGAGTCTGGATGGTTGATGGTGGTGAAGCCTTCTCCGTAGCGGGATGCGCAGGTACCGTCATCGGGAGCGCCATCGGTTCGGGCTACTTCCGAGAAGGTGATTGCCTTGTTGCCGGGGCCCAACCTTTGCGCAACCGCAAGTGCAGACGTGCTGGTGATGGCAAGTGTGAAGATGCTGATGGTTGCAAACAAGAGTGATTTCATCGTTTTATCCATCCAGAAATGGTTGGTTTTCGGTTTTATTCTGCGTGTATTATGACCTTGCCGCGGCATGTGCCGTCCGAGAAAACCCCAGAGGCTGATCCGCTGCCGAACAGGCCGGTGGCGAAGATTTTGACTTCAATGGGCTCTTTGTTCTGGTCATTGGGGAAGGTGATCTCGTACTCGTTCTCGATAGACAGGATGCCATCCCAATAGTGCCGCCAGTTGAGGATATGACGATGTCATGGCCATCTACCGTGGTGTTGTGGGTTTGCTCCAGGGTGTTCTCCGCATTGCTGCTGGTCCTATAGTCGGTCCCGTAGCGCTCTGCGCAGGTGCCGTCATCGGGCGCTCCATCAGCTAGTGTCAGCTCGGAGAAGGTGACGGATTCGTTATCACTGACTACGTCGTGTTCATCGGCCACTGCTGCGGTGCTGACATATGTCAGTGCCAGAGCGCCAAGACTTGCCGCCGAAATGAGAAATTTCTTCATTGAGTGCCGCTACCTATTGCTTTTCGAGGCTGAAGCCACACCAACAGTAATGGGGCAGCGTTAACGTAGATGTTCCTGTTTTGCTTTGACTTTCTTTAGGATAAAAAATCGGTTTTTGGGGGCTGGCGGGTTTAGCCAGTTTCTAATGCACTACGCATAAACCTTGGTGAAAACTATAAGTTTGACGGGTGATAAGTGCTGATGACCTATGCTGGTGGTGCTACTCTTCCGGTCATTGTATATGGCTATTGTTTTATGTCTGCCTGCCGCGTTTTGGCGTCATTTGGGGATCGCTGCGGGTACGTTACGGAGTTTGATGTCTTGATGAAAACCAGAGAAGCAGTTTTGGATGATGCGGCGGAGATCAGTGGCTTCTTGCAGGAGCTTGTTGCGCTCGGAAAACGCAAGTTGCCAAGTGATGAGGAGTTTGTGCGCTCTCAATATATCTCCCACGCAGATAACATTCGGTGCACACTGGTGGAAGACGAAGACGGGACTATCCTTGGTCTGCAGATCCTGAAAAGGGCATCTGCTGGCAATAAATATGATTTGCCGGTGGGCTGGGGTATTATCGGGACGCATGTGCGTGCCAGTGCTGCGCGCCGCGGTGTGGGGCGGATGCTGTTTGCTGTAACGCTTGAGGCTGCGAAAAAGGCTGGTCTTGAGAAAATTGATGCGAGGATCGGTGCATCGAATCCGGAAGCGCTCGGTTACTACGAGTCTATTGGGTTTTGCAGCTACAAGACCAGTGCGGATGTTGTCAACAAATGCCTTGACCTGAGTGCTTAGTCGAGCCTGAACTCGGTGCGGGATTATTGGACACTGACGATAGAGAACGTTCCCGCACAGTCCCCATCCGAGAAGACGCCGCTATATACTTCTGAGTTCAAGATACCGGTGATGAACTGGGTGATATCCACTTCATTGTCCGGCTCATTTGGGAAAATAGCGAGAATCTCGGAGTGTTCGGAGTAAATATTGCCCTCGCGCTGCTCAGTGCGGGCGTAGAGGTGAAATTTATGCCCTTTGTCGGTGACAAACTCGCTGCTGTCACCGTTGGGGGCGGGGGAGACCGTATATCCTGTCCCATAGCGTTCCAGACAGAATTCTATGTCCACCGTTTCCGACAATGGTTGTAGCTTGTCGATAGAGATTTGGCGGGCGCTGGAGAGGCGTTTCATGTCGGTGAAGGGATTTGCGCGATTGTCGCGATGGATGAGCTGGGCGTAGGCGGGCCCCGACATTCCCATGATGAGTGTGAGAATGATGATCAAGCACGTTTGACTCTTATGACGCATAAACACTCCCATTTTAAACCTTGTTGCCTCCCACCTTTCATCCTGTAATCTTTAGCGGCTTGTGTTTCTGGCGTACGCTTTGCGAACAGTTGCGTTAGTGCCGCTTAGTGGATGTTGCTCTAACCTTCATGGGTTTGAGCAAAACCTTGTGGCATCGGTGGTTGCTGGTTCACAGACTGCATGGGCTTGCTTATGGGCTTCACGGTATTGTCCATGGGCTTGCTGTGATTTTGCCAGTGCAGGTGCCGTCTGAGAAAACGCCGCTGTAGGTGTTGTCGCCAATCAGCTGTTACGAACTGGGTGACTTGAGCCTCTTCTGAGTCCTCACTCGGGAAGGTCATCGTGAACCGGTTGTGCTGTGCAAAAATGCCATGTCCCAAGATTTCGCTTCGGTCGACCAGTGTTATGGTATGGCCCATATCGCTCATGAAGATACGTCTTGGTGCGGCCACGGAGGGGGAAACTGTGTAGCCGTTGCCATAGCGCTGTGTGCAGAGGGAGGTGTCCACGGATCCGTCCTGCATTCTGAGCTCGGAGATGGCGACATGTCGTGAGGTTTGCTCGGTTTCTGTGTTGGCTACTAATGGGGATGTCAGTCCAGTAGAGAAGACAGCAAAGATT
>BAXV01000152.1 GCA_001310715.1 Pseudovibrio sp. JCM 19062
TTGCGGTGGTGTTACGCCCACCTGATCCAGCAGTTTGGGATTGGCCCAGATCCAGTCCACCCGATGGATGTTCAAAGGCACTGCAACATACTCACCATCATATTGAGCAGTACGTTTAAGAAGCTCCGGCAGTAATGCGTTCCAGTTCTGTTGCTCTGCGATCGGGTTGAGCCCTTCCAGCGCCCCAACCTCGGCCCACTCGCGGATGTTTTGTCCTTTGAGCTGGGCAACAGAAGGTGGCACACCGGCCAGCACACGTGCGCGCAGCACGGCGGCATGGCATCGCCTCCCCCGCCAGCGACTGGCGCGTCATCCCAAACGCCACCCCGTGCTTCAAAGGCGCTCTTGAGGGACTGTGCCGCTCGCGCTCTCCACCTGCCGTCCAAAAATGCAGAACCTCTGCAGTTGGAGCGGCATGTGCCGTTATGCTACCGAATAAAACAGCAAGTGCAGCCAAGCCGAGGCGCATGCTACCCATTATGATCTCCCGATGGGTTTTCAGAGGCCGCTTTTAGCAAGCTCTTGCTTCTATTTAGCTCGAATACGCACATAATCCAACGAACTTACACATGTAAGACAACCTGACGCATGCACATTCTGCTCGCGCAGGCCAAATGTTTTGTTATACAGCACTGGGCTCACAGCGAGCCAGTTGGGATTGAAATTGGTAAACCGAGGTATGATGCTCACGAATAAAACACTGCTGATTGTTGACGATGACGAGGAAATCGCCAGCCTGACCGCAGATTTTCTGAGAGATCGTGGTTACACCGTGTTCACTGCCAACTCGGCGGAGGAAGCTATGGAGCTTCTGGAAATAAACCACATTGATCTGATGGTTCTGGACATCATGCTGCCTGGTGAAAACGGGCTCGTCCTGTGTCAACGTGTGCGCCAAACCTCCAAAATGCCGATTATCATCATCTCTGCAATTACCGGAGATACTGAGCGTATTGTGGGGCTGGAGCTGGGTGCCGATGACTATCTGGAAAAGCCATTTAACCCGCGAGAACTGCAGGCTCGCATCTTCGCGATCTTCCGCCGCACCGAAGACGTTGAAGCTGCAGCAGCGCCGAAATCGCAGCGCTTCGAGTTCAGCGGTTGGGTGCTTGATGAAGCCACTCGTCATCTGACCGCACCGGATGGCGTTCTGGTTCACCTGAGTTCGTCAGAGTTCGATGCTCTGCTGACCTTTGTAAAGTCACCGCAAAAGCCAATCTCGCGCGATACGCTGGGGCGTGTGCTGCGCGGGGCTAAGGTGGATTCCCACGATCGCAGCATTGATATCCTGATCAGCCGCATACGCAAAAAAACTGGCGCAGACGGATCCGAACACTGACTTTATCACCACAGTGCGCCATCAGGGCTATCTGTTTTCGCAAAGCGTAAGGCGAGTGTAATTTCATGGCACCGGAAAGAGTGTGGCCATGCGAGAATTGATCCTTGTCCTCCTGCCAAGATCCCTTGAGCGCCGTATGGTTTTGGTCCTCAGCGCGGCAGCGCTTGCGGTGCTTGCGATTTTAGGACTTACGCTGAACACCTACAAACATCGCGAACTTGCTCTGGCCAACTCCTTTGCCGCTGGTGAGGAACTAAGCCATTACATCCGCATGTCAGCTCAAGAAGAAGCCGTGCCTGATCTGCATGCCGGGGCGTTTTTACAAGTGGTGCCAGCGGAAAGACCAGACCCTGAGGAAGACGCCTCTTTGCAAGCTATGCTTTTTGCTGGCGATGGTCTGACCCTTGAAGCAGCGCTGGACTATGACGGTAACCTGCCGAGCTTGATCTGATCACCAACGATCAACCCAATGCTCCTGTTCAGATTGATGATCTCGGAGCTTTTGTGCAGGCCGTCACGCGGCAAGACAAGGCTGCCCGCCTCTATCTTGATCTGCCGGACGGTCAGGGCACACGCCTCATAAGTTTCCCCGCGCTGTGGCAAGACCGGATGACGGAACCGGTGCTCTTTATAATCGCCATTCTCAGCTTCACCACAGTGTTTATAATAGCGCGCAGTCTGGTGCACTTCACCGCTGCACCGTTCCGCGCACTGGCAAAATATGAACGTGCGGAGCTGAAGCCGTGGGATACGGAAGAGGCTGTTGCCCTTCAGGACACGCTGGTGCGTGAGCAGGAAGCGCGCGCGCAGTTGCTTGAAGAACAAAAGCGTATGCTGCATCTATTAGCCACGACTTGCGCACTCCCGCCACACGATTGCGGTTACGGCTGGAGCAGATCGAATCCACCAAACTGCGCAACCGAATGCTACACGACGTTGAAGAGATGACCCGCCTGATTACGGCATCTCTGGATTTTCTTCGCTTCAATGCACATTTGGAAGAGCCCCAGCAGTTGTCTCTCGCCGCCCTGCTCCAGTCGCTTTGCGATGATTATATGGATACGGGCCATGGCGTTGTCTTTGTTCCGCAGCGCCATAAGCTGGCGGACCAGAGCCGCAATATCTTCGGCGGCGGCGGTGAAGTTGAACTGGAAGTGGAAGGCCGCGCGTCATGAACGGCCAGCCCACCGCGTTGCGCCGTGCGTTTAGCAACCTCATTGACAACGCCTTGAAATATGGTGGTGCGGCCACTGTTGAGATGCAAAACCTTGAAAATGATCAGCTGCTTGTTTGCATCAGTGATCCGGGTCCCGGTATCCCCTCTCACTTGCACGAAAAGGTGTTTGAGCCGTTCTTCCGCAATGACAGTGTGGAACGGACCCGCTCGTCCAGCGTCGGCCTCGGGCTTTCCATCGTAAAGCAGATCGTCAGTGCCATGGTGGCGAGATCAGCCTCGGCGAAACACCAGAAGGCAAATTCTGCATTTTTGTGAAGTTGCCCCGCGAGTTGTAGAAAGGGTGCTCGTATACGTAGTTACCCGTGCATTCTACACCGTTTTGGGGAAAGGCCAATAAAAACAACCCTTCTTGTAACAAGTTGAAACATCAGATTTGCGAGCACGGCACTTTCGTGATTTTCCTAGGAAATCAATTCGCAATCCGCCGTTAAAAGCGGAACATACCATTGCTGCATTTAGGTAGTTTGGTCTGGATTTTAATGGAGTACAGGATGAAAGCGCTATTTATTGGTCAGTCCTATATCGACGTGACCTTTTTGTCAGAGATCATGCCGGAAGGCGATGAAAAGGCGATTGCGCAGGATTATGCCGTCAGCTTTGGTGGCAACGCTGTAACTGCAGCCTTTGTCTGCGCAAAGCTCGGTATCGCGCCGGACCTGCTGTGTTCTATGGCAGACGACTGGCTGTCCCGCATGTTCCGCGATATGGCCGCAAAATACTCCATTCCGATCCACAGCTGTAAGGTGAAGGAAAGCTCCCTTTCCTTCATCATGCCAAAAGACGGCAAACGCGCTATCGTGCGCTGCCGTGACAACGACTTCCTGCATCCGTTCCCGGAACTGAACCTTGCTGGCTGTCAGGCCTTGCACGTGATGGTCACATCCCGCACGCCGCCCTGCACTACGCCAAACTGTGCCGCAAGCACGGTATCCT
Organism: Pseudovibrio sp. JCM 19062; assembly: GCA_001310715.1. The sequence continues at coordinate 3,510 of BAXV01000152.1, forward strand.
GACTT
>BAXV01000153.1 GCA_001310715.1 Pseudovibrio sp. JCM 19062
CCGGCTACTTGCAGCCGCACGTTGATTTGCTGATGGTTGCGGTTGGTCAGCCGTAGTCCATTAACCCCGCCTTCGCTGTAGCTGTCCTGATGGAACAGGGAGTAGCGCATGGCCACGGAAGGGACAAACAGATGGCCTCCGTAGGGCAGCTCATAGCCGACGGTCACCTCTGGCGAGATCAGGAAGCCGACACCGTTGTCGCCTGCATTGACAATGCCGCCGAGAACCGTGTTATCAAGATAGGTGCGGGAGACGTCATCCCAGTTGATGCCGCCCAACAGGTTGATGCCGGTCAGGATACGGTCAAAGGCACGGTCGTAATAGATCCCCGCATAAGCCGTCTGCAATGTGTTGTCCCAATAAGGATTGCCCTGATTGACGGAACCGATGGAATAACCTGCATAGATGCCGCCGAGCCCGTTGTCTTCAAACGCTCTGTCATAACCGACTGTGAAGGCCCCCAGCGCATGGGAGTAGGCCCGCCCGGTTGTGCTGTGCTGGCCAAAGCCGCTGGCATCAAACCAGAAATCCTGAATGAGGCCATTCTCCTGATTGAGAAACTGACGGTTCTTGAGCCCACGGGTCGTGATTTCCTGTTGCAGGAAACGGATCAGATCGTCCGTCATACGCACGCTGGAGGCTCTGAAGAAGCCGTCGGAGCTGATGGAGACAACCTTGAGCAGATTGGTGCCAAGCAGACCGACAGTCAGAGACTGGCCTTGCCCCAGAACCGTAAGCTGAGCTGGATCAGCGCCGACTGTAAAGGCCGCATCAAAGCCATTGCCGACGAGCAAAGTATTACCATTCCCGAAAACTCCGCCGCCATTGCCGAATGTGATCTGCCCTGAATGACAGGATAGGTGAGCAGCGACAGCATGTTGTTGTCACCATCATTAAAATGGCGTGGCTGTCCGGTGCCAGATCGGCAAACACACTGCCGTGGTTCTCGAAATTGTTGTTATCACCGTCCAGAAGAACACCAAAGGAAACGGGAGAGACACCGGTTGATGTGGCGACAATTCGACCTCTGTTCAGCAATTCGAAATTGTCTGCAACGACTAAAGCGCCGAAGGCTGTGTCGCCGATCGCACTGATCTGAACGCCACGGTCTATATGGAGGAACGATGAAGTACTTGTTGTTGCGCTAAAAATGCCCGTGGCTGTTCCTGAGGCCATCACGTTGATATGACTGTTTACCCCGATGGTTGCTTCATTATTGCCGGCTCCCGCGGTTTGCTGGAACCCGGTACCATCAAGCGCCGAGTTAACGCCAATTCTGGAATTAGCACCTAACGTAAAACTATTGTTGCTAAGGCCTGAGGTTTGTTGACTGACACCGAATGCGTTCGATCCTGTTGATGTAACATTAATTTGTGTCTCAGAGCCAAAGACAGTGGTATTGTTGCCACTGGTTATATGAAATTGCTGAGTGCCAAAGGCGTCACCTGGTGAAGTAACATCAATTTGGGCTCCAGATCCAAACTCAATATAACTGTCTCCAGTACCGGTTAGAAGATGAGACTGAAACACTCCAAGGCCGTCCAGAGCTCCGTTAGCACTAATCTGAACGCCAGAGCCAAAAATAGTTGTAGAGTTACCACTGCCAAGATTTAACTGAAATACACCACGGGCCCGGCCCTGTGCGATAACATCAATCTGGGTTCCCGATGCAATCTCGGCCGTGCTGTTGCCGGTGCCACCCGCAACGAGATTTTGCGTAATCCCGTTGCCATCACCAGTTGCGTTAACGGTGACTTGCAGGGCTGCCTCGGCCTCGATTAAATTATCTCCATTGGTCGTAGACTGCCCCACTCCCTCAGTGAGTGCCCCCCCGAGAACGGATATTCGACCATTTTCTCCGAACTGGACCGAATTGGAGCCAGTAAAACTGTTCTGTTCAATTCCACGTACTAACGCATTAGGGGCGGTCACAGTAATCTGCGCGTTCTCCAGACTAACCATATGAGAGCCTGTGGCATCGAGTTGCGATACGCCCCTTACAAAGAATGCATCTGCGGTATCAGTTGCGGTGATGTCGCCGCCATTGCGGACAATAAGTGTGTTGAACGTGTCCCCGCTCTGTACGATGACATTCAAACTATCGACATTGCCGGGTGAATTGATTGTGCCTGAAACCGGGCCATTGAGGGTGATTAGACTGTTAAATGTTGCAGAATTAATTGCAAAGAAACCGGATTAACATCTATGCTGCCGGTGCTCGTGACCGTGACCGTGCCATCTTCCAGCAGAGTGACCGCGGTGCCCTGAGGGGCGCTGATCACAGTATCTGCACTGATAGCGGCAGAGGTGCTGGCTAGGGTTGCCGCGACTATCGTGATGGTGGCCAAGCTAATACCGCGTGGATCGCTTTTGCGCGACGACGACCATAGAAACATCAAAGACCACCTAGATTTGAGAATTAACGTGGTATTCGCATTGGTTATTCCTGTTTACAGGAGAATGCGTTGACCCCATATACATGAAGACTGAGTTGTTAACTTTAGTATTGTTGAAATTACTCAGTCTGCTTGTAAATATAAGCGGCCACGAGAACTAAAGGCCGCCGCGTGATAACCACACCTTTACTTGCATTACACAAGCGTCCCATCTCAGAACAACACCAAGAACCCGGCATTGATGCTGCCGAAGACGGCGTCGATGGTGTCGTAGGCGGCTTCCAGGCCCAAGTCCAGTGTGGCGCGGTTGGTGAGACGGTATTCAGCGTCTGCACCGATGAAAGGCCGCACACCGCCGTTGTTGTCCTCCAGACTATAGGGAATGGGAGTACCGCCAAGGGTGGCATCGACATTGTTGCCCCAGTTGGCGTAAACATCCAGACCACCACGCAGATGGTACTCCAGCGGCTGCCTTGATTAAGTGCTCTCAGGCCCACGCCTGCCACTTCCAGCCGCACGTTGATCTGCTGGCGGTTGAGTGCGGAAAGGTTGAGGCCACTGGGGCCGCCCTCGCTGTAGCCTTGCTGATGGAATAAGGTGTAACGCCCGCTGATGGACGGGATCACCAGAATACCCCGGTAGGGCACCTCATAGCCAGCCGTGATCTCTGGCGAGATCAGAAAGCCGGTACCGTTGCTTTCCCCGGTGGTAATACCGCCCGGTGCAGTGTTGTCCAGATACCGGCGTTTGGTGTCATCAAAGGTGATGCCGCCCAGCAGATTTATGCCAGTGAGAATGCGGTCAAAGGCACGGTCATAATAGGCTCCGGCATAGGCTGTCTGTAGTGTGCTGTCCCATAAAACATTACCTTCAGTGACAGAGCCGATTGAGTAGCCGCCATAAACCCCGCCCAGAGCA
>BAXV01000154.1 GCA_001310715.1 Pseudovibrio sp. JCM 19062
CGTCTCTATTCGTGACGAGCTGGCAAATCCGTGGGCGCGTATGAGGAGTGCGCGGCCCACGGAACACAAGAGATAACCAGTGAGGCAAAGAACGATGTCAGGTGAACAAACTCCCGCAAACGCGGTTAAAAGTGCGATCGAAGAGCTGATCCGCGCCGGAACCACATTCGATTTAGACGCACTTGAGACCGTCTATCATGACGACCTTCAGGTGCTCATGGTGGATGATCAGGGAAAAACGAACGTGATGGACAAAGCCATCACAAAGGCCCTGTTTCAAAGCAAGCGCGACAACAATGAGCCAGCTTGAACACTTGCTGAATTCCACCGTATTGATGCGTCGGAAGAAAAGGCTCATGTCCTGCTCAGCCGCAAGGCCAAGTTTATGGATGTGGAACAACTGTACCTTCTCAGCATCGATCTGGTTAAAAACGGCGAAAGCTGGCAAGTGCTCCGTGAAGTGATTTCCACTCGCCCGCAAATGTCGGAAGCGGCCTAACAGCCACTTCCCACCGAAAAACTCTGAGGCACCACAGCGCCTCAGAGCGCTCCCCTAACCGGCAGGCACCAGTGCCAAAGCACGGAAGGGCCCGGTGAGTGCGGGCCGGTTTCGTCCACGTTGAGAAACCTCGCCTCATCCGTGTTGCGGTGATACCAATCACTGCGCATGACGACCCATTCACCTGTTTTGATCGGCCCGTGGCGTGCCTCCCAGTCGGTCACATGATCTGCGGTGAGGAGAAAGTCAGGGTTCTGGGCAACTTCGTCAGAACAGTCGATCACGTTCACCGGTGCCACAAAATTTGCGGTGAGATGGTATCGCATTCACCGTTCAAGTGCTTATCTCTAAGAATATTCATCGTATTTTTTTGCCGGAGTATTCATGCCCAAAGCCTTTGCCCAGATTGCCTTTACACCCGCTGCTCGGTCTTTTCAGGAGCGTTATGGCACCAGCGAGGCCTACTCCAGATATCTGGAGGGGGAGGAGGTCTCCGGCCATATGATCGAAGCCGACCATGCCGCCTTCATCAAGAGCATGGACGGGTTTTACCTCTCCACAATTTCGGAGACAGGCTGGCCATATGTGCAGTTTAAAGGTGGGCCACAAGGTTTTTTTGAATGTTCTGGACGACAGGCATTTCGCCTACGCAGATTATCGCGGCAACAGACAGTATTTGAGTGCGGGAAACATCTCCCAAAACAACCGCGTTTCCCTCATTCTGACAGATTATGAGAGCCAGCAGCGTCTCAAGATCTGGGGTGAGGCACGCATTGTGCCATTAGAAGAAGACAGTGACTTCGTCCTCTCCCTAATGCCAGCAGGCTATAAAGCAGAGCCGGAACGGGCGATCCTCATCAAAACAATGGCCCTTGAGTGGGACTGTCCGAGACATATTCCAAGGCGCAGCACCGTTATGGATTGATGGCCACTCACGGCTTTCACGCAGCAAACAGGGCCATCCTCAACGCTTTCGGGGCGGGGATGCCCCGTTTGTGCTCAGCCAGCGGAATCTTCAGTTTTATTAGCTTCTTACTTAAGCGCGCGAACAATCTCCGATTTAATATTCAGACCTACCAATTCATTTACTAGCTTTCATAGCTTCGTTTTCCTTATCCCCCCTGTAAAGCTATTTCTAGGCTTGTTGTTTTCCGTTTCGATAACAGGGTTCAACTAGCAGGGTTATGACCAAATGTTCTCATTAAAGGGCAAGAAAGCCCTTATTGTTGGGGTGGCGAATAGCCAGTCCATTGCATGGGGATGCGCCAAAGCTATGAAGGCACAAGGTGCAGAACTGGCGCTTACCTACTTGAATGAAAAAGCGAAAAAGCATGTTGCCCCCTTAGCAGAAGAAGCCAACGCCGCCATTCTTGCGCCGCTGGATGTGACCGACCCCAAACAGCTGGATGCCCTTTTTCAACAAATCGAGCGGGTTTGGGGCTCGCTGGATATTCTCCTGCACTCCATCGCGTTTTGCCCGCAGGCAGATTTGCATGGCCGTGTGTGGATTGCTCCGCAGAAGGGTTTTCCATCGCCATGGACGTTTCCGTACATTCCTTCCTGCGCCTGATCCGCAAATCCGAGAGGCTGATGCCGCCGGGTTCCAGCGCGATGACCGTGACGTTCCACGGTTCGGAAAAGGTGGTCAGCCATTACAACATCATGGGACCGGTCAAAGCCGCGTTGGAAAGCACGACCCGCTATGTGGCAGCCGAGCTGGGCCAGAAGGCATTTCCGTCAATGCCCTGTCGCCCGGCCCATTGGCTACACGAGCTGCAAGCGGCATCGCCAGCTTTGACCAGATGCTGGCAGACGCAACCGAACGCGCACCCACCCGAACACTCGCCAATATCGAAGACATTGGCGCATACGCCGCCTTTCTTGCCAGTGATGAAGCCCGAAACATCACTGGTGTAGTTCACCCTATCGACGGCGGCTACCGCATCATCGGGTAGGCAGGCATTGAGGTCAGATTATGCAAGTAGAACTCTTTAACACCAAAGCTGCCGAGTACTTTGAGGCGCTTACGGAACAAAACAGGTTTGTGCAGGTCGCCAACGCACGGCGCAGCACGCGGCTTATGAAGGACTTCCAGAAGAAAGAGGAAAAGTCCAGAACCAAGGGCGAAGCGCTGGCTGCCTCCTGGGTGCCCTATGACACACCTAAAAAGCTGATGGATGCGTGGACGCATTATCTTAAAGAATCCAGCGAACGCGCCATCCTGACCATGGATGCCCTGCGCGAAAGCAGTGACAATTATTTTGACCATATGGCCAAGGGGTGCCCACCGGTTCTGATCTACGATTACGAGGTCATTATGGAAGGGCGTAACCTGCCGCGCCCTTGTAACTATATGCTTTTGAAGATCATACCGCCCGAAGGTACAGAGACCTTCGACTGCAAGCGCCCTATGTGATTATTGACCCACGGGCGGGCCACGGTGCCGGTATTGGCGGCTTTAAAGATGACAGTCAGGTTGGTGTTGCCCTGCGCGGCGGACACCCGGTGTATTTTGTTGCCTTCCACCCCATGCCAGAGCCGCATCAGGAGATTGCGGATGTCACCCATGCGGAGGCAGCGTTTCTGCGCGAAGTCATCGCACGTCACCCCAATAGCGCCAAACCTGTGGTGGTCGGCAACTGTCAGGGTGGTTGGGCCACAGCTATTCTGGCGGCAATCTACCCGGGTCTGG
>BAXV01000155.1 GCA_001310715.1 Pseudovibrio sp. JCM 19062
TGGGATAGGACGCAAAAAGTCCTCCCCGATCTGAGGATAAACAGGCCAAACCAGCGATTAGCATACAGAAAGACGCTTCAACACCTTACGTGAGGTTGATTCGTATTGCTTCTCGAAGTAATTTAGGAATGCAAAATATGGTTACATCGAGCGCTATCGTTTGTTTGTACCCAAGGAATTTCGGTCTTGCTGATTGCCGTCAGCAGGGCCGTTTTTCTTAGGAAGAGGCGTAACTAGACCGTCATGCTTCCTCCTTCAGAAAGTCTTGTTCAAATTCATTCATCAGATCCGGCAGGCGTCGCTTCAAGAACGCTGCAAGCTCAGGTTGCTTTTTGGCATCCACCTGAAAGCTGAGTGCGTTCGGGCCGTCCTTCATGAGTATCCGCTTGTTGCCGATCCAGCTTTTAGCAGCTGTGGCAACAGAACCTGTTGTTACCGGCGTACTTGCCTCAGCAGACTTGCAGGCCGAAAAAAATTGCACTGAAGCGTTCATCACTGCCAGAAAGCTCGAAGTCTGCGCTGATCATCACAGCATCCACACGTGCCTTGAAGGGGGGAGGCAGCTCACCATTCACAAAATGGCTGGCCAACTCTTCCCAGCGAGGGCGACCAATCTTTGGTGCTGGACCGATCTCGCGCACAAACTCTTCCGGCAGCGCGTTCATCAGCTTCAACAGCTTGGACACGGTGGTCGCGTCTTTACCAATCGCCTTGGAAATCACGGTCTGCGGAAAAGCCTTTGCCAGACGGGAGGCAAATAATGCGGTCTCGATGAAGGACAGGTTCTTACGCTCATGATTTTCCTGACCCTGAGCGATCAAAAGTGCTTCATCAGAAAGCTCTTTGATGATGCCGCGAACCGAAATACCCAGATCTTTACAGGCACGCCAACGACGGTGACCAAAAGCGATCTGATAACGACCAGCCTCATCGGGGTGCGGACGCACCAGAATAGGCACCTGCTGACCACTTGCGGAAATGGAGGCCTTGAGCTTTTCAAAGTCTTCATCATTGGCCACAACCATACGGTCCGAGACGAACGAAGGGTCGAGATCATTCGTGTCAAGCTCGTGCGCGACACTGCCCTCCTCAATCAACTGACGCAGCTTCTCGTTTTCCTTCTCCACGTTGGAAAACGTGTTGCGCATAGATTTGATCGCACCTGACGACACACGTTGCTTTGTAGCTGCCGTCATGGACGGGGCGGGGCCAGTTGATTTTGCAAGTTCAGCTGGATCGACCCCACCGAACATAGCGCGCATTTTCTTTGAGCGATCACTTGCCTTGTTCATGAACGTCCCCAAACTTGTTTGAGCAACTGGAAGATTTCTGCGTTGGCCGCATCAACGGACTCCAGAGCACGGTTAAGGGTATCGCGGGTCATGTATCCGCGCTCAACCTCGTAAAGGCTCTTCTTCTCAAGTCCGGCATTGGCAATGGCAGTGGTCTCAACGATGGAAGCTGCCAGCACATCCTCGCCAAACAAGCCTCTCAGAAGCGCTGCAACGTTCACCTGCGGCACATCGTGGGGTGTATGGCGTGTGAGCAAGTAGCGCACAAAATCGTGCTCAGGCTCCCGCCAGCCTCTTCAATCACCGCCAGCAACTCGGAGGTCATGGAGAGAAACTGGTTCATGGATGACACGTCCAGCATGGCCGGATGCACGGTAATGACAATGCCTGTTGCCGCATAGAGCGCGCCAAGGGTGAGGTACCCCAGCTGTGGCGGCGCATCGATAAGCACAACATCATAATCATCTTCCACCTCCTCAAGGACGGTTGCCATACGGCGGAAGAACATGCCATCGCCGCGCGAAAGTCCCTGAGCAATTGCCTGCGGGGTTTCGTGCTCATATTCCATCAGTTCCAGGTTACCGGGGACAAGATCAAGTCCATCAAAGTAAGTTTTGCGGATAACATGGCTGAGTGGAACGCGCTCCTCGTCATCATAACGGATCGCGGCATAAAGGGTCTGGTTTTCGTCAACATCAAACTCTGGCTGATAGCCAAACATAGCTGACAACGACGCCTGCGGGTCAAGGTCAATGGCGAGCACGCGCAGGCCCTGAAGCCCCAGATAGTGCGCCAAATGGACCGTTGTTGTGGTCTTTGCAGAGCCGCCTTTGAAGTTGGCAACCGCCAGAACCTGCATCTTGTCACCATGACGGCGGCGTGGGTCCAGACGCAGCGCATCAGCAGGACGTTTTTCGGCAGATAGCGGCGTAATTCGTTGATCTGTGGAAGGGTATAAATACGTCTGCCGTTATCCAGCCTTTCGGGGATAACTGCTTCGCCGTTGAGGGACAGCTGGCGCAAACTCGATTCGGCAACGCCAAGCAAACCTGCAACCTCGCGCGAAGAGAACGTCTTCAGCTGCTTTTGAGCCTCAGGCGGATACATCTTCTCCCTTAAGGATTGCAGTTGCCGTGACAACAAGTCAGAATGGCGTGCAATCTTCTCAGAAGACGTTTCATCATGTTCAGCAGCGAGCAGCATATTGCCTCTTACCTCTTATGACGGTTTTGAAGTGCAGGGCGATAATAATCCGTCACAGCGCATCCTTCTCCGATTCAGCGAAGGCGTCAATATCTTTATAGTTAACAGAAATTAACCAATATTAAGAGACTATTAACAAAACATCTCTCAGTAATTGCATGCTATCCCACTAAATTACCAGATCTTGCGTAACTCACCGTTTTTTCAGCAATATTTCCATGGGCCCGCAAAGGTTTCCGGTGCAAGGCCACAGCTTTTGCCGCGCAAATAAATGAATTTAGCCATGACGGTTTTTGTGCAAAATCGATAAATTACCGATTTGACAGTTCAACACCCAGTGTGTTGCACCCATTCCTATGTGAATCAGTCATAGATTCGCACTGAGTCGTTTGGACCACATCCACGCAGTTTTCTAGATTATTTGAGCTGTCTCATGTTCCTAAAGGCTTTGGCGAGCACCACTGCTCTACATCACAGTCAAACCGGCGTCGTCTGAACTTGGGGTGCCTGTGGTTTCACATCTCAAACTTCATCTTTGCCGCGTGCCGAGTTCACGCAGTTTTTTTTGTTCGTTAGACCATATTGGTCATTATCACTTGGCGGTTAGTCAGATCGA
>BAXV01000156.1 GCA_001310715.1 Pseudovibrio sp. JCM 19062
ACAACCTCGTCGAACGGTTCTTCGGAAAAATAAAGCAATACAGAGGTATAGCTACACGTTACGACAAAGATCCTGCAAATTTCCTCGCCGCAGTTAAACTCGTTGCGATGAGAGTATGGATCAAAAGTAATGAGTCTACGCCCTAGTACAAAGTTCGGAGCTGGTGGCTATCAATCACCATGGAGGCAGCCTTCTGTATCGAAGCTCTGGGAGTGGTGCTCTCCTTTGCCGAAAGTGTTAACTCTCTACTATGCAGAGATTTGCCGGGTGGAGCATCCATTCCATCAGAGCCGTTCTGAGTGCCTGTGCCCCCTTTCAATGATCAGGAGGGGGCACCGCCAACGCGCATGACGGCAGCAGCACCGGATTTGTTTCCCTCTTGCAGGCAAGTTAGGATATCTGCGCCGCAGAGCCATGAGCTTAGGAAACCTGCGTTGAAGGCGTCTCCGGCACCAGTGGTATCGATGACGGTAACAGGTTCGGCGGAGGCTGTGATTTCGCCAGTGTGGGTAAGGGCCGTTGCGCCAGCAATTCCTTTTTTTTACCACTGTGAGTGTGGGACAGTTGGACGGATCTTTCAGGTAGCCCAGATATTCGGCTTCCATTTTATTGGGCAGGAACAGGTCCACCTGAGCAATGAGGTGGTGAACGTTTTCGTTCGCCAGGCAGCTCTCGTCCCATGCGCAGTCCAGAGAGGTCGTCATGCCGTTGGCCTTTGCGATTTCCAGCAGTTCGGGGAGTTCTTGCAGGGTTGCAAGTTCGCCTATATGGAGGTGTCTGGCTTTTGAAGCACTGAATGCGTTCAGCATGTTTCTTGGTACCGCCGCACCGTCGCGCTTGGTCAGGAAGGCACGGTCTTCTTTGCAACCGAGTACGGCCGTTACCTGTGCACCGTTGGTGTGATCGACAGGAGACAGGCTCAGATCAACGCCGCTGCGCTGCATCTTTTCGAGGATTGCTGAGCCAAAAGGTCCGCCCGGCATGGAGCCAGCAGCATTGTTTTGTGGCCCAGTGCGGAAAGGTTGGCGGCGGTGATGAAACCGCCGCCACCGGGTTCAACTGCAAGATCCTTGGCGTAGGTTTCTTCGCCCAGTCTTGGCAGTTCGGTGAGCCCTGTAAAGATGAGGTCGCAATAAACCCGTCCCGCACAGACGATTGCCCCATCGGTTTCTTTTAAGCTCACCGGATGGCCTCCCCGGTGTCTGCATCAAACAAGTGAATGGCTTCAGGTGCTGCATGCAGGTTGACTGTGTCGCCAACGGCAGGTGGTGTCCTGCCGGAGGCTTTGGCAATGACTTCCTTGTCGCCCACCTTCACGTAGGCGAGGGTGTCTGTGCCCAGTGGTTCGATCACGGAGACCTCGCCGGTAAACAGGCCTTCGCCTTCTCCCACCAAAAGAGCGTCCGGGCGCAGGCCAACTGCAACCTTCTGATCTTCATTGAGCTTGGTGGTTGGCACTTGAATGGACGTGCCATTGTCCAGTGCGACGGCCTCGCCCTTCACGGTGCCATTCAGCATGTTCATGGAGGGGGCGCCGATGAACTGCGCGACGAAGATGTTTGCGGGCTCATAGAAAACCTCGAAGGGGGTCCCGACCTGCTGGATGTGACCGTCTTTCATGATTACGATGCGGTCTGCCATGGTCATGGCTTCCACCTGGTCGTGGGTTACAAAAATAATTGTGTTTCCAACCCGTTGGTGGAGTTTCTTGATCTCCAGTCGCATCTGGGTGCGCAGCTGTGCATCCAGATTGGAGAGCGGCTCGTCAAACAGGAAGGCGGCAGGGTCGCGGACCATGGCACGGCCAATGGCGACGCGCTGGCGCTGACCGCCGGAGAGTTGATTGGGCTTTCTGTCGAGCAGGTCGTTCAGTTCCAGAATGCCAGAGACTTCATCAATGCGGCGTCCTTTGCCTGTTTGGACAGTTTGGACGTGCGCAGCCCGAAGCCGATGTTCTTGCGCACGGACATGTGCGGGTAAATTGCATAGTTCTGGAACACCATGGCGATGTTGCGCTCTTTGGGCTCCATGTCATTGACCACATCACCGCCAATGCGGATGTTGCCAGCTGAGACTTCCTCCAGTCCTGCAATCATGCGCAGGGTGGTGGATTTGCCACAGCCGGACGGGCCAACCAGCACGACGAATTCTCCGGACTGGATGTCCAGATTGATACCGTGCAGGACCTGTGTTTTGCCGTAGGATTTTTTGAGGTTGCTTAGGGATACGGTGGTCAATCGATCACTCCTGCACGAGTTTTGCGAAAGCAGTGCAGCGCACCTGCGTGGCCTGCGCGCTTTGATCTACATATGATTTGTTGTTGGCTCTGAGCGCCGCAGCCGTCTGTTTGTAGGTTGCCAGAGCTGCGTTCAATGCGCTTGGGGCAGGCCCGCCGGGACGGGCGCGAATTGCAACGAAATTCTCGGCGCTGACAGCGTACATGAACTGGTCTTCGCTCATGCTGGATACCTTTTGAGCGTGTGCCTCAAAGGCCTTGCCGAATGGGTCGAAGCCGTCACGCAGTGGCTTTTGGTCAGCGATCACTGCTTTGGCTGTGTCTGCTGCAATCTCATGGGCCTGGCGGAAGGAGAGGCCTTCATCACGGACCAATGTATCGGCCAGTTCTGTAATGGTGATGCAGGAGGCGTCGGTGTTCTTTGCAACGCGCTCCTCGTTGATTGAGCTTGCTACGATCAGGGCTGCAAAGAGATCAAGCACGCGGCTGCCGCTTTCAAAGGCTGCGTAGCCGGCCTGTTGCACTTCGCCTTCGCTGTCGTTCATGTCGGTGAACGGGGTGTTGTGCATGGTGCCGACAATGGCATCGCAGCGACCAACGGTGACGGATGCCAGATGGCGTAGATGTTCAATCGGCACCGGATTGCGCTTTTGCGGCATGATGGAGGAGATCTGCACCAAGCTGTTTGGTACATAGAGCTGCCCAACCTCGAAGGCACTCCAGAACTGCATGTCCTGAATGACGCGGCCCAGATGCAGGAACATGAGCTTTATGGCCGAGTAGAGACCTGTCACATAGTCAACCGAGGCGATGCAACCGTAGGAGTTGAGCAGTGGTGCGCTGAAACCGAGCAGCTCTGCCATGCGG
>BAXV01000157.1 GCA_001310715.1 Pseudovibrio sp. JCM 19062
GGACGCGCGATCTTGCGTTCATATGTCAGGAACGGAGAAAAGGCATCCACCATCGGCAGTCGGCGTCAACCTCAAACAGCCAAGCCTTATCCCCCTCATCGGCAGGCGAAATCAGGCCTGCTCAAGACCACCAAATGAGCCGCTACCAAAACTTATCATCACACACCGAAAATCTATCCCCGCACCGAACACAAGAACAAAACAAAGTCGCTCTCAAGCCCTCAAATCAGCCAAGCCCAAATCACCGACAAAAAACCAAAACCAAATCAGCGCCAGCAAAAACTCAAGGAGAACATTACGGGAATGGACCACGATCAAAACACGCCCCACTATCCAACCACAGCCAAACACCACAACATCGGTCCAAAACCGCGCTCTTTGACAATCGAATATCGAAAACGAAGGCCCTCCCACGCACGGAGCCAGAGGGCGCTCTCGCGAGCATACCCAGCTAGTAAAGTACTAGTCTTCTCTACGGAGCCTCAGAACAGGAAGCTCAACGAAAATGGCGCAAAAAAACTCAGCTACAATTCGAGCATAAGCTCGGCCCCTTCGTCCTTTGCGCGAGAGCAACACAAGACCAGCGTGTTTTCTTTCTCTTTCCCGCTCAACACAAAGTCACGATGCTCCACGTCAGCCCCCTGATACTTGGCGGTACAGACACCACAAATGCCGTCAGAACACTTGGTGGGTATTGAGACGCCCTTTTCATTCAAAACATCTGCTGCACTCTTCTCCTTCGGAATTTCAATCCGCTCTCCAGTAGAGGCCAACTTCACAAAGAAGCTTTTATTGACGTAGTCGCCCTGATCCGGAACCGAGAAATACTCTTTGTGGAGACCGTCCTCTGCCCAGCCATGAGCGGCAGCCGTTTCCAACACCCCATCCATAAAGACATCCGGCCCACAAGTGTAAACGTGGTCCCCCTCTTCATAGCCTGCGAGGATAGAGTTCAGATCAGCACGCGTTCCCTCACTGGAACAATGGATGAAAGCCTTATCGGCCCATGGAGCATTCTGAATTTCTTCTATAAAGCCGGCTCTATGACGATGACGAAAGCAATAATGCAGCTCGAAAGGTTTCCCTAGCGCATGCAAACGATGCGCCATAGCAATCATGGGCGTTACGCCAATCCCGCCACCAAACAGCAGTGTTCTCTTGGCCTCTTCGTGTAGCGGGAAGTGGTTGATTGGTTTGGAAATGAAGACCCGGCGCCCCTCATGGAAGATCCGGTGCATCAAGCAGAACCGCCTCGTCCTTCTTTTTCTTCCAAAACACCGATCACATACTTGCTGCTGTCTGCCGGATCACCCGCCAGAGAATATTGGCGCAAGAACTCAGGTGCCACAACCACATCAATATGTGCCCCTGCCTCAAAAACCGGCAAAGGAGAGTTATCATCCTGTGTAAACTCGTAGCGAGACACGCCTTCAGCTTCCACCTTCACCTTGGAAAGGCGAACCGCCAGCACCGGCGATGAGTTTGCACTCACTTTATAGACGGGAGCCAAATCACCGGATCCAGAAGCAAGTCGCCCTTTATACTCTTCTGCAGAAATCATGGCCTGATAGGCTTTGATCCCCGCCTCCCGATCCATCATGAACGGGAAGGGCCACGGGTGTGGCGCAAGATTGGCGGGGTAAACCGCCAGTGTCTGGTCCTCGTATTTCAGATCCAGATCCAGCTGCAACTCACGCGCATTGGTCTCCTCCGCAATCACATAGTTACCATCACCGCTGGCGACCAAATCCCACCACCATTTTTTTGACTGGGTTAATGGACCGTTCCCAAGTTTGTCATCAAGCTTGGCAAGCAACTTGGCAGAAGAGGGTATCTTCATTGCAGTCCAACGAAACGGGGCTTCGCTGAACAGACCTTCAAGGTTCCACGGACACGTTTTCATGCAACGGCCACACAAAGAGCCGGCAGGTTGCGAGACGCGGTAACGGGCACATTTCTCTGAATCGGACTTCCAGATTTCATAACCATTAAACATACGCTTTGGCCCAGCGGTGATAGCACCCGACGGCACTCACGAGCACATTTGTTGCAGCTCTCACAAAACCGCTGAAGACCAAAATCGATGGGCTTGTCATAGGTAAACGGCATATCCGTCGTCACCACGCCAGACTTCAGGCGCGGCCCGAGATACGGGTTCAAGATAACCTCACCAATGCGGCTCACTTCGCCAAGGCCAGAAAGCAGCAGCAGCGGCGGTTGCAGAACCTCGCCATCAACAACAGAGTGACAGCGCGCCGGATAGCCCAGACGGCGGATTTGTTCGGCAACAATGCCACCAATAATAGAGGTCCGCAGGTACGCTCGCATGGATTGGGCACCCGAAATCCAGTCATCCCCACTGGCTCCCTCCATGGTTTCGTGCCCTGATCAACCAGAATGGAAATTGCATTCTTGTGGTACGGCGTAATCGGCTCACCGCTCGCATCATGGGAGTAGTAGGCGTAGTCTGGGCACCGAGACAGCCCAACCGCATCAGCCCCCAGGAAATAAAGTGCCGACTTCACATTAGCCGCGTTCTTATCCGGGTCCGTTGCAGTTGCGGAGACCTCGGGCGCAGTGTCGCCGTCTTGCAGCAGGATCAGCGCGGCAAGGGCACGGCGGGCGCAGTATCCCATCGGGTTCTTGGCAAGATAGCCGCCATTCTTGGCAGCTTCCTGCAGCGGCTTTCCCATATCGCCGAACAGAGCCCGCGCAAACATGTCCGTGCGCTTGGGAACACGGGGCACACGGGCTCATCAATAAAGGTTGTCGTTTCGTCCACCCGTTTGATCCTCTCAAACGGAAACGCCCCCATGTGATAGTCGCGGTTCTCATACGGTTTGTGATTGAAGGCGCTCTTGAACGTACCCACACCCAACTGCCACGCCGGACCGTGAGAACTCCACATATCGGAAAGATTACGCGGTGCAAGCGGTTGATCAGGTGCCAGCTCAAGCGTGGTCGTCACAGCTGCCAGCGTAAACTCGCGGCCGATGTATGGGTTAGAGACAACGACCTCGCCATCTTTCTCCAACACTTCCACCAGACCAGCGGAAGCTGCAAGCCGGTTCAGTCCACATCTGCACTGCTCGTGGTATGCGC
>BAXV01000158.1 GCA_001310715.1 Pseudovibrio sp. JCM 19062
AAGCTTGCGTGTTCTGTGACATTTTGAAGAGAAGACATAATTGGCCGCATCTGGCGCCAGATCTTTAGGGATCTGCCGGGTGTGTCAGCTAGCCAGTTACCAATGCCCGCCAGGGTATTGTACGGGGGCGCTTGACCGCTGCCCCGCCAGTTATGTCTCATGAACTGGTCTAGACATGCATTTATGCGTGTCTTAGGACATACGTTAAACCGTATGTCTTTGATTGTACATTGAGCAACCGATGTACAAGCCAAGTTGAAATCAAGCTTTGCTTTTGTTGGTTTTGTAAGTGACACTTCCGTTGGATGTGTCTTTTATGATTATAGCTAATGAGAGTGATCAAGTGTCTTAAGGGCATTTGGTGGATGCCTTGGCGACTAGAGGCGATGAAAGACGTGATACGCTGCGATAAGCGTCGGGGAGCTGCGAATAAGCTTTGATCCGGCGATTTCTGAATGGGGCAACCCACACCGTAAGGTGTACCCGCAAGGGGGCAAACCCGGGGAACTGAAACATCTAAGTACCCGGAGGAAAGGACATCAACCGAGACTCCGTTAGTAGTGGCGAGCGAACGCGGACCAGGCCAGTGGCTATAAATTAAGAACCGGAACAAGCTGGGAAGCTTGACCTGAGTGGGTGATAGTCCCGTACGGGTAGAAAGATTTATAGTCCTCGAGTAGGGCGGAACACGTGAAATTCTGTCTGAACATGGGGGGACCACCCTCCAAGCCTAAGTACTCCTAGTCGACCGATAGCGCACCAGTACCGTGAGGGAAAGGTGAAAAGTACCCCGACGAGGGGAGTGAAATAGTACCTGAAACCGAATGCCTACAAACAGTTGGAGCCCGTAAGGGTGACAGCGTACCTTTTGTATAATGGGTCAGCGACTTAATTTAACGAGCAAGCTTAAGCCGATAGGTGTAGGCGTAGCGAAAGCGAGTCTGAATAGGGCGTCTTAGTTCGTTGGATTAGACCCGAAACCGAGTGATCTAGCCATGAGCAGGTTGAAGGTGCGGTAACACGCACTGGAGGACCGAACCCACGAATGTTGAAAAATTCGGGGATGACTTGTGGCTAGGGGTGAAAGGCCAATCAAACTCGGAAATAGCTGGTTCTCCGCGAAATCTATTTAGGTAGAGCGTCCTGTGAATACTCCTGGGGGTAGAGCACTGGATGGGCTATGGGGGCTCACCGCCTTACTGATCCTAACCAAACTCCGAATACCAGGAAGTACTGCAGGGCAGACACACAGTGGGTGCTAACGTCCATTGTGGAGAGGGAAACAACCCTGACCGCCAGTTAAGGTCCCTAAGTTATGGCTAAGTGGGAAAGGATGTAGAGATCCCAAAACAACCAGGATGTTGGCTTAGAAGCAGCCATCATTTAAAGAAAGCGTAACAGCTCACTGGTCTAAATAAGGGTCTCCGCGCCGAAAATGTACCGGGCTCAAGCCATACACCGAAACTGCGGGCTTGTCTTTGACAAGCGGTAGCGGAGCGTTCTGTAAGCTGATGAAGGCAGACCCGTGAGGGCTGCTGGAAGTATCAGAAGTGCGAATGCTGACATGAGTAACGATAAAGAGGGTGAGAGACCCTCTCGCCGAAAGTCCAAGGTTCCTGCGCAACGCTAATCGGCGCAGGGTTAGCCGGCCCCTAAGGCGAGGCCGAAAGGCGTAGTCGATGGGAACGGGGTTAATATTCCCCGGCCAGTGGGTAGTGACGGATGCCGTGTATCGTATCTCCTTATTGGATTGGAGATGCGGTGAAGGTGTTCCTGGAAATAGCTCCCACGCTAAGACCGTACCCGAAACCGACACAGGTGGACAGGTAGAGTATACCAAGGCGCTTGAGAGAACTGTGCTGAAGGAACTCGGCAAATTGCTCCCGTAAGTTCGCGAGAAGGGAGCCCAATATGAAGGCAACTTTGTATTGGGGGCACAGAATAGGGGGTTGCGACTGTTTATCAAAAACACAGGGCTCTGCGAAGCCGCAAGGCGACGTATAGGGTCTGACGCCTGCCCGGTGCTGGAAGGTTAAGAGGAGCTGTGCAAGCAGCGAATTGAAGCCCCAGTAAACGGCGGCCGTAACTATAACGGTCCTAAGGTAGCGAAATTCCTTGTCGGGTAAGTTCCGACCTGCACGAATGGCGTAACGACTTCCCCGCTGTCTCCAGCACAGACTCAGTGAAATTGAATTCCCCGTGAAGATGCGGGGTTCCTGCGGTCAGACGGAAAGACCCCGTGCACCTTTACTACAGCTTCACACTGGTATTCGTGATGACATGTGTAGGATAGGTGGTAGACGTTGAAACCTGGGCGCCAGCTCAGGTGGAGTCATCCTTGAAATACCACCCTTGTCCTCATGGATATCTAACCGCGATACTACAATATCCGGGACCGTGTGTGGCGGGTAGTTTGACTGGGGCGGTCGCCTCCCAAATGGTAACGGAGGCGCGCGAAGGTAGGCTCAGAGCGGTCGGAAATCGCTCGTTGAGTGCAATGGCATAAGCCTGCCTGACTGCGAGACTGACAAGTCGAGCAGAGACGAAAGTCGGTCATAGTGATCCGGTGGTCCCTCGTGGAAGGGCCATCGCTCAACGGATAAAAGGTACGCCGGGGATAACAGGCTGATGATGCCCAAGAGTCCATATCGACGGCATTGTTTGGCACCTCGATGTCGGCTCATCACATCCTGGGGCTGGAGCAGGTCCCAAGGGTTTGGCTGTTCGCCAATTAAAGTGGTACGTGAGCTGGGTTCAGAACGTCGCGAGACAGTTCGGTCCCTATCTGCCGTGGGTGTAGGAAATTTGAGAGGATCTGTCCCTAGTACGAGAGGACCGGGATGGACGAACCTCTGGTGGACCTGTTGTGGCGCCAGCCGCATTGCAGGGTAGCTATGTTCGGAATGGATAACCGCTGAAGGCATCTAAGCGGGAAACCAACCTCAAAACAAGATATCCCTTGAGAGCCGTGGAAGACCACCACGTCGATAGGAGGCATGTGGAAGGGTGGTAACATCCGAAGCTGAGCCTTACTAATAGCTCGATAGAACTTGATCACTCCCATTAAGCTATAATCATA
>BAXV01000159.1 GCA_001310715.1 Pseudovibrio sp. JCM 19062
TCAATCTTTGTGGTTGCTATGTGATGCCTTCTTGTTGTTTTGTATCGTTTGATATAAAAGTAAGGGTATGGTGAAAGCAAGGGTTTTGTAATGAACAATACAAAAAAGACTGGACGACCCAGAAAGTTCGATAAAAATGAAGCACTTGCGGCTGCGATTAATGTCTTTTGGGCTAAAGGATATGATGGCGCGTCCATGAAGGACCTGACCGAGGCGATGGGTATCAACGGGCCAAGCCTGTATTCGACCTTTGGCGATAAGCGCGAACTCTACCTGCAAGCCATTGATAGTTATGCAGCCAATGGCGGCTGTGCGCCTCTGGTCGCTTTCGAGACAGAGCCAGCTATCGAACGCGCAGTTCGGGCCTTCATGGAGGCGGTTATTGAGTACTCCACCCATCACGACAGCGGTGCAAAAGGCTGCTTCCTTGCCTCAAGCGTCGCAACAAGTTGTGGTGAAGTGACGGGTGTTCAGGAATTGCTCAACACCGCCATAGAGGATACCGACCAGCGGCTTGCGAGCAGGTTTGAGGCTGAGAAGGAAAAGGGCACCTTGCCCGCCGATTTCCCATCTCTGGAACGGGCAAGGCTTATGTTCGACCTGCGGCAGGGACACGTTTTTCGGGCACGTGCGGCTTGAGCGAAGACCAGATGCGTGACGATCTGGACTACCGCGTGCACATGATTCTGGCAAAGCCGGGGCTGTTTAGAAGCCCCGGCGCAAACTCAGAACGTGAATGAACAAGATTTGGAATAGAGGCACAGGAGTGCTTTTTTTTAAAAATAGAAAAATTGGATTGTAATAAGCCAATAACACCGCATTGCGCACGTAAACTCAATGTTGTTGTGATGCCAAGGTGATCTTGATTTGCTGTAATCTGCTTGAATGTAGTTGATAAGTTACATTGTCGCGTTGCTATATAGGCGGCTATCCTTATCGTTGATGATTGAACATTCTTGATGTGCTTAAATATCTTGCCAATAAGATCAGCTTGACCATTCTGGGATGGCGTTAGCATCCTGCCACGCATTTCCCGCTGTAGAAGCATGGCTCTCTGATTGATCCTGAAGTTCGTCTGGGGCAAATCCCATAAATTCGGCGCTTCTCAGCTCACCGCGTCCAATTTATCTGAACCTGTTGGTATATTCCGCTCTGGTGACGCGCAACAGCTGCTGCATCTATCTTCGTTTGATTAAGGAGGCCGTTTTTCTTTTCTGACCTGAATAACAAGGTCACCCCGCAAAACAACTCGCTGCCGCAACCTGCAATCTGATCTTCTTCGGCTTTTGCCTTCCCCTTCCCCTGTTCTTCAGCGGGTCGCTCTTTTGCTGCGGGTACCCAAAATTACTTTACTCATCCAATTATGACTGGAATACAGAGTGAAAAGCTCCGCTTATCTGTTTTTTGGCTCCATGTTCGGTTCCCGTTTGGGGGACCAACTGCTGCTTTTTGTTGTTCCTCTTGTTGTCTTCCAAACCACGGGAAGTGTCGCGCTTTCGGGCCTTGCCTATGCGGCTGAAACATTGCCCCGTATGCTGTCTTCTCCCATCAGCGGGATTCTGGCAGACCGCTTTTCTCCTGTCACTCTGATCCGTATTTCTCAGGCGGGCCGGTCGCTGGTCTGCGCTTTTGGCTTGCTCGGTCAATATTTCATGCCTCACCTGGCTGGATCGTTGCGATTGCTGCACTGAGCGGCGCACTCACCACACATTCATGGCTCGCGAGGTGATGCTGCCGCAGATCTTCAAAGACATGCCCTTCACCAAAGTGCAGTCCTATTCCCAGAGTGTTGACCAGATCTGCATCGTGCTGGGCCCTGTCTTCGCTGCGGCGTTGTTCAACTTGTTCGGTTGGGAGATCGTGGTTGTCGTGTCCGCTGCCGTGTTTTGCTGTGCTGATGCACTCATTTCCATCTGGCGCCGCCTCAGCGGTGTGGAACTGAAACAAACCAGTCAGCGCAAAGAGCATTGGACCAAGCCATTCCGCATTGCGTTTAACCACTTATTCTTCCTAGCGGGGCTGAAGCGTATTGTTGCCCTCTCAGCGCTTGCCAATCTGGTGTTTGGTGTCACGGTGCAACGTCGGCCAGTATGGTCATTGGCTTATATGAGCAGTCGGGGGATTTTATGCATTTCTGCAATCTGCCGGTGCCATTGTCACTTTCACGGTTTTGCTCGTCACCGGGGCCAGCCGCCTGAAGCTGACCCACATCGGCATCATTTCCTACAGCGGGCTGGTCATTGGCGGTGTGATTACCAGCTTTACAACCAACTATTGGATTTACTTGCTGGGCTACTGCATGATCTTCGGTTTTAGCAGCATGTTTATCCTCTATGTGCGCAGCGCTCGCCAAAAGATTATTCCGGCGGAAGACTATGGCAAGACACTTGGCGTGATCATCCTGTTCAACAGCTTGACAATGCCAATATCAGGTTTGCTTGTGGGACTGGTCAGCTCCGTTGAATATACCGGATGGCTTATCCTTGCGGTGGCCATGTTCGTCGCCTGCACAGGTCTGGCCCTCAGTCTTGCGAGTGGTACCGCACCGCAGGCAGAGGTCAGTGAAACACCATAGGGCCTGACCACACCCCTTGAATTACCCGAGGGGGTGTGGTGATTTCTTGTGTAAGCCAGAGCACTTTGATAGTAGAACCTTTACGGTCTTTGTCGTGCTTCTTAGGCAGGAAACACAGGGGGCAGAGGCGTTGCAAGGGTGCGTTCCATGCCAGTCGACTCCAGCCTGCCAGATCAGCCAGATACCTCCGGCCCACTGCTTTTCAGATGGATGAAGCAGGGCCGTGAGATCATTCCGGGCCTTATCATCGCAACGGTAATCGCCGTTGCCGCCCGCTATGTCTCAGAACATCAGGCGGGCCGGTGATGTTGTATGCCCTGCTGATCGGCATGGCGGTGCATTCCATCTATGAGGATGGTAGCTGTCAGGCAGGCCTTAGTTTTGCGGCGAAGAAAGTGCTGCGGTTGGGTGTTATTCTGCTGGGCCTGCGTGTTTCCTTTTCTCAATCCTAGATCTGGCTGGCATACGCTCGCGCTGGTCA
>BAXV01000160.1 GCA_001310715.1 Pseudovibrio sp. JCM 19062
CCAGCGGGTAGCATCCTGATTGAGCGCGCTAAAGCCCAGACCGGCCACTTGAAGCCGCACGTTGACCTGCTGATGGTCGCGGCCGGACAGGTTAAGTCCGTTGGCTCCGCCCTCGCTGTAACTGTCCTGATGGAACAGGGAATAACGCACAGCGATGGAGGGAATGAAGAGATGGCTTCCGTAGGGCACCTCGTAGCCAACGGTCACCTCTGGCGAAATCAGGAAGCCAACGCCGTTGTCTCCGCCGTTGACAATACCGCCAAGAACCGTGTTATCGAGATATTTGCGAGAGACGTCATCCCAGTTGATACCGCCCAGCAGGTTGATGCCAGTTAGGATGCGATCAAAGGCGCGGTCGTAATAGATCCCTGCATAGGCCGTCTGCAATGTGTTGTCCCAATATGAATTGCCCTGATTGACAGAGCCGATGGAATAGCCGGCATAGATGCCGCCCAGTCCGTTGTCTTCAAACGCCCGGTCATAACCGACCGTGAAGGCCCCAAGAGCGTGGGAGTAGGCACGCCCGGTGGTGCTGTGCTGGCCAAATCCGCTGGCATCGAACCAGAAATCCTGAATGAGGCCATTTTCCTGATTGAGGAACTGGCGGTTCTTAAAGCCACGGGTGGTGATTTCCTGTTGCAGGAAGCGGATCAAATCGTCTGCCATACGTACGCTTGACGATCTGAAGAAGCCTTCGGAGCTGATGGAGACAACCTTGAGCAGATTGGTGCCGATCTCGTTGACAGTCAGGGATTGGCCCTGCCCCAGAACGGTCAAGCCATCTGGACGAGCACCAACAGTAAAGGCAGCATCAAAGCCACTACCGACGAGCAGGGTATTGCCTGTGCCGAATCCGCTGCCGCTGCTATTACTGAAGGAGATCTGCCCTGAATGACGGGGTAAGTGAGCAGCGACAGCATATTGTTGTTGCCCGTCATCAGGATAGCGTAGCTGGTCGGCGCTAGATCCGCAAACACACTGCCGTGGTTCTCGAAATTGTTGCCCTCCCCGAACGTTCGGACGCCAAAAGAGCGTCGAGGGAAATCGGTTGAGGTGGCTGTTATTCGTCCGCGGTTCTGAACTTTAAAATTGTCTGCGTCGATATCAACGCCGACGGCTTCATCAGCTGTAGCCGAAATCTCCGCTCCTTGTTCGACAGTCAGGAACGAAGACGTGGTCCCTTCCGCCTCACTAAAAATACCAGCAGCAAAATCCGCCGCGACAACATCTATGCGGCTGTTGGCTCCGATAATAGTTCTATTTGTCGCCGGCGTTGCGGTGATATCCTGTAGCAAGCCGAAGCCAACGATTCCTGCCCTAACATTAATGGTTGAGTTTTCGCCTAAAACAAACCTGTTGTCAGTTGACATTTGAAGTACGCCGGCGGCGAACCCGCCTCCAGTGGCGTTAATATGAGTCCCCGCTCCTAGAGATGTCCTTGCGAATCCGAAGGCAGTGTCTTGCAGTATAGCAATAGCGTCATCTGTACTATTAACTGTAATTCGTGTGTCTGACCCAAACTCGCTCGTTAGATCGCCACTATCTATGCCAAACTGAAAGAGCCCGAAAGCCTCCCCCGAAAGAATCTGCCTGTATTCGTGTCCCTGTTCCAAACACACCCGTACTGTTAGTATCGAGCCCAGCCTGTACTATTCCGGATACGAATACATCCCCACTAGCAGTTATTCGCCCATTTGATCCAAACTGGATATTGTTATCGCCCGAAACATTTACTTGAAGAATTCCAAAAGTATCTGCATCAGGTGACGTTGCGCTAATCCTCGCGTTTTGCAAGGTAACTGTGTTTTCACCGGTTATCGTATCCTGTAGCACTCCTGCTACTTCGTCAGCACCTCCAGCATCAATTGCGGTGATGTTTCCGCCTTGGCCTACATGGAGAATGTTGTACGTACCTCCGATTTGCCTGACAGTAAACAATTCGCCTGCGCCAACGCCTTTTGTTACAGAAACGGGACCCAAGAGGGTGACTTCGCTATTAAATGCAGCAGAATTAATTGCATATGAGCCTGGATCAACAATGACGCTGCCCGTGCTGGTGACTGTAACGGTGCTGTCAGCTGTCAGGATTTCAGTGGTGGTCTGCGGGGTATCTATAACAATCTGGCACTGGCGACCCCGGAGAAGGCCGCGAAGGTTGCCGCCATAATCGTGACAAGGCTGGTAGTTCGGAGAAAAGTCCTGTGATCAGCTGACTTCATCAACATCAAGCTCCACCTAGGTTCGTTGATTCGCGCAATATTACTAGTGCCACGCTATTGATACCCAAGTATTTCCAGTCAAAGTAGCTAAGTGATGTAGCTATAGATAAACACCAACGGCACTTTTACTAAGTAAACATAAGGTGTTTATTTTGATAGTACTTGTATTTTTGACATAAAAGCTAGCCTACTGAAGAATGCAATTGAGTTGTTGCACTGCGCTCTTTTGCTCATACCCAACTCAGAACAACACCGAGAACCCTGCATTGATGCTGCCGAAGACGGCGTCGATGGAGTCGTAGGCAGCTTCTACGCCGAAGTCGAGGGAGGCGCGGTCGGTGACCAGGTATTCAACATCGGCACCGAGGAACGGGCGCACACCGGCATCGTTCAGGTTCTCGTCATAGGGAACAGCAAAGCCCATAACGGTGGCATCAAGGTCGTCACCCCAATTGGCGTAGATGTCCAGACCGCCGCGCAGTGTGGTGCTCCAGCGGGTGGCATCCTGATTGAGTGCGCTAAAGCCCAGACCTGCCACTTGCAGCCGCACGTTGATTTGCTGGTGGTTGCGGTTGGTCAGCCGCAGGCCATTGACCCCGCCTTCGCTGTAGCTGTCCTGATGGAACAGGGAATACCGCAGGGCCACAGAAGGGACGAACAGATGGCCCCCGTAGGGCACCTCGTAGCCAACGGTCACCTCTGGCGAAATCAGGAAGCCAACACCGTTATCGCCTGCATTGACAATGCGCCGAGAACCGTGTTGTCGAGATAGGTGCGGGAGACATCATCCCAGTTGATGCCGCCGAGCAGGTTGATGCCGGTCAGG
>BAXV01000161.1 GCA_001310715.1 Pseudovibrio sp. JCM 19062
CAGCGAGTTTTTGAAGGGCAATTTGGGATGGCCCGAGGTGACGGCGAAAGCCCGTGCGGAGGGCACCGTCAACTTCTATTACTGGGTGGGTCGGATATTATCAATCTCTGGATTGATCAGGTGGCAACACCTGCATTGGCTGCGGAAGGTGTGACGCTGAATCCTGTGCGCATTACATCCACCAAAGACACCGTGGATGTGGTGATCGCCGAGCTGGCCGCTGGCCGCCGCGAGGAGGCAGGCAGTGTGGATCTGGTTTGGGTGAACGGTGAGAACTTCTTTTCCCTCAAACAGCAGAACGCACTGTGGGGCGCTTTTGCCGACCGTCTGCCAAACTCTGTGAATTTTGAATGGGATGAGAGCGACCCACGGTCTCTTCTCAACCTGCGTGATTTTGGTGTTGAAACGGGCTTGCAGGAAATGCCGTGGTCTGGGGAGCAGTATGTCTGTTCCGTCAACCGCGCCCATGTTCCGGTGGATCAAACACCCGCCACATTTGCGCAGCTCAAGACCTATCTGGAGGCTAATCCAGCAAGTTCACCTATGTGAAACCGCCGCATTATCTGGCAACACCTTCGTGCAATCAGTGCTTTATGCGCACAATCCGGATGGAAACGGGGCGGAGCCCTATCAAAAGAACTTTGATGAGTTGGGCAGTGCAGAGCTGGCACGCTTGATGGAGCCGGGCATTGAATACTTAAAGAGCTTGAGCCTCTGCTGCTGGGTGGCGCCTCCGGCAACCCGCGTTATCCGGAAAACTCTGATGAGCTGGATAACCTCTTCCTCAACTCCGAGGTACACTTCGATTGCAAGTTCGGCGTGTTTGCCAATCATAATGGTTTGATCACCGGGACTTATCCGGAACAGGCAGAAGAGATGATCTTCCCGGTTGGCAACATGATCAAGAACAAGAACTATCTGACTGTTCCGCTCAACAGCCCACATCCGGCAGCCGCCCTTGTTGCAATCAACTACTTCTCCTCCGTTGATGCGCAGGCCTCCAAGCTGCAGGCCGCAGGCATGCCGGTTGGTCTTGATCTGTGGCGCTTGAATGATGAAGAAGTCGCCGAAGTAGTTGCCGCCGCTCCTCCACACTACGGCATTACGCAGCAGGAGCTGGATGACAACATCGCGCCAGACACCAATGCAAGCCTTGTTGATGTGATTGAGGCTACATGGCTGGCGGTCATTGAGCGCAAGGATAACAAGCCTTTGGCCGATATTGTGGCTCAGGTTTCCGGCGAATTGAACAACTGATACTCCTCCGGATGGCGGCATGCTGCCATCCGCTCCACTTGTGAAATGAAAACATGATGCCTAAGCACTTTCGGCCACGATGAAGAGAACTGCCTCTCCCGCTTTCATGCAGAACCTGCGTGATGTGTTGGAGATGACACCGCTGCTTGTGGTTCTGCTGGGCCTGTTTGGGGGCGCTTTGGTGCTTGGCCTGTTGCAAAGCTTTGGCTATGCGCCTGGTTCGGCATCAACGAATTTCCAACCACCCGCTACTTTGAACGGCTTTGGCTGTCCTCTGATTTCTGGTTCTCGTTGGGCCTGACACTCTACTACGGCTTTGCGGCGACCTTGATCGGGCTTGTGATCTCGGTGCCACTAAGCATTGCTCTTTCCAAAAGGTTCAAAGGCTCACGCCTGTTCAGTGCGCTCATCCGGTTGCCGCTGATGGTGCCGTACACCGTTGGCATTGCGTTGGCGCTGGTGATGCTTGGCAACGGCGGTCTGCTGTCCCGAATCTCCGCAGGGCTTGGCCTGATTGATGATCCTCGCAGTTTGTTCAGATCCTCAAAACCCACGGGGGCTGCGGGATTATTCTCGTTTATGTGTGGAAGCAGGTGCCGTTCATGACCTTGAACCTGTCCGCCGTGCTCGCCCGTGCAGGAGACGACACAGTGGAAGCTGCCATGGTTCTGGGGGCCAACTCCCGGCAGATCTTTTGGCGGGTCACGCTTCCACAAATCATGCCGGGGATCGTTTCCGCTCGTTGATCTGCTTCGCTTTCAACATCGGCGCCTTTGAAGCCCCGCTTATTCTCGGGGGCGGGTATCCCGATACATTGCCTGTTCTGGCATGGCGATATTTTCAGGACTCAAACTACGCCTTCCAATTGCAGGGCATGGCTGTGGTCGTTTCACTGGCATTGGTTTCCGGCCTATTCCTTGCGGCCTACTTGCAGGGATATCGCAGGTATGAGCGGGCGAGGGGGCGTGTGTGATGATCAGAGCGGCTTCCAAACTCCGTGATATCAAGGCGATCAACCGATGGCAGCGTTTACTTGTGCTTGCCATGGCGGTCTTTACCATCGCTCCGTTTGCGCCGCTGATCATCCAGTCGCTGGCATTCCGGTGGGCATGGCCGAACATTTTGCCAACGGTCTGGTGGTTTGAACAGCGTCAGCGCTCGCCGTTTCCGCTGGCATGGGACTATGTTTTCTCGCCAAGCTCTCGTGTTGTTGAAGCAACCGTCAACACACTGGGCATTGGTATAACGGTGACGCTTTTGTGTCTGGTGATCTGCCTGCCAGCGGCCCGTGTGTTGGGACAGCGTGATTTTCGCGGCAAGAGCCAGCTTGAGTTTCTGATCGCCCTGCCGCTTCTTCTGCCGGAAGCGGCAATTGGTATCGCCTTGCTGATGATCTTCATCGCACTCGACTTAGCAGGCACCTATATAGGCGTGATCATCGTGCACCTGATCCCGACAATTCCCTATATGGCGCGCACGCTGACATCCGTCTATCAGGGTCACGGCACAGATTCGGAAGATCATGCTCGTGTGCTGGGTGCCAACAGGCGGCAGGTATTCTTCCGCGTGACATTGCCCATGATCCTGCCCGGTGTGATTGCCGGTTGCCTGTTCACCTTTCTGGTGTCCACCAACTTGTTCCTGCTGACCTTCTTCATCGGGCAAGGGCACATCGTCACCCTACCAACGCTGCTGTTTGCCAAGATATCCGGTGGGGCGTTGGATGCCACAGGAGCAGGCA
>BAXV01000162.1 GCA_001310715.1 Pseudovibrio sp. JCM 19062
AAAGCACGTTGATGGCGCTGGAAAGCATGTCATTGAGCAAATTAGATTACTCCACAATGGTAGTTCTGAGGGCCTGATCTAAAAAGTAACTGAGTGATGTATTGAAGTGGTTCTCTAGGTTCTTAAGCCCAAGCAAAACTTTACAACAGAGCCCCAATCTTACGCGCCACGCCGCAAAGGCCGATTGAAAGCGACTTCGTCACTTTTTGTGATAGCGTGAACCTAAAAAAATATTCTTGGCTGGGTCGATGCCGATTGTTGTAACTTGCATGGAGCGGCTCCTCTCGCTTGCAGTCTAAGACAACTGCAGTATGACGCATCACGGCGTCGGTTGGAGCAGGAGCCATCCACCCCATCAGCAATGGGTTCAGCGAACTGGTAGTCACAGAGAACGCATTACTGCCGTTCCAGGTTATCACTTTCCGAGTTATTTGAAGTCTCTGCGGCTTTCATTTGCTCGGGGAAATGCACGTCAATTTTGGTATATGGTATCTCAACGCCCTCTCTCTTGAGGCTTTCGAGAACTGCATGCCTCAGTTCTGTCTCCACCATTGCCTTGGTTAAGATATCTGCAACGTAGACCTTGATTTCAAAATCGAGCGAACTTGCCCCAAATCCAGTGAAAGATATCTGTGGTTCAGGAAAACTGAGAACCATCGGCTCATTTAAGACAACAGACTTGAGAAGCCTCGAAACTGCTCGGCTATCAGAATCATAAGAAACACCGATGGGTATCACCAAGCGACCACGCCGGTTCTTATGTGTCCAGTTGCCCACCTGGCTATTTATGAACTCAGAGTTGGGGACGATTATTGATTGCTGATTGAACGTTTCAACTTCTGTGGCTCGCACGCTTATGTTTTTGACAAAGCCACTTATGCTCGTCGTCTCCACCCAATCTCCAACTTTAATTGGCCGTTCGATGAGCAAGATGAGGCCTGAAACAAAGTTGCTAACGATGTTCTGTAGTCCAAAACCGATCCCGATCGACAATGCACCTGCGACGATAGCGAGGTTTGAAAAATCAATCCCTAGTGACATTGAGGCCAACACGACCGCAAGTGCAATCCCCACGTAGCGAATGCCGGCTTTGATAGAGTCTGTTACGCCGCTATCAGCTTTGCTCCTGATCATAACCTTCCGGTCAATCCAGCTTCGCAAGTACTGAGAACACATCACGATGCTGAAGAAAATTAGTGAAGCTTCAAGCAGTGAGAACGGGGAAATCTTGACGGAGCCAAGCGAGATCCCCTCCATGAACTGGTTACCCCAGAAGAGGATGTCCTCAACCTTAAAACTCCAAATCAAGAGCAAAATCGGGATGGCTATTAGTGCAGAGAAAATGGAAATTGCTAATCCTGCGACATAGCCAAGACGATCTACGAATTCATCGCCTAGATGCAGCCGACGTTTCAAAGACCGGCCAAGAGCTGTATCTATGAGGTTGCCTTCGTGACCAACAGATTGGCCTGTATTAAAAATTGTGAGCAGCGCGCCAAATATGATGCCAGTAAGGACAACCTTCTGACTTAGAAAATATGCAAGTGCAATGTACCCGGTCGCGGCACTTATCAAAATGAAAAAGCCTGCTCCCATGAGCGCTTTTACGGCCGTCTTCAAGGCAATCGGCACGAGCTCAGTTTGGTCGCTAAACCTCAGGATCAACAAGGAGAACCAAATAAAGTGTAAGCCAAGAATTGACGAGAAAATCAGGTTCTGCGTGATCTCTAGCTGAAAAACCAGCGAGTTCCGCTGGAACATAAGATACAAAAGGTAGTCGACGCCCATGAAGCCGATAAGTGATTGGAGAGGCGTAGAAATTCGACTTAAGCTCTCAAGTGAAATGTCCTTGTTGGATGCAGCCACCATATGCACAATTGCACGAACGGTATTAATGGCCAGGAAGATGGCGAGGAACGTGGCAATCGCAATCGCAATGTTTTCGGGAGATATGTTGGCGTTATAGATCCGAATATAACTAATAAGAAAAACGGAGATGCCTAGAACGGGAGCATAGGTACGGAGCAGTACAAAGAGGCAGGCATTACCAACTTTTTTTGAAAAAAAGTGTTGTTGCCAATATCTGAGAAAAAAATCAAATTTCCTTATCAATCTTTTGTTGACCGGATAGGAAACGAGAAGAAGAAAACAGATCAGGCTAGCCAGCCAAACTAATTTTTTTACTCTGAAGGCTCTGCAACACGCTGGTGCTTATTAAAGCTTTGATGTCATTCGAATAGAGATTATAAATCCCCTCAAAATTGATGCTGCTTAGACTCGTGCGAATGAGCAATGCGTTGGTGAATAATTCGCGCCGCATTTTGACAACTTGCACAATACTTTCCTGAACTTTGTCATTCAGGTTGCTAAAATCCTGCAAGGCAAGGACAACAAGAGAGCGTCGTTCTACCAGCTCCTTCCGTCGTTTGCTTACCTCGTCTGTCTCGGACGAAGATGCGTCGGAAGGCGGAGGGCCAAATTGCTGGATCTCCTCATCTAAAGACAATCGTTCTTTCTGCAGTTTTTGAAGTGTCGGCTCAATTTTGTTTTGTAGCTCTTCCAAGGCCTGGCGGTTGGCGGCCAACTCCGCGTCTGCATACCTACCTTGTGTAGATGCCAGTGCGGCAGACACAATAAGCTCATGTTGTTGCTTGAGGTTTTGAAACGCAGGAAGATCAGCCGCCAAGTCCTGAGCACTTGCGGCACCTATAAGCAACTGGAATATAAAGATAATCTTTAAAATAAAACGCATTTAGGTACTCAGGATCTCTATATATGGCACCCCTTTGTTTACACGCGGGTATTGTCAGAGGGTATTGCAAGTTGCTTAAGGTCAGTAGTTAATTGTCATTAACCAATTATGGTCCGTCCAAGCTTCTGTCAATACCGGCAATGATGAGTTGGAGACCCAATAAAACAAATATTTTTAAAATTCTGACTTCCCACAGAAACGACAGATATTAAAT
>BAXV01000163.1 GCA_001310715.1 Pseudovibrio sp. JCM 19062
GACGCTCTGAGACCCGTGATGGAAGAAACACTCGGGCGTGAGACCAAGCGCCGAGAGCCGAGGCGGTCGCCCGGTCTCCATCCTTCCCACAACATGCGCCCAGAGGTTTGCTCGGGCTGAAATGACTGGCATGACTTATCGGGAACGCTTATAGCACCCGATTATTCTACCTTATGGCAGGCGCCAGGTGGCGTATCGTTAAGTTCATCTCATCTAACAGTAGAATATTCTCATCTTCAGAAATTAGAGCGTGTCGCATTTAATCATATTCATATCCTGCTGCTTTGAAGAAGTTGTAACATTCCGCCTTTGTGAAAAGGTCGCAGACTTTTCCTACGGCCTGCCAGAGCTCTTGATAGCTTCTTGCTGCCGCCTTTCGGATAAGTGCCTTGAGTTTGGAAAATGCCATTTCAATCGGGTTCATATCCGGACTGTAGGGCGGGAGGAATAGAAACCACGCTCCGCGCGCTCGCAAGAACTGCTCTGCCTTTGGGCTTTTGTGGCTGGACAGATTATCAAGAATGACAACATCACCCTTGCTCACGGTCGGCGCAAGCTGTGTTTCGATATAGTGTTCAAACGTGCCCCTGTTCATCGGACCATTGATAACCCACGGAGCATCCAGCCGGTTGTGTCGTAAGGCGGCGATGAAAGTTTGGGTGTTCCAGTGCCCGAAAGGCACGTCACTATGCAGTGGTTCTCCTTTTGGAGCCCATCCAGTCGACTTCACCATATTTGTCTTTAATGCGGTCTCGTCGATAAAGACAAGTTTTTCCAGAGCATTACACATGACTGGTTGGCGGTAGTTGATCCAGATATGCCGTTCAAGCTCCACATCCAAGCGGTTCTGTTCAGTGGCCATCAAGGTCTTTTTTTTGTGCGATAAGCCAAGCCGGTGCAGCAGCCGCCCTACCGAAGAGCGATGGACTGTAAGACCATGATGGATACTCAGCTCCTGTACCAGTTCATCGAGCGTGAGGTCATCTTTGGTCTGCATACGCGAGCGAACTCACCCATGGACTGCAGTCAACTTACCGCGACCAGGGTTGCCTTGTGGCTTGGCCTTAAGGCTGCCGGTCTCCCGCTTATGCTTGACCATGTCATTGACGAACTTGATGGAAACCCGAAAGCGGGTAGCACTGGCCCGATGTGTGTTTCCTTCTTCAACAAAAGCTAAGACACGTTCGCGTATTTCAAGTGGATGTGGTCGTCCCATGCCGCCCTCCCAGAAAAATCAATCAGGAGGCATTGAATAACAAATCGCTAACAACGGGAATCCCGAATCTATTCAGCAGCGACACGCTCTAGTTGTCATAACAGCCTTGAGGCTGGCATAAACTAGGGACTGAGCATAGTGCTGGCAGCGGTCCAAATGAACGCACGCCGATCTTGTGACTTCCAAGTGAAAGATGCGGAGCAATTACGTCACAGCGCTGTGGGCTAAGTTAAATTAGACTTGTAGAGCCCCTCTGAGCCAAAGTAACGAGCATATGAGGAGTAGTGCAATGAACGCTCCTAACAGTATTACCGTATTGTCGTGGTCTAAGAGGATACCTCTGAAAAATAGGCCGACTGGAACTCCGGTGTTTCGCAAAGAGGAAAATACTGAGAGACTGTGCCACGTTTGTCTTCGGGAACGAGTTATTGAAGAACGGTTGCGTCAACTACGCTACCAACTTCGAGGTTGAATCCGTAGATAAACATTCCGAAGGCGACGAAAAGTGGAGTTGTGCTGTTTTGGTCCAAGTTCCAATCTCTATCAAATGTCCATAGGAGCAAGCTAAGCCCAATGCCTGCCCAATGGGAGTGACCTGCAGCAACCGAGTTGAAGGCAGTTGATGGCCAAGGAATGTGAGGCCAGCGTGGTTAGTGTAGTTCCGCATGCGAAACATGTCAGTCAGACGCCAAGCCAAACGGCGTGCTTGTCATTCGCATAGGCCAGCACCGGCAAGGTCAACGAAAGTATTGAAATCGCCACTGTATTGATGACCAAATCATAAATACCGAGCCTAAATAGGCTCGGTGTCGATAACATCCACTCCAAGTATCTTTTGCTCTTTGAGTGTCTGGTGTCGCCAAATTTTGCGACCGGGTTACCTTCACACCTATCGTTATGACCATAAGTGCCACGAGGAAACTCAGTGAATCCAGCAGTAACACTGTGGTCGCTCCTAGTCCTGTAATTAAGATTCCAGCGAGCGGTGGCGCAATATGATCCGCGGTACTTTCCAGAAGCGAGTTCAATCCGTTAACCCGCTAACGGGGCAAACCCTCGCAGTCAATCAAAGCAGGTATCGTGATGCTCTTTGCTGTTTGACCGGGTACATCGATGACTTGGGAGAGAAATACAAGAAGCCAAGAAGTGCAAGATCAAGCAGCTCAACAACAAATAGTAATGGGATCAAAAGCACGGCAATTGCGTTTATTGCATCGCAAAAGATGCTTACATTTTTGGCGGAAAAACGGTCGATCAATGGACCACTAAAAAGGCCTATGATGATATTGGGGAGCTGCCTTGCGATGGCGATCGTGGCAGTGATTACTGCATTCCCGGTCAGGTTATAAAAAAAACCAGAGTATTGCAATTGCAGAAAGTCCGTTTCCTACGAGGGATAGGAAGTTCGCATTGAATAACAGATTGACCTGCCCCTACTTCGTTTTCAAAGTGACTTCTGACAAAACAACCTCAAATTTTGTAAAATTCCGTAAATCAAATGTATGCTTCATTTGATTCCAAGTGTGAATCCGCAAATAGTCGGTATTTGCTGCTGACTTGCAAAGTGTTTGTGCTCTCCTTCTGCTGCTTTTGCATTTGGGCCTTCGTTTTCAATATTCGATTGTCAAAGAGCGCGGTTTTGGACCGATGTTGCGGTGTTTGGCTGTGGTTGGATAGTGGAGCATGTTTTGATCGTGGTCCATTCCCGTAATGTTCTCCTTGAGTTTTTGTTG
>BAXV01000164.1 GCA_001310715.1 Pseudovibrio sp. JCM 19062
AGGATGATCCGTGGCCATGCAATGGAGAAGCGGTAAGCGTCAACACCAAGCGACTTGATCAGGTCGAGATCGCTCTCCCAGCGGTGGTAATGGTCACAGGCGACATCGCCGTTGTGTTGTTTGTAGACCCGGCCCGGCATGTTGCAAAACGCATCCCAAATACTCGGCTTGCGGCCATCTTCATGGGCGGCACCTTCAATTTGAAAGGCAGCGGTCGCAACACCAAACTGAAAATCGGATGGAAACCTTTGCGCTAAAAGATCAGTCTTTTTCATAGCATTTTATCCTTTCACGGCGCCGGCGGTGAGACCTGCCATCATTTGTTTTGAGAAGAAGAGGAAGGCGATCAGTAATGGAACCATGGACATGAATGTGCCCAGCATCACTGCGCCCCAAGGAGTGTTTGCCACCGATTGCAAAGACCGCAGAGCAAGCGTCAGAACATACTTCTCCGGGCTGGAAATCACGATGAGCGGCATGAGGAAGTTGTTCCACAACGCGATAAACGTAATAATTGCAAGAGTTGCGAGAACAGGCTTGATCAGCGGTAACACAACCGACCAGTAGATACGAAAGTCAGAGGCCCCATCCACTTTGGCGGCATCCAGCAAGTCTCTTGATACGGACGTGACCATATATTGTCGTACCAGAAAGATGCCCATTGCATTGGCCGCACTGGGGAACCAGAGCGCAAAGTGAGTATCCAGAATTCCGAGAAACTTCACCGTCAGGAAAAACGGAATAAGTGTCAGCACGGGCGGCACCATCATGGACGCGACCATCACACCAAAAACGATATTTTTGCCGCGAAACTCATAGGCAAAGAACCCATAGGCACACATGGAGCAAAACAGCACCGTGACAATCGTCCCAAGAACGGA
This sequence comes from Pseudovibrio sp. JCM 19062, assembly GCA_001310715.1. Next base: position 882 of record BAXV01000164.1, read on the forward strand.
AACGAGCAGGGAGTTCCCCAACACGGTCCAGAACGGCATGACCTCAAGCAGCTTCTCATAGTTTTCAAGAAGCCGTGTGCCGAAGTAAAACGGTGGCGGTGAGGAGTAAATCTCGCTGCGTGAATGGGTGCCCATCATCGCCACCCAAACAAACGGAAAGATGGTGATGCATACACTCACTAACAAAAAGGCCTGCATGCTCACTCTGGGAAGTACACGAACCAGTTTGGTCATTATCTGTCCTCCCCAAGGCCCTTACGGCCGTTGAAGTAGAAGTGTACGGATGTGGCTATGGCAATGAAGATGAACAGTATCCAGGAAATCGCAGCAGCAGACCCCATTTCCAGCCACTGCCAGCCAACCAGATACAGATAGTAAGACGCCGTCAGACCGGCTTGGGCAACGCCTCCGCTCTGGCCCTGTGTCAGAACAAACGGTTCTTCGAACAGCTGCAGATTGCCGATAATGGTCAAGGTCACCGCAAAGAAGATGAAGGGGCGGATCATCGGCAGCGCTACATGCCAGAACTGCTGCCACCGGTTGCAACCATCAACGCGCGCTGCATCATAAAGATCGCGGGAAACCGTAAGGAAACCTGCGGAATAAACAACAATGTTGAAGCCTGTGTATTTCCAGATAACCACCATGGCAATGGACGGCTTCAGGAGATCAGAGGAGGTCAGCCAGCGGATTGGCATAGCCTCTGGCACCCAAGAGAAAAACCATGAAAAAAACGGGCATTTCAGAAAGCCCGAGCAGCATCTGGTTCAAGATGCCCGAATTAGCGGAATAGATGCTGAAGAAGATCAGGGATACAGCCACCGTTGAGGTGATGTAAGGAATAAACATGAACGCGGTGTAGAAATGGCGAAGCCCGCCGCGCAAACCCGTTACAAGCAGATAGGCCACCGGAATGGCAAGCAAATGCTGCGGCACACCGCTGACCACAGCCAGCCACACCGTATTGTAAAGAGATTGCCACAGCCACGGATCGGTGAGAGCCAGCTCGTAGTTGGCAACGCCCACAAATCCATGCTGGAAAGCCCGGCAACAGGGTTCCACTCTTGAAACGACAAATAGACGGAAAAGAGCAAGGGAAACAAAGTAAAGGTCAAAAAGAGGAAGATGAATGGGCTAATAAAGAGCCACGGCATCAACTTCTTTTTCCAGAACTTCGTGGATGACCTGCGTTTACGCGCGGCAGGGGCTGTCGCCACTGCAACACCATCGATCTGACTTCCGGTAATACTCATGAGTGGTCGCCGGTGCTCTGGTTAGGAAAGGGAAATAAACCCCGAAAGACAGTTCACTCGGGGTTTACTGGAGAGATGCCTACTTCACGCGGCGCTTGATCAACCGCTCTGCATCGCGAAGCGCTGCTTCGATGGCTTTGCCATCGTTCAGAACTTCGTAAAGAGCACCACGGATTATGAGATCGTCGGCGATCAGATCACCCTTGCGTGGAGCGACTGCCGGAACCTTGTTTGCGACTTCGGCAAACAACAGGCGGGCTTTTTGACCAGCCAGAAATTCAATCGGTTCTTCAAAGGCAGCATCCCCATATGTGCCTGTCAATGCAGGGAAGGCACCAATGTTTTTCATTCCAGCAAGCTGGGCGTGAGATGTATTCGTCAGGAACTTGATGAATTCCCAGGCTTCCTTCTTGTTTTTCGCCTGTTTTGGAATGGCGAGGAAGGAGCCGCCCCAGGACCCGTAGATGCCGTCTGGCAGGTTAGAGGCACCCCATAGGCCGGCGGTGTCCGGTGCCATCCAGTTTTGCAAGTGGCCAAGCAACCATGCACCGGAAAGCTGGGTCGCAACCGTACCGCTCTTGAAGCCTTCGTACCATTCATTGGTCCATGCCTGAATCTGGCCATCAAGACCTTCATCACGAATGCGCTTTGCAACTTCAAACGCTTTTACGAAGCGTGCGGAGGTGACCAGTGGTTTGCCGTCCTCATCGAAGTAATAACCTTCACCATCTTTACCGTGGTGTAGATGA
>BAXV01000165.1 GCA_001310715.1 Pseudovibrio sp. JCM 19062
TTAAAGTGAATAACTATACTCAATACAAACGCTAATTTAGTTCTAGCCCATGACAGGCACTTGTCAATTTCGGTTCTGGCTTCTGTTAGTAGGTGTGTCGCGCTTTTGTGCAGGCCTGTGCAACGGCGCGGGCGATTACCTGCTCTTCGTTGGTGGGCATGATGAAGACGCGCACTGGGCCTGTGCCTATTTCTGGCGCGTTGGCCTTGTTTTTGTCAGGGTCAATGGAGATGCCGAGGAACTCTAGCGGTTCGCACACGTTGGCGCGCACCTGTGCCGAATTTTCGCCAATACCAGCGCTGAAGACTAGTGCATCAATGCCTTTCAGACAGGCGGCCATGGCGCCCACTTCCCTGCGGATTTGGTAACAGTAGTAATTGATGGCCTGTTTGGCAAACACGCGTCGGACTGTTCCAGCACGCGCATGTCGGAGGATTCTTCCGATAACCCCAAAAGCCCGCTCTGGCGATAGATAATGGCTTCGATCTCGTCCGCCGATAGCTCCTTCTCCTGCATCAGGTAAAGCATGACGCCGGGGTCGAGCCGTCCGCAGCGGGTGCCCATGGGCAAGCCGTCTACTGCGGAAAAACTGGTGCTGGCGTTGACGGAGCGGCCGTTCTCCACCGCACACATGGAAGCCCCATTGCCCAGATGCGCGATCACAAGGCGGCCGTCGGCTACCTGCGGATACTCCCGGCGCATCTCACCGCAGATGTAATCAAAGGAAAGGCCGTGGAACCCGTAGCGGCGCACGCCTTCCTCATAAAACCGGCGCGGGATGGCGAAGGCGTCGTTGGGAAAGGTGTGGCCGGCATGGAAGGCGGTATCAAAACAGCCGATCTGCAATACTCCGGGAAACACCTGCTTGGCGGCTCGTATGGTTGCCAGCGAATAAGGTTGGTGCAGCGGGGCCAGCGGAACCAGTTGCTCCAGCTCCTCCATCACACTGGAAGTCAGTTCCGTTGGCTTGTAAAAGGCATTGCCGCCATGAACGATACGGTGGCCAATGCCCACCACAGAGCGGCCTTTCAGGTAGGGTTCGACCTTGGCAAAGATGTTGACCACCGCGCTGGCGTGGTCAACCTGCCCCAGCTCTTGCCGGATATCCCCGTCAGGTGCCTGCATTTTCAGGCGGGCGGATGGCCCCAGACGCTCAATACAGCCGGAGATGAAAAGCTCGGGTTCCTCCATAGCCTTATACAGAGCGAACTTGACTGAGGACGATCCGGTATTGAGCGTGAAATAGAAACTCATGGCTTCTGGTTCGCAGCGTAAAGAAGCGCAACCGCGCAAGACATTAACCGGGCTTTGTCATCATCAGCGCGGCTGGTGAGGATTACCGGACACCGTGCTCCCATCACCACGCCGCACACCTGCGCATGGGCAACATAGGCCAGTTCCTTGGCCAGCATATTGCCGGACTCCAGATTGGGCACAACCAGAATATCAGCCTGCCTGCAACCAGAGACGTGATGCCTTTTGTTACCGCCGCATCAATATCAATGGCGTTGTCCATGGCCAGCGGGCCATCCACGATGCCCCCTGTTATCTGGCCCCGTTCCGCCATCTTGGAAAGGATGGCTGCATCCATGGTGGACGGGATTTTGGTGTTCACCGTTTCCACCGCAGACAAAATGCCCACCTTGTTGATGGGTACCAAGGGCCAGTGCCAGTTGATGGCATTTTGCACAATGTCCACTTTGGCTTCCAGATCCGGTGCAATGTTGATGGCCGCATCGGTGATGAAAAGCAAATGATCAAGGCCTGGAACGTCCATAACAAACACATGCTGAGCCGGTTGTCGGTGCGCAGGCCAATGTCCCGCTTGACGATCTGTGCCAGCAGTACATCGGTATGCAGCTGGCCTTTCATGATCGACTGTGCCTTGCCTTCCCGCACCATGGCAACCGCCCGCGCGGCAGCCTGCGTGTGGCTCTCTATATCGATGATTTCCAGATGGGTGAGGTCCTTGCCGATCCGGTCGGCAGCCGCCTGAATTTTGCTCTGGGAGCCAATCAGGATCGGCTCGATCAGAGTGTTCTCCGCTGCCAGCAAAGCCCCGCCCAGTGATTTGTGATCTTCCGGCGCTACAACTGCGGTTACCAAGGGCGGCAACGGGCGGGCCCGTTCCAGCAGCTTGTCAAAATGCTCGTGGCTGCGCACTGTCAGGCCGGGGAGGCTGACCGCTTTGGCAGTCTGGCTGGAACGCGGTGCGACGACTTCCGCTTCGCCCTCCACCAGCATCTGCCATCGGCCCGTTCCACTGTGGTTTGCAAGACCACCACGTAGTCCGGCAGCTTCTCCGTCACCTTGACCCGCGCGATCAGGTGGTCGCCTTCATAGGCACGGCCTAAGAAGCGCAGGTTCTGGCTCTTGTAAAGGGTTCCGGGACCGGGCAGCTGGTTGCCCAGAACGGCGGAAATCAGACCCGCGACCAAAGGGAGGGGGCGACGCCCTCAAAATCGCCGTCGCCGTCGGTGTCTTCCTTGGGCAGGTGAAGGGGGTTGAGGTCGCCGGAGGCATGGGCAGAGACATACAGGTCATCTGCCGAGCAGGTGCGCTCATAGACCGCCTCCATGCCCACTTCTATCTTGTCAAACGGAGTGTTCTTGTAGGTTATTGTCATGGACCTGTTT
>BAXV01000166.1 GCA_001310715.1 Pseudovibrio sp. JCM 19062
CGCACGCCGCCCGCACACCCGCTATCATCGCCATACCCGGGCTAACCCGCTGTGTGCGCGATCTGGACCCCATGGCAGCACAGGTCAGTAAGTCCTACAAAATCTACGCACTCAATCTGCGTGGCCGTGACCTGTCAGAGTTTGATCCAGACTACAGCAACTACAACACCAACGTTTATATCGAGGATATCTACGAGTCTGGAAGTTTACCGGCGAAGAACCGTGGTGCTCCTTGGCTCGTCCCTAGGTGCTGCTGGCGATGCTGATGGTGGAGGACCACCCCGACATGCTGGCGGGGATTGTGCTCAATGATTTAGGAGCACCATAGAGTATGCAGGTATCTCTCGCATTTTCAGCTATGCCGGACGGTTGCCGGACGGGGACGAACTGAGCGCCGTTATAAATGCGCTGAAGGCCCATTTGGGCAGCCAGTTTGTTGACTTGCCGGAAGAGAAGTGGGAACGCATGGCTCTTTCTATGTACATGTGAAGGACGGTAAATGGCATCACCGCTACGATGATAATCTGAGAACCGCACTTTTCGAGAACAGAGAACCCATCCGTAACCTGTGGGCGATCCACCAAACTGCGGCCGAGCATGAGCTCCCCATTCTTGCCATTCCGCGGTGAGCACTCCGATGTGACATCCCCTCTTACCATCCGCCAGATGAAGGCCATCGCACCCACAATGCAATCAGTGGAGGTTCCAGACCGTGGGCACTGCCCGCTTATGGATGAACCAGAATGCATTGAGGCGCTCATGGGCTTTATGGGCCAGATTGAAAACCGAACTTAACGCAGGAAAGGCTAGAAGTTTCGCATCAGAGACACCCGTGTTTTCCATACTGAAAAGCAACGAAGACCGGGCAACCGGTTTGTCTCAACTTCCGGGCGAGCAGCCAAACCCTCTATTATCTTCTTTTAGGTATGCTATCAAAGTCAGTAAGGTTTCCTTCGGGAAAATGCTTTAGCGCCCTGCTGAAACCCTGATCTTTATGGGATTCTTGATGCATATATGGACTCCAGTTGTTTTGGCAGGTTTTCTGGCTCTTGGCGGTTGTGAGCCAACATCACCGCTTCAGGAAACAACACCTCAGCACGAGATCATTGCAACTCTGGACACCCACGCCAAGCGCATCCAGCGGGCCAATCCGGATGCCAGTTTGAGCGTTGCACTGGTGCGCGATGGCAACGTGGAGTTCATCCGCCTTTACGACAAATCCAGCAGAGGCAAGATGGTGGTTGGGGCGCAGGAACCCATCTTCGAAGTTGCCTCCCTCGGACGACCAGTCTTTGCGTATCTGACCCTGAAGCTGGTGGACCTTGGCATCATCTCGCTGGAACACCCGCTCTATGAGTATGCACCGGACTTGTTTAATGGAGCTGACCCACGCCTGAAACGTATCACCGCCCGTATGTTGCTCTCCCACACGTCCGGCCTTGGTGATCTGGACGAGAATGAGCCGCTGCAACTGCAGCAGGACCCGGGCACGAAATTCATCTATTCCGGTTATGGCTATGCCTTGTTACAGCAGGTTCTGGAACGACGCACGGGGCTTCAGCTCGAAACGCTGGCCCGCATTCATGTGTTTGAGCCGCTCGGCATGTCCTCCACCAGCTTCCGTTGGCAACCAGCTTATGACTACCGCATCCGCTATGGCTTTGACAAAAGCGGGAAACGGATTATGGGCAAGCGGAAACCGGTAATCGGCAACGCCGCCCACAGCCTGCACACCACCGCCGGAGATTACGCCCGCTTTCTCATCGCCATGATGGATGAGGCAAACGAGCCGGAGGTGAAGGAGCGCATGTTACAGCCCCATAAACCCATCACCGCAAAGATCAGCTGGTCCATGGGCTGGGGGATTCAGACCACCAAGCCAAGCAGCTCCATCTGGCACCGCGCCAGCACACCGCTACCGCTCCTATACGGTGGGATACCCGCAGGAGGATTTAGGGATCGTGGTGCTGTCCAACAACGAGAAACTCTTTGAAGAGATTGAACCGCTCATTCTGGGCACAATAGGAGGGACATTGCCCTCCTATCACTGGTTCTACCTCCCGGCCCGCTGCGGATATTATCGGGAAGCCAAGTGGCAATTTCCGGAAACGCAATCAGCACAAAGACCATCAGCACCATGATCAGGAACATGGGAAACGCTGCCCGTGCGATAAAGCCCATCTGGTACTTCGTCATGCCCTGCAGCACGAACAGGTTAAAGCCGATGGGCGGCGTGATCTGCGCCATCTCGACCACCACCACGATGAAGATGCCAAACCAGATCAGGTCGATCCCTGCCTGACGGATCATGGGTTCCACAACAGCCATGGTCAGCACCACTGAGGAAATGCCATCAAGGAACATGCCAAGGACGATGTAAAACACCAGTAACACCATTAGCAGTTCAAAGCGGGAAAGTTCCAGCTGGGCAATCATATCTGCCAGTCCGCGCGGCAGGCCGGTAAAGCCCATGGAGAGAGACAGGAACGCAGCCCCTGCAAGGATCAGCGCGATCATGGCCGAGGTATAGGTTGCGCCCATCAG
>BAXV01000167.1 GCA_001310715.1 Pseudovibrio sp. JCM 19062
CCTGCATCAATGGTAGCTTCAACAGTGCTGTTGTCGCCGCCCAAAGACGTGTTACCAGCGACAAATTCAAAGTTGATATTATCACCAGTCAGGCTTGCATCAAATGTGTAGTCGTCACTGGTGTGGTTAAACACCAGAAGCCCACCAGCTTCGGTGAAGTCGATATCGCTTGCAAGAAGGTAGCCAGCCGCTGCGGCTTCATCACCTTTGCTGCGCCGATATTAATCGTACCTTTAGCGCCCAGCTCTACCGTACCCATGCCATCTTGAACAGAAACAACGGCACCGTCACTGATGGTTAGGGTGCCTTCACCGCCACCACCGACTGCGAGTCGTTCAGACACGTCCAGTTTAGAACCCGCCCCGGAAACAGAAACACTGCCGTTGCCGCTCGGTTCGTCGCCGATGATCATGTCAGAGGTTGTGACAGAGCCGCCATCATTGATCTTGAGCGAACCTGTGCCAGTAGAGCCAACTGTCAAACGTCCAAAGTTTGACCAAGTAGAACCATCACCAGAAACAAAGACATTTCCCGTGCCTCCCGTTTCATCACCTTCATAGTATTCTGATTTGTTTCCGCCAATGAAACCGTCGAACGAAGAGACACGACCACCTTCGGTTATGTTGAGGTTACCTGTGGAGCCGGCAAACTGGCCCAGAACCACAGTACCTTCTTGTTCTAAGAGTGGGTTGTCAATTTCTTCTTCAGGAATACCTGAAATCACTGACGCCATATACTTGGTAACAAAATCCCACGAGGAACCTAGACCCGACACGGTCACGTTTCCGGTCGCACCTGTGCCTTCGCCAATTACGGTAGCAATAGAAACAGCATATCCATTATTTGAGATAGCAACCTCACCGGACCCGCCAGCACCCTGATCACCTTGCCCTCCTACGGCGACCATGGCCGAGAGGAATGTGCCACCATTGGCGACTTGCAATTCACCAAAAGTTCCAGCGCCCTCACCCAAAAAGGTCACTCCAGAAAGAAGAGACGAGTTCACGCCATCTACAATGAGAGTTCCGCTTCCACCGGGAAACTTCCCAAGAAGAGTTTCTTCGGCGGCCACAGCGGCACCGTCAAGTACGGACAGCGTCCCCTCACCGCCAAAGCCGAGCATGATCTCTTGTGACACGGCAACGTTAGTGTCCTGACCCTTTACAATAACAGAGCCCTTGTCTCCAGCAGGTACGCCATCTTCAAAACCTTCTTTGAAGCCGATCGCAACACCACCATCAACAAAAATATCACTACCATCGTCAATTGTCAGCGTTACTCCATTTGGAGAACCGACACCAACATCTCCATAGAGCGTATCTACTATTCCGCTAAGAGTGGTATCCTCTGTAACGATTTCCTGAGAAAACGCTGGTGAGGTGCTGAGAAGAGAAACAGCCGCCAAGCTTCCAACGAGCGCTGTCTTAGAAAGAAGCGTTCGCTCGATTGATGCGCCATTCATGCAGCCACGTGTAGTTAATTTGATCATGATTATTTCAACCCAACAGGAAACAATTAAGTGCTTTTAACGCAACCCTAGGGTGTAATCAACGTCAGAAAGCGCAAATCAAATACAAGTCGTGGGAAATTGGATGCGTGAAGTCAATTTTTAGTAGGTGTGTCATCATGAGCACCCTTATTATCAAAAATCTAATATGCGTAACACATACGCATACAATATAGCGATAAAGCAACATGGATTAGTGCACTTTCGCGGGATCGACCCTTTTCCTGCTCCGAGCGAATTGTTGGGATTATCCTGTGCGACTATTTCAACATACACACCGGTGAGGCTTGGCCAAGTATCGCGCGCTTAGTGGACGAGGCTGGTGTTAGTGAGCGGACGGCCATTCGCGCGCTAAAGAAGTTGGAGGAGGCTCAAAAGGTCGCTCCCGTCAGGTTAGGTTCACCGAGCGCTTACAGGCTATTTGTGTCTTCACCCAAATGATGCAACGGAGCCTTCACTGTGTCTCGCTACATTCGTTTATCTGCCAAAGAAGCAACGAAGCACCCCTGAGATCTTCCAATTCATGTCACTTGAGAACATGAACTACTCTTACCTCTCCCAATCTATGGAATTTGAAAACATACTTTAGGGACCACAAGATAGGCAGTTCGATGGTGCGAGCATCTCAGGCAGGTTTTCGTTCAGACATTGAAGGGATGAGAGGCGTTGCAGTACTTGCTGTACTCCTCTTCCATTTCAGGATGCTTGGCGTCGAGGGCGGATTTGTCGGGGTCGATATCTTTTTTTGTTCTCTCCGGCTACCTGATGACACACATTGTTATGTCAGAACGGTTTGTCTGGTCACCAAGAGGGGTGTTTGGGTTTTATAGAAAACGTTTCTGGCGGATCGCCCCTGCCTACTATGTGACCTTGATTGTCACCATGCTCACTATCTTTATTACTGGCTGGACCCATGGATTGCCTGAGCTCTTTGGGAATTTTGTTCCAGCTTCGTTTTTTTGCCTATAACATCACCGCCCCTCACGGCCAGGGATATTTCGCGACTACAGCAAACTTCAAACCATTTCTGCATACA
>BAXV01000168.1 GCA_001310715.1 Pseudovibrio sp. JCM 19062
ATTTCCTGTTGCAGGAAGCGGATCAGATCATCCGTCATACGCACGCTTGAGGCTCTGAAAAAAACCTTCGGAGCTTATCGAGACAACCTTGAGCAGATTGGTGCCGATCTGATTGACAGTCAGGGACTGCCCCTGCCCCAAAACGGTCAAGCCAATCGGACTAGCACCGACTGTAAAGGCGGCGTCAAAGCCGCGACCGACGAGCAGTGTATTGTCTGCTCCAAACAGACTACCATTAAAAGTGATCTGCCCTTGAATGACTGGATAGGTGAGCAACGATAGCATGTTGCGGTCACCATCTATCAAGATGGCGTGGCTGTCCGGCGCCAGATCGGCAAACACGCTGCCGTGGTTCACAAAACTGTTGTTATCGCCATCCAGAAGAACGCCAAAAGAAACGGGGGAGACATCGGTTGATGTAGCGGCAATTCGGCCTCTATTTAGCATCTCGAAATTGTCTGAGTCTACTAAAACGCCGAAGGCTACTGCACCGGTAGAAGAAACCTGCGCGCCGGGCTCCAGAGTTAGCGAGGAGGTGACCGGTGCGGCTGCATCACTCAAAATACCAAAAGCGACAAGCCCTGCAGTGACATTTATACGGCTACCAGCCTGAAGGATAGCCTGGTTTCTACCTCCTGCATCTGAAGGTTCCTGTAGTAACCCCAAACCGAAGTCAGCCGCCTCAACAGAGATGACAGAATTTTGCCCCAGGCCAAATCGATTGTCTCCCGAATCCTGAAGTATACCTATTCCTCCGGCACCTGCCTGGATGCGAATAAACGCTCCGCTCCCGAAAACGGTCCGTGCCACTCCGGATGTGACATCTTGCGCGATTCCAAAAGCATCACTCGTGCTCTTAGCAGTAATCCGTGCATTCGCCCCGAAAACATTCGAGGCATCACCAGAAATAGCGACGTCCTGCCTTATTGCGGCAGCATCACCTAAAAGAGCTTCTACGTCGATCTGTGTGCCTGACCCAAACAAATTATTGATGTCGCCAGTGCTGTTAGCCTGATCAATTCCAGTGGCTACGGAAGCCCCAAGAACCGATATCCGTCCATTTGCTCCGAACTGGAGAGTATTCGTTCCGGAATCAGTATCCTGTAATATTCCCACTGTGTCTGCTGAGGTGGACTCGACCCTGATCAATGCGTTTTCGAGTGTAACCGTGTTGTCCGCTGAGGCATTTCTCTGTAGGACACCAATAAAAGCTACGCCGAAAGGGATACCAGTTGCAGAAATATTCCCCCCTTGGTGTACATTCAAAGTGTTGTACGTATCTCCCTCTTGTACGATGGTACTTATAGAAGATCCTAGCAAAGTGCTGGTCACAGACACCGGACCGAAGAGGTCGATTACGCTATTATTACCGTTGGCATTAATGGCGTATGTATCTGGAGTGACAGCACTGATGCTGCCTGTACTCGTGACAATCACTGTGTCGTCAGCGAATAAATCTACCGGGGTGGTCTGCGGGGCACTGACCACAACCTGCCCATTGGCGATCCCTGAGAAGCCAACTGCTGCAAAGGTGGTGGCGAGAAACCCAATTGTGGTGGCATGGAGCTTGCTACGGATTGACGTCATGAACATCAAAGATCACCTCGGTGTGATGCCTACTGAAATATTCGCATTGATGATTCCTGTTTACAGGAGAATGCGTTGGCCCCATATCCATGAAGACTGGTTGATCGTTTTAGTATTGTTGAAATGACTCAGGTTGCTAGCATGGATGAGCTGCGGTGAGGCCTTGGCACCACAGCGTAATACTCACGCCTCTACTTTCTCTGTTGGGGGCCGGCGCTGGTATTCACCCGGCGCGAGCCACTCCTCAAAACAACACCGAGAACCCGGCATTGATGCTGCCGAAGACGGCGTCGATGGTGTCGTAGGCGGCTTCCAGGCCCAAGTCCAGTGTGGCGCGGTCGGTGAGCCGGTATTCAGCGTCTGCCCCGATGAAGGGCCGCACGCCGCCGTTGTTGTCCTCCAGAGCGTAGGGAATGGGAGTGCCGCCAAGGGTGGCGTCGACATTGTTGCCCCAGTTGGCGTAAACATCCAGACCACCGCGCAGGATGGTACTCCAGCGGCTGCCTTGATTAAGCGCTCTCAGGCCCACGCCTGCCACTTCCAGCCGCACGTTGATCTGCTGGCGGTTGAGTGCGGAAAGGTTGAGGCCACTGGGGCCGCGCTCGCTGTAGCCTTGCTGATGGAAGAAGGTGTACCGCCCGCTGATGGACGGGATGACCAGAATGCCCCGGTAGGGCACCTCATAGCCAGCCGTGATCTCTGGTGAGATCAGGAAACCGGTGCCGCTGTTCTTTCCAGTGGTAATGCCGCCCGGTACGGTGTTGTCCAGATACCGGCGTTTGGTGTCATCAAAGGTTATGCCGCCCAGCAGGTTGATGCCGGTGAGAATACGGTCAAAGGCACGGTCATAATAGGCCCCGGCATAGGCTGTCTGCAGTGTGCTGTCCCATAAAACATTGCCTTCAGTGACGGAGCCGATTGAGTAACCGCCATAAACCCCGCCCAGAGCG
>BAXV01000169.1 GCA_001310715.1 Pseudovibrio sp. JCM 19062
TTGGAGGAACCGGGAAGTAACCGCCTTTTGTGCGCGGCCGGTGACCGAGGTTGCCGGACTCATACTCGCTGTCCATGTTTGATGGCAGTTCGGAACAGTCCAGCTTGAAGCCGGTGTTGTATGGATCGGATGCGAAGCGAACATCATCGAAGATGAAGAATTCAGCTTCCGGGCCAACGTATACAGTGTCGCCTGCGCCACATGCTTTTACATAGGCTTCAGCGCGCTTGGCTGTCATGCGCGGGTCACGGTTGTAACCTTCGCCTGTGCGTGGGTCCAGAACGTCACAGAAGATGGACATGGTGGACTGCGCGAAGAATGGGTCGATGTGAGCTGTTTCCGGATCTGGCATCAGCATCATGTCGGATTCGTTGATCGCCTTCCAGCCAGCGATAGAAGAACCGTCGAATGCAACGCCTTCAGCGAACATGTCTTCGTGCACCTGGGAAACATCCATGGTGACGTGCTGCAGCTTGCCGCGTGGATCAGAAAAACGAAGATCTACGAACTTTACGTCTTTTTCCTGGATTTCTTTCAAGACATCAGCGGAGGTCGTCATAACTTCCTATTCCTCTTATAAATTCGCCAGTGGCGTCGTGTTGTTCTGCTGAAGACCAAGCCTGACGGGAGTGCTCCCCCCAACGCGTCATTGATCCCCTATTTAGTCCCAGAGTTTGCCTGCAGTGAGTTGCGTTCATGCAGGTAACTCTAAATCGGTGCTCTGCTCGTTCCCTGATCTGAAGACCTATTTCCACTTACCGGATTACGGGCAGAAAATTTCCTTAAACAGCGTCTTCACCGGTTTCGCCGGTGCGGATGCGGATGGCTTCTTCAATGTTTGAAACAAAGATTTTCCCATCACCAATCCGGCCTGTTTGTGCTGCATCTTTGACAGCTTCGACGGCTTTTTCGACAAGATCGTCGTTGAGTACGATTTCAACCTTCACCTTTGGCAGAAAGTCGACCACGTATTCGGCACCGCGATAGAGCTCTGTATGGCCCTTCTGGCGGCCAAATCCTTTTGCCTCGGTAACGGTGATCCCCTGAAGGCCAACTTCCTGAAGTGCTTCTTTCACTTCATCCAGTTTGAACGGCTTAATGATCGCTCGATTTTCTTCATGGTCGTCATACTCTCAGTTCGTCTTGTATCTGCCTGCGCTTCTGGTCTGGCATGCTCTTTAAAATGACCAGTGCGTGTGCAGAAAGTTCGTGCATCAAAACTTTTGCCATTTTGAATGCAGAAACCGTGCCAGTTTCGAAATTTACATAAAAAGCCGCGAAAACGGGCAATTCGCTCCTTGAATAATAAGGGGGAAGTGCATCCGAGATATATTTCGTGCACAAGCACTGTGCATGTTGGTTAAAAATTGGGCAGTGCACGATTTATTCATCTCGGCAGAAACTAGGTGTTGGTTCTCTGCGCAAGGCAGGGTTATGTTGGTGTTGCAAACGCTGATGCAGTTTCTCGCGTGTGTTTATTCCAGTGCCGCAAGGCAATTTTGGGGCCGCGCGGTTAAAGGAGCGAGTGATGAGGTTGGTTTCTCTCGATCATGTCGTGCTTACCGTTCATGACGTTGAACGTACCAGTCGTTTTTATCAGGACGTTCTGGGTATGACCGAGATCATATTTGGAGGTGGGCGACGGGCGTTGCATTTTGGACAGCAGAAGATCAATCTTCAACCGGTTGATATTGTTCATGAGCCGCTGGCCCGTGAGCAGGTGCCGGGCACCGCTGACCTGTGCTTCCTCGTTGAAAGTCTGGATGCCGCTATTGCACGGCTGAATGCAGCCTCTGTGATAATTGAGGAGGGGCCGGCGTTTCGCACTGGTGCCAGCTCTCCGATCCTTTCTGTTTATATCCGTGACCCTGATGGCAATCTGATTGAGCTTTCCCAGCCTCAAGATGTGGTGATTGCCAGCGATGACACGGTGGGCGGGAAGGGCGCAAAAAAAGACGGCGCCAAAGTCCAATCGGTAGGGCCGTCAGTGCCTTTATTGCGAATGCGCCCTTGCCAAGGCTTAGATTATAGTCGGCAGTCTTTATGGAGGCATCAGGTGTTGACTTTATTTCGATGCTGATTCGGGACTGTTTTGCCGCATGTTGGTCAGGGGGGCCTCATTGCTTATAGCAGGCTGTCCTGAGCTTATTGGGGGCGGTCTGGAGCCAGATCCTGATGGATTGGGAGTTGGAGAGCGTTATGCATGAGTTGTTGACCCCGCTACAGATGAATAAGGCCGATCGGTTGACCATTGAAGGTGGTACTGCCGGTATTGAGTTGATGCATAACGCTGGCGAGGCTGTGTTTGGTGCGATGGGGCCGATTTTGCAGTCCAAGTCGCGCATTCTTGTTTTCTGTGGTCCGGGAAATAACGGAGGAGATGGCTTTGTTGTTGCGCAGCTTGCAGACAGTGATGGCTGAATGTTTCTGTTGGGCTGTTGTGTGATCCGCAGATGCTGGAAGGTGATG
>BAXV01000170.1 GCA_001310715.1 Pseudovibrio sp. JCM 19062
TTCCAACAGTTTTCGAATAGATTTGGTTAGTGCTTGTTTGGTTTCTGCGCTGTCGGCATCTTCTGTCATTAACCAGCGTGTCAGCAATCTGTGCCCCATTCCCATGACCATATGCCCAAGCAATTCAGGCGGGGTTTCATCCCAAACCAAACCGTCCTTTTGTCCCTGAGCGATGGTTCGCGTCGCTTCCTCATTAAGCGCAGCATGAACGGTCTGGGTCCGCCCTAGCCAGTAGGCCTGCGGAATGTTCAGGAAGACAATGCGCGCAATAGTCGGATTGGCGAAGTAGAAATCACACCAGACACTCAGAAAGGCCAGGTATTTGTCGACCGTGTTCTCAGCCTCTCGGGCAGCTTTCAATGCCTTTGAATGGAGGTTTTCCAGATCCTCTTTGATACAGGCAAAAAACATCTGTTCTTTATTGCCGAAGTACTTGTAGACCGTTTGCGGACTGACTTTGGCCTGCTGGCAAATCTGCCGAATGCCCACATCCTGATACATCCCCGAGGAGAAGATCTCCAGAATAGTTCTACGAAGAGTTTCGAGCGCCTCCGGTTTGATTGTCCTGTGATCAACGTCCTCAGTCATTCCAAATGGCTCCCCCGCTAGCGTTTTATTGTTTCCGGTTTCATGTTTCTCGTAGACACCTTGTCCGAAGATTTACCCGAAGACATACAGACTTAGATCAAGTTCAACCCAGTTCAACACAGCATTATCCAGAAAAAAAGTGTGTAACATGCGTACACTAGTCAGATTTATGCTTCTTCAGCAAATAGAAGCAGGATCAGGAATGCACAAGACTGTTTCCTCCAGACAAGGATAATCAGATCGGGGTTCCCTTTCCGACTGCAAGGCAGACCTTTTCAGCCTTCTCTTATCTATTTGACTAACCTTAGTGAACAGCTCCAAGTTTATCGGGGTTCCGCTGTGCGAAGATGGCGTTGAGTTTCATGTCCTCATCATATCCAAACGTGAAGACAGTTATGATGCCGTTGCCATCTATGGTGACGAGCGACAGGCTGGAGTTGAGTTCTTCCACCCAGGCTCTGCCGGAGCGCGTTGCCGGGAGATTGCTTTGTTGATAAAGCCAAGCACCTGCTCAAGTCCCATCAATGGTTCCGGAATTGCGTTGACCTTGCCGCCGCCATCGGAGATGAGAGCAACATCTGCTGCAAGATGCTGGGAGAGTTCTGCGGTTTCGCCAGTCTCCAGCGCACTTTGGAACATACCGATCATAGCGCGCTGTTTCTCTGCAGGAACAGTAAAGCGGTTGGCTTTTTGCTGAACGTTGGTTTTCGCCCGCGACACCAGTTACGGCAACTGGCGGGGCTGACTTCCAGCACCTCGGCAACTTCTTCGTAGCTTGCGGAGAACACCTCGCGCAGCAAGAAGGCAGCCCTTTCCTTGGGAGCCAGACGTTCCATCACTAAGAGAAACGCAGTGGTGAGGCTTTGCGAAAGCTCCACATGGTCTTCAGGCGTGTCCAGCGTGGCTGTATGTAACGGCTCGGGAAGCCACATACCAACGTAATTTTCGCGTTTTTTTTACGTGCAGATTTGAGCTGATCGAGCGCTTTACGCGTGCAAACCGTCGTCAGCCATGCATCGGGATTGTCAATATCCGCGTGGCTGGCAGCCGACCAACTGAGATAGGTTTCCTGCACCACATCTTCTGCTTCAGCGGTTGTGCCGAGCAAGCGATAAGCCAGCCCCATTAACATGGGTCTGGCCTGTTCAAATACGCTTAGTGATTTATCTGTTTTCATGTTCAATGGTTCGATATCGCGACCCGGTTCCAAAGATTGATCATGCCAATCATCGCCGTCATGGTGGAGATTTCCTGATCGCTGTAATGGGCCCTGAGTTCTTTGCGCAGGCGTGGTAAATCTTCTTCTTTATCCAGTTTAGTCAGCGCTTCCGTCCACTCAAACGCCAGCTTTTCTTTTTCAGAAAAATCATCTGTGTGACGCCAGATGATGAGATGATCCAGACGGTGGTTGGTTTCGCCAGCCTTGCGAGCGTCACGGGAATGCATTTTCACGCAGAAACCGCAGCCGTTGATCTGGGAAGCGCGCAGCAAAATGAGGTGGTGAAGCTTCTCGTCAAATCCGGTGGCGGCAATTGCCGCTTCCACGCCTGAAGGGCCGTCATGATCTGGGCACCGCTTTCATAGTGGTTGATGGTGTTGTCGGTGTTCATGGTCATCTCCAGTGATTGTTTTATTGTCTTCACAGGCTCGACGATGCAGCTGCTTCATATGTGACGTGTGATGAGAAAAAGTGGGCCAACCCTCAATTGTCATCGGCCTTAAGCGCAACCTTTCTGTTTCAAGTGTGGGTATCACAGTCATTTGATCAGTCCGGCAATGCAAAAAAATGAATCTCTAAGGATAGTATCTGCGGCGAACATTATTCCGGTAGGGGGCTTGGGAAAAGCAATTTG
>BAXV01000171.1 GCA_001310715.1 Pseudovibrio sp. JCM 19062
GAGGGCATCTCTTTGCTCGATGCGGTCATGACTGGCAAAAAAACCGCCTGAAAACAAGGCGTTCCTGAATATTCCGTTCCGGCTCGTTGTCCCCAATCTAGAGGGACTGGGTATCTCTACCGAGATCTTCGAGATGTTCGAGGAATGTATTTACGCTCTAGATGCTGCCGGTGTGCAGATCCAGCGCCGTGATATGAGCGTGATCCTGAGAACGCATCAGCTATTTTCTGAACATGGCACTCTGGTCAGCCTTGAAGCCCGTGATCAGGTCTCTAAATTTGTAGATTTGAACGATCCGAAGGTCGATCCTCAGATCAGGAAGCGGTTAGAGAGGATCTTGCCCGCGACATCAAAACAAATCTCCTACCTCAGACGCGAGCGCGCTGTGCTCCAGTCGGAAGTGGAAGGTCAGCTGAATGGTGACTTGTTGTTGATGCCAACCGTTCCGGATAGGCCGCCGCTGGTCTCTGAACTGGAAAAAAAGTACAGAGGCATTTCAGGAGGCCAGTGCGCAAGCCTTGCGGTTGACGATGATTACTGCATTTTTGAATATGCCTTCACTCGCCCAGCCGGTTGATCCGGCGAAGCCTTCCTACAGCATTTCGATCTGTGGTGCTCCGGCTCAGGATGAGCAGGTGCTGGCTGCGGGGCGGGCCGTGGAGCGGATTTTGCGGGGTGGCGACAATCCTTGCGTAGCAACGCAAAAAAATCCGCGAATAACGCAGGTTTTACGCAAATAACGCAAAATCGCGCAAAGGGATGCAAGGCAGTGTCCGTTACGCCTGTTATCCGCGCCGGGGTGCTCTTCAGCGGAGGGAAGCAAACAAGCGCTGTCCGGTGAAGAACAGCGCCTGTAAGTCTCGTCTAATCCGTTGTCTTGGGGGGAAGATTAGGCGAACTGAGTGAGATTGGTGAGGGTTATAACCTCGTCGAACACTTGAGGGGCTGCGCCCAAAACAGGGTAGGGCGCGCTTGGGTTATCCTCCACCGGGAAGGGGAGGATCTTGCCGCCAGCTTCCTCAATCAGGCAATAGGCCGCCATGCAGTCCCACGCCGACATGCGCGGTTCAACATAACCAACCAAACGCCCCGCAGCGACCCAAGCCAGCATCAAGGCACCAGAGCCATAACGGGAGTAATTCACTCCCGCGCTCATCAGGTCCTCAAACATTTTGCCGACCAGCTCGGGCGCGACACGATCATTCGCGCCAACGCCAAGCATACCCGTTTGCAAGTTAAAACGCTCCGTTACGCGAACAGGAGTGCCATTGAGCGTGGTGCCTTTTCCGCGCTGAGCCGCAAAGCGCTCCTTCAGCACCGGCGCATCAATGACGCCGATGGCCGGACCGTCCTTGTCCATCACCGCAATGCATACACACCACCCCGGTAAGCCATTGAGAAAAGGGGCAGTTCCGTCGATTGGGTCAATGACCCAAGTGTAGCCGGTGCTCCCTTCCACATAGCCGAATTCTTCGCCAAGCAACGCATCCTCAGGGAAGTATCCGTTGATCAAACTGCGGATTTTCTGCTCGACGGCCTTGTCCGCTTCCGACACCACATCCTGCGGATGCCGCTTCACATCAATGTTCAAATCACCACGATTGGCGAAATGCTCAAGCGCCAGCATCGCCGCTTCATTGGCGATTTTCTGGGCGGCGTTGAAGCGGCTCTCCAGCTCAGCTGACTGATCCATAACTACTTGCACTGTCATTGTTTACCGCCGATCAGCGCTAGTCCGCGTGTATCAAAGTCGATGCCCACAGATGTTCCATTGCTGAAAAGCTCATCGGTGTTGTTATCGATGACAAACAGCGCACCAAGATCGCTAAGTACTTCATACTGAAAGTGATCTCCCAGATAAGCCGCGCTTTTGATCTTGCCGGAAAGGCTCCATTGACCTCTCTGCTGAGCTTGATGGAATTGGCGCGCGCCGCCAGTTTGCCCTTGCCGACACTGTGGTTGCGGTGGCGCAGATCAAAGCTTTTGCCGCCAACCTGAATGCTCGCCGAGTCCGCGTTTACGCTGTGAATGTCACAGTCGAGAATGTTGGCTTCGCCAATGAAATCCGCGATGAACTCGGAGGCCGGGCTCTCATAAAGCTCATAGGGTGTACCGTCTTGTTCGATGATGCCGTCGCGCATGACCACGATACGGTCGGAAACCGCAAGGGCTTCTTCCTGATCATGGGTGACGTAAACGGCTGTGAAATCAAGGCGTTGCTGGATTTCACGGATTTCCGTGCGCACCAAACGGCGCAGGCGGGCGTCAAGGTTGGAGAGCGGCTCGTCGAGTAGCAAAACCTGCGGCTCGAGCACCAGCGCACGGGCCACCGCCACACGCTGCTGCTGCCCACCGGACAGCTCTGACGGCAGACGCTGCGCTTTCTCGCGCAGGCCCACAAGGTCGAGACCTTTCAGCGC
>BAXV01000172.1 GCA_001310715.1 Pseudovibrio sp. JCM 19062
TCCGCCATCCGCGCCAGTGGTGTGGGCGATAGTGCCCGAGGACGAGGCTGTCCGGCGTCGGCGTCCACCAGTTGGCTTTCGTCGAACTCTATCTGGTCGAGGGGAAAGGCCTTGGGAGCATCGTCCATTGAGGCGACGATTAGTTTTCCTTCCACCTGTTGGCCGTGCTTGTTCGTGGCCGTAAAGCTCAGGTTGAAGACCGCGTCATTGCCAGATGTATGGCTGATCGCGTTGCGCTGGGTGACGGTGTAATGGCCTGATGAAGAATCTAGCATCACGGTGAGGACAACCTGTCCTGACTGCAAAATAACGAGTGTCTGCCCTTCCTGAACAAAGCTGAAGCCTGTCATGGGGGCAGGGTTGTTCCACGAAAGAGTAACAGGCCCTTGACCAGTGCTTAGCGGCAATGCACCGGTAGTTGTGGAGCCCGAGACGTTGTCCTCGCTTCCACCGGGCAGGGCTGCCTCTGAAAGTGTCGCCGACAGGTCCATTCCTGCGGCATTAGATCATCATGGATACGCAGATCCAGATAGGAAACCAGCGTATCCGTATCTGCATCTTTTGCCACAAAACGGAAGCTCAGGAGAAGTTCCGCGGTGTTAGCGTCATGATCAAGCGGAGCGAACTGCTGATAGCTGTAGGCCCCGTTGTGTGCTGTTGGATCGAGCGTGACCTTGAGTATGAGCTTTCCGTCTTCCGTGAACCCTTTCAATATGTGTTGGCCTTGCGGTCCAAATTCGGATTGAAAAAGAACCCGCGCACCGCCTGAGGTAATATCGAGCGGATCACCTGAGCGACCGAGTGGGCGTCCGGCTGCATCAAGTGTAAAAAGCAGTGCGCGGGAGTTGGTTCCATCCACACCGAAATCAATGGCGAGCGTGTCGCTCAGCGAGATGCTGGTGGATGTGCGGAAAGTGGCCTCCTCAATCACAGGCACGGGAAGATCCTTTACCTGTGTAACGATCGTGTTTGGTCTTATGTAAAGGTCTGATGGGGCCAGATCCGGAATAACAATGCTTTCCGGTTGTGGCGCGAGAGCAGGTGGAACGGGCGCGCTGTGATAGGTCTCTTCTTTGC
Source organism: Pseudovibrio sp. JCM 19062 (assembly GCA_001310715.1). Next base: position 1,078 of record BAXV01000172.1, read on the forward strand.
CTTCGAAGAGCTGCTTAGGTTGCGTGCGTGCGCTTAGTTTTTCAAAAACAGGCTCTCTTTGCGTCTGGGGAATATGCGTCGGCGCGGGTTTTTGCGGAGCAAACTCCTCGGGCTCCGTGGCATCCTTCTCCGGTTCTTCCTGGGCAGGAGAGGGGAGGGCCTCCTGAAAGCTGCCAAGTCGCGGAGCGATCTCGACCGACACGGTGCCGAGAAATTTTCCCTGCGTGGCCATGGGACCGGACGGCATGAGGATGAAAAACTCGTTGGCAGGCCCGCCAAAGAAGCCTTCTATGACGATGATTTGTCCATTGCTCTGGAGAATATGCAGCTCATCTCCGTCGCGAATGAGGCGTGCTTGTCCGACGGTCCTGGAAAGATCAACGAGTTGGCCTTCCTGCCGGATGAAAAGGATCGGGGTTTTCGATGGGGCCGGCGGTTCGTGAAGCAGAATTGGCGGCAGAAAGTTTTGCGAAGACGCATTTGCGGGCACTGAACTGGTTGTGGTCATAACTGCGTCTCCTCTTGTTCTGGATTGATCATCAAGTTCATTGCGTGTGTTGCTGGGCCAGAAGGTCCAGTTGTGATTGCTTCTTCTTTTCAAACAGCCGCACAGAGAGCCCCAGATGCCGCAGGGCGTTGGTGTGCTGAAACTTCTCCTGATAGTAGAGGCGCACGAGCGCGGTCTCTGACGCGAACAGTGCAAGTTCCGCTTCCCGCAGCTCCTCAAGGGCGGTCAGAACCTGCGCGAACCGCGAAGGTGCCGCCAATGTCTCTCTTTGTGCCTTCACATAGGCGCGTGTGTGGCGGGCGGCCTGAAATTGCAGCTTCTTGTGGCCCTCGATTGCTTGCTGGAACAGCCTGCTTGAGCTGGCGTCCTCTCTTGTAGGCCTAGATCCATTCAATACGGATGGGGTGAGTACGGGCTGTAAGTGTGCAGCGCGTTTTCCGGTGAGCGCGGCGTATCTGGCGTGGGCAGTAAAGAGCTCGTCCTGCATGGAGCTTCGGAGAACCTTCAAGGAACCAAGTGCTTGAACCTGCAAGGCTTTGCTTGTGAAAGGATCTTCGGGTCGGTCTCCTCACTGCTGCTGTTCAAGCGCGCAAGCAAGGTTTCCAGCTGCGTGCCATGCGTGCGGTACAGATGGAACACCCGTGTTTTTTGGTAGAGGTCCAGATAGGCCTCTAGGACCGCAAGGCAGAGCTGGTTTTGCTCTTCTTGCGTGGTGTACACCCAGCTTGCGGTGGTTTGCGCGTTGGTGAAGAGGAAATGGTCTTCAACCGCATCGCGAAAGGTGGTGGCACTGC
>BAXV01000173.1 GCA_001310715.1 Pseudovibrio sp. JCM 19062
TCTGGGCTTTAGCGCGCTCAATCAGGATGCTACCCGCTGGAGCACCACACTGCGCGGCGGTTTGGACATCTACGCCAACTGGGGCGACGACATTAATGCACAAGTCATGGGCTTTGATGTTCCATATGATGAGAACCTGAACGATGCCGGTGTGCGCCCGTTCCTCGGTGCCGATGTTGAATATCTGGTCACCGACCGCGCCTCATTAGACTTCGGCGTAGAAGCTGCCTACGACTCCATCGACGCCGTCTTCGGCAGCATCAATGCCGGGTTCTCGGTTTTGTTCTGAGGAGTGACCGCTGGATGAACACCAGCGGTCCTTTGCTCCCTCTACGGAGATGCACAGGGTTGCTTAGTTTACTTTAGGTAAATCATTTTCGACCCGATTGTGGAAGTAAAGATGGAGATGACAGGTAGCTGCCTTATGATTTCGTGGTGGCTTATACTTGTGAATAGACTGAATCAATTCAACAATACTAAGGATATCAACTCAGTCTCCATGGATATATGGTCGATGCATTTTCTTGTAAACTGAAATTACCAATGCGAACACGACATTAACTCTCAAATCTAGTGGTCTTTGATGTTTATATGGTCGTCGTCGCGCAAAAGCGATCCTCGCGGTATTAGCTTGGCCACCATCACGATAGTCGCGGCAACCCTAGCCAGCACCTCTGCCGCTATCAGTGCAGATGATGTGATCAGCGCCCCTCAGGGCACCGCGGTCACTCTGGGGGAAGATGGCACTGTGACCGTTACCAGCACGGGTAGCATAACGGTTGCCCCGGAACGGTTGCAATAGATGCCGATGGGTTTAACAGCACTATCACCCTTAATGGACCAGTTTCCGCAAGTACCGTTGGCTCAGGCCTCACATCGATCAATACTATCTTACAGAATGGAACGACTAACAGCCTTAGTGTGGGGCTGGGAGGTGACATCTCTGCAAGTGCAGGCGCTTCGAACGCGACCAGAGGCTACGCGGTCCTACAGCAAAGCACGACCGGTACCAATTCTATCTTCTTGGAAAGGGCTACAATCAACTCAACAAGCTTGAGTAACAGAATGGATGGGATTGGGCAGGAAAATGAAGCCGGTGACAACCTGATTCAGTTCGGTCCAAATGGACGGATCTACGTTAACGCAGCTGCAGATGGCGATGGTATACTCCAAACCCATGCCGCAATAGGTACTGGTAACAACACTAACCAGTTTGCATCGGGCACAAGGATTGATGTTGTCGCACAGGGATTGGGCCGTGGTATTGGCCAATTTAATCTAGGCAGTGGTGACTCAACCAATATCTTCGGCCCAGACGTGCAGATTAGAGTGAACGCGAATGCCGAGGCCCTTGGGGTGTCTCAATCTCGAAATCTCGGTGGTACTGGTGACGCAACTACCATATTTGCATCGAATGCCCGAATTGATGTTACCGAACAGTTAGCCGCAACTGGTGTTAATCAGTTTGGAAATGTGGGTGGCGAGAATACAACTGTTTTTGGCTCCAACGCACAAATTAATGCGACATCAGCTGTTGGTTCGGCATACGGTGTCCTGCAAAACTTTATCACCGTTGGCAATAATAGTTTTGTGTTGGGAGCCAATTCCATATTTAACGTTGGTTCTGGAGGAGATGGCACTGGGCTTGAGCAAACAACCAGTGGGGGCGACAATGAAGCAACCATCGGATCGGGCAGTGTCATAACTGTGATTGCTTCGGGAACAGCCACCGGCATAGTCAGCTCAGCAGATGGCACCTCGTCATTCCTGCATATGAATCAGGCGTCCAAGTCAGTGCTTCAGGTGACACAGCTCAAGGCGTTGATATCACGGCAGATAGCTTTGATCTGCAAAGCAGCGGCAGGATCATAGCCCACTCAACCAATGCCAACCCAGAATCTCATGGTGTTCGCATGATAGGGAACGGTAACAGCTTTGTGAACCACGGCAGCGTGTTCGCCGATCTGGCACCGGACAGCCATGCTATTTTGATGGATGGCAATGACAGTATGCTCTCCCTGCTCACCTATCCGGTCATTCAAGGGCAGATCACCTTCGGCGATGGGGGCGGTGGGTTCGGGACTAACAATACTCTGATCGTCGCAGCGGGTTTGATGCGGCCTTTACGGTCGGCGCTGCGCCGGGCGAACTGACTGTTCTGGGGCAGGGGCAACCTTTGGTCGTCAACCAGATCGGTCCTAATCTGTTTCAGGTTCTCACAATAGATCAGGACGATCTCTTAAGATCATCCAGCGTCCGCATGAGTGATGATCTGGTTCGGTTTTTACAACAGCACATTACTACCCGTGGCATCCAGAACCGCTCGTTCCTCTATCA
>BAXV01000174.1 GCA_001310715.1 Pseudovibrio sp. JCM 19062
CCGCTGGCGCTGCGGCAACGGCTGGCATGGTGATGTTGATTTGCTGTGTCGGTGCCGCTGTTGCTACGGGTGCAACAACAACAGGCGCTGCGACGACGGGGGCTGCAACAACAGGTGCGGCCATAACGGGCGTTGTAACGGTGGCGACTGGTTGCTGCGGTGTTGTCAGCTCATAAAGTCGAGCGATTTGTCGGTTGTCGAGTTTTCCGCTTGCATAGGCTCCAATGGAGATCTGGAAATGACGGATTGCCTGACGGGTGCGGCGGCCGGAAACACCGTCGGGTGTTCCTGCATCAAAGCCCAGCATGTTCAGGCGCATTTGGATGTCTTGCGTTTCTGACGAGAAGTTGCTTCTGCGCGTTGTGGTTCTGCGTTGTGGCTGGGCGTTGTTTTGTTTGGCCCCATTTACGATCGCGCTGCCGATAATGCCGGCACCAAGACCAAAGATGAAATCTTCAGAGCCAGCACGAGCGGTTGTGGCGCTGATTGCCAGAGAGAGGCAGAGAGCGGAAGTAAGCTTTGTCGTTTTGCGCATGATTTTGCCTTGCACGTAATAAATACTCAAAGAAGCGGAGAGAAATAAACTCGCTTTCGTATATTTAACTTAAACTCTATTAAATTGTAAGTTGAAAAAAATTAAAGATACGCGGATAGCGATTGTAGGAGATTGCTACCGGAAGCTGTTGCTTATCCTTATGTTCACAAAGCGGATTTGCGCAATTGGGGAGCACTTTAAAGGACGCATTTCACCGGTTGCATAAATATGGCAGGCGAATTGGTGCGGCTGCAAGTTCGCCGTTTGGAGGAGCTGCTGTGTTTGCTCTTGGTGATGTGCCTTAAAACTCTAACTCGTCGGCTGCTTCAGATTCGATCTTAAATATGCCGGCCTGTTGTTCTGCGGCGAGTTGGATTGGCTGGCTGTCGTACAGTACGATGCTCATGGAGGTGAGATTGCGGTCGCCTTCCAGTTCAATGGCGTAGAAACTGCTACAGTTCTCAGTGAGTGTCTGGAGTGTTTCCGGGTCTGAAGGATTGGCGCTCGCTGGTGCGAGCAAGCTGCCTGCATTGGTGGTATAGTGCTCCAGACAGGTGGGGGAGGTGGATGTTGCCATCTGCTCAAAGCGCGTGAGCTTGGGGTAGGCCTCTTCCAGTTTGCTCATGACAACTGATCTCGGCGCGCCTGTTATGAAGCTCACGTTGCGGGTGAGGCCATAGATGATGTCTCCCACCTTATTTACGCTGACGGTTTCCTTCAGGTTCAAGGAGGATTTCTCGCAGGTGGTCAGTCCAATAGTTTCCACGCAGGTCTCGTAGCCTTCTGTCTTCAGGTGGTCTGCCGTTTTATAGCTGAGCATTCCGGTGATCAGGCCGTAGATGTTGGGTGGATTGCTTGGGTCCAGTGCAACTGTGATTTGTTTTGGTGCGACCACTGCCGGCTTTTCCTTGGCCACCTCTACCGTTGTGCCGGGATTGGATTGGGGGAGGGGCGGTTGCGGCGGAGCGGGTTTGGCTTGATCAATCCGGGTTATGGACTGTCGTTTTCTCTGTGTGCGGGCATAAAGCTCTTCCAGCTGGGATCGGGTGAGGTTTCCGGTCGCAACGTAACCCAATGAGCGCTGGAATTTTCCGATGGCGCGGCGGTGCGTATTCCGGCGACGCCATCAGGAAAACCTGCGCTGTAGCCAAGCAGGTTCAGGCGTACTGGACATCCTTCAGTTGGATGCGGCTGAGGTTTATGGTCTGCTGGACTGGGACACGCGGTGTATTGGGCACTGTTTGCGGTGGGGGTGTGATGACCTGAGGTGTTTGTTGCTGGCTTCCTGTGTGGTCAATGATCGTTTTTCCAATGGCGCCTACACCAAGCCCGATAATGAAGCCCCCGGCATCGGCCAGTGCGATGGAGGGGAATATGACAGATGCTGTTGCTGCCAAAGCAAGCGCCTTGAAAGATGTGCCCATAAGTCCGGTCCTTGAGTTGATTTGGACTTCCGATCTTTGTCTTTTGCCTGTGATTTGTAGAGCTGAGTGTATCGCAGGAGCTGGCTCAAGCTAAGTAGTAATACTTGACTGGGTCTTTTTGAGGTGGTTTTGGAAATTTCCGCCAATGCGAATTCAATTTCTTTTCCGTGGCAGCCCAATTATCCTTGAGTCCATAAGGGGATAAATGCGTCTTATACGACCCTGTTTTCCACATCTGAGCGCTTTTGAAGGGCAATTTTGACAGTGAAAACAAGTTATTCAGGAAAAACTCGCAAAGAGCATCCAACTGCGCTTGACTTGGACCCGCCCCCGCCGTAAATCAGCGCCACCAACAACGACGCAACGTTGCTGACCCAA
>BAXV01000175.1 GCA_001310715.1 Pseudovibrio sp. JCM 19062
CCCAGATACATGGAGCCGATCACCACCAGAATAAGCAGGATCACCGGTAGCAGAAAGCGGGTGTTGGCCAGCTTTTCCGTAAAGCTCATAGCTGGCTCTTCAGCGGGTTCCAGTTGGAGGACACACGGGAGGTGATAGCCACATAGGCCATGAACATTCCAGCCAGCACGATGCCCGGCACGATGCCCGCAAAGAACAGCTTGGAGATGCTCTCGTTGATGGTACTCCATACACGATGAGCGTCAGAGAAGGCGGGATCATCAGACCCAGCGTTGCAGCCCCTGCAAGTGTGCCGATGATCATTTTTTCCGGATACTCCCGCTTGCGCAGCTCCGGTATAGACATTTTGCCAACAGTGGTCAGCGTTGCTGCTGAAGAGCCGGAGACGGCGGCGAACACCGTGCAGCCAACAATATTGGTGTGCACCAGACCACCCGGTAGACGCGCCATCCATGGGGCAAGGCCACGGAACATATCTTCCGAGAGGCGGGTTCTGTAAAGGATCTCTCCCATCCAGATAAACAGGGGCAGGGCCGTCAATGTCCACGAGGAGGACGAGGACCAGATGGTCGTTAACATCACGTCGCCAACGGGGCGCGCGGTGAACAGCTCCATGCCGACCATGCGACGCCCATCAACGCCAGACCAACCCAGACGCCGGTGCCGAGCAGGGTGAACATGACAAATAGGAACAGGAGATGATACTAATGTTTTCCATTGCTCTTATTCTCCCGCAACGGCTTCTTCAAGCTCACGTGCAACACGATGCTTGCCTGTGAAAACCAGTTGAAGCAGGTGATCTGTAAGAGCGATAGCGAGGATCACGGACCCGGCAAGCATGAAGCTTTGCGGTATCCAAAGGGGTGTTTTGTCCTGCCCTGTGAAATGTCGTTGAACTTCCACGACCAGTATACAAACCGCTGAGCGTAGTAGACGAAGTACCACATGGTGGCTGTGCCAATGGCAAAGCACCAGATTTCCAGCAGGCGCTGCGCGGTCTTACCCAGCAGTTGGTGCAGAATAGAGACCCGGATATGGATGCCTTTGTTCAGGCATTTGCGAAGGCCAGAAAACTGGCCGCAGCCATGGCATATCCGGCATATTCGGCAGCACCGGGAAACACTTCCCCCGTCCAGCGCGCCAGCATTTGCAGAACAATAAGCCCAAGAATGGCAATCAGGCAGAGCGCGGCTAGAACTCCGGCCAGTTTGTAGATCCCATCAAGGCCCAAACGCAGTGCGCGTGTCAGCTTCATTGATCTCCCCCTCAAGATAACAAAAGGCCGGAGCCACATAAGCGGCTCCGGCCAAACTAGTCTTACTGCATCGCTTTGAAGGCATCGACGACAGCCTTGCCTTCTTCGCCCGCAGCTTCCAGCCATTCAGCGGTCATGGTCACGCCGATTTCCCGCAGATCAGCGTTCATCTGCTCACTGCCTTTTTCAACGGTCATGCCGCCTTCGCGCAATCCATCAAGGGTGAAGTTTGTGTAATCCATAGAACGCTGAAGGCCCGCAGCTTCCGCCGTTGCCGCACAGGCTGTGACAACCTCTTTATTCTTGTCAGACACACCAGACCACACATCTGAATTCACGAGCATGTAGTTGCGCGGCAGCCATGCATCCACGGCGTAAAAGTGACCAAGGCTCTCCCAAACTTTACGGTCATAACCGGTGGCAGCTGACGAAATCATGGAGTCCGCAACACCCGTTGCAAACGCCTGAGAGATTTCAGCTGCTTCAATGGATACGGGTAGCATTCCGGTGAGTTCCGCCAGACGCGCGGTTGCGTTGTTGTAAGAGCGGAACTTAACGCCCTCCATATCCGCAACAGAGTTCACTGCATTTTTGAAATACAGCCCCTGAGGTGGCCACGGCACGGAATAAAGCAGAGTCAGGTTTTGCTCGCTCAGGACCTTCTCAAGAGCCGGCTTTGCAGCTGTCCAGAGCTTGCCAGCATCGTCAAACGAGGTTGCAAGGAATGGAACGGAGTCCACACCAAACAGGGCGTTCTCGTTCTGGTGACCAGAAAGCAGACGCTCGCCAATGGGCACCTGACCTGTCTGGATCGCGCGCTTGATGTCGCTGCCCTTGAACAGAGACCCGCCCGGATGGGTGGTGACTTCAATTTCGCCGCCGGTGCCAGATGTAATACAAGCAGCAAACTCTGCACCCGTTACAGAGTGGAAGTTGGACCGAATACGCCATTGGCAGGTCCCACTTTTCAGCAGAAGCCGCCGTTGCCCCCAGCGCCATGGCGCACGCACTCACTGCAACCAATAAACCAGACTTTTTCATATATACTCTCCTCCAATATAATTTGTAGCGCCC
>BAXV01000176.1 GCA_001310715.1 Pseudovibrio sp. JCM 19062
CGGACGGCCCGCCAGCAAGCCCGCAACGTAGGCATGTGATTTAGGTAGTGGAGGAAAACGAGAGGGGAATAAGTTGTTTGCTATTAATGGCGAAAAGTCCTGCGCTTTTCTCACACAAAGGCTTGCCGATCTCGGCATTTAACTTTAAATACCTATAGAGTGCATTTTTGCACCACTAACGCGGAAGATGTGGCCTTTAGGGTAAGAAAGGCCCGCAAATAATCTTCAGGTATCAAAAAGGGGCGAAAACCATGAACACATGGCAAGAGCGGCTCAATGAAGCAGTCAAGAACGATTGTCGCTCGAAACGGGAGTTAGCTGCAGCGCTGGGGATGGGAACGCAGTATGTTTATCAGATCATTCAAGGCAAAACCCCAGCGGCACCCAAATTGTTTGAGCTCTGTAAGCTACTTGGTGTTGATCCAGTCTATGTCATGACCGGCGAAGGCTCCCCCGAGGGGTCCGGGGATTTATTAAAGGTCCTTGCCGATCTCAACGCTGACAATAAGGCGATCTTACTAAAGGTCGCCCGTGGTCTTGCCGATAGCCAGAAGGAGCACTCGGCACCATAGGTTTTTGCCTGTTTCTGCCGTTGGTGGAAGATGAACAGAGAAACTGGCGCCGCTCAGCTGAGGAGGCCCTCAGGTAACATTGCAAGCCTGCCGCCTGATCAAAGATAATCAAGCGGCACCGACGCCAAACATCGGCAGTTCTTACTCGTAGGCTGCGGTGATGATGACTTCGACCAGCAGCTCCTGAGAAGCGAGGCGGGCTTCGCCGCAGGCGCGGGCGGGGGCGTGGCCTTGTGGGACCCATGCATCCCAGACTTCGTTCATCTCTGCAAAGTCTCGCATGTCGGAAAGCCAGACGATCGCCTGCAGGATCTGTTCGCGGCTGGAGCCTGCTCGATGAGCAGCTCGTCCACACGGCGCAAACACTCAGCGGTCTGTTCTTTGATGCTCTCGCCCCGAAAGCCCACCTGACCACATAGATAGACCGTGCCGTTGTGCTTGACGATCTTGCTCATCCGCTGCTTGGTGTGCATGCGTTCAATCATGTTACTATCCCTTTTGTTGCGGAGCAGCAGCACGCGGAGTTAATCCTCCGCGCTGCGCCCAATACCAGCGGGATAACATGGCTGAAGCGACTTGCAATTTCACTGCGGCATTTGCGGGTTTCCAAGTATTTTCAAGGAAGATGGATCAAACCGCTTCTTCTTGTGCCCGGTTCTCCAAGAACCACTGATAGGTCTCCTGAATACCGCGATCCAGCGAGATGGACGGCTCCCACCCCAGTTGCCGCAGGCGGGCCGAACTGATGAGTTTTCGCGGCATTCCATCAGGCTTCGAGGTGTCCTGATGAATGGTCCCCTGATAGCCAAGCAAATACGCAATACGCTGTGCCAGCTCCAGTATGGAAATATCTTCACCAAACCCCACGTTGATGTGCTCTTCTTCAGAATAATTCTTGAGCAAGTGCACCAGCGCATCGGCGCAGTCATCACAATGCAGGAACTCTCTGCGCGGAGTGCCCGTACCCCAAATCTCGAAGGACGGCGCGCCGCTCACCTTGGCTTCATGCACCTTGCGCATTAAGGCTGGCAGCACATGGCTGCTGGCAAGAGAAAAATTATCGCCCGGTCCATAAAGATTGGTGGGCATGGCGGAAATGAAATCACACCCGTACTGGCGCCGAAACGCCTGACATAGCTTGATTCCTGCAATCTTGGCAATGGCATACCACTCGTTTGTGGGCTCCAACTCCCCTGAAAGCAACATGCCCTCTTTAATGGGCTGCGGCGCGTGTTTGGGATAAATGCAGGAGGACCCCAGAAACAGCAGTTTTTGCACCTGTGCTGCAAACGCACCGCGAATGAGGTTTGTCTCGATAGCTAGGTTTTCATAAAGAAAATCAGCGGGGTATTCATTGTTGGCCCAAATCCCTCCCACTTTAGCCGCTGCAACGATCACAACATCAGGCCGGGCCTCCTGCATAAAGGCCTGAGTTTTGCTTTGAACAGTCAGGTCCACCTGACTACGACTGACGGTCAGCAGTTCACAATTCTCACGCTCCAGCCGCCGCATCAGCGCCTGCCCGACCATGCCGTTATGTCCGGCAACAAAGACCTTTTTCCCCTCAAGATTAAACAGATCAGGCATCTTCAAACACCCTTTGCTTCTTCGCCTCAATCAGGTCGGCCTGCACCATTTCTTCGATCAGTGTTTC
>BAXV01000177.1 GCA_001310715.1 Pseudovibrio sp. JCM 19062
CTCCAACAGTTTTCGAATAGACTTGGTTAATGCCTGTTTGGTTTCTGCGCTGCCGGCACCTTCTGTCATTAACCAGCGGGTCAGCAATCTGTGCCCCATTCCCATGACCATATGCCCAAGCAATCCAGGCGGCTCCGTTGCATCTTTTAAATGTAGGTACGAATAGCTTTCCACCAGACGTAATTCAGGCGTGAATTCATCCTAAACAGGGCCGCCAATTTGCCCAAATTGCATGCAACCTGCATCAAGAATCTCCGATTCTACATTCCGCAGCCATTCACGGCGTTGTGGTTATTTAGAATGGGATCACTAACTTTAACGTTCCACCGTAGGCTTCAAAATCTGGTGCCCCAATTCCGTCATAAAGGCCCTCTGCTTGGATAAAGATATCTCGTTTAGGTAGCCGCAAATTAAATCCGGCCTCAATTCGCGCACGAAAGTCCACATTAGCAGAGGTAAACGTAGCATCCGACGGTACTCCATCCAGAAGCTTATTAAAGTCATAGAGGCCCGCGATAGACACAAAAGGAGAAATTTGTAGGCCGTTTTCGCTAATGTAGTTATAGGCAATTCTGGGACCGAATTCTAACCGGCCTAAATCAAAATCCTGACTAGGGATAGTATTGCCGAGACTGTCTTGATAGCTATTTTGGCGTTCAAAATAGTAGAGAATACGGGCAAAAGGGCTTATCGAGAGAGCATTGACCTCAAATTCTCCGGTCATAACACTTCGAAACAGAAAACGCTCAGTATCAAATTCGTCATCGTAGAATCCAAGGGGATTAACCGTATTGTGGGACTGGCCATAACTGGCAAGAGCCTCAAAGTATAAGTTCTGATGTAAACGCAAGACACCGTAAGGACCAAGAAGCCAACCAACACCATCTACAGCGGTGTTTTCGGTAGCATTTGTTCCATCTGAGATATCCAGCTCGCCAAGAATGCCAAATAACGCTCGGTCCTTATATCGGTAATCAACGCCAGCGTAGAATATTGCGTTCTGGGTCTCAGTTTCGTTGTTATTGACTTTTACCCAGGTACCTTGCAACCAGAAGTCAAAGCCCGATTCAATTTCCCCATCATCTTCACCCGTGAGCTCGTCTAGATTGGATGCGTCAACAGAGGCGATTGGCCATTTTACATCTTCACCTGGCACTGACGTATAAGCAAGTATTGAAGTATCAGTTGACCCACGACCCGAGCCCGTCGGATAAGCATCTCCATAACTTACATCCTTATCATTACTGGAAAAGCTTGATTTCAGTCGGTTCTGAAATGCTTTGAAGCTGAACTCAAAATCGATAGTTTGCGATTGCGTTTCTATGTCGTAAAAAAGGCTATTCAGGTTTCGCTGACGGCCAAATTCACCATGGCTTAAGCGCCGGGTAAGATCTGGTAGCGCTGATACAATCCGATCTGCCCGGTCGGTAACGAAGGACGCAATAACTTCCTTCGTCCTAGCAATATCAGCCTCAGAATTACGGTTATTTGTGAGCGAAAAATCAGCACTATTTGGCAGACCTGCACTAGCAGTAACAGTATAAGCCTCGAACGTACCATTGCCCAAATACTTTGACGCAATATCGTTTGCAGTCAGCTTTGAAGTAACTGCTGTCCCATCTGCTTGAGTCGTCACAACTTCAATGCGAGAACCAGAGGCGTTAAATGTTGCTGAAGCTCCCGACGCTGGGGCGGAAAAGGTCACATCAACTCCGGCTACACCATTTCCATTGGAATCTGTAACCAATACAACCAGAGTTTCATCAAACTCGTTATTAATCATAGCTGCCTGATTGTCGCCTGACACCACCGTAATGGAATTTGCCGCCCCCGCCGTGTTCGTCAGTGAAAAGTCGGCGGTGGAGCCGACACCGCTCACACTGGCCGCCACCGTATAGCTGCCCGCCGTGGTATTGGCCATCGCTGTGAGGGTCGCTTCCCCATTGCTGTCGGTGGGTGCCGTTATACTTTGACTGTTCAGGCTGGCACCGGACGCGGGCGCGGCGAAGGTCACGGTCTGACCCGCAACCCCGTTACCGCCACTGTCGGTGACCAGGACCACCAGATCACTGCTGAACGCCGTGCCGATCGTCGTGCTTTGCGGCGTGCCCGAGACAATCGCAATGTTATTTGCCGCCCCTGCGGTGTTGGTCAGCGAGAAGTCGGCCGTGGAGCCAACG
>BAXV01000178.1 GCA_001310715.1 Pseudovibrio sp. JCM 19062
CCTTTTGCTGCCTTACTGTGATGATGTCAGTGACGAAGACCTCTATAAGAAACTGAAGCTGTTCTGGCGGTATCTGGACCGTGTTCTACCGGATGCTTTCATGCATGCCAATGTGGGACCAACCGACAACCGTGTTGCCCGCACCATCATGCGCATTGATGCCGAGCTGAAGCAAATCGCACCCAATGTAACGTTCATCTGGGACCCTGAAGTCAGCACTGATGAAATCTTCAGTCAGGCCTGTCAAAGCATTATCGAGTGCTCCAAGCCACACATTGCCAACAACCCGCTCAATCAACCCCTGTTTGATGAGTACGGCTATGGCATCGCCAGCTGCTACAACATTTTGCCTCTGTGCGGCGGTGCATCCACGTTGACCCGCATCAACCTGCGTGAGGTCGCACGCCGATCCAAAAATACCGCAGATTTCTTTGAAAACACTCTGCCAAAATACATCGACCTCAATTTCCGCCTCACCGAAGCGCGCATTGATCATCTCTTCAACAAATCCGGCTTCTTTGAAAGCTTCCTCGTGAAGGAAGGCTGGATTCGTAAGGATCGCTTTGCCGCCATGTATGGCATCTTCGCCATGGCGCAATGCGTTGACGAGTTGCAGGCAAAAGAAGGCCACACCGGCAAATACGGGCATGACGAGGCTGCGAACAAGCTTGGTCACCGCATTTCCAAAGCCCTCTATGAAGCTGTTGAAGCACGTCCGATTGAAAACGTCTGGCGCAACAAGGCCATGCTGCACTCCCAAGCGGGCCTCAGCGATGATGACGCTGCACGCCGGGCGTTCGTATTCCATACGGCAGTGAGCCGGACCAGTTAGCCATGTTCAGGCGCTGGCAGAACACCATGCGTTCTATTCATCCGGTGTCTCGGAAATCCTGACGCTGGACGAGACCATCGAGAACAACCCGGCAGCGCTGGAGCAATTGGTGAAAGGCGCGTTCTCACAAGGCTTCCGCGAGTTTTCCGCCAACATCTCCAACAATGATCTGGTGCGTATCACGGGCTACATGGTGCGGCTTTCAGATATTGCCAAGTTCAAGGAGTGTGGTGGCTCACGCACAAACACTACGGTACTTGGCGCGGAAGCTGCGGATAAGGGGAAAATACTGGAGCGTGCACCACGGGTGATGAGCCATGAACTTGCCCCTCGCTACAGTCAGTAAGGTTCTGAAGTTTTCTTGCGTGGACGGGCCGGGCAACCGGCTTGTCCTGTTTCTGCAAGGATGCAACTTTTCCTGTCCAAGCTGCCATAATCCGCACACCATGAAGCTGTGCAATGATTGCGGCGACTGCCTGCCTGTATGCTCAACCGGCGCTCTGACCATGGTGCAAGGCAAGGTGCTGTACGATCCCAGCATTTGCGAGCACTGCGACAAGTGTCTGGACATCTGCCCCATAAACGCCAACCCCAAGGTGACGCAATACAGCGTTGACGATGTGCTGGCGCTGCTCCGCCAAAACAAACCGTTCCTCAATGGCATTACGGTCTCTGGCGGAGAGGCAACCATGCAGCTGAAGTTTATCATCGCCTTGTTCACGGCCATCAAGGCGGATGAAAAGCTGAAGGACCTAACCTGCTTCATCGACAGCAACGGCTATCTGCCCGAAGCTGCGTGGAAGACTGTTCTGCCAGTGACCGACGGTGTGATGCTGGATATCAAAGCCTTTGACGGGGACCTACACAGCGTGCTCACTACGCGGGGAAACGAGCGAGTTCTGGCCTCTGCTAGACTGCTGTTTGAAGCGGGCAAGCTGCATGAGCTGCGCTATCTGCTTATTCCGGAGCGAACTGATAGTGCCGAGGAAATCGCGGAACTCTCTAAGTTCGTCGGAACGCTGGACAACAATCTACCGCTGCGCCTCAACGCCTTCCAGCACCACGGCGTTAAGGGCGTCGCCCGCAACTGGCCCACCATGAAACAGCCAGATGTAGAGCGCATCGCACACAACCTGCGGGCAGCGGGTTTGAGCAACGTGATGACACCAGCAGTTATATCTAGGCACCAGCCCTGCCCTGCCAACGGGCAGTTGCACTAAACCAACCCAACGCATCGTCCCTTCATCAGGCGGTGCGTTGGTTCGTTGCGTTTGGGCTTATTCCGCAAGCGGATAGTTGCGGATAAAGCGATCTGTGAAAATGAGCAGCATGATGCCGGGG
>BAXV01000179.1 GCA_001310715.1 Pseudovibrio sp. JCM 19062
GCGGAAACCACCGCCGCCGCCCTGATTGCATATCCCCGCTGCCACTGTCGTCCTGTCCGCTTGCGTGGTACCCGTTATTCTGGTCTCCGCCGTACCCTCGGTCTGCGGTGGCCGTAAGGACCTCTGCGTTCATTCTCCATCCGAGGAGGTGCGTAGGCAACACGCTCGGAATCTGCCGGAATATATGCTGGTGCCCCAAACTCCGGGCCGAAATTCTGCGAATCCCCAAATTCGCGCTTGCCACCGCGCTTGATGCGTGGCCGACGACCCGAATTCCCATTATGCATTACAATATCGCCTTTCCTGCGGATTTAACCTGCCAGTATCCGCATGTACTCGCTTTCTCAAAGCCAAATGCCCGTCCGAAAACAAACAAAATAATATCAAATGTCTTAGTGGGGCTTTGGTTAAGAGCTCCTACCTGCCTTACACCGCAAACACGCCCATGTTGCTTGGCCGGATAACAATATTGGCCAGTTCAACGTAGGCAATCTTCACGAGTGTGCGGCATATAATAGGGTTTACTTGGGTAATAGGGCAAGCTTTTCCTAGGTAACTTATAGGTAAAACCTGTGAAATAGGGGGTTATGTCATAATGCTAGGAAAAAAAATTCTATGAATTACCTCAGGATGGTTGAATATTTTTGTTTTATTGAATGAAAGCTGCATGCATTGCTGCGACTGCAATCACAGATAGTATTGCGATGGATGAGTTTTTTTGAGGTTGTGTCGGAAGTGGTCGTATCAGCTGGGTTACGGCGGACGGGAGAGGTAGCCCGGCATATCTGATTACTGTATGGTGCAACAATTCGGAATTTGGAGATGAAGCGCTCATGAGTGACGTCAGCAATAAGGCAGACCTGTCAGACATTCAGATAACAGTTGTCCCCGTTACGGCCTTCCAGCAGAACTGTAGCATCGTTTGGAACAAGACAACGCACAAAGCTGTTGTTGTTGATCCGGGCGGAGACGTGGATAATATCCGTGCTGCTCTGAAAGAACTTGGTGTGACTGTTGAGCAGATCCTCATCACTCATGGACATATCGACCACATCGGCGGTGCGGCTGAGCTGGCAGAAGCGTTGGATGTAAAAGTGATCGGGCCGCATGAAGCAGATCGTCCATTGATTGATCGTGTTGAAGAGCAGGCAAAGCAGTTTGGTTTGGATGCGGTGCGAAAAGTGGAACCAGACCAGTGGCTTGTTGAAGGGGATGTGGTCAACGCGGCTGGCTTTGAGTTTCAGGTTCTGCATTGCCCGGGCCATGCGCCGGGGCATGTTGTGTTTTTCAATGCGGATCTGAAGCTGGCTATCTCCGGTGATGTGCTGTTTGCGGGTTCTATCGGGCGTACAGATTTGCCGGGTGGTGATCATGATACGCTTATTGCCTCAATCAAAAACAAGCTTTTGCCGCTTGGGGATGACATTACCTTCCTGCCGGGACACGGACCTGCATCTTCGCTTGGGCATGAGAAGCTGGCCAACCCGTTTTTGAAATAGTTCGGGCTTATCTGGCGAAATGGAGGGGAGCTTGGGCTCCCCTTTTTGTTGGAGGCTTGCCCTTAATTTGGTTTTTGATATGCATAAAATACAAGTAATAATGAATTATATTTCAAGTGTCATCAAAAAAATAAGAGAAGATTTTAGTTGGTGCGGATAATGGGTGCGTGGTTATCAAAGAAATTACAGTATTTATCTTGAGTAAAAATAATAAAACTGGAGTTTAATGCCTGATGGTGAAAACTATAGTTGCGCTACCCGCATTGGGCTTCTTGCTTGTCGCTTGCACTACCCTTTCCCAAGTAGACTGTGAAACAGATGATTGGCGCGCTTTGGGCGATGCTGATGCCGGACGCGGCCTCCCCTCTGAACAGTTCAATCGCTACGCTGCTGCCTGTGCAGGACACGGAGTTACGCCTGACAGGACAACCTACGAACAGGGGCGTCAAACAGGGCTACAACGGTACTGTACCTATAACTCCGGTATCTTCTGGGGAGAACGGGGCGCGAGATATAGCAATGTATGCCCTGCAGCAACTGAGACAGCTTTTCTACAAGGGTATGCGTTTGGCACAGAACTGCGTGTTGCCAAAGGAAATCTGGATGACGCCCGAAAAGATCGGGAA
>BAXV01000180.1 GCA_001310715.1 Pseudovibrio sp. JCM 19062
CGACTTCTATGATCGCCTCATCGATGGCCTGATCGCCCGTGACATCAAGGTCTTTCCAACGCTCTACCACTGGGACCTGCCAATTGAGCTTGCTGGCTACGGCGGCTGGACGGCCCGCAATACTGCCGAAGCCTTTGCCGAATACACCGAGGCGGTGGTGAAGCGGCTTGGCGACCGGATTGATGCGCTGGCTACCTTCAATGAACCGTGGTGTGCCTGTTACCTGAGCCACCTGATGGGCGTGCATGCGCCGGGTGAAAAGAACATGGACGCAGCAGTGGCGGCCGTGCATGTGATGAACCTTGCACACGGCATGGGCGTGCAGGCAGCGCGATCCGTACGCTCTGACATCCCAATGGGGATAGTGCTGAACCTGCATGCAATCTATCCGGACAGTGAGAGCGAAGCAGATAAAGCCGCTGCGGAGCGTTCTTTCCAGTTCCACAACGGTGCCTTTATGAGCCCGATCTTCGATGGCAAGTATGACGACCAGTTCATGGACGCGCTTGGCGACAAACTACGCATGCAGGAAGGTGATCTGGAGATAATCAACCAGAAGCTGGACTGGTGGGGCCTGAACTACTACGCACCGGCTGGCGTCAAGGATGATCCATCTAACGAGAGCGACTTCCCGCATACGCTGCCTGTTGAGGTAACCGACACGGGCGAGCGCACCGATATTGGCTGGGAGATTTCCGAAAAAGGTTTGAGCGATATCATGAAGCAGGTTTACGAGCGCTATGACCTGCCAGAAGTTTACATCACCGAGAACGGCGCTTGCTACAACACCGAAGTGGTGGACGGAGTGGTTGATGACCAGAGACGCATCGACTATCTGGACCGGCATCTGAATGCCAGCGCAGATATTGTCGATGCCGGAATTCCACTCAAAGGCTACTTCCTCTGGAGCTTGATGGACAACTTCGAGTGGGCTGAAGGCTACAAGATGCGCTTTGGTATTGTCCACGTTGACTACGAAACGCAGGTGCGCACCCTTAAGAACAGCGCATATTGGTACCGTGATCTGGTTGCCACCCACCATGCAGAGGCAAAAGCTACAGAAGAAGTTGGAGGCTGACATGGCAGGCGTTGAACTTCGTAATCTGCGAAAATCCTTCGGCAAGGTGGAGGTGCTCAAAGGCCTTGACCTTAAAGTGGAGGATGGAGAATTCGTCGCCCTTGTTGGCCCGTCTGGCTGCGGTAAATCCACTTTGCTACGCATTCTGGCAGGGCTTGAAGAGGAAACTGACGGGGACGTGTTGATCGCCGGAGAAATGGTCAATGACCTTTCTCCCCGCGAACGCAACATTGCTATGGTGTTCCAGTCCTATGCGCTTTACCCGCATATGACTGTGGCCGAGAACATGGGGTTTAACCTCAAAATCTCGTCGAAACCCAAAGCGGAAATCAAGGCGCGGGTGCAGGAAACTGCTGAGATTCTGGACCTTGTCCATTTGCTCGACCGCAAGCCCTCCCAACTCTCAGGAGCCAACGCCAACGTGTTGCCATGGGCCGCGCTCTTGTACGCAATCCTGACGTCTTCCTGTTTGATGAACCCCTTTCCAACCTCGATGCAAAACTGCGCGTGCAGATGCGTGAGGAGATCAAACGGCTTCATCATAAGGTGCGGACTACAAAAATCTATGTGACCCATGACCAGATCGAGGCCATGACCCTTGCTGACAGGGTGGTTATTCTTGATCGTGGCATCATTCAGCAGGTGGGCACACCGACCGAGCTTTATCGCAACCCTGCCAATGCCTTTGTTGCTGGCTTTATCGGCTCTCCGGCATGAACTTCCTGCCCGGTACACTGCAATCAGACAGCGATACCGCCCGTATCGAGCTGGAAGACGGAAGTGTTTTAACAGCCCCCCGCAAACCCAACCACCCGCGCGATGGGAAGGTGCTGCTTGGTTTGCGTCCAGAGCACATTATGCTCGGCGACGGTACGGAACGAGTAATGCACTAACCGGGCGTATTGACCTGATAGAGCCAACGGGAGCCCAGAACCACCTCCGCATAAAACTGGGAGGTCAGTCAAC
>BAXV01000181.1 GCA_001310715.1 Pseudovibrio sp. JCM 19062
CTCATCAAGCAACAGTAAGTCGCGGTGTTGCACCAGCACGCGGGCAAGTGCCACGCGGCTCTGCTGACCGCCCGACAGCTCTGCGGGTTTCCGTGCGCCCATACCCGCAAGGCCAACCCGCTCCAGTGCGGCCAGAACCTGATTCTGCTCCGTTCGGGAGAGCTTCCCGCTTGGCCGCAGACCGAGCGCAACGTTTTGTTCAGCCGTCAAATGAGGAAACAGATTACCGTCCTGAAACAGCATGGCAATGGGTCGCTTGCCGGGTGCCAGCTTGGTCAGGTCCTGCTGCTTCCAGAAAATGCGACCTGCCGATATCTCCCGAAACCCGGCAATAGCCTCCAAAAGCGTTGACTTTCCAGCTCCGGAGGGGCCGATCACTGCAACACTTCGACCGGCGTCCACGCTTAAGTCGGCCTGCAGTTGAAATGCACCGTTTGAAATTGTGCAGCCGTCAAGCTTCAGCATGCAAGCGTCCTCCTCGATCTAGCAGCCAGAACAAGGCCAGTGATAGCATCAGCAACAGCAAAGCCCCACCAGCGGCTGCCTCCATCTTGTAAGCACCCATCAAGCGATAAATCTGTAAGGGCAGCGTCGCAATCTCCGGATCTGCAAACAACGCAATCACACCGAGATCCCCCATGGATAGGGCGGCGGCAAGCCCGGCTGCAAAGCCGATTTGTGGACGCATCCGGGGAATAAGGACTCGCCTAAAGAACACCCAGCCTTCCATATTAAGCGAGAGTGCCAGTCGCCCATGACGTGAAACAGTCTCCCGCGCGGCTGGCACGAGAATACGAAGTGCAAACGGTAGAGCCATGGCAGCGTTCACCAGCGTCGTAACAGGCAGCGCAAGATCACTCGGGTTTGCCCATGGACGGATGATGATGAAAAGGCCCGTACCGATCACGAGCGGAGAAGCGGCAAGACCAAGAATACCGCTCACTTCAACCAACCCATACCGACGCACAGCAACGGCAGCGGACATCGGCAACGCAAGTAACAGCAAAATGACTGTGCTCGTTGCGGCCACGCCAATCGAGATCAAGGCCGACTTCAGAACGATAATCGGCAATTCAAACAGACCACTGATTCCGGAAAGGACTACGGCGCTCAAGGGGAGTAGCAAAAACACGGCTGCCAGAACGATCCAGATCGCATCCACAACCGGTGTGCCGCCATCCCAGCGCTGAATTGCTCTATCGAGACCCGCCCCAAATCCTTCAGCACGTGAAAGCCTCAAGGCTGCAAAGGCTGCTGCTGCGGTCAGCGCCAACTGCAGGGCAGAGAGTAAGGCCGCTCGGCCAAGATCAAAGTCGTAGGTGAACGCCTGATAAATAGCCAGTTCAATGGTCGTTGCGCGGGGTCCGCCACCAAGCGTAAGCGCAACAGCAAAGCTCGTCAGACAGATAGCAAAGATCACTGCAAGTGCACCGGGCAAAATGCGCGCAAGCATGGGAAGCTCGATCAAGCGAAAGAGCGACCAGCCATCACAGCCCAGCTGTGCCGCAAGGCGAAAGCGTTCTGAAGGAACTTCTTGCCAGCCTGTAAGATGAGTCTGGTTGCTAGTGGAAGATTGAAGAAGACATGAGCCAGCACAACACCATGCAGACCATAAATGCGAATGGGGGAGGCACCAAAATAGACGAGCACGTCAGAGATCCAACCTGACCGACCAAAGACCTGCAGCAACCCGAGGATGGCGACAATCACCGGCAGGATAAAAGGAGCACCGAGCAAGGCAATCAGCAGGCTGCGGCCCGGAAAGCGCCGCCGCGCCAACGCCCGCGCAACGGGCACAGCCAGCGCAACACTGATCACCGCAGAAAGCACGGCCTGCGTGAGCGTGAACTTGAGTGCTGCCCAATCAGAGGAGGAAAAGCCGTGCCCCGCTTCAGCGCGTAAGGCAACAGCTGCCAACGTGCCAAGAATGAGTGCCGCGACAAGCAATGCCGCGGCAACACCGGGAAGCGAACTTACTGGCTGAGCGCTTCGAGCCATTCCGGCAGAGCCTCACCT
>BAXV01000182.1 GCA_001310715.1 Pseudovibrio sp. JCM 19062
GCAGGACGGAAGTAGCGTGGATCAATTTCAATCAGCGTGCGTCCGGTTTCTCCGCAGATGCCGGTCTCGCTCACCCCACTCCCCTGCCATGTGATCGGCAGACCACATTTGGCAAAGGCCAGCTCTGTAAACCGGCGCACCGACGTCATGGTGCCAGTCGCCAGCACATAGTCATCCGGCTCATCCTGCTGCAGCATGGCCCACATGCCCTCTACAAAGTCGCGGGCATGGCCCCAATCACGGCTGGCATCTATGTTGCCAGATAGAGCTTGTCCTGCAGGCCAAGCTGATCGCCGCTGCCGCACGCGTGATCTTGCGCGTCACAAAGGTCTCCCCTCGCAGCGGGCTTTCATGGTTGAACAGGATGCCGTTGCTTGCGTGAATCCCGTAGGCTTCCCGATAGTTGACCGTAATCCAGTAAGCGTAGAGCTTGGCCGCTGCATAGGGCGAGCGCGGATAAAACGGCGTGGTTTCGCGCTGAGGCACTTCCTGCACCTGCCCGTACAGCTCCGAAGTTGACGCCTGATAGAACCTTGTTTTCTTCTCAAGCCCAAGAATGCGGATCGCCTCCAGCAAGCGCAATGTTCCAAGCGCGTCACTGTTGGCGGTGTATTCCGGTGTCTCGAAGCTCACTTTCACATGGGATTGCGCGCCAAGATTATAGACCTCGTCGGGCTGAACCTCCTGCATGATGCGGATGAGATTGGTCGCATCGGTCAGGTCGCCATAATGCAGGACAAACCGAGCGTCCTCCTCGTGCGGGTCCTGATAGATCCCCTCGATGCGGCCCGTATTGAAACTGGAGGAGCGCCGTTTAACCCCGTGCACCTGGTAGCCCTTCCCTAGCAGAAAGCGGCTCAGGTAGGCACCATCCTGTCCAGTGACACCTGTTATCAAAGCTGTTTTCTGCAAGGTCATGGCACACTCAGGATTTTGAGGGAAACAGAGCATGAACCTAGGGCGATACTAGTTATTGTTGCAATTCTGAAAAGACACCCCCGCATTCTTTGGGTATCTGCACAGAGACCTGTTTTTTAAAGGAAATTACTCTTCCCCCACAAAGATATCCAAGCCCCCTCAAAATTAACTGGCAATCCCCCGGTACAGCGTGTATCAAGCCCGACCTCCCAAATGCCTTTGGGGGTATCCCGAACCTGAAAATCCACTGAAGCGGCCAATTGTCTTGCGCCTGCACACTTTTGCCTGACGTAAGGCATACTGAGAGGTCTAAAATGAACAGCGCATTCGCAGGCATCGATTTTGGAACCTCGAACTCAACCGTAGGCATTTTTTCCGGTGTAAGCCCAGAGCTGGTGATGCTGGAAAAGAACCACACGGAAATGCCGTCGGCCATCTTTTTCAACTTTGAGGACGAGCAGATCGTTTATGGCCGCAAGGCCAAGGAAGAGTACATCAGGGGCGATGAGGGCCGCCTCATGCAGTCGCTGAAAAGCGTGCTGGGCACCTCCCTCATTCAGGAAAAAAACCGCTGTTATGGGCGGACGTATGGCTTTTCGGGATATCATTGCGCTTTACCTGCGTCAGTTGAAGAAAAAGCTGGATGCACACATGCAGGAAGATGTGACCAAGGTGGTTTTGGGGCGCCCTGTGCACTTCATTGATGGCAACGAAGTCGCTGACCGCGCAGCACAAGACACGCTGGAAGGGATCGCTCGTCAGGAAGGCTTCCAGCACATCGCTTTCCAGTACGAACCAATTGCAGCTGCCCTCGCTTATGAGCAAACCGTAGCACGTGAAGAGCTTATTCTGGTGCTGGATATTGGCGGTGGTACTGCCGACTTTTCCGTAATCCGCGTATCGCCTGAGCGCAAAAACGCGGCGGATCGTTCTGGCGATATTCTTGCAAACACCGGTATCCATATCGGTGGGACCGACTTTGACCGACTGCTGTCACTTTCGCAGGTGATGCCTCAGCTGGGTTACAAAACGATGACCAAGGATGGCAAGCGCGCATTGCCTTCCAAATACTACTTTGATCTG
>BAXV01000183.1 GCA_001310715.1 Pseudovibrio sp. JCM 19062
ATGCAATGTACGCTCGGGAGTTACGCCCAATACCTTGTTTTTAATGGCATACTTGACTTTGTTAGGGTGCCACCCATCTCTTAAGTAGATGATGGCAGTTTAAAAACTACTCGTACCCTTTGCATACAACATTACGGAGCCAGATTTTCATGAGTGACAGCCAAGAATATACCCCACCAAAGGTTTGGAAGTGGGACCAGGAAAGTGGCGGTCGGTTTGCAAGCATCAACCGCCCAATTGCGGGCCCTACCCATGACAAAGACCTGCCGGTTGGCAAACACCCGCTCCAGCTTTATTCGCTGGCAACGCCTAACGGTGTGAAGATCACCATCATGCTGGAAGAATTGCTGGCTGCTGGCTTTACCGAGGCAGACTATGATGCGTGGCTGATCAAGATCGGCGACGGCGACCAATTCTCCAGCGGTTTTGTTGAAGCTAACCCAAATTCCAAAATTCCGGCGCTGGTTGACCACAGCACCAAGACACCAACGTGTCTTTGAGTCAGGGTCCATTCTGGTTTATCTGGCAGAAAAATTCGGTGCATTCCTGCCGAAAGATCCTGCTGCTCGAACAGAGACGCTGAACTGGCTGTTCTGGCAGATGGGCTCGGCTCCCTATCTGGGCGGTGGTTTTGGCCACTTTTATGCGTATGCGCCAGAAAAGTATGAATACCCAATCAATCGTTTTTCAATGGAAGTGAAGCGCCAGCTGGACGTGTTGGACCGCAATCTGGCCGAGCGCCGCTATATGGCTGGGGATGAATACACCATTGCTGATATGGCGATCTTCCCATGGTACGGCGGTCTGGTGCTGGGCTACCTTTATGATGCCGCCGAGTTCCTTGAAGTTGACGATTATAAAAACGTCAAGCGTTGGGCAGAGGAAATTGCAGAGCGCCCTGCCGTCAAACGCGGCAAGCGCGTGAACCGCACATGGGGTGATGAGAACGAACAAGTTCCAGAACGCCACGATGCCAGCGATCTGGACACAACAAAAGCCCCTGAGACCGCATAGTTTGCTGCGTTAGACGCAAGAAAAAACGAAAACCCGGCTTCATTGGAGCCGGGTTTTTCTATTTGATCTCACTATTCCTGATCGGTCCAAGGGGACAGCCTCATTTTGCGCCATCCATCCGAATACCTAGAACATTGTACCGAGCACGAGCGGTATCGTCGGTATCGCGGTGAAGAAGGCAACAGATGCCAAGAATATCAATGAGATGAGGTTTAGAACCACAAGACCGATTCCCATACCAAGGTCACGCCCCTTGAAGGATCTGATCAGATACAGGTTATAGGCGTTCAGAAGAAGAAAGACCGCCACAGACAGCACTGTAAAGTCAGGGTTGCTTTGCACCGGCAGTGCGATGATGATATTTCTCACAAGGCCGATCAGGTAGTCGTAGGCCCAGGGGACGAGGATATTATTGATCGCAAGCAGATGATATTTATTGCGAAAATCTATTGTCACAGCGTCTTTAAGTTGCATGTTCTCTCACCAATGACAGTTTTTGGGATTTCACAGAGCGAATTCAATCATCACTTTATTAATAAAGCGCTGGCCTGCCTCACACAGCTACTTTGCCACTTGCCAAATCCAGCCGCGAAGCTCCGCGCCAACATGCCTGTGCATCACCTTCTTTTTCCAAAAGGATATTGCGTTAGTTCAAATCCAGATCTCTTGCACAAGTTTACGATTGCCTCTTAAGAGCAAGAAGGATTTGACCCATGACGGAGCTTATGAAACGGTTTAAGGGCATTGCAGAAGACCCTAGCCTCTCTTTCGCGCAAAAAGCGCGGTACCTCTCGCTGGAAGCGGAAAATTCTCTGCCCTACCCTGAGCTTGATGAAGAGACCGCCAAGCGCTGGAAGAACGCGTTATCTGCGATATGTACGAGGGCCATGCGCCTTTCAAACCACGCTATGTGATGCCTGATTATTCCGTAGTTCTGGAAAAGGGCAGCACTTACCTTGAGTTGGAG
>BAXV01000184.1 GCA_001310715.1 Pseudovibrio sp. JCM 19062
CTTACGCGGCCCATTCTGCCCCCTGGTACTGTGCCGCCTCAGGCAGCCTGCGCGCAGTCTCTTCTTGGAGCCGGGACGATAGAGCCGGACTTTACGCTGTCAGTTGCTGAAAAGCCCTATTCTCAATACGGCGCTGACCTGCAAGGCATGTTTGCAGGTGGTACATGGCCGGGAACCCCCATCGTTATACGGAAGGGATATGTTTCGGGTGCTCGTCAACAACCATATGACGCAGCCCACATGCCTTCACTGGCACGGGTTGCTGCTGCCGTCGTTGCAAGACGGGGTGCCGGAGATTGCGCAGCTGCCCATTGAACCGGGAACTTCGCAATACTATGAGTTTCCGCTGGTTCAGCAGGGAAGCTACTACTATCATTCCCATCAAGGTGTGCAGGAGCAGTATGGTCTTTTGGGCTCTCTCATTATTGATCCGCGGACCAATCCCTATTCCTATGATCATGATGAAGTGCTGATGTTCAGTGACATTCCACCGGAGGATGGTGATGCGGTCATGAGCAAGCTGAAAAGCGGACAGCGTCCGCCAGATGTGCAAGATGCCTATGCGCTGCCCGATGAGGAAGATTTTGATATTGACGTTGTGAATGCGGGCTACATCTTAAATGGCCACGCCAATGACGCGCCATGGACATTCACTGTCAAAAAGGGGGAGCGCTTGCGTTTGCGCCTGATCAACTCCTCGGGCAGCACCTTCTTCAGAATATCCATAGATGACCTGGAGTTCTCGGTGATTGAGGTGGATGGCAACCGGGTGCAGCCTGT
Organism: Pseudovibrio sp. JCM 19062; assembly: GCA_001310715.1. The sequence goes on from BAXV01000184.1 coordinate 781, forward strand.
TGATGCGCAGAATGTGATTGTGCCCACAGCTGCGCGCTATGACATTCTCGTGGATGTGCCCGATAGTGCAGTTACACAATTCATGCGGTGGCTCTTGGTGACAACAAGCAGTGCCTTGGCGTCATTCATACGGATGATGTGCAGGCAAGTGTGAATGACAATCGGCCCGCGTTTGATGGTCCCACCATTGACTTCAGGAGCCTGCGGTCGCTTGATCCGTCAGACTTTGGGCGCAGGGTAGACCGAGTTTGCGATGTTGTCCTTTCAGGAGACATGATGGCCTATGAGTGGATGATGAATGACCACTATTGGCCAGAGGCTTATGCGGGTGGTGATGCGCGGAAGACCTATCTGGATGTAAGGCTCGGCGAGGTGGTCCAGATGCGGATGATCAACCTCACGTCTATGGCACATCCTATGCATCTTCACGGGCATACCTTCCGCGTGCTTGGTGGTCCGGATGATGACTTTGCGCCGGTTATGGATACGGTCTGGGTGCCAAAGAATGAGACGGTGACCATTGAGTTTCTGGCGAATAACCCGGGCATGTGCTTATCACTGCCACAACATCTGGCACTTGGCCGTGGGTATGATGCAGCCGGTGCGTTATGTGGTCAATGAGTGAGATGCTGAGGTAGGTCTTGGTGAACCACCCCGCAGCGCGGTGCTGCAGGGTGGGGTTGGTTAGCGGTTGTCGAGTTGGCTGCGGACGCGGGTCAGGCCCAGTTTGGTGATGCGGTAGGGGCGGCCTCCTTTGGAGGAGATCAGGCGCCGGTACTTGAGTTTTCTGAAGATGTGCTCAGAAAGGCCGGCGTAGTACCATCCGTCCCGTGTGACGCAGTTCATTTCTTCCAGAGTGCCATCGTCGTCGCGGCGCAATTCAATGCAGCCGCCTTGTGCCAGCACATGCAAAATGCGCTGTTCAGCTTTCGAAATATCCATTGATGTCTTTGAGTTTTCTAGAATGCACTTATCCCGTCTGCCCGCTCATGCGGTCAGTGGGGTTGGTTCTTATGTGCATGCCCTGTCTGTGTTCGACAGGGCTTTACCGGGACTCTTGTTGAGCTGGCATGAAAACTCCAGTGGTTGATTGGAGGAGTTATAAAAAAG
>BAXV01000185.1 GCA_001310715.1 Pseudovibrio sp. JCM 19062
GATTACGGCTCTGGAGTCCCGGCGTCGGTGGCCGGGATGACGACGGTGTGCGCCACCAGACGTACTGAAAGCACCCTTGCCGTCCTCCCGCACTTGATGCGGGATCCAGTGAGAAACCGCCAGCAATAACACTCTAGCTATTTCATGCGGTTGCCGTCTCTTTTGACACACCACAGAGTAGGGCATGGCCTATTATGTCTACATCACTGCAAGCAAACGGAATGGCACGCTTTATACAGGTGTGACCAATAATCTAGCACGCCGGATTTACGAACATCGGGAGAAAGTCGCGGTCTCATTCACAGCGCGTTATGACGTGTCGCAGTTGGTTTACTATGAGGAGTTTCAGCTGATTGGCGATGCGATTGCTCGCGAGAAGAAGCTGAAGCGCTGGAAGAGAGCTTGGAAGATTGAGTTGATTGAAGGGTTTAATCCGGCTTGGCGGGATTTATATCCGGAGCTGGCTTGAGTGGTTGCGAGGTTTGTGGGCTGAGCTTTGGATCCCGGCGCGGGGGTCGGGACGACGACGGCGCGTGTTGCCAAGTTACTGAAAGCGCCCTTATCGTCGTCCCGCACTTGATGCGGGATCTAGCGAGAAGCTGCCAGCAATAACGCCTCAGTTACTTTGTGTTGTCGTCGTCATTCGCGGGACGTCACGGAATTCAGTTGGATATGTTTGTGAATTGGGCTCTGGATCCCGCATCGAGTGCGGGATGACGTCGGTAGAGGGCCTTGAAGGTAGAACAGCCAAAAGAAAACGGGCCCCGAAGCCCGTCTCTGTATCTGCGTTACACCAAGCTAACCTCAGCCGCTCACCAAGTTCCTCAACACATAATGGAGGATGCCGCCGGCTTTGATGTATTCTAGTTCGTCTTCGGTATCGATGCGGCAGAGGGCTTCGATGGTTTTCTTTGAGCCGTCTGCGTATTCGACCTGAATGTCGACCATCTGGCGGGGCTTGAGGTCTGCTACGCCGAGGATGGTGACTTTTTCAGTGCCTTCGATACCGTGCGACTGCCAGCTTTCGCCTTCTTTGAAGGTGAATGGCAGGACGCCCATGCCGACCAGGTTGGAGCGGTGGATACGCTCGAAGGATTGAGCGATTACCGCGCGCACGCCGAGCAGTTTGGTGCCCTTGGCCGCCCAGTCGCGGGAGGAGCCGGTGCCGTATTCCTTGCCAGCGAAGACAACGAGCGGGGTGCCTGCTTCCTTGTATTCCATGCAAGCATCGTAGATCCAGCGCTGCTGGCCGTCCTTCATGGTGTAGCCACCTTCACGCCCGGAACCATCTGGTTTTTGATGCGGATGTTGCCGAAGGTGCCGCGCATCATGACTTCGTGGTTGCCACGGCGGGAACCGTAGGAGTTGAAGTCTTTTTGCGAAACCTGATGGGATTCAAGGTATTGGCCCGCCGGGCTGTCGGCCTTGATCGCCCCAGCCGGGGAGATGTGGTCGGTGGTGATGGAATCGAGGAACAGGCCCATGACTGCCGCGCCTCAATATCGGTGAGGGGTGTTGGCTCCATGGTCATGCCTTCAAAGTAAGGCGGGTTCTGCACGTAGGTTGAGGCTGCTGGCCAGCCATAGGTCATGCCGCCTTCTACCTTGATGTTCTGCCAGTGCTTGTCGCCCTTGAACACATCGCCGTAGCGCTCTTCAAACATCTCTTCCGTGATGGAAGAGCGGATGAGGTCGGTGATTTCCTCTGTGGTTGGCCACAGATCCTTCAGGTAGACCGGGTTGCCTTCCTGATCGCGGCCAAGTGGGTCTTTGGCTACGTTGATGTTGAGTGAGCCAGCGATGGCATAGGCGACAACCAGTGGCGGGGAGGCCAGATAGTTGGCGCGCACATCCGGGTTCACGCGGCCTCGAAGTTGCGGTTGCC
>BAXV01000186.1 GCA_001310715.1 Pseudovibrio sp. JCM 19062
ATTGATCCGCGTACCTACTCCAAACAGAATTGCTAAATCACCAGTAATTGAGGCATTCTGTGCGATTCCTGTAGCCATAAAAAGTCCGGCATCTACATCGATGCGTGTATTTGATCCGAACTCAGCTTCATTGTTACCATTTCTTATCAGCTGAAATGCACCGCTTGCCGTCTGATCCCCGACAACGGATAATTCTCCGTTTGACCTAAATTCGAGTGTGTTTGTGCCGGTGATAGTCTCCTGCCGTATTCCCAAGGCAGAGTTTTCCGAAGCAAGGCTTATGCGGCTGTTGTCATGAAGGACAGCGCTGTTGGTACCGGAACTGGCATCGGTAACTTGTCCGAGGCCGAAACCAAAGAATTCTGATGCAACAGTAATGCTAGAGTCTTCTCCTAAAACAAAACGGTTCTCTGGTGAACGTTGTTCTACGCCAGTTGCGACAGCGTTTCCCGAACTGGTAATATGTACGCCTGACCCAAGGGTTATACTGGCAGAGCCATTGGGAGTGAATTGAGAGATAGCAGTAGATGAAAGAAACAATAAACTAGTGCTCCTCACATCAACCTGGCCATCATCCTCAAACACGATTGTTAAATCACCAGAAATATTGGCACTCTGATTGACACCTAAACTAGAACCAGTCGATTCTACGTCAATGTGTGTACCTGGCCCAAACGTACTGGTTGTGTTGCTACTTTGAGTTAACTGTAAGACTCCTATGGCCCCTTCGGACCCTCCGAAAACAGATACCCCACTGTCTGATCCAAATTGCACCGTTGCGTCCTGCATTCCCGCCCGTTGTTCAATACCACGAGCCACCTCAGCATTAGGGGCTGTTACGGAAATTTGGGCGTTTTCCAGATCAACTGTATGGGTGGCGGTGAGATTATTTTGGTACACACCTCTTACGAAGCCGGCTGCTCCAATATCAGTGGCGGTAATGTTGCCTCCTTGGAGCACGATGAGCGTGTTGGTCGTATCCCCGTTCTGAAAGATGGTAGCCAAACTATCGACGTTGCCGGGTGAATTGATCGTTCCAGAAACCGGACCAGAGAGGGTGATTTCACTGTTAAAGCCGTTGGAGTTAATGGCAAAGAAGCCGGGATTAACATCTATACTACCGGTGTCTGTGACCGTGACCGTACCATCTTCCCCCAGAGTGACCGCAGTGCCCTGAGGGGCGCTGATAACATCGTCTGCACTGATAGCGGCAGAGGTGCTGGCTAGGGTTGCCGCCACAAGTGTTATGATGGCCAAGCCTGTACTGTGAAGATAGGTCTGGCTGACTGCAGTTTTACTGAACATCAAATACCACCTAGATTCGATGATTCGCAACGTAATTTATTCGTGTATCATTAGTAACTTAGTATTGTTCAGAGAAGCACCTAGTGAAACCATGTAAATATATTATGCAATGTCAAATTTACTATTTTTGAAGGCCGTAATTAAACTTCAACTGGATAAATACTTATTTGAACTTCACAAAAGGCAACATGACTACATTTCTTGCAGCCTCATTCTGGAAGAAGGCAGCCTTGAACCGTGAGGCTCCACACCTCAGAACAACACCGAGAACCCCGCATTGATGCTGCCGAAGACGGCGTCGATGGAGTCGTATGCAGCTTCTACGCCGAAGTCGAGGGAGGCGCGGTCGGTGACCAGGTATTCAACGTCGGCACCGAGGAACGGGCGCACACCGGCATCATTCAGGTTCTCGTCATAGGGAACATCAAAGCCCATGACTTGTGCATTAATGTCGTCGCCCCAGTTGGCGTAGATGTCCAGACCGCCGCGCAGTGTGGTGCTCCAGCGGGTGGCGTCCTGATTGAGCGCGCTAAAGCCCAGG
>BAXV01000187.1 GCA_001310715.1 Pseudovibrio sp. JCM 19062
TTCAAGATAGCCTGCCTTGGTCAGTGCATTGACAACTTTCATTATGTGCCCGCGCGAAACCTGATAATACGAGTTCATTTCATCGATAGTGAGAGATGATCCTGATTTGCTGCGGCATATATAAGTACGCGGAATGATAGGTCCGAAAAGCTGGTCAAACGCATGTAAGGTCCTTTTTCATAAATAAGGTGATGAAAAAGTGTAGGTCTATGCTTATTGAAACTAACGAAATTAATATTAGAGATATCTAGTATATATGTTAGCTTCCGGCCCGCACTCCTCCCAAAACTGACCCGCAATTTCTCGATAGTCCGGCGGAATTTGTCGTTTGAGCGCTTCGACGCTGTAAGGGTGAACCGTCCCGATTGAACGGTCGCGGGGGTGTTTCCTGTTCAATCCTCTTGTTTTCGTTGCACCACGGCTATTAGCGATTGAAAAAGATGTATATTAAATGTATCTTTTGGCATCTTCCTTTTCTTTCGGAGTCCGATATGGTCACGATCACGCACACGGCGAAGCCCGCCTCCTGGAAATATGCTTTTGAACGGTGCAAGACCTGGTTGCAGGCTGGTATTGCCGACTTTAAAAAAACGCCCGCTTGTCGGATTGCTTTCCGGCATCGCGTTCTTCTCAATAAGTTATCTGACAATCGCGGGCCTATACCTTCTGGACATGTCTTGGATGCTCGTCCCGGTCTTTTCTGGCATGACGTTGGTCGCCCCGCTTTTGGCCATTGGTCTTTATAGCGCTGCACGGCAGAATAAAGAGGGCCGCACCCGCCCTATCGCCTCCCGTGGTCAGCTGGTGGTTGCCGGTTCCGTTCTTCTGTTGCTTCTAATCACTTGGGTTCGCGCTGCTGCCATCCTCTACGCGGTCTTCTTCGGCCTGACGCCAGTGCCAGCACTGGGTGAAACGCTTCACATTCTGGCGCAGACCCTACGGGCTTGATCCTGACACTTGTCGGTATTTCAGTCGGTGGTTTGTTTGCAGCCTTCACGCTGGCCGTTGCGGCCTTCTCTATCCCCATGCTCGTGGATCGCAAGGTTGATGCCTTTACCGCCATGGGAAAAAGCTTTTCCGCATGTGCCCACAACTTCAAGCTTGCAACCGCTTGGGGTGTACTCACAACCGGCATCATGATGGCTGGCCTTGCAACCGGCTTTATCGCAACAATCGTCCTCTTCCCCCTAGTAGGCTTCGCCACGTGGCACGCTTATGATGATCTCTTCGGAGCCTCCGAAAGCTGAGCGGGTTGGTCCTGTCTATGAATGACGTGGGCGCAGATGGCGAAGCTGTTCTGTGCCCTCCCCCAATAAAAAAGGCCAGTGCAAGAGATCCAGAAGGATTGCTTGCACTGGCCTTTTTGGTTGAGTGGGTGGTCTCAACCCATTTCCTATTTCAGTGGCAAATCATCACTGTCGTCCAATACCCGATAGCTGTCGCCTTCCAGATCGTCAAACTGGTCATCGCGCAGGCACCACCAGAAAGCCGTTAGGGACAACACACCAAGAAACAATGAGATTGGTATCAGATATACAATAGCTATCATTTGGCTCAGTCCGTAATCCTGGTTTGCGTCTTGGGGCATGACCGCTGACAGCAAACGGTTCCAGAGAATGCGGGCTGCTTGGTGGCAGCCCGATTTTAAAGTGAAGGAGTTGAGTGTTTCAACGCGGTCCTTCATGGTCAGGGCGTTTGGAAGCTGTAAGAAGCTCCCATTGCCTTTGTGACCGGCTCACTTTGCAGCCAGTCCCTTCGGACCGCTGATTTGCTCGACATCCCAGTGCTCAAAGGCCGTGGCGACCATTTGATACTTGTAGATGC
>BAXV01000188.1 GCA_001310715.1 Pseudovibrio sp. JCM 19062
CTCTCATCGCCCACCATCCTCTCTTTTGAGGGTGTCATACCCGCCGGATGGGCGATTAGCTCAGTTGGTAGAGCGCTTCGTTTACACCGAAGATGTCGGGAGTTCGAGTCTCTCATCGCCCACCATTCCTCTTAGAGGATTTCAAGTCTCCCGGAACGTCGCGGAGGCTTTTTTGTTGTTTGCTTTCAGAATGTCTCCACTAAGGCTGCGCTAAATCATAACGGGTTCTCTCATGGTTTGGTTTCTTAAGGTTGTAGGAACCCACGTGAATTCGAGCAAAAACAACAGGGTGTTTTCAGGATCTAACGTCTAAGCTTCAGGTAGAAATGCGTGGAGTTTATTCTCATAGCGTGTGCTCTTTTTCTGCGATTTACTGAGGGCAGCTGTTGAGTCAGGATCGTTTCTTCTCCGCGTAAAAAGGATATCTTGCGTGGAGGCGTGACCCCTATGAACGATTCAAGTCCTATGAGTGAGACAACTCATAAGCATCCGGTTTGTCCGCCGCTTGTGTGGCATACTTTGGGTACCATTATTCTGGCAGGCCTTGCTGCTGATGTGAGCTGGGAGATCTGGGCGCGCTTTATAACGCCGGTCTGGGTTGGTGGCCCGCTGCAACCGGCTGCGCTGGTGCAGTCTGTGTTTGGTTTTAGCAGTTGGTTCTGGGCTGAGGTTATCCATGCCATTGTTGGTGTGGTGTTCTACCCCATTGGCTATCTGTTTATTGCCCGCCCCTGGCGCGTGTGATCATTCCGCCGCTGCCATGGTGGATTGTTGGTCCGTGCTTTGGTGTGGGTCTTTGGGTCTTTGCACTTTACGTCATGGCGCATCTGATTGCTGGCCTGCCACCGTTCCTCGGCTTTATTACGCTGACGTGGGCCTCTCTGGTTGGTCACATGATCTTTGGCTTTGTGACAGCTTTGGTCGTGCGTGTTCGTGAGGGCTGGTAAGTTCCGAACATTAACAGATGAAAAAAAAGGCGGAGCATTGAGCTCCGCCTTTTTATTGCCTACGCCGCAACATATTGGATGGCTGCGCGCCAAGCTCTTCTTGCATGGTTCCTTAGAAGGTCAGGTCCTGTGCAGATTTCGAGGAGATCTGGAATGCGCCTTTGCGGTTTTCGATGGCGTCTTTGATTGGCTGGCTGCTGTAGAACACAAAGCGCAGGCCGCTGACTGTGTCTTCGCCGAAGACTTCCAGACTGTGATAGTCGGTGCAGTTGTCTGCTAGCTGGCGTAGGGCCTCTGCATAGGCTGGTGTTGCCAGTGCGTCTTTGAGGAGTTCTCCGCTGTTACCCAGATAGGTGATGCGGCAGGTTTTGTCGTCGGACGCTGTCATGTTCTCAAAGTGGGAGAGGGTTGGGTAGGCGTTGAGCAGCTTACCCATGATGGCGGCGCGTGGGGCAGGGTTCTTGAAGCTGACCTCGCGCTGCAGGCCGTAGATGTTTTCGTCCTGTGTCAGAACGCTGATGGTTTCAGAGAGCGAGTCTTTTTCAAGGGTACAGACAGTCTTTGTCGCATCAACCGCACAGTTCTGATAGCCGACCTTTTTCAAAAGGCCAAGGACGTCATGTTCGAAGCGTTCAACGGTCAGGCCATGGATTGCAGGCAGGTTGGCTGGGTCAAGGGCGAGGCGCT
>BAXV01000190.1 GCA_001310715.1 Pseudovibrio sp. JCM 19062
AGCGCTACTCGCATCGAGGCCATTGATGATGTTGAGCGGATCTTTGCAATTCTGGATAACAAAGTTCCAGATGCGGGTGAACTTCGGCGTAAAATTAAAGATGAGAGGAATAAACTGAACAAGTCTGCGGACACGTTCCAGTCCGATCATGAAACTGAATATTTCGGGATCCACTGTTATAAAAACGGAAACGCGCATATCTGGTTCCGTCGTGATGATCTGGTGAAAAAAGCAAATCTGGAGCTTGCGCAATGGTATGGTGAAGTCCTAGCCGATGCCTTCACAGGTGACGATCTTGCAAGCGGCCTGCGAAGTAAAACCGGCCTACCATCAAAAGATCTGCCTTTTATGCAACACCTAAAGCAGTTGCGGATAAGGCAGTGTCAAAAACTAGGGCTGACAAGCTTGCACGGAAAGCAGGTCCTTGAGCCAAGTGCAGGCGAAGGAGCATTGGTCAAACCGCTTCTTGAAGCCGGCGCAAATGTTCACGCGATCGAGTATCACGCTGAACGTGTCTCCACGCTGCAAGCGATTAATCACCCAAGTCTAAAAGTGGTTCAAGACAATTTCCTGAATACGGAACCAACCCCTATTTATGATGCGGTTGTCATGAACCCGCCATTTTACGGCACCCACTGGATGGAACATGTGGTTCACGCATACAGCTTCTTAAAAGAAGATGGTGCACTGGTGGCGATTTTACCTGTCTCAGCTCTCGTTGGAGAAACTCCAAAGCACGTTAAGTTTCGCAAATGGGTAGAGGAAAACAGCCGTTTTCGACATCAAGAAGAGTGGGAACACCTCCCTGAAGAGAGCTTTAAAAGCGCGGGGACCAACATCAATACGCTCACCTTGACACTGGTGAAAAAGTGAGCGCGCCGCCTTCCCTGTTCCCCTTGCGGGGAGGGCGGCCATTTCCCTCAAAATCTTATTTCCAAGCAGTAGAGGCTATAATGCAGAACTTTACAAAGCCCGTTGATAGCACAACCGCCATCATCTTTTTGACCGAGCTGTCCCTTGCCGGGCTCAACTACCATCCAGATGACAGCGCAGCAGACTGTCTGAGGAATTATAATCTGTCCGATGAACTCCTTGATCTTATCGAGTGCTATCAAAAGGCAACGTTTAACTATCTCCCAGCAGCAACCGTTCACACAATCGCGCTCGATCTTGTAAACGCAGAGCCTTCAAGACTAATTGAAGCTACAGTCCCTAATCTGGATATTCCTGAAAAAGGCCTGCTTATTGCCGTCGGGTACGCATGGCGGGCAATTATTAGCGGGTGGAATGAATATCGGGCTGAGGATGAAACAGACAAGAAACAGCTTCTTCGGCTCCGCCTGCGCTGGGACATCAAAAATCTACGCACACTGACTAACTTCCAACGCGAACCGTTAGAATAACCGAACACTTTCTTTTCAAAAAAAGGGTCGCAGCAAATCCAGCTGCGGCCTGCCTCTGACGAGCCAGTCTTGTTGCTTTTGACGGGGGAATGTGGCTCCGCCTCCTTCCCCCAAAGCAAAATCGTGCAGACCGTGTTGCCCCAG
>BAXV01000191.1 GCA_001310715.1 Pseudovibrio sp. JCM 19062
CCAACCCTGCAGCAGGTTGCAGCAACCGGTGCAAAGCCAGCTCGCATGTCCCCTGCACCGCACCGCATGGAAACACCAGCACCGCGCCCATCACGCCCACAGGCATCTTCAACCTCGGCTCGATCAGGGAACGGCGCATCCAAGGGCTGGATCAGTGACCTGCTTCGCCGCGCATCAGATGATGAAGGCGGTGCAGCCCACGCTGCCCGTGACACAGCAAACGCACGCACCCCGCAGCACATGGTTGAATCCCTCAACTCCCTGAGCATGGACATTGCTCGTGCAGTTGATCACGAAACCTTTGTGGATCTGTGGGAGCGCTACAAGCGCGGCGAACGTGATGTCTTCACCCGTCGCCTGTACACCCTGCAAGGTCAACAGACCTTCGACGAGATCCGTCAGAAGTATGGCCGTGACCCTGAATTCCGCAGCGCTGTAGAGCGTTACATTCAGGACTTCGAGCAGCTTCTTTCTCAGGTCTCCAGAAGCGACAGCGACAATCAGCTTGGTCAGACCTACCTGACCTCTGATACCGGCAAGGTCTACACCATGCTCGCCCACGCAAGTGGCCGCTTCGACTAAGACACGGCGTATAATCAAAATCAAAAAAGGCTCCTGATCATTTCAGGAGCCTTTTTTGTTAGGCAGAGCGCTGCAATCATTGCATTTTGATTGTGCACTAAATGCCTCTGCATAATGTCCCCGTCCGAAGAACCTTGATCACTTCAAAAAGACGTGCACATTTAAAATGAGAGGACATTTTACGAGGCAACATTAAAAGTTCCAAACTCAGGCACACCCCTACTTTATTGATTAGTATTTAAAGGATTTTCATATGCAGATCCCCGCTGCACTCTCCGAGTTCGTGCGTGATGCACTGAACAAGGGCCTTTCCAAAGAAGACATCCGCACATGCTTAGCCCCTTCCAGCTGGACTGCTCTGGAGATAGATACAGCTCTGAGTGGCTGGTCCTACGACAAGACGGTTGGCGCAGTCCCTCAACCGCAGCGGTCCACAGCTGCGGGGGATGCGGTCTTCTATGCGCTTTTATTCGCGGCTTTTGGCATGGTGATCGGCAACACCCTGACACTACTGCTGGGAATGATCACCCTATGGATGCCGGAGGTTGGGGATAGCTTCTCCAGCAGCGGCCTGCGTAGCCTGCGCTGGTCAATGGCAGCTCTGATTATCTTTACGCCTGTTTTCCTTTGGCTCCATCAAAAGAATGCGCGTAACAGCGCAGCAAACCCGGCAAGCAAATACGGTGGTGTAAGGCGCTGGCTGACCGCCATTGCCATTTTTGCAGCCGCAATGACACTGCTCTGCGATGTCATATACCTGCTCTACCGTTTTCTGGATGGCGATCTGACAACCCGCTTTATCACCAAGTCGTGCGCAGTTGCTCTGCTATCATTGGTCGTGATCCAGTACTTCCGTCAGGACCGACAGGACCACGAGGGCATCAGTAAGCTCGACAGGCTGTTCGCACGGTGTTGGCAACAGGACTGGCTGCATTGGTGCTGGCTTGGTCATTCTGGACCATC
>BAXV01000192.1 GCA_001310715.1 Pseudovibrio sp. JCM 19062
CTTTTTCAGACTGCGCCAGAGCTCAAGCGAGTTGGGTGGCAGGTGCTCTTCCTTACCGATTATGTGCATCAGAGCTTTGTAGGCAAGCGTCTTTTCTTTCTCGGTTTTCAGCAGGGACGGCAGGGCGTTGTAGCCAGCTTCCAACTCGAACCGGGCGATCAGGGTCTGATCGTGAATAAGGAAATTGCGCTCTTTCGGCTCCATGGACTTGAATGGCGCCCATGTGGTCAGCACCTCGTTGAACCGCTCCAGCTTTTCACCGCGCACCTCTGTGCGGGTATCGGCAACCATCAGCACAATGCGCACGATGGCAGCGGCGACACCACCCTTGTCGATCTTTTTCAGCGCATTCTGGATGCTGGTCAAACTATGCAAGTCCTGCATTGGTACTCTGGGCCGTCTGAAGGACAGTGCCTTGCCATATTCCACCGCTTGTGGAGAGGCCCAGAACGCGAGGAAGGAGTTCTCGATCATTGCCTCACGGCAATCCTTTAAAGCATCCCAGCCATATTCGATATGGTCTGCCATCAGCTCCTCCCAGTAATGGAAGGGGGTCTTGGCAAGGTTGGGTTGACGGCTCTGCTTTACCGCAGTCGCTGCCATTGTGGGCCAGAACATGAACGTTGGTGGAGGCAAACGCGCCATTGTTCAGCCGCAAGGGGTGCATACCGCGCGTCATTTCGCCGGTTTGTGAGCTGTTCAGGGTCTTCAGCGTGGGGCCAATGGTGCTGTCATACATGTCTGCCAGACTTTCGGACAAACGCGCCACACCTGCGAAGGCCTTTTCCACGTCACGTTCGCTGGTCTCCTTCAGCATATCGTCTATGGTTTTGCGCGCAAAACTCACCTCAAACGTTGCTTCACGCCCTTTTCCTTTCTGTCGCTCGATCTGGAGCTTGTAAAGGCCGGGGGGCAGAGACTCGATGGTCTTCAGCGTGGAGGCCACCTGCGTATGCTCTCGTTTGGCAATGCTGGAGGATACGAAGATGCCAGATGTCCGACCTCATCGTGCAACATGTACAAGATCCGCTGACCGAGGATCTCGATTTCTGCCTCGTCGGTGTACGTATCTGCAATCCAGTTGAGCGCCTGATCCGGCGGTGTGATGTTGTCACCGTAAGAGGAAAAGACGATGATGGGGGACTTGATGGTCTTCAGGTCAATGGGGCGTCCCGGCTCCAGAAAGGCTGCGTTTTTTGACAGCTTATTACCGATGAAAAGGTTGTCCAGAATCCAGCGGAACTCCTCCTCGGTCATGTAATAAAAGCCGCCCCACCACTTCTGGAACTCCAGAAAGCGCTCATCGCCACCGTCAATATTGGTGTAAAGGTCGTAGTACTTTCGGAACCAGTTGCGTCCGGGGTTCAGCATCTCGAAGTTCTGCACCAGATTGGCACCATCAAAGACGCCATTGGCATATCCGCCGAGAGCAGTGCGGGCACGATGCCGCCGGTTAGTCCGGCTGAGTAGCGCATGGGGTCTTGCCCCATGGTGCCGCTCCAGTAGGCCATGGGGGCGCCATTGAGCACAATAG
>BAXV01000193.1 GCA_001310715.1 Pseudovibrio sp. JCM 19062
GCAACTCTCAGCTTACCGAAACCAAGGGTAATCTATGGTCACGATCTACCACCACACCTAAAAAGAGACATTGGGTTTGAAATCAATTCAGGGCCATCTATCAGGTAAGTCCCTATAAATTTTTCATATGAATTTCATCGTCTCTACAGTTCCCCTTAACTCCTCCAACACCTCCTTGCTCACGCCTCGGAAAGATGTGAGGCGATTACCCCGGGCTCAAATGTTCTGAACACTCCCCAACACCTGTTCAGGTCTTAACCGCACCTCAAATGAGCCCGGGGCCAATTCACCAATCCGCCGTTTCCGGTTTTACCGACCACGCGCAAAACCTGTTGGCAATCACACTGATTCAACCGCAGAGGCCTAGCTCGATTTACTGAACATCTTGGTTTTATCGAACAGCTTCTCCAGCGTGTTCATGCGTTCTCTGGTCACGTCCCACGTGGAGGTGGTCATGGCCTCAATCATCGCTTCCAGAATAAACATGATCACCACGCTGCTGTCCCAGGCGGACGGTGCCTCGATGCGGGCATTGAAGACATACTCTGCATTCACCGCCGCAGGTGACGTCCATTGATCCGTAAAGACAATCACAACTGCACCACGCTCGCGCGCGAGATCTACAAATCGCAGGATATCGTGTTCATAACGGCGGATATCAAACACAACCACCACATCTCCCGGCTTCATGTTCAACAGATAATGGGGCCATGTGTTAGAGTTGGAGGCAATTGCTATAACGTCATCACGGATCACCTGAAGATGTGTGAAAAAAAATAGTCTGACAACGCGCGTGTAATACGGCCACCAACGATGTGGACAGCACGCTCCCGGTCCGTCAGCAACTCTACTGCGTGATCGAAATCTTGGGTGTCGAGCTGCTGTAAGGTTTGTTTCAGGTTGTCGATAACAGCATCAGCGAATCTGTTGAGAATATGCGTATCAGGCGCATTGCGTGTCCAGCGCTCCTGTTTGGAAATCGGATTGGAAATTGTCTCTTCCACTTCCAATCTTAGCGCAGCCTGTAATTCGGAAAATCCAGCAAAACCAATCTTTTGTGCCATTCGAACAACGGTCGGTCCGGACACATTTGCGAGCTTGGCGAGTTCAGAAACGCTTCCCAGTCCGCTGACGGGATAATTTGCCAACAAGGAGACGGCCAATTGGCGCTCCGCACGAGTTAACCCGTTAAAATGTCCGCCGTAATTTCTCTGCGACGGTCTGTTCGTTCGGGTCCCGCACGTCTCTCACCTGCTTCACGTATGTATATCTGCCTATTTTTTTAGGCTTTGTGAAACGATTCATTCAGATTAGTCTCCATAGAAACGTTTCGTTCATTTCTTCTTTTACGAATAAAAAGACTGAAAGTACACGGAAAAACAAGATGCACCGGGGATCATTCTTGTCTGAAGTCAAAACTGACCGGGGAGAATCTGCTGGCAACGGCACGGTTGAAACGATCAATACAGGAGGCTCTGCTCCGGTCCTATTGGTCTGTGAACATGCATCCAAATTTATCCCTGAAG
>BAXV01000194.1 GCA_001310715.1 Pseudovibrio sp. JCM 19062
TGGTCCCTCGGGGTGGAAATGCAGTTCTATCTTATCTGGCCATTGATCTGCTTTGGGATACTGAAGTGCTCCCCAAAAGCACATATTCCGATTTTTCTTGTCATCATTGCTCTCTCCTTTATTGCCTCAGTGATTCTGGCATTCAACGATCCGGATGTCGCCTATTACTCCCTTCCCACGCGACTATGGCAGTTTGCGTTTGGTGGCGTGATCGTATGTCTTAGGGAGAAACCGTTTGATTGGTTAGGGGCAAGGCTGGTTAGCCTGTTTCAACTTGCCGCAAGCGCGGTCATCATCTTCAGCATCTTTACAGCCAGTGGAGAGGCATGGCCCACGTTCCTTGCGCTTGCATTAACCCTGTCGGTCTCTTTCCTATTGTTTTCTGGAGGTTCGCCCGGCGCGATCATCTCGTCAGCAATGAGCTGCGTCCCCCTACGCCTTCTGGGCAGGGTCTCTTATAGCTTATACCTTGTCCATTGGCCTGTTTTTGTCCTCTCCTACTCCTTTCTTGATGGCTACCTAAACAGCCCAACTCTCAGAGGCTTAGGCCTGTTAATTTCACTTGCGTTGGCACTTGTTCTCTACTTTGGCATTGAACGCCCCATGCGCGAAGTAGGAAGGACGCCCACACGATTTAGAGAGGTATCTGCCCCGATCGGTGCGACAGCGGTCCTTATGATCATGGCCTTTGTCATATCCAACACCGACCGAATGAGTTGGGTGTTCCCACAGCAAAACCTAACCCACGTGTTAGTAGTTAATTACCGTGATACTTTCCAGCAGCACTACTGCAACACCCCGGGATGGGATCGTAATTTGTGCGCCCTGGGTGATCAGCAAAAGCAGCCAGTCCAAAGTGTGATCTGGGGAGACTCGCATGCCGAGCACTTTGCATTTGGAATGAACGATGTCTTTTTGAGAGGAGAGAAGAGCTTACACCTGTTTCAAAAACAAGGCTGTGCCCCTGTAAAGGATCGTGGGAGCTGGAGCGCAACTAAGGCACGAACAGAGTGCAACACCCACAATGCGCGGGTTTTGGAGTATCTCAAGGATGAACTCAAGCCAGAGCGGATCTTTATGGCTGGGTACTGGAGCTCGAACATCTTAACGAAGGTTGACGGCGTTCGCAAAGAGGACCCGATAAAGGCCGAGCAGTTTTTCTCAAGTCTGGAAGATGTGATTGCTCAATTTGACGGCACGACAACCAGCATCACTCTTGTCAATCAAGTCCCGGCGATAAACATCCGCAATCATCTGCGCCCCTGTAAGTACGGCAGAACCGACACAAAAAAAATGCGTTTTGAACCTTTCGGAAGCTGAAAAGCAAAGTGCCATCGCCCAATCCCACCTCCAAAACATTGCAGAACGCTACGATAATGTCGACTTTATTGATCCGAAAGCAGTTTTCTGCCGCGATGGCGTCTGCGAGCTTATTAAGGAAGGGCGGTTTCTATATCGCGATTATAATCACCTGAACCAATTCGGCTCCAAAATCATTGCCGAACGGCTTTTCAAATAA
>BAXV01000195.1 GCA_001310715.1 Pseudovibrio sp. JCM 19062
AGTAAACAGGCTCGAAGACGGCACTCTGTGGCATTGGTAATGGGATGAACAGGCAGGGGAGCTTCTAATAAAAGTGACCTACCCTATCTGGACTGGCCTAGGGGAAGTGGAGGGACTCCTGTTAAGTTGACAACAGGAGCACTTCATGGAGCGAACGTATTATACGGAAGAGTTTTAACGAGAAGCTGTGCAGCTTATCGAAGTGAATGGTCGGCCAATACGTGAGATTACCAGCTATCTGGCTGTGGGAGATGCTACCTTGAACCGCTGGATAAAGGACTTTCGCGATCAGGATTTACTTGGGGCGCGACATGAAGATGCAAGTAAGTAACTAATCCGATTGCGCAAGAAAAACGTGCTTTTTGGGCAACGTTCCTCGCCAGAGAAACAAGTTAATGAAATACCAGTTTATCGATGCACAGAACGCATATTATTCAACTGCCAACCTCTGTTCCTTTATGGGTGTCAGTTTCAGTGGTTATTATGCTTGAGAAAGTGGCCTGCGAGCGCCAGAAACGTGAGGATATGGCGCTCCTCGATAAGTTTAAAACCTCGAATAGAGCTTATGAATCCCAGCGTATTGCAGCTGATCTTACTGCTTAAGGCTTAAGTGTGGGCAGGCATCGTGTGGTCCGCCTAATGCGCGATAACACACAGAAAGTAGGGAGGAAAAAGAAGTTCAAAAGAACTATGAACAGCTCGCATAACAAGTCTGTTACATCAAACCTTTTAGAACATGAATTAACGTGCCCCGGCCCCAACCAGAAATAGGTACTGACATCAGTTACCTCTGGACAATAGAAGACTGGTTGTATCTGGCGATTGCCGTAGATCTGTTCTCAAGGAGTATTGTCAGCTGGACACCCAGTAGCTGAATGAAGACTGACTTAGGGGACCGGCACTACAACAAGCTCTGGCAACATGAGCTTCTCTTGATGAGCCCATCATCATTCGGACAGCGCAATTGCTTTGATAATTCCATGGTGGAAACCGTGTTCAAGAGGATCAAAT
This sequence comes from Pseudovibrio sp. JCM 19062, assembly GCA_001310715.1. The sequence goes on from BAXV01000195.1 coordinate 1,012, forward strand.
CAGAAATGTTGTAGCGAACTGCTTTCCAAACACGCAACGCGCAGAAAGGGCACTTGGCCTTTACATTGAAGGCTTTTACAATCCAATTCGAAGACACCCAGCGTTAGACTATCATTCACCAATCACGTTTGTGAGGCTGCACAGAAATCGTGAGACGAAGTCTCTCCACTTTTCTTAGGCTAGTCCAGTTTCCAGCGGATCAGCCAGCAAAGCCGCCACAAATGTCATTGCCCTGCCATGCTCTTGCAGAAGAACCATAGTCTGTCAGCACAAGTACTCAGATTTAGGAAGCACCCCGAAGCTCATATACTGCCAAACTGTGAGTTAGATTATTGAGGTTGTAGGGTACTGCTTGGGTCCATTTAGAGCAAGTTGCGGGCTATCCGATTCAAAGTTCCCATTGCCTTTGATCTGTG
>BAXV01000196.1 GCA_001310715.1 Pseudovibrio sp. JCM 19062
GGCGCGACTGGCTTTGCGATGATGCGCGGATGGAATGCCACATGGTCCGTTATCAGCTCGGTCGGTTTTGAAACCAGCCTGTCCTACTCGCTCTCCGTGATTCCGCTGTTCATCCTCATGGGCAACCTGCTCACTATTTCCGGTGTGAGCCGCGGGCTTTATGCTGCTGCCAACCGCCTGCTGGGCGCGCGCGCGGAGGGCTTGCCATGGCATCGGTTGTAGCTTGTGGTGGCTTTTCCGCCGTTTGTGGGTCTTCACTGGCAACTGCTGCCACCATGTCCAAGGTGGCCATGCCGTCCATGCGCAAATACGGCTATGCAGACAGCCTTGCCTCCGGCTCCATCGCCGCTGGCGGAACACTGGGCATTCTGATCCCACCTTCCGTGGTGATGATCATTTATGGCCTGCTGACGGAATCGGACATCGGCAAACTGTTTATCGCCGGTGTTCTTCCGGGCATTTTGGGACTCCTGCTTTACATCGGCGCCATTTACGTTGCCACCTTGATCAACCCGTCGCTCGCTCCCAAGGCTGAAGGCTCCGAGCCGTTCACGCAAAAGGAAAAGCTTGGCGTTATCGCCGTGCTTGGCCTGTTTGCGGTGATCATGATCGGCATCTACGGCGGATTTTTCACGCCAACCGAGGCTGCTGGAATTGGCGCGGGCACTGCCTTCCTGATCGCACTGGTCATGGGCGGTATGAATGTGCAAAACCTCTATCACGCCATGCTGGAGAGTGCGCGCACCACGGCGATGATCTTCATGATCATCATTGGCGCGGAGATCTTCTCCAACTTCGTGAACTTTGCAGGCCTGCCGGACACGCTAGCCGAATGGGTGCTGGAGCTTGAGCTGAACGCTATCTGGTGATCCTCGGCATCGTACTCATCTACATCGTGCTCGGCTGTGTTCTGGAAAGCCTCTCCATGATCCTGCTGACTGTGCCGGTGTTCTACCCGCTTGTTCTGGAGCTGGACTTTGGTACGCAGGCCCTGAGCGATCCGGAAGCCGTGCTCATCTGGTTTGCAGTGATTGTGGTGGTGGTGACGGAGATCAGCCTCATATCACCGCCGGTGGGGCTGAACGTGTTCGTGCTGCGCAACGTGCTACAAGATGTGAAGCTCTCCACCATCTTCAAGGGTGTGTTCCCGTTCTGGGTATCCGATCTAGTACGCCTTGCCCTGCTGATCGCGTTCCCGTGGTTCTCCCTCTGGCTTGTTGGAGCCATGTAGCGCGAATTCCTCTCAGATTTATGCAAAGGGGAGGGCATTGGCTCTCCCCTTCTTGCATCTGGCGTAATGACACATCTTGCATCCTAATGATCGCTCCAACCGGCAATTAACCCGCAACGGGCCATAGTACCGCC
>BAXV01000197.1 GCA_001310715.1 Pseudovibrio sp. JCM 19062
AAACGCCTTGAACGCAAGTAAAAGCTGATCTTGTTTGACTTGGCGTTTTTAATCAGGTCGCATAGTCTTTTAAAATCTCAATGGTTGGGCGCATCGCCCCGTCAGCGTTTCGCAGCTCAACACTGTTCGCCGCAAGAATATTCTTTAAAACGCCGCTGCCGTTGGCCGCCTCGCTACCCGGCGCGAAAAACGCTGGATCGCCGTATCTGTTTGATTGGCCGAAACGCCCGCCAAGTCAAACCCATAGCGCAACTCTTGTAATTGCTCGGTGGTCAGGCCGGTTTTATCGGCCACCTTGCCAATTTTGGAAAGCGCGCCTACCGTTTCATTAATCAACCCCGCAAGGCGGCAAAAGACGACACCGCCGCCGCGCCAAGAGTGAGTTTACCGATTGCGCCAATAAACCCGCTTGCCTGTTTTGTTGCACTTGCAAGGGATTTGCTCATAGCGTCGGTATTGCGCGCGCTTTGTTTAAAGCTCTTGCGGCTTTGCGTTTCGATTTGCTTGAAGGCGCGCAATACATCCCTGTTTTGCGCTTCCATGAGCAAAATAAGCTTTTCGGTAGCATCAGCCATATTTCTCGAATAGCTCCTCTAATCGCGCATCGCTCGGGGCTGTCACCGTTTTTTCTTTTGGTGTGTGCGCTTCTTGCCAGCCTTTCACGGCGGCAAAAAAATTCAACCATGCTTGCCCGCCAGAACTCGCGGGGCGGCCAACCTATTAAATTAGCTTGTGACAGCCAAAGCCGGAACGGGAGTCGCTCCAGCGGCTCCCATTCGCCCCCGTTACTTCCCGGCTGGGGGGCCTCTTCATTTGCCGCCGCAAACACCGCCAAAATGGCGGTTTTGATCTCCAAGAGAATTTCAGTATTGAGCAAAACAGGGAAAACGGCTTTTGGATTGCCTTCGGTGGTCAGGCATTCAACCGCCACCCGTAGGTTGAAATTTTCAGATTGGCAATGTCGTTAAACATCGGCAAAAAGGCTTGACCGCCTAGCGCGGTTTCAAGCTTTGCCAAGCGGTCCATTTCGGCGCACAAGATCACCTCGGCGCCGTTGGTTTTTAGAAGTACTTCGCCGCGCGCTCTGTTCTCGATCATTACGCGCCCTCTGCCACAAACGCCAACGCACTGGATGCGCTCCACGTCATTGAAGATGTCATGGTTCCTTCCAGCTCGCCGGAAAGCTCAAGGCCGGAAATAATCCAAAGCCCGGTAAAGTGACCAAGGCCCGGCACGATCACCCGGCACCGGATCGCCTCGCCATCCAAAGCCGCTTGAATAACCTGCTTATTAGCCGCAACATTGGATAGAAAACGGCCTTCCCCTTCAAAGCTTTGCGAGCGAATAC
>BAXV01000198.1 GCA_001310715.1 Pseudovibrio sp. JCM 19062
GTAAAGCCTTCGTCATCATAGATGTGCTGCCATGCTACGGAACCGGTCAGCGACAGTTTACCAGAGGTGAGCTCAAACGCTTTGTTGAACCGCACGCCAAGGTTGGTAACTGCAGTTCCTTCAGATGCAGAATTCACTTTCAACGCAGCATCCCCACCGCTTTCAGTGAAGCCTTCACTACGAACATGCACGTAGGCTGCGCCTGCAAACGGAGTTACAGTTGCAAAGGAGGTTTCAAGATCATAGCCGGCCTCAGTGAAGACCTGGAATGTACCCGCATCATAATCGGCAGACAGTTCCTCAGACAAAGCGCCAATACGCACGTCCCGGTCGCTCTCGATCTGGTTATAGGTATACGCAAGCCCTGCTTTCAGATTCGCGCCACCTGCACGGGCACCTGCATAGGTGCCAATGTGGTAAGCATCCACGGATGCAGATGATGCCCCGTCAGCATCAATGGAGGCATGGCCGTATCCAGCAGTGAGACCAGCGCTGAAGATTTCATTCAATGGTGTGTCAGCACCAAAGATGACGCCCCCGGTGTTCCGATCAAGTCCAGCTGCGTTGCCATCGCTGTCCCAGTTACCCCATGCACCGTACGCCTTGGCCCATACCTGACGATCACCAGAGTTGCCCTCTTCCAGTACGGCAGAGCGTAGGAAACGGCTGTCTTCTAAGAGAACGTTGTTGACCGACGCATAAAGGTCGCCAGATAGTTGATCATAGGCGTCTCTTACCTGCGCCTCAGAAGCGAGTCCTAGTATCGCACCGTTGAGTGGGCTGCTTGCAGAAAGGCTTTCTAGCCCTCCAACAACCGATTGCTGGTTTGAGGTATCAGCAGCATCAAAAAAATGTCTTTTCGTTGCGATCAAGTTCCAGATAGACGTCGTTTGTTTCGTATGCCAGGCTACTATCATAAAACCAAAGATTACTCTCAACATTGGCAAATTCACCTGTGAGTGCACCTCCGGCTGAAAGAATGTTAAATCTACCAATACCAGTGTAGTTCTCAGTTAAATCCCAATTTACATTACCTTTGTTATCCAGGTAAGGAATGTTTTCTTGCGTAACTCGAACAGTCACATCGTCGCCGATAGTCACGTTGCCTGTTACCTCCAGCTTATCGGAGGTACCGTCTTCCTGAATCTCCACATCGTAGAAAGTACCATCGCCAAAGGTAGTATCTTCGGTAACGCTCAATGTTCCGATTGAGTTGCCTGGTGCAACGCGCCCACCGGTTAGAACCTCAATCGACTTCACAGTTCCAGCGCCGCCGAGAATCCCTTCTTCGAGAACCTTGACGTCACCCAACTCACCATTCACGGACAAAGTCGAA
>BAXV01000199.1 GCA_001310715.1 Pseudovibrio sp. JCM 19062
TGTCTGGCTTTTCCGCCTTCACGTTTCCGCTTGTCATCGGTGCAACGGCACTCTTCAAGACCGTAACCTGGATGGAAAGCCTGGGCGCAAGTGCCAATCTTGTAGAGCAGGTAAGAGTGCTGGCGAACCTTGAACTGTTTGTCGCAACAACTGTGGTGCTGTATGTGAGCTGCCGATACATCCTACACTTCGCGCCAGTTCTACTGCCAGCACGCACAGCTGAACAGCAAGTCAACTAGTTCGCTTTACTCAGCATTTTGACCTTGTCGAACAGCAGCCTTGGGATAGTCATGGGGTCTCTGGTCTTCTCTCAAATGGAGCTGATCAGGGATCGCAGTCGTGATTGCCCTTCCTGAGTAAGAGGGGCAATCAGCTCAACATCCGTCTTTTTCCATTTCGCTGAATATCCAATTGCGAAACAGCTTTATCGTCTGATGATTTCGCTGTGCTTCACGATAGACCAACCAGATTGGTTTTTCTTCCACGCACTCTAACTCAAACGGCTGGACCAACCGCCCGTCCCGCAATTCCGAATCATAATATATTGGAGACAAAATCGCCACGCCGTGCCCTGCAAGTGCGATATTACCATCAACTGTCTGCGGGCCCATTTGCGAAGAATGCTGATTTAATAAGTCCGTGGCCTCAACCCCAGCGGCTTCAAACCAACTCAACACCACGGATCCCCTATATCTACAAGAGGAAGTTTGAGAAGATCCTCGGGCTTTTGGATGCCACCCACACTTTCAGCAAGTTTAGGGCTGAGCATGGGAGAGTATGTAATATTACAAAGCTTATGCTTACATAGCCCGGGCCAGTCACCGGACCCATTCCGAATTCCAACATCAACACCTGCAGATGCAAAATCTATTAGATCAGTGCTTGTATATAGCTGCACAGCCATCTTGGGATTCTGTATCTGGAAAGCCCCGATACGCAACGACAACCAGTTCATTGCAAATGTGGGAATCACACTAACTTTCAGTGTTACTTCATTGGTTTCTTGCAGGGCAGCAAACCCATTTTGAATAGACTGAAACGCTTCACTTGCAATAGCAGCGAACTGCATGCCTGCTTCTGTCAGTACAACCTGCCGTCCCACTCTCTTGAACAGCGGCTTACCCGCGCGGTCCTCCAGTACCTTGATTTGGTAGCTAACCGCGGCCTGCGTCATCCCTAGTTCCTCCGCAGCACGGGTGAAATTGGAATGTCTGGCGGCGGCTTCAAATGCACGAAGAGCGTTGAGGGGAGGCAGTCTGTTAGTCATCTACAATTAAATCTCCTTATGTATTCATCCATATATCAATTGGACCAAAAATACAACT
>BAXV01000200.1 GCA_001310715.1 Pseudovibrio sp. JCM 19062
CTGCACTCCTTCACCAACGACAACCGCTTCCAGCGCTCGCGCATTGGCCAGTTTTCGTTCCTGGGAGATGATGCAGTCTCCGGCTCCAAAGCCTTTTGGGATGTTTACGCCAACGATCTGGATGCACAGGCAGAACACAAGGCACCAAACTGCTTGGCCTGTTCGTGCATGGCCCCGGTCTGGTCCATAACAACGTACGCAAGCTAAACACACCCGCCGACATTGATGGCTCAAGGTCCGTGTACCGGGTGGTTACATTGCCGATCTGGCAAGCGACCTTGGCGCATCACCGCTGTTCATGCCATCGGGCGAAGTCTACGAGACCCTGTCTCGTGGCATCATCGACGGTGTGACCTTCACCTATGAGGCGCTGACCGCATTCAATCTGCTGGACCATGTCAAGTACACCATGCGTGTTCCGGGCGGCATCTACAACACCACATGGTTCCTCGTCATGAACGAAGGCAAGTGGGGGGATATCTCCGCTGAAGATCAGGCGGCCATCATGGCAATCTCCGGCGATGCGTTTGCAGAGCGCGTGGGCAAGGCATGGAATGGCGCTGATGAGAAGGCAATCGAGCGCATCAACAAGGCCGGCATCGAAATCTATGATGCTTCTCCTGAAATGGTTGCTGCCATCAAGGACAAAGCGGCCAGCTACGAGTCCGAATGGGCAAAGGCGATTGCTGAGGATGGCTTTGACGGAATGGCTGCACTCGACAAGTTCCGTAAATCTACAGGCGTAGAGAATTGATCGGGTCTAACAACAGATCCGGGGGCGCATCGCGGGTGCGCTCCCTCGCCAACCTCATAGAGCTTGGCCTTGGAATATGTTGCGCGTTACTCCTCGCGGGTCTGACTGGCCTTACAGTCGTTGATGTGGTTGGCCGGTACTGGTTCAACGCCCCGGTTCGCGGTGCGTTCGAGGTCACCCAACTAATGCTTGGCGCGCTGGTGTTTGCCGCGCTCCCCCTGACAACCTCACGCCGGGAACATGTTGAAGTGGACATGATCTACGGTCTGGTTCCACCGGTTATGCAATCCCTCATGACGGCCATATCCGCCTTCGTGTCCACCCTCGTGCTGCTGGTCCTGTCGTGGCGGCTGGCTGCACATGCGGAGCGGTTGATGGAAGACGGGTCTGTCACCAATGCTCTGGACATTCCACTTTATCCGCTCTCCTGGTTCGCTGCTGCTGCCGCGCTCATGAGCGCTGGCTACACATTCGTTCTGTTTAAAAACGCATTCCGCCGAGGTTTTTAAAGTTATGTTTGAGTCCCTACTCGGCTTTGCAGCTCTGCTCCTCCTCATTTTCC
>BAXV01000201.1 GCA_001310715.1 Pseudovibrio sp. JCM 19062
CTCTGGATGGCGGTGCTGTGCGTGAGAACACTGAAGAGCTGCTCGACTACATTGACGTGGCGATCGTCTCTGAACTGTTCTGTGAGCAGCTGGGCAAATCACCAGAAGACACGCTGGAATACCTGCGCGCCAAAGGCGTCAAGGTCGGCGGTGTGACACAGGGTGAAAAAGGCCTGCTCTGGTACGAAGACAAGTGCCCGATCAAACGTCTGGCTGCTTTGAAAGTACCAAAAGATCGCGTCATCGATACCAACGGTGCGGGTGATACCTTCCACGGTGCCTATGTTTACGGTTATCTGGCTGATCCTAAGGGAGCTTGGAAGATCACTTCAAACTGGCTCGTGCGGCATCTGCACACGCTATTCAGTTCCTCGGCAACGAGGCCTCTCTGCCAACCGTCCTTGATCTGGACAACGTGCAGAAAAACTTTCCTGCGGGCGACTAATCCAGACGGCTTTGCCAACGCATAACTGTGCAGCGGTTGAGCCATCTGGTGCCAAATAAAAACAATAAGAACGAACAAAAATAATAATAACTGGCCCCACTTGGCACTTGTTCATGTGGCGCTCGCACACTCCAAAAAACCCCGTCTCTTCATGAGGCGGGGTTTTTATTTTGCCTTGCCCGTCATGACCGCCTGAACTCCACAGCAGCACACCCGTCCCTGTAAGCTATACCCCCTAGATTCAAGCGGGCCAAAAGCGATAGGAACTCACTGAGACCCGTCAAATTCCTCAAATTCACGTCACTGAAAAACGGGATTCCAGAGACTTCCCATCACCTAAATATCGCCCTCTGAATTATTACTGGCATTGTTTCACTAATACTCATCCGAAGATCCTGCGAATATAAGTAGGCACATGATGAAGCCAACTGATCACAGGCTTCTTTCACAGGAACACAAATTGCTTTCCAACAACTGCTCGCCTGATGCGACAGAACGATTTCTGCATGCCAATTCAATGGTTTCCGGCAGCAGCATTTAGGTCAGTTTCTATTGTTTAAAACAGGGTTTTTACTATGACTCATCTCAAATACTCATGTGCATTAATCGCTTTGTTGGCAGGCGCAGGCATGGCGCAGGCAGGTACGATTACGATTACCGGCACCGGCGCAAACACTGAATACACAGGCGAAACAACCGACGGGCCCTTCAAGATTACCACAACCGCGGGGGTCAACATTTTGCAAACGAAGTTACCGACAATGCAGATGACATTGATGCGTTGCAAGCCCGGCTCAGGCACCTCAGACCGAACCTGCAACCGACATCGACGACACTGTTAAAACACCACTGGAGGCTGCAGGCC
>BAXV01000202.1 GCA_001310715.1 Pseudovibrio sp. JCM 19062
CAACATCCCGCAGCTCCAAACCCTGGCTGCCACAAAACGGGCAACTCTCCATCATTAAGATTCATTAACAATTGCACCTAGGGAACCTGAACTAGCCGAAAGTGACAATCCTCAAATCAGGGTGTTGAGATGGCTTGGATGAAAAAGAGGGGGTGGAAGAATGTGGAGGAGCTAATACGCATCCCCTATGTGTGTATTGCAGCAGGGGAAAGAACCCCTAAAGTCTCTCAGTGTGCAGGTCTAGTAATATATTGCACTAATAGCGATAGTTACTCTACTTTCATGAGGCGAAAAACTAGAGATTTCATATAATTTAGGGTGATATTGGGTATGTCTTCTCTTCAACTACATTTCTTGAATGCACGAGACGCATTGGCGGAGCTTCGCGACTGGATACAAGTTTGCCTGACAGAGACGCATGATAAGGCCGTTCGGCTGATGCCGCTACGATCGCTTGATGTCGTTATTCAAGCGGGTAAGCAGGTCGTAAAGGAAAAGGGACATCTTGGATATGCGCCCAGACCAGGCACCGTGTTTGTCACCGTTGACCCTGAAAGTCCGGCACTAAGAGTAAACGCTGATGCCTCCCTAGAGCGCATGTTTGCACATGAGCTTCACCATGCTGCACGATGGGATGGGCCAGGTTATGGAGCTTCGTTGGGAGAGGCCTTGGTATCGGAAGGTCTTGCAGGACATTTTGCACGAGAGGTTTGTGGCGATGTTCCGGAGCCGTGGGAGGAATTGCCGGAAGACGAGATCCGTCGTCATGTGGGAAGGGCGAAGCTAGAATGGAACCAAACAACCTATAATCATAGTGAATGGTTTTTTTGGTTCAGGCGACTTACCAAGATGGCTCGGGTACTCGATGGGTCCTGCATCGTTGAGCGGTTCCTCGCTCAGCATCCTAACCAAACGGCTTCTCGTTTAGTGGACGCAGATGTAGGTGAGTTTCGAGCTAGTCTAGAAATGCTATGATAGCATCACTCCTAAGACAACCTCGGCTCTTGGATGTAGTGTAAAAATCAATACCTGCACACTCAGGGCAGGGCGCTTTGGTTCAGCTCTGGGATAAATCCAACAAAAAAAAGCCTGAGCACAGACCGTGCTCAGGCTCTGGTGTGTGTGTGAAACCAGCCGTTTATGCGAATTTGCGGCGGGCGTCGGCGGCGAGGCCAAGGCCCACGGCGCCGAACACGTTGCCTTCAACACAGATGCGTTTGGCATCAATGACTTGAAGTGTTCGCGCAGCATTGGGATGC
>BAXV01000203.1 GCA_001310715.1 Pseudovibrio sp. JCM 19062
AAACAAGCTCGGTTCCACCAAGCGCCTCGATTTCCCAATTCAGGGAGGCTGCACATACTTCCATCCAAAAGGCTGTGTCAGCCGCCAGGATTTTGTCTGCTGTTTTGCTGGGGTCCGTTGGATGCTCTTCTGGTTCTCCCAGTTCCTCGTATAAAATAGAACATACATGTTCTGTTATTTTGAAAGCCTCGACGAGGGAGTTGGTTTTAATGGAGAGCTCTTCCTGTTGACTATGCTGCCTTCCGGCTATGGTAATGGTCCAATTGTCGTAAAATGACAGGGAGGTGGAACATTCACCTGAAATTTTGATACTCAGTTTGTCGTGTTTGTGCCGGACTACCGGTTCTAAAATAGGCCGGTCGCCCGGAGCACTCATGTTTTTATAACCATAATCCGAGGCAAGCTCCTTCACTATCTTTTCCGTAAGATCGGAGCAGATTCCTGAGGCTTCAAACTTGGGTGTGTGGCGAATAGGAAGTTCGGGAAGGTTGAAATTGCGCATGATTTTTGCTTCCGTAATGAATGGTGTTTTGGCCTGTAAAAGCTTCTTTTAACTGGCTCAGCTGCTATCTTTGTCTGAACAGCGGCAGGGGTTTTCCTCGCAACAGGAACAGGTTGTATCGCGATCATGGTGTGCTTGTTTTGTGGTAAATGGGATGCCGAGACGCTTGGCCATTGCCTTAACTTGTGTCGCTGTCTTCCCGCGTTTGATCTGCCGGTATCCCTTAGTATTTGTGTGTTTGCGGTGGCGTTTGCTTACATCGATCGGCATTTCGCTTCCTTTCCAACGCCATCATCAATAGGCGGATCTCACGATGCTGTTCTTTTAGCCCGCGATCAAGGTTTGAACGGACCTCACATAGGCGCCCAAAAACATGGCAGAGTAAACGCTGAGAAAACCAAAACTCAAACGGCTATGGAGTCCAGGATATGTGCTCGACAACGTTTGATCACCGGTTGGATCGTAGGAAATCATTGCAAACAGGACAAAGACAATGTTGTACATGCCCAAAATCGCGAGGCAAATAACTAAAATATGGGCGCTCCATTTAAGCATCTTTTTTCCCTCATTTATCGAGATCGTCCTTTTCAGAAACATCAATCTTCGACAGATTATCTTCCTGTCGCTGGAAAACTGGAAGCCCATCGCATTCTATTCAGCTATCACAGATAGGATAAAGCTTCAATAATATTAGGCTATTTATTAACCCAATGAAGGAGTTAGCCTTAAAAGGAAAGAGGGATGGTGAAGCCGTATTTCAAA
>BAXV01000204.1 GCA_001310715.1 Pseudovibrio sp. JCM 19062
GTTCGGAGAGTGTGACGCTATCGCTGTCACGCCGTAGTGTTCTGCAGCGTGGCAAATGAGTGCGCCCCAGCCACATCCAATATCCAGCAGTTTGTCTCCCGGTTGCAGCTGAAGCTTGCGGCAGATCATGTCCAGCTTGTCGTATTGGGCTGATCCAATGAATTCTCTGGGTTGGTGAAGTAGCCGCAGGTGTAGACCATCCGTTCATCGAGGAACAATGCATAGAACTCATTGGAGACATCATAGTGGTGGGAGATGTTGGTTTTGTTGGAGGCCTCGCTGCCATCACGGGCTCCCTCGCCTTTTATCTTTACGCTCGTGCGTTGTTTTGAAGGAGCTAGGATAAACGGGAGTGCTGCTTTGGCGAGCAGCCAACGGTTCAGACTCTTTGCTTGTTTACTCAGTTTTCCAGTGGGCCGGAGTTGGGACATTTCAAACAGATCTGTGTCTTCTATGTCGATCCGCTTTTGCACCCATGCATCGATGAGCGTCTCTATGTTGGGTCGTCGTAAAAGAGCGGATACCACACCGGGATCGTTGATCACGATCTTGGCTTTTGGTGAGTCTTCGGGAATGACTGTTCCGTCCCATAAACGGAAACCGAATTTCAGCTGCATTGTTGCATGAATATGCTCCAATGCCTGTTTCAAGGACTTCCGCCGCCATGTCGCTTCTTGCATCACTGTTCCCCGATTGCTTCTTATGAAATTCATCCTATCCGTTCCCTTGTTCCGTAAACATCCCTGAGTTGTTGGAAGCTTTCGGGGCAAATGGACTTGAATGGGGCCAGTGCGGGTATGATCGGGGCAATATTACGGCTCCTGACTGGATCAGGAGCTTTTTGCTTTTTATGGTATATCAAGCCGTAACGAGGACGAGGTGTTGCACGGTGCTGGAACTCGCTTTTCATAGGCCCGAGTTCCAGCAGGCGTTGCTTTACTCGGATTATCTGATGTTATCCGTGATGCAATAGAGGTTGCCTCTTATGTCGGCGTTGTATCCACGTAGCCGTTCAGGTGCTTCGACTTCGGTGCAGAGCTGAAATTGCTTAGCGGAGAGCTTTTTGTAGGTGACCTGTGAGGCAAAACCGGTAAGCCGCTGGGGGCTACGTGCGCAGCTCATGGGGTCCAGTTGTTCTGGAAGGTCTTTGTCGCGGGTGACTTGGCAGAGTTTGATCTGAAAGCTTGCGCATGTCGGAGACACGTATGCGGTCCCGATGTTCCATTTGCCTTGGGCGGGACCTCC
>BAXV01000205.1 GCA_001310715.1 Pseudovibrio sp. JCM 19062
AAAAGAACCGCCTGCGGATCGTAGCGCCCCCCCGGGCTGGGTGAAAGTGGAACGGTCTGGTATTTTAACATGGGCCCCAAACTGGGTCTTAAGCGATAGCTGCCAAAACTGGACAAATAACGCAAGACACAAATCCCAGCAGCTCCCAGACCGATCACGATCGATTTACGAAGCAAGCAGCCAACCGGGAGCCTGATCACAAAGACAAGAAAATCTGAGAAGCGGATAGATCCCTCCAATTTGCTCTCAGCGTTTTCGGCATTATCGGTCACCGCAATGGCGTGGGGGAAAATTTCGATTTCTCCAGGCGTCTGGTTTAACTCCGGAATGTTTCAGCTCGGTCGAAATTATATCAAGGAGCCGTCCCAATTCTTCGGTTCGAAAGGCATGCTCCGCGGAAGGGTTTCAGCGTTCTATGTCGGGTTGGATGTTTCTATTACCATTTCCGGACAATCCATATTATGTGAAAACACAAAACAGAGCATTTTGAGCGATCCAAATCTCAAAATCATGGGTGTTGACGTATCACTTGATCAGCAGAATTCGACAATCGGTTCCGCCACACCAACACTTAGGTACATGCAAAACTATTCTATTCCCCAGATTGTTGCGGTGGAAATTGAAGCCTTTTCAATGACTTAAGAAGGCCTTGCTGAAAAGGCCTTATCTTCAACCGCTGTAAATCGGCGATATCGAAAGGAATTGATATGTATAGTGTAACATTAAATATTGGCGCCCCTCACATAAATAATATCATAGCTGTCTTCTTAACCGACGCTGGTGGTCAGGTGATTTATCGCTGGGGCGCCCCTAATGCGCCAACCTTGGTTCAATCTCAGCAAGTGCAGGGTGGCAGCTACAACATTATCGCCGACTTTGGCGGCCGAACACTCGGTTTGGGGCAAATCATGATCAACCGAGACGGACAATTGCTCATTCAGGGCAACTTCGTGGATTTTTATTGAGCCGGCTTGGTGCACACTTTGGTGCCCTGCCCTACTCCCCGCCCTTTCGGGCGAGGAGTAAATGCCTTCGCCGTCTTATAGGCAGATCGGCAGGTTAGAAGTTTTTGGCGGGGCTGGCTGGAGTGCGAAGCTCTCCCTTTTCGGTTTTTCAGCTTCGCTCACGGCGATGTTTAGACTGGTTTGTTCACAGTTTGTTTTGTCGAAAATTTTGCAGAAATAGGATGAATTCCGGCTTTCACGCGTGCACTAATAGGCGGTATCCCTTTGT
>BAXV01000206.1 GCA_001310715.1 Pseudovibrio sp. JCM 19062
GGTCGTAAAGCTGTTTACTCCAGACGCAGCAACAACCTGGCTGCTCACAGAACTGCACCCTGAGAACCTTCGGCTGGCGTTTGGAATTCTGACTTAAGTAGGGGGGGCGTTGAACTTGGTTGGATTAGTTTGGATGAAATTGAAAGGTTCAGAGGCAAGTTCGGATTGCCTGTTGAGAGAGATTTACACTATCGAACAGATAAGCCGATTTCCCAGTGCCTTGAGGACCTAAAATCCGCGCCTTATCGTTCCGCTTAACCCATGAATTGATGCCCTCCCTCAATAAGAGAGGAGGCCCATTGAATGAGAAATTTGATATGTCTGAAATTACCAATCTATTGTCTCTTAGCACTGGCAACCTAAGCATTGAGACGCGAGAGTTGCTGGAATCTGTGCCCCCGGCTGATTGGCCAATTTTTTGGAGGAAGAACTGAATATGGGTTCTTACTTGGGGTTGGAAGTGGAATGCATCTCGGTGAGCTTGTTAAACAACTGCCATCAGACCTTCTTGCGTGCGTCTGTCTTGCTCGTGAGAAAAGTTGCAGTCACATTCTTTTTGATCGAGATGCTGAGCATGATGAAGATCTTGATGAGTTTAGCGATGAAACAGGAAAATCGTCGCCATCGTATAGTCGCCAACCAAGTGACTGGAGAAATTCATGATTGTGTTGAATGGATTTCACTTTCTGGAGGAGGGCGAATGCCCTTCTCCAGAGATGAAGACCCTAGGCAAGGCAAGGAAACTAAAACGATCTATCAAACTGTTTGACAATGACGGTCGAAAGGTCTGCGAAATCACGAAGAAGCTGCACTTTCAGTTTCTGGATGAAAACAAAGATCTTTGCTATGGCCCACCTTCCTTACTTGGTGATTATTCGTACTCCCAGCGAAGAGATGACCTGATGCGGTTGTCTCGCGGGAAAGATCGTAATGGACATTTTTTCACAGAATGATCTAGCTGTCTCGCTTATGATGATTTTTAAACCGATAAAGGTTTGAAGACATCCTGATAGGGACCTGATCTTCGGGCAACCTTCCTGTGGCTGTCCGAAGATCAAAACAAACTTTTCGAATAGACAATTCCTATTAAACTGCCTTCCGAGGTCTCCCGCGCCGAGAGGGTGCATTTTGCATACTCTTTAGGTGTATGCGCGGGTATTTTGCTGCTTGAGGAGAGAATGACAAAGCTTGAGCGTTGGAAGGATTGCACCTCATGGCAATAGCTTTG
>BAXV01000207.1 GCA_001310715.1 Pseudovibrio sp. JCM 19062
GGCTCCCGTTATCCTGCTGACAGCCATGGCAGAGGATACAGACCGCGTTGTGGGGCTTGAGATTGGCGCGGATGACTATGTCACCAAGCCGTTCAATCCGCGTGAGCTGCTTGCTCGCATTCGCGCCGTGCTGCGCCGTGCAAACAGCTCTCCGCGTGAACGTGATCCCATTGATACCGAGAAGCTGGCGTTCAACGGCTGGATACTAGATACGGCCCGGCGCGAGCTGGTTGACCCTGAAAACGTGAGCGTTCCTTTGTCTTCAGGAGAGTTTCAGCTCTTGCTGGCGTTTCTGAAACGACCTCGTGTGGTGTTGTCGCGCGAGCAGCTGCTTGATCTGACCTCTGGCCGGTCGCTCGGTGTATTTGATCGGTCTATCGACAATCAGGTTTCCCGTTTGCGCCGAAAAATCGAGCCTGATGCCAAGAACCCCGAGCTCATCAAAACTGTCTGGGGCGGCGGTTACACCTTTACCGGTGAGGTTAAAGAAGTCACCGCATGAAGTTTCTCAAGTACCTGATCCCGCGCCGTCTTGCACCCCAGCTGATCCTGCTGTTGCTGACAGCATTGATCTTTTCGCAGGCGCTCAGTTTTGTCTTTCTTGGCCGGGAGCGGCAGTATGCGCTGGCCAATCTGGCGCGTGACAACGCCCTCTCGCGCACGGCTAATGTTGTAGAACTGCTTGAGGCCACGCCTCCTGATCTCCGGCGACAGGTGCTGCGTACCGTCTCCAGCCCACGCACGCGCTATTCGATTGGAAAGAGCCCGATCGTGGATGAAAGTGGTGGTGATGCAAGAATGGAAGCCTTGCTCGCCAACTATCTTGAACGCCGTCTGGATCATGAAAGACAAGCACGGGTGGCAGTTGTCTATGATGATAGCCACGAGCCAGAGCCAATGGGCCGTCCCGCCCCTGATCGCATGAGGCCACCTGAGGCACGGGAGCACTCCCCGCATAGTGCTATGCAGGCACGGCAGATGCGGCGGGAGGAGTTTTTACAGCAGTATCGCTGGTTCTCGCTCAAGGGAGTGCAACTTTTTGCCTCCATTGAGCTAGTGAACGGCAGGTGGCTGAACATTGAGAGTAACTTCAGGCTCCCGCAACCATCTATCCTACCGATGCTGCTGCCGATCTTCGTCATGGCTTTGCTGACCATCGTAATCATCTGGCCTCGGTCTATCGTTTGACAAAC
>BAXV01000208.1 GCA_001310715.1 Pseudovibrio sp. JCM 19062
AAAACATATATACCGCCTTTAAATGAGCAACTTGAGAAATTAGTATGATGTCGGAAGAAGAGCTGATTCAACCTAATAACGTAGCATGGACAAAAAAAGGTCCATAACTCCCGGAAGACAATGGAGTTTACTGTAGAGCAGGTCGCAGTGCTATCTCAAGAGGTCAAAGATTTGCGAGTACGTCTCAATAGTGAGAAGTTTACTCCCCTAACAAAAACTAATACAACCCACATCAACTAAAACACCCTATCCAGCTCACTACATTTATACTATCTCTGTGGCACAATCTAATATCGCAGGAGGTGTACTTTTATGCGTAAGTTTTCGACCCTTTTCCGGTCAACAGTTTTCGCAATAAGCCTAGGTTCTGTTCTCATCGGGTCTCCAACACTTGCACAAGCCGAAGATCCCGAACACCTAAAAGCATCTCTCACCATGACAAGCATGCTTGTAGAATACCTTGGTTTTTCTGACTTCCGTGTCGCCAAGACAACCTGGTCAGGTGAGCGCGCCCAGTTTGAAAACCTCACCGCATTCTACGATGGCAGGATCGGGATACTCGTTTCAACATCGGGGAACTGAATATCACGGGCGGCGAACACGGTGATTCACACTTCTATTTTGATCAAATCGAGATCAAAAACTTCAAGAGATCCTCTACCAATGGCACCGATTCCACTCTCAAACGTCTTGTAATCAACGACTTACGAATTCGAGATGCAGTAACAGGACTCCCCGGCCTCACCTATTCAAGTGCTTCAATTGATAACCTGTACCATAAGAACCCTCAGGGAAAGGTTATCCTGATCCATCACGCAGAACTCAAAGCACCAACCTGGAACCGAGCATATCCAATTCCGTTGGGTGCAAACTTCTCTGGAGCAGTTTCGGCCAGCCAAGGATACCTTCAGGAACTGACCGGACTGCAGCTAAAGTCCAACAAAGAGGGGCAGGCCTTCTCGATCGACGCAAAGCTATCTATACGGCCAGTTACAAAAGATGCATCAATCACCGTAGCCATAAATGGCAAATCAACCGGTGAAATGGTCGCAATGGCCAAATTAGTTGGATTGAACAATCAGATGTTCGCTGGCCTCGACGCTATCATCAGCCACCTGATATCATCTCTGAGAAAGATGCTCAGCGCTACATCAAGAACATCCTTATGGATTAGGCAAA
>BAXV01000209.1 GCA_001310715.1 Pseudovibrio sp. JCM 19062
CGCCTCTAAGCCTGCTTGGTTACGTCATGATGATCTGGCACAAGGTTTGTTTAGCGGCATCAAAAACAATTCGACTTTGCCCGGTGCGGCGTGATGTGATCCACTACCAAAAGCACCGCTTAGGGTTTTTCTGCGCGCCGCCGGTCATGTCCCGGCTACCGTCGTTCAAAAACCGCGCGCTTTGCAGAACACGCAAAACGGCTCACTCTCCAAGTGCAAGGCGCGCTCTTTACGCCAGCGGGCCGTTTTATAAAGTTTGCGGTATTCTTGCGCGGCGGCGCTGCGCCGATCTGGTCTAGCCATAGGGTGCCTTCAAAACAAAACCCCGTAGCTCTGGAGGAAAAGAGCCACGGGGTTGAAGCAACATAATAACCGCATTTAAGGGCCGCTTGTTTCGGCCTTCTTTTTTTTGAACTACCAAGGCGGGGCAATCGCCAAGCTAGTTATGCATCCTTGTAAATCCGAACGCTTTAGCGTTCAAGTTATTTTTAATTTCCTATAAATAAAAGCTTTTCATGGTTTGTGGATAACTCTACTTGTACGCATTTGCGTTTTTCTTTATCCTCACAAGCGCAATCACCCCGTTTTAAAAGGGCCTGAGTATGACAACCACCGCGCCAAAATCAGCACCATCCAACCCGCTTTTGATGGACATAGAAACAGCTATAGGGATTTTAAAATCTCGCCGCCAAGCTAAGAAAAATTACCTCTCGGGCTTGCAATGGAAGGGCCGCGCTCATGGGCGCTATGGCGCCCGTGCACAAGGGGACGGGGTCACATACACAATCCGCAAAGCGGGAGGCTGGCGCTATGTGGCAGATGCAAAGCTAACAAGCGGGTTTCAGGAGCTGATTGCTATTAAAAGCGACCTGTGCGGCGTCCTTGCAGCAATTGAGGAATACGACTTCGACCGCAAAAACCCGTTGCAACTCTATTCCTATTGGGTGCCTCAAATTGACCAAGAAGACGCGGAACGCGGGGCTTAATGCCCCGCCAGAATATCCTCAATATCTTTCTGGGAAATATCCGCCATCCTTGCCGCTGGCGGGTTTTTCTCCTGTTCCTCCTCCGCGCGCTTCCGATCATAGATCACGGCGCGGGAAACACCGCAAAGACGGGCAACAGTGTG
>BAXV01000210.1 GCA_001310715.1 Pseudovibrio sp. JCM 19062
GCTTCTGCTGAAGCGGTTAAAAAATATGGCCTGACCCCAATTGCGCGTGTGCTTGGCGGTGCGACCGCTGGCGTTGAGCCGCGCATCATGGTATTGGTCCGGCACCGGCGGCAAAGAAACTCTGTACACGGTTGAACCTGCAACCCTCCGACTTTGATGTGATTGAACTCAACGAAGCCTTTGCAAGTCAGGGTATTGCTGTTTTGCGCGATCTGGGCTTGGATGAAAGCGCAGAGCACATTAACCCGAACGGCGGCGCAATCGCTTTGGGCCACCCTCTGGGCATGTCCGGCGCCCGCATCACCGGTACGGCTGCGCTGGAGTTGAGCCTGCAAGGGAAGAAGCGAGCACTTGCCACCATGTGCATTGGTGTTGGCCAAGGCATTGCAATCGCGCTGGAAAGGGATTGATGTGAGTGTGAGCCTTTTCACTGACCCGATGTGGAGCGGATTGTTTGGAGATGAGGAGGTCCAACAGGCCTTTTCTCTTGAAACAACTCTGGACCATTATCTGGCCTATGAAGTGGCTCTCACCAACGCCCTGTTTTCCCATGCGCTTATCTCTGCGGAGGCGAAAGACGCGGTGCTTGCTGGCTGCAAAAGTTTTACGCCCGACATCGACGCTCTCAAAGCTGGTGCCGCTCAGGACGGCGTGCCGATTCCCGCCTTCATCAAACAGCTGCGTGCTGGCATTGCTGAGCCTTATGCTGCTGAGTGTCACAAAACATCCACCAGCCAGGATGTGATGGACACCGCGCTGGCTTTGGCGCTCAAGGATGTCTCGGGTATCTTGCTCGGGCACCTGTCAGGGGTTCTTGATGAGCTGAAGACCCTGAAGAGAGCCAATGCAGATCACACGTTGATGGCAGAACGCGCATGCAAGCTGCTCTGCCCATAACAGCCGGTGACCGCATCTCAACATGGATTGAACCGCTGAAACGGCATCAACAACGGCTGAGTGATGCTGCTGAGCTGGTTGCCGTGCTGCAATACGGCGGTCCGGTCGGGAGCTGCAGCGGGCAGGGCGTGCATGCAGCTTTTATTGCCGCTGAAATGGCCGCGGAACTGGAACTGCAAGTCAGCCCGAACTCGTGGCATACGCAGCGGGACAATCTGGT
>BAXV01000211.1 GCA_001310715.1 Pseudovibrio sp. JCM 19062
CACCTTTTGGAGCTCTTTTCGCTCAGATGTTTCCAAAAACTCTTTCCAGTGCATAGGTAACGTATAGGCGAAAAACTAACCTAATTCAAATGTGCAATATCCTATCTGAGTTCTGTGTTGGTTGATGCGTTCCGTACTTATCCCGCCAGCCGCTGTGCGGGGGCCTATGCTGGCATATCCCCCTCCCTGAGGTTGCTACGCTATGCAATCAGTGCATCCTCTCTCGCCACCACTAATAAATTGCCCCTCCCCACAACGTTGTCGATAGATGGACATTTGGAAAACACCCAAGGTTGATAAATATGCGGAATAATAATATAAGAATCAAATAACCGTATATGAGGCAAAAAAAAGAGACATAGGCGGATATGAAGACCGGAGTGCTTAAAACCATATTTTAAAATTGGTGGGCCGCCTAGCTCGTAGCTTAATTGCGCTAGACAAAATTATTTTCGATTTCAAACAAGGGCACAAATTATGGATTTGATCACATTGGAGACAGAAGCTGCTGGTCGTGGTGATTTGCTCCTTTCACAGGTAACCCATGACAAGGTAAAGCTTGGAAGCCTGATGGAGTTCACCGCTCAACAGGCCAACGAGCCACATGAAAAGAAAACCTTGCGGACATTCCCTACCCGCGAAGCTGCAGCACTCGCTGGTATTTCAACCGGGTACTTCAATGAGTTGGAGAAGAAGCTGGAGCTCGGGGTTACGCGCGATCCTTCCAACCATCGAGCTTACACATTAGCGAATATCAATTCCATTCGCGAAGAACTGGCACGTCTCAACCCATCCAAAGCCCTTCAATACCTGCCCCGTAGACGCAATGGCGAAGACCAAGCAGTTGTCGCCTTTATGAACTTTAAGGGTGGCTCTGCAAAGACAACATCCAGCGTTCATTTCGCTCAATATGCCGCTTTGCGTGGGTATCGAGTTCTCTTTTTAGACCTCGATCCGCAAGGATCTGCAAGTACGATGTTTGGTTATCAACCCGTGGCTATCGAGGGAGAAGAAAGCATCAATGCCGTTCTTCGTTATGAC
>BAXV01000212.1 GCA_001310715.1 Pseudovibrio sp. JCM 19062
TTTATAGAATTGTTGGGGTGCTTGAGAATAAGACCTGCGCAGGCACTAACATGAGCAAAAGGTTTGCCTGAATACACACGGCTCCAGCGCCTTTAACATTAATGATTTTCATGCAACGCCCAGCTCTTTCCAGATCCGGCCAGCCTCCCAAACCTGCCGTTCATGCGGTGATCCTTGCGCCTCCTCCGGTTGCAAATGCGCATTCCCCAGGATTCCCACTTATCCGTATTTTGCCCTATAAATCTCATAAGCTAAAGCGATTCCTATGGGCGAGACAGCGAGAGAGCCAATAGTATTAGAAACACCGCTTCTGAGTTGCCCCGAGAGCCAACGCAAACGCCGCAATTATGCTGGAAAGAACCATTAGACTGTTTCAGGCAATCGCTCCTGCGAGTTGGCCGGAGTGCCGGTTTATCCCAGTTACACCTTCGTGAACCGGTTCCAATCCGGCCTTGTTCCGCGTAAGTTCCCGTGGGAACTGGATGATCCTCGTTTGAAATTTGCGAGCTACGGAAGTTGATCGATGTCGAAACCTAGTCATATTGAAGAGATAAATGCACGCGGCCTCGTCTTGTTGGGCTGCGGAAAGATGGGTTCGGCCATGCTAAAGGGTTGGCTGGAAGCAGGGGTTTTGCCATCCAGCACTGCGGTCATTGATCCTTATCCATCTGATTGGCTGAAATCACTGCGCGATCACGGCCTGAATCTGGACAAGGACCTGCCAGAAAGTCCGGCAGTGTGCATTCTGGCTGTAAAACCGCAGATGATGGGCGATGCAACACCGCAGGTTGTGGCGTTGGGCGGCCGCAAAACACTGTTCATTTCCGTTGCAGCAGGGACCAATCTGGCCACGCTGAATTCACTAGTGGGCGAGGGCAGCCCGATTGTGCGCGCCATGCCAAACACACCGGCAGCCATTGGACGGGGTATCACTGCGCTCATTCCAAACAAAAAATGCTCAAAAGACAATCTGGCGATGGCGAAGGAACTGCTATCCGCTGTTGGGCAAACCGTCGTGCTCAAAAACGAAAAC
>BAXV01000213.1 GCA_001310715.1 Pseudovibrio sp. JCM 19062
AACGTGCACACTGTTGGCGGCGTGATCGCACCGGGTGATCTGCTGATGATGGTGGTGCCGGAAGACAGTGATCTGGTGATTGAAAGCCGCGTGCAGCCAACCGATGTGGATCAGGTGCAAGTGGGACAGGACGCTTATGTGCGCCTTGCCGCCTTCGACCAGCGCACCACACCGGAACTGAATGCCACCGTGCTCAATGTCTCCCCGGACCTGAACCGCGATGAGGTCACCGGCGAGCCGTTCTATCTGGCACGGCTGAAGATTCTGGAGAGCGAAATGCCAAAACTAAACGGCCAGACACTCGTTCCCGGCATGCCCGTCGAAGGCTTCATCCAAACCGGCGAACGCACCGTCCTCTCCTACTTCGTCAAACCCCTCCAAGACCAGATCGCCCATGCGCTGAAGGAGAAGTAGGTAGTCCCTGAGTTTCAACAAACACTGTAACGAAAGGGACCTCAAGTCCCTTTCCGTATGTTGCTATCCAAAAGAACCTGCTGCACAAATGCTAGCTGACAGCGGGCTTTCTTTGCTTTCAGTGCAATAAATATAGGGACTCAGTCACTCCCTCTAAACTACGTTAGCCAAAACAAATCACGGGCATTTTATGTTGCGCCAAGCAGAAATCTATGCGCAGAAGTGGCAGCTTAAAGAACTTACCCACGAGGGTGAAACCACCTGCAGCAGTTTGTACTCATGTTGTTCCGAAGAGCTTGGTCCAGCTCTACTTAAAATTCTCAGTCCGAACGGCTTACTCATCGAGAAAGGTGGTTTCGCACTGCTAGCGAGATATGATCCCAGCTCTGCCGTAAGAATATATAAATACGACGAGACCGCAGCGTTGATGGAATGGCTCAATGGCCCACGCTTATTGGATATAATAGATCGAGGGCAAGAGGAATATGCACTCAATATTCAGCTAGAGATCACCGATCAGCTTCTCAAGTCACAAATCAAACTGACGGGCCTCAAGACCCTCGAAGACATCATGGCAGACAGTCTTAATATGGCGCAAGAGATCGTGCCAGATTGG
>BAXV01000214.1 GCA_001310715.1 Pseudovibrio sp. JCM 19062
CGTCGATAATGAAATGTTCTGTATGATGCTTGCGAAGCGGGTAGGGCTACCCGTACCAACCGTTTCTACATCCTCAGCAGGATCAACCCAGTTTCTCCTTGTCGAACGGTTTGATCGGTTCCCCATGCAAGACGGAAGATCCTAAAACTTCACCAGGAAGACTTTTGTCAGGCGTTGAGTATTCCTCCGAGTAAGAAATACGAGACGAAGGCGGGCCGGGTATTTCTGATGCAATGCAGCTCATTCGTAATGCATCGCGCAACCCAGCTGCCGATCAAATCGACTTTCGAAAAATGATCATGTTCAATTACCTGATCGGAAACTCGGACGCACATGGTAAGAATTTTGCGCTGCTCTACAGTGAGAAAACGCCTGTGTTAGCACCTCTTTATGACGTGGTGAGCACCACGATCTATCCGAAATATACAAGCAACATGGCAATGGGACTACTGAACCAGCATAGGCCGCATAAGATAGGTTTGAAACACTGGCTTTCGATAGTTCCCCGCACAAAACCTGCGCAGAAGCAGCTTTTTCAACAACTGGATACGATGGCAAAAAAATGTTTCTGAACAGTCGAAGGAATTGCTTCATGAGCTTAAGGAAGGGGGCAACAAGCACCCCATTCTTGAGAAGATCAACAGCAAGGTTCAAGGGCGTACCCGCTTACTCAGAGAGTCTGTTGCCTACCACAATGATCGGACGCTGAAAAAGACGTTCTGATAGCACCAGAACCGGTCACACTCTGCTTAATCGGACCGTTCATGAGCGAGAAGTCGTGTGATCTTGTGCTCGCGGTCAGGTTTCCGTTCAAGCAAACAAACTCCCTCGCTCGGGCCTAATATTTCCTTATGCGGGGTTTGCTTTGGGAGTCAAATTCCGAAAGTAATATCCTTGCGAGGAAGGTTGCCACCGCACCACATAACATTCCTTTCCAAGAGAATTCACCGCGTGAAAAGGGTATTGTGGGCGTCTTGCTTCATCGAACCATTGCTATGCGCAAGGATAAAATTCATA
>BAXV01000215.1 GCA_001310715.1 Pseudovibrio sp. JCM 19062
CTCCTGAATTTCGCCCATCGGTCGTCCTGTCTAGGATAGTGTCTATTGATAAGTTGATTGATTCAATATGGTTCAAACACACCCTCAGAAAGTGCGTTAACCAATTGTTATAAACGAAGGATCCTAAGGTGCTCGCGACTGCTCAGGTGATTTCCCGTTAGTTCTTTTTTTTGAAACAAAGACATTGAGGTCGCCTCCATTCAACCTAGGATGGTGCAGGTGATTTGTCGTGTCAATATCTAGATACTAGGCAAAAAGCATACTTCGAAAAGCTCAGAGGATATCGCAAGGAAAATCGTCGTTTTGACACGGGCGCCGAGATCGACAATCTAAGATGAATGTGCCAGTTGAGTTCGCCCGGTAAAATATTTTGAAGGTTATGTGGAGGCGGATTTGCTAGGACGGTTTTTTTTCGAAATAGGCAATTAATTTCAGACGTACCTACCGGTTATAGTTCCAGCAATCAACGCCAATATCCGTTGATCTACCTTGATCGGATAAAGTACCATGCGAATGTCCAAATAAATGGATTGCACCATGGTGCTCTTCAGGCCAAGTGCGCATTGCGTAATGGCTCATAAAAAATGTTTGTTTCTCATACCTAAAGCGCAGCTGGCTGGTGATCGCCAGATCGGGACTACGGGCATCATGGGATTTCCATGGTAGATTTTTTTACATAATCTTGATCGTGATTTCCCAGAATCAAGGATTTCGAGCCGTTTAGTCTATTAAAGATATGTCGTAAAGCAGGTGGTTCGATTTTAAATGCGAAATCACCAACGACAAAAACATGGTCGCATGAGGAAACAACGCTATTCCACCGGTCAATTAATCCATCTGTTTGTTCGTCAACACTTATGAATGGACGCTTGCAGAGTTCAATAATGCGTTCATGTCCGAAATGAGTGTCAGCTGTGAAGAAAAATGCCATCAGTACCCAATCATTCCGCCGGATTGTTAATTATTAAGTTGATTGTTCCCAAGGGGAAAATTCGTCCGGCAGCAATTTCTGAT
>BAXV01000216.1 GCA_001310715.1 Pseudovibrio sp. JCM 19062
ATTCCATGTCTACATTTTAGATTTGAGGATATGAGATGGGCAGAGCACATCCTATGGCACTACGAGAACGGGTTATAGCACTCGTGGAAGAAGGGTATTCGCACCGGGCCGCAGCGGCGCGTTTCAAGGTTTCGGTTAGATTTGTGAACGACCTCGTGATCTTAAAGCGTGAAACCGGCGGTCTGGAGCCGCGTGTGCAAGGCAATGGCGGAGGTCATGGCAAGCTTGTCAGCGTTCGGGGCTGGATTAAAGCGCGGATGATCGGCAAACCGGATTTGACCCTGAATGAGCTGGTGTCAGAGCTGGCGGTACAGCACAACATTACGGTTCACCGCGTCTCGGTCTGGCGCGTGCTGCGCAGCCTTGGACTGACACACAAAAAAAAGACCTCCAGGCCGTAGAACAGAAGCGACCTGAGGTCTGGCAGGCACGCCATATCTGGATCACACGGCGTCAGCCTTTCATGCGTAACTTGTTGTCACGCATAGGCTTCATCGACGAAACCTCACTGAAGACCAATATGGCTAAGACCACCGGTTGGTCTACCAAAGGGACACGACTGATTGACCATGCGCCCTTCGGCCACTGGAAAACCCAAACATTCATTGCCGCCCTGCGTTCTAACCGACTGGATGCTCCCTGGGTCATTGAGGGTGCCATGAACAGTAAATTGTTCAACTTGTACATTGAGACCCAATTAGCACCGACCCTACAGCGCGGCGATGTGATCATCCTCGATAATCTGTCATCACATAAAAGCCCAACCGCAGCGGCAGCTATGAAGGCAGTTGGGGCGTGGTTTTTGTTCCTTCCACCCTACAGTCCGGACTTAAACCCAATCGAAATGGCCTTCGCAAAACTCAAAGCACTGATCCGCAAAGCTGCTGCTCGCACATATGATGACCTATGGCAGGCAGTCGGCCATGTCTCCAATCTCTTTACTGAAGAGGAATGCTTCAACTTCTTCAAAGCTGCTGGATATGAGCCGTATTAAACGCAACATGCTCTAAA
>BAXV01000217.1 GCA_001310715.1 Pseudovibrio sp. JCM 19062
GTTTTGAATATTCGTGGTTATGCAGAGTTGGACGGATTTGAAACAGTTCTCGGTGAACTTGGTGAGATGTGGCTCGAGGAAAATGTGAATGCGATTAAAAATGCAATCTGCTCTATTACGGCAGGTTGCAATGGTCGTCATGGGCGGGATTGTGATGTGGCTAGCAGCAGCGATGATGTCATTGAACATGCAAGTCACATCAATGGTGTAAGGTGAGCGCGCACAATGAATAAAAGCAATCTTCCCAGAGCAGAAGACCCAGATAAGGTACTGTTTAATAAAAATAATCTTGGGCCAAGATCTCTGAGAGAATGCGAATTCACCGATCTATACTTCTCACCAGACGGGGAAGTTATGTTCAAAGGATTCAACCAAGGGGTTAATGCTTTGAATGACTTGTCTCCAGGTGTTCTGGATGACTTGCATAGTTTGTTTGCACGGATCCAGACTGAAGCACAAACCCGAAGCGAATTTTTCGTTGATTTTGATCTGGTTCGATATCGTATTGCACCTCTGCCTGACATAAACTCAGGCACATGGTATACAGCGCGCCGCCCAAAACTGAGTGTCCCTAGGCTGCGCTCGTTAGGCATTTTCACCCTGCCCCACATTAACGCTGTGCAAAAATGCGCAAAGAATGGGGGGCTTATCTTGATAGCTGGAGCAACAGGTAACGGGAAAACCACAACCGCTTATTCCCTATTGCAAGAGTTCCTACTTGGTTATGGAGATATTGGGATCACAGTTGAAGATCCTGTAGAGATGCGGCTAACAGGGAAAGTTGGTACAAGAGGCCACTGTTTTCAAACCCAACTTTCTCCAGGTCAAACCTACCGGGACGCTCTAAAAACAATTCTTAGGAACAATCCAAAATACATCTTAATCGGAGAATTGAGAAGTCCAGAAGATGCGCAGGTGGCCCTAAGAGCGGCGATGTCCGGCCACCTCGTAATTACGACAATTCACGCAGGTACGATTGAAGAAGCGCTTGAATCAATTGTTG
>BAXV01000218.1 GCA_001310715.1 Pseudovibrio sp. JCM 19062
CTCTTGGATTAAGTGAAGCTTGCAGCCGCTGATCTCGGCATAGATCTAAGAATTCGCAGAGCTACTCAGTCGGGGGTATTTGCAGCGGTGGACTGAATTCTAAGATTATATGTTTTGATATCTGCTGTCTTGGCGTCTGTTTGTAGGTTTGGAAAACCTACAGGACTTTTAGGTTCTTAGTGACCAGCCACCGTCTATGGCGATGATCTGTCCAGTGAGCCAGTCGTTGCTGGAATCTCCCAGTTGCAGAATCCATGGAACAACATCAGATGTGACGCCGCGTCGGCCAAGCGGAACCTGTGCTGCTTCCTGAGCTTCAACAGCCTGAGCGACCTCTTCCGGCAAGCCCATCATACCCGTTAAAGCACCGCTCTTAACAGGACCAGGCGAAACCGCGTTCACCCTGATGCCGTCACCGGCAAGCTCGATGGACCACGACTTTGTCAGGTGCTCAAGTGCCAGTTTGGTCGCAGCATAGTGAGCAAGCGCCGGAGCTGCATTGCGCGACACAGCCGTACTGATATTCACAATTGCCCCTTTGGACTTCTTCAAGGCGGAAGCTGCTTCCTTCACCAGCAAGGATGGGGCCACAATGTTGAGCGCGCACATCTGGCTGATTTGTTCCGCCCCGTACTCGCTTATGGGCAACATACTCCCCGCGCCAGCGTTGTTCACCAGCAGGTCGAGTCGTCCTGATCCGTCCAGAACTTTTTCGACACATCTGCGGCACTTGAAGGGTCTGCGCTGTCGGCTTGAATGGCCGTAATGTTGTCGTGGGATGCCGCTACAGCTTCCAGACGCTCTTGGTTGCGGCCGGTGATTGCGACGATAGCCCCTTTTTCTGCCAAGCTTTTGCCGTTGCTTCCCCAATTCCGGAGCTGCCGCCCGTTACGATTGCAACTTTGCCAGCCCAGTTATTTTGTTCGCTCATTCTGTATCCTATTAGATTTAACGTGATTTGGGTTTTCCGGTTTGGATAGATCAAGTTCGCCTCCACCGAGTT
>BAXV01000219.1 GCA_001310715.1 Pseudovibrio sp. JCM 19062
CTTCCAGAACTGACAAACGCCTATTCGAGAAAGAATTGCAGCTTAAGTGAAAGTGCCGTAAATCCCCGTCCATTAGGGCGGGGATTACCCCCCCCCAAAAAAAAAAATTGCAAGAACCGCCGCTCAACTTTCTCATCTGATTGAAGACTTAATATGCCGATCAAAATTCATTCAAAAACAGTTTCCGTGTTTGAAACGCCAGTTGCAAGGTTTTCAACTGCAGCCTTGGTGCGCTGTGCAGCAGACAAAGGCGACGTATGGCAAGTGGGTCAGATAGATCCGGATGATGTCCGAAGAAATCTGGCAAGCGCTCGACCTCATTTGATTGAACCCGGTGTCTATACGGATGATGACGAGGATGATCACAAAAACAACATCGGGGATTGTTCCCGGGCTGACCACATTGCCCGTATTGCATGGTTCGTAAAACACTGGAATGAAGAACAGGCTGGGTGCCTGTCAGGAAGATTTCATACAGGCAAGGGAGATTATCTGGAGGTCGCAGATGGGTTCCATCGCATCTTTGCGGCCAGTATTGCAAATGTTGAATCGCTACGGCTGCGGCTCTTGAGTGGTCAAACCGAACGTATTGAATTGCAAGACGGTTTTGAGGGTTGGGAAACCCAACCGCCGCAAGCAAAGTTCTTCGGAGACAATAGGTTCTGCGTTGGAGATCAGGTATTTGGGATTTTAGTATGCTCACTAACGGCCCGCATTTGGATCGACAATCAGGATGGGGAAACGATCGTAAGAGCAAAACTGAACGGGCAATCCATGGTGGACATTGGAGGATCCGTCAAACTCACTAAGTGGAGCCCGCAGCAATTGCTCAGAAATATTGCCAAGCGCTACCCAGAGTTCAAAGAATTTCCTGAAAAGGTCTTTCTGCAGCTGTTTCGCAGCTAAAGAAGTCGGCCCAGCTATGTACCTGTTACACGGGCATATTGAAGAATCAGTGTTGGGAGCGATCAGTAAACAATCCAAGGTTTTAGGTAA
>BAXV01000220.1 GCA_001310715.1 Pseudovibrio sp. JCM 19062
TTGACATGTCCGTAAGGACTGTCATTTGGTGTTCTGAAAAACGTAAACCAAGTCAGTTATTCCGTAACAGTAACTTCCGAAGAAATTACCCGCGAATAACCGCCGTCCACGTTTCTCTTTCTATACCATATTCAATTGTCAATGAACTGGGCTCTCACCCGCACTCAAAAGAGTAAATCACTCCGCGTCTCAATCACCTCTGATTGAGCCTGAGCAATCAATCCTTTCGAGTAACTCAAGAGCGCATCGTGCCGTCGCCGGCAGCGCCGTCGCTCTCGATGAGCTGGGTTATAGGCCTGAGCCCTGCGATCGTCAACCTTTAAAAACCGAAAAAAAACGCAAAAACATCACCAACCTATGTGCAAAACATACCTAATCCGCAGAAACCCGCCGTTTGACTTATACCCACTCCCCATGGGGACAAATCAACCGCGCAAAACTACCGTTGCGGGAGGTTGTTAGGCCATACAACTCCGTCGGATCTGTGTCACTGATTTCGCGCTCCAACTTCCCCATAATGAAGTCTGGGGGAGAACATTACAGGAATAGACCGCGATCAAATCAGGCTTCAAGCTGAGCCAACGTTTGCAGACAAAACTTCGGAGCAATCCGCGTTCTTTGAAAACTGAATAGCAAGTGGGTGAGCGAGTAGTCAGGCTCACGAGCCTTGGTTGGCGCCAAACAGTGCATGTGGCTGGAGCATTGCGCCATTCTTTCACGGATGGAGAGCCGTTTGCGTTGGTTTGCGTGAGTTTGAGCAAATCCGCGTTTAGTTGCGTTGTTATGTTGGTTGTGACCCGGATGGTGGTGGAATTCGTGACCTCTGGAGACCTCCTGCAATGCGCAAGGAAAACGCTCAGCCGACAGCATCACGGAGGAACTTGTTCCCCCTCTATCAAAACTTATCACCGCAAAGGCCGAAACTATCCCCCTGTGCGAACACCAGCGTAGAGAGGATGTGCGGGGATGAAGTGGTAGATGCCG
>BAXV01000221.1 GCA_001310715.1 Pseudovibrio sp. JCM 19062
ATGAAAACTTTGATCGCTGCAAGAAATTCAGCGCTTCAGAAGTTGGAAGAAATCGCAAATCATCGAGCCCAAGCGGCAGCACTTGCAGCCGAACTAGACACCACATTGAAGGCGTTTCGTGGAGTTTATGTAAGTCACTCATTCGGTGAGGACACCGTTAAAAAGTATAAGGATCTTACTAAAACATCCTTTGATAAGGAAGGTTCGTTGGAAGCCGCACAAAAGCTAATTGACGCTACTGGTTGGCGTCATGTTCGGGATGTAATGAACTTTGATCAGCTCATGGATGCACAAGCAAAAGAAGAATATAACGATTCTTTGGCCACGAATGTGCCGGAGTTTACCGAAGAAAACCTGACAGCAACCTTTGAAACGCTTTATTTCGATACACCCAACATCTTCCGCCGTGGATTGGCCCGGGCTTCATTCGCCTTAATCCACGCTTCAAATCCCATGACGGCTTCAAATTGAAAGACCGCATCATCATTACTGCGATGTTCGATAAGTATGGAACCAAGAATTCGGGAACTGCGTTTGATGCGGTAGATGATATTGAACGAATTTTCGCAATTTTGGATAGTAAGACACCAGTAGTGGGAGCCCTGCGCCGCCAGATCTCCGATGAGCGGAGAGAACTGCGTCGCTCGAACGTCTTTGAAGGGTTCCAGTCGGTGCATGAAACCGAGTATTTCGGGATCAAATGTTATAAAAACGGAAACGCGCATATCTGGTTCCGCCGTGATGATCTGGTGAAAAAGGCAAATCTGGAACTTGCGGCATGGTATGGTGAAGTATTAGCTGACGCTTTCACGGATGAAGACCTAGAAGACGATCTTTTAAGTAAATCTGGACTCCGTCAAAAGATCTAGCCTTCTACGCAACAGCTCCAGAGGTTGCAAAAAAAAGGTCATTGGAAGACTTGAAAATTA
>BAXV01000222.1 GCA_001310715.1 Pseudovibrio sp. JCM 19062
CATCGTTCCAATCGCTCAGATATAGCGCGCGGCGTCATGACAGATCGTTCTAACTGGCAGGCACTTCATGGTGACCTTCACCCCCGAAACATTATCAAACACGAAAAATCATGGCGCGCCATTGATGCGCGGGGCATATTTGGCCTCCAGCTCTTGAGTATGCCAATCTTTTTATTAATCCGTGGGATAGAAAAGAGCTGATCTATAAACACGGACGAATGGAAGAGCTGGCCAAGCGGGTCAGCATGCAGTTGGGTTGCGACATGAAGGAAGTTGTCTCATGTGCGATCACCAATGCACTTTTCTATGCGCAATCGAGCTTCCTCATCGGCCAGGGACGGCATCCAATCAAATGCATCCGCCAACTACTGACACTTATTTAAGCAACAAATCCATGGAAAGCTAAGGATCTCGCGCCTTACCGGAGCAGACCGCAAAGTAGACGAGCTGGCACAACACGGCGGCTGTCGCTCTCAAGGCCCCAGCAGCTACCACCAAACCGCAACCTTTACCTCCCTAGTTTCAGGAGCGACTTCCACCAGACCAACAAAAAAAAGCGGCTCGGGAAGCCGCTTTTTCGTCTTGTGAGGGCCCTCGCGAGTTCTGCGAGGGCCTTCGGTTTGATTATACGAGCATTTCGCTCTGGCCGCCGAGATCCAGACCGATGATCAGTGGGTCGTGGTCGGATGCGCGAACTGGTCGGGTGCGTAGAAGGCAGCGTCGGAGAAGCCGCTGTTGTAGCCCAGAAGGCCTGGCTCATCAGCGTTGATGTGCCATTCAGCAAGGCCGGTCACCTGATCAGCAAGGCTGTCGGATGCCAGTGCGTGGTCCAGAGAACCGCGCTGACCGTCGAACGCGTAGCTGTAAGCTTCTTCGCCCAGATACTGTGTCAGCAGGTCGGTCATGTCACCGCCTTCGATCAGCT
>BAXV01000223.1 GCA_001310715.1 Pseudovibrio sp. JCM 19062
CCCACTTCATTTCGTGAAGCCAGAGGCCGCCTTGCTCCACATCCATCTTGTGCGGAATGCTTTCCACGTTGGGGCCGTACCAGCGGGCGACCAGATCCGGCTCGGTCCAGGTGCGCCACACCAGTTCGCGTGGGGCGTTAAAGGTGCGTTCCAGCACATAGGTTGGTAGCTCGCTCATTCCCATTCCCTCCTCAACTCTCGGATTTTTTCAATTCCTCCAGAAGCTCATCCAGCTGATCGAAGCTCGATGACCAGAACCTGCTAAACTCCTCCAGCCATTTGACCGCCTCCTGCAGTGGCTCGGCTTTGAGCCGTGCCGGACGGCGCTGTTTGTCGATGGCGCGTTCCACCAGCCCTGCCCGCTCCAACACCTTCAGATGTTTGGAAACAGCGGGTTGCTCATACGAAATGGTTCCGCCAACTCACTGACCGATGCATCCCCATTGGCCAGCTGCGTTAGGATCGCGCGGCGGGTTGGGTCTGCCAGTGCGGCAAACACCGCATCAAGGTTTTCCGGTTGGGGGATGGAGTGATTTGTTGCATAACCAGATGGTTATATAAGTGGCGCACTTGGTCAAACCCCAGAAAGCACTGGGGCGCACCCGCAAAAGAAAGCCCCGCTTCCGAATGGCAAGCGGGGCATTGTTCTTTACGGATAGCGGCAGGAGCTTAAGCCAGTTCCTCACTGCGTTTCTTTGCTGCGGCAACAGCGCGGGAAAGAAGCGGCGGCATGCCGTTTAGTTTGCTCATGAGCACCTCCAGCGCCGCAGCGGTGGTGCCATTGGGTGAGGTGACGTTGACGCGCAACTCGGATGGGCTCTCCTCGGAGTCTTCAGCCAGTTGTCCCGCTCCGCCAACGGTTGCTTTGG
>BAXV01000224.1 GCA_001310715.1 Pseudovibrio sp. JCM 19062
GTGCCTTCTGGCAGAGAAACAACACCAGTCACGTCAGTTGTACGGAAGTAGAACTGTGGACGGTAGTTGGTGAAGAATGGAGTGTGACGTCCACCCTCTTCCTTGGTGAGGATGTATGCCTCAGCCTTGAACTTAGTGTGAGGAGTAACGGAACCTGGCTTACACAGCACCTGGCCACGCTCAACATCTTCACGACCAACACCACGGATCAGCGCGCCAATATTATCGCCAGCTTCACCCTGATCGAGCAGCTTGCGGAACATTTCAACACCGGTAACAGTGGTCTTAGCTGTATCTTTAACGCCGACGATCTCAACTTCGTCACCAACGTGAACGATACCACGCTCTACACGACCGGTTACAACAGTACCACGGCCAGAGATAGAGAACACGTCTTCGATCGGCATCAGGAATGGCAGATCACGTGGACGGTCTGGAGTTGGGATATACTCGTCAACAGCAGCCATCAGCTCAGCGATCTTGTCTTTACCAATCGCGTCATCACGATCTTCCAGAGCTGCAAGAGCAGAACCAGCGATGATTGGAATATCGTCGCCAGGGAATTCGTAGGAAGACAGAAGCTCACGAACTTCCATTTCTACGAGCTCGAGAAGCTCTTCGTCGTCAACCTGGTCAACCTTGTTCATGAAGACAACCAGCGCAGGCACACCAACCTGACGAGCGAGCAGGATGTGCTCACGGGTCTGAGGCATTGGGCCGTCTGCAGCGTTAACAACGAGGATCGCGCCATCCATCTGAGCCGCGCCGGTGATCATGTTTTTCACATAATCGGCGTGACCTGGACAGTCAACGTGTGCGTAGTGACGAGCTTCGGTTTCATATTCAACGTGTG
>BAXV01000225.1 GCA_001310715.1 Pseudovibrio sp. JCM 19062
CAAGTAGGCTTGGTCAAGCCAATGCTCGAGATCGAAAACGTTTGTGATGCCAAGTTCGCTAACTCTACTCAACGTGACTTTAGTGCTGACGCTGCATGCGTATGGGTCTTGAACCCATCGGCAATAGTAGT
This sequence comes from Pseudovibrio sp. JCM 19062, assembly GCA_001310715.1. Next base: position 132 of record BAXV01000225.1, read on the forward strand.
GCCTTATCCCGTAAAGATATATCACGCTGGATCTGTGAAAGTAGATAGCACGCATCTCAGGAGAGTCATCACAAACTTTGCCATGAAATTCTCCACCAAGCGCTTGGCACAATACCTGATCTCGTCGCCGCTAGTTGCTCGAAAGTTGCTGATAAATTCCTGTACCTTAGCCGCATCCCCTGTCGCCATCTCAACAATAGCTAATGGATAAACAGATTGATAAGCTGCTCAGTTTCAGGGTGGTTCTGCATACTGGCGAGAAACTCCGAGGCCGCTTTCTTCGGGGCTCCCGGTAGGTAGGCAAGAGCGAGCTCTTTACTCAAACTTAGATGCTCTTCGTGGTTCAATCAGTGCTCCTAACATAGCCTACCGAGATTTTAACGTTTCAATTGTCCGTCTCGATCTATCGTCAATTCGGCCATTTCTTTCCGATTTCGCTTTGAACGGGGAGGGGCTAGCACGCCCACCGGAATGCCAATTGGGAAGGATCTGTTTGAGAAACAAAGATGTGTCCCGTTCCTTCAGCAGCAAATAAACTTGGAGCGTGGGATGGGTATACTGTCCCCTCAAAAGGACAGCCCATATCGATTTGGAAAACGTAAATCATTTCTTGGCCATTGCTGTCTAAAGGAGTTTCCTCGCCTTGCGTCCAGTAAGGCCAACCTCCCAGCTTATCGCCCTGCGCACAACACATCTCGCGGCTTTTCC
>BAXV01000226.1 GCA_001310715.1 Pseudovibrio sp. JCM 19062
CAGTCAACCTGAACAACATCATTCAGAGGAGCTACCTTAGCAAGATAGTTCTGGCTTCTGAGAACAGCACGATAGATACTCGTCATCATCGGAGTCATATTCTGCTTCGACAAAACCTTCCCAAGCCTTATATTCGGCCCACGTTTTAGGGACTCTATATCCGCCAGATTTATGACTTCAGGAACAAAGGATGTGAGACCTGGATCATTCCACATAGGCTGATTATAATCTCCCTGTCTTATCGACTCTTTCGACTTCTTTCTTTACAATTTTTTGCTTGTAAATCTCCATATTTACTGAAGAAGTGGCAGAGCATTCTTGCCTTATCTCTCCCAGAAAGCTGTTCTTCTGCAGGCTGGTCGTTGAGCCACGTATAAACGTAGGTTCCCATGTCAAATATCTTTCTGTTTCAAAGTACAATTTAGTAACTGAGCGAGAAACGCTCCTTTTATTGACAACTCAGTCGCGCTGCCCGACGACGATTTTCTAAGTCCTCGTGACGCTGCTTTTCGCGATCAATGATCCAGTCATAACTCTGGTGCCAATAGCTGCGGGTTGCCTGATCAACGCCCCCGAAAAAGGAGTTAATCTCAATTTCTAAAAACCAACTTGCGCGGAACATTAAAGGAAGCACTGGTTGAACGCCCCCTTGGATCCAGGTGTCAAGATTTGCTTTAACGATCCAAGATTGCCCTTTGCGGCATAACTCATCCCAACAATGCGCTTTTTCACGAATGCGGCGCTCAAATCCGATCAAATGCTCCACCTTCGGCGGGAGTATCTTTTTGATGGCTGGATCTTTCATCTCTTCTTG
>BAXV01000227.1 GCA_001310715.1 Pseudovibrio sp. JCM 19062
CTGACGTCCGTCAACCAATAGACAAGCTCAGCGACCTCCGTTCCGAAAACGTCTTGGATGGTCTGCAAAGATACCTCCGTGTCTTCAATCACGTCATGTAGGTATGCAGCAGCAATCATACTGTGAGTGCCACCGAAATGTCGCACTAGGCTAGCAACTTCTTTCGGATGTTCAAAGTAAGGCTGGTTTGTATATTTTCTGAGTTGGCCGGTCGCTTCATGCGCAGCTCTGGCAAAAACTTCTGCAGTAAGTTCGAGATTTTCGATCTCCAGGATAGGTACTCCTTAGTTTGTTCCTAATGGCGGACATATGTTTCTTCCTTTAGATGATCCAATAAGCTTCTGCTTAGGATGCAACTATCCATATCTAGTTCGTATTTCCTACATCTTCCAGTGGTTTTCATCTATTCTATCTAGTATGTAAGAAGGAAAAAGGATGAAACTGAAAAAGTGCTGGTTGTAGGATCTAATCCGACACTGTCAGAAAGTACTCTAGCACAGCATATTGGAGCTTTGATGGAACAGACAAAGGCTATTAAGGGTGAGATCGATCCCCGCCCAATGAAAAATTTTTGTTTCAAAACAGAAACACTAGCTATCGCTATATTTCTTGCTGGGCATTTCATGGATGTGAAAAACGGTGTGAGTCCGCTGCCTTCTGACTACCAGAATATCATGTTCACCGTGTTTCCGTACGGATTTGCTTTGATCTTGCTCAGTTGGTTAGCTGGAGTTTCTGACCTTCTTAAACTGAGGGACCGCGCGAAAGAAACCAATGGCTACAACTCAATATGGA
>BAXV01000228.1 GCA_001310715.1 Pseudovibrio sp. JCM 19062
TTTGGAGTAGGTACGCGGATCAATGTAGACGGGGTAGGTAGCTCCGAAGGTCTGGTGCAGCGAACTGCATCCGGCTTGCCACTATGATTTTCGGATCAGATACCCATGTAAACTCAACATCAGACGGCGCCTCTACAGGCATACTTCAAGTTTCAGATGACAGCGGTTTTGTTCTAGGCGAGCTCTCCAGCATCAATGTTGTGGCAGGAACCGATGGTTACGGTCTACAACAAGCCCCTTCCTTCGCAACGAATAGCAACAGCGCTATCATCCATGCCAACAGCCGCATTAACGTCCAAGCGGGGGAGATTGGTCGGGGCATTTTGAGCTGGGCCACCATTGCCAATTCGTCGTTCCTTACGCTGGAACATGGTGTAGAAATTCACGTTACAGGAGATACAGCCTACGGGGTTGATGTGGAAGCAAGTGGTTTCGACCTGCAGAACAACGGGGGCAGGATTTTCGCCACGTCAACCAACGCAACGCCCGAGTCTTATGGTGTTCGCATGATCGGGGGCGCCAACAATTTCGAGAACCACGGCAGTGTGTTTGCCGATCTGGCGCCGAACAGCCACGCCATTTTAATGGATGGTGATAACAACATGCTGTCGCTGCTCACCTATCCCGTCATTCAGGGGCAAATCACATTTGGTGACGGGGCAGGGACGTTCGGGAGCGGCAATACGCTGCTTATCGGTCGTGGCTTTGATGCGGCCTTTACAGTGGGCGCTGATCCGTCTCAGCTTACCGTTCTGGGACAGGGTCAGTCCCTGACGGTCAACCAGATCG
>BAXV01000229.1 GCA_001310715.1 Pseudovibrio sp. JCM 19062
ACGAAGTTGATGTTGTTGAAGTTGAGCCCACGACAATAAGGAGGCTTTAGATAAAGCCCGCGATCTTCACGCATGCATTGGTGATGAAGAACACGACGATCAATGGCTTGAACACAAGTTTATTGCGGCAGAGAAGGCTGCATGACCTCGATAGTGGAAGGGCTCTGCCTCCCTTTCCTTATCCTTGGCTCCTCTCTGGAAAGTAGGGGACAGAACAGAACTGTTTCCTGCCAATAAGTTTCGAAAAGGGAAAACAATGAATACCACTCACACAATTAGTCTTCATCGGTGGAGTGATCCAGCAAGAACAAGTCCGCGCCCAGACATCAAGGTGGGAGAACGGGCAGAGCACGTTAAGGTTCTCCAGTCCTTTGAATACCCAAAGTCAAAGTTCTTTGCGAAGAACCAGCGTCCTCATTTTTTTTAAATTTGGCCATCCCAAAACGGCAAATTTGAAGTCAGTGAAAACCACCTGTGATTCAAGACCGGAAAGCCCGCGCTTATCACTCATCAATGTTGCATGTCGTGAGCAAAATGCACGACGACGCAAAGGCTCATTTATTCGAACAATGTTTGCAAAGTCATTCCTTTCCTAAAGAGCCCACAGGGAGGGGCGCAATGTCCCTCTCAGTTTTCCTTTTTGGGGCTCAGTTGGTGGGCGCGCAGCTCAGAAGGAGACATCCTAAAACGAAGCAATTCTTTCGACTGCTAGATCCCTCATTGTTCGAGGCATACACACAGCAACGTGGCAATACTGCTCACGCTTTTAATTTAGGGGAGCC
>BAXV01000230.1 GCA_001310715.1 Pseudovibrio sp. JCM 19062
AAAACTGAGAGAGCAAGATGCATCAAAACCAATCACTGTTCCAGTGGGTCAGTCTTTTGCCCACTTATTTTGGCTTGGCATCTAAAGCCATATTATTTCCGTTAAAGTTTATCATCCTAATTTCTGACTTCATACTATCGATACTTGTGATTAGTATTACTGCCTACATTGTGGGGCTTCTAACTGGTTACGTAGATCTCAGAAACACGATGAATCTGCTTGAAACCATCATCGTAGTTGACATTCTATCCGCTCAACCAGGCTCTTCATCTTTTTAACGGCATAACCAGCAATTTCGAAACCGTAGGTGTACGGTTTTTCCGCCTAGTTTAAGCCTATCTAGATCTACCATCACAACATTCATACTATAATCGTTCAGTTTCCACCAGATCTCCGTCATATTCACTCTATTTAGGTTGATTTTAGTGTGGTGCGGGCTTTAAATAGTATGATTGGTAACGGTAGATTTAGATTGATGATTGTATGAACACAAACGGCAATAAATGGGGCACCGGACATTCCGGCTCAGTCAAAAGGTCAACCAGCCCAGACCGTAGTAGCCCGGATGAATCGACTGATGAGCAATCCGAAGAGCTGTATGCCGTTGTAACCAATCAACTAGAGAAGCAACCGTTCTTTACCATTTCTGTGCGTGCTCGCGTCTATTTAGCGCTGTCAAAACTCGCAGGAACGGGGCTTCCCGTAATAAAGAGTTTGGATGCCTCAGTCAGGCATATTCGGAGTGCCGTTGCATCCCAGAGAGT
>BAXV01000231.1 GCA_001310715.1 Pseudovibrio sp. JCM 19062
CAAGCGGGCGACCGACTCTTGATCTGTTTTGAACTGGACACCATTAATCTGAGTGCCCGCCTCAATTCGCCGCTCGGCTTCTGTTGCGATTTGGTCAGGCGTAATAGGGTCTGGTTCAATTGCCGGTTGTGTGAACGTCCCGTCCCCATTGGCGGTATAACCTGCGAAAGTGTTGTCAGGCGCTTCGGTAAAGCCGTCTTGAGGCACATAAGACTTTACAGCCACAACGCCTTCTTCAATTTTCACGTAAACAGGCATTATCCAAGTTCCTCAATCACAACTTTTGAGTAGGTTTCAGTTAGTCCACTTTGCGACCCTTGCCCCAGACCGTCAGTGGTCCTGCTTGTTATTACCCGGTAGTACATTCCGATGGTGTCGCCTGCATTTAGATCAATAATATCGTCGAAATGAGAAAAGGATGAGCCGTCGCCACCATCGCCGTCAGAAAACGTGCTGCAACCCAATACACTTACAGAGGATGAGTTTGTACCTAGGTAGACAATGGCACTATTAACCCTAAAGAACTGAGCAAAGCCGCTAATACGGTAAGAGCCTGTTCTGTTGAACGTGATTCTGTTGGACGAAAGACTGATCATATCGTCATTATTTTTCACGATGGTATTCAACTCTCGTGTCCGTCCTGTTGTGGTTGATGTAGCTGAACCACCGTCAATCCCAGAAGATTCTTCATGCGCGACAATGGCGAATTTACTACCCCCCGCACCTACATCTTCGAGCATCTGCGCAATGTTGCCAGCG
>BAXV01000232.1 GCA_001310715.1 Pseudovibrio sp. JCM 19062
CTCGTGAGAGACAGGCCGCTACTCGTGATTTTCGCTTTTCGAGGATTTAAGGGGAGTTTCAAGAACTCCCCTCCCTTTACCAATTCAGGCATTAAACGCGGGAGATACTACTTCGCGAGTTCGGCACTTCTGCTGGTACTCATCCAATGAAATGAATTTATGTACGCTTCCTTCGGGACACTTAAAGCTGAGCATCAGTCTATTCGTTGCATCCATTGCGTAGACAAAGCATTGTTTAGCGTCAATTTGAGGTGGCAGCGGAACCGTCGGAATTTCCGTACAAATATTGAGTACATCGTCAATTGTGATCCGAGCACTTGGTTTGTAATTTTCAGCTAGGGTAAAGACGAGAGCGCTCATTTTGTCTGCAAGAACTTCAATGTCTTGAAGGTCCCACGCTTTCACATTGTCGAGAGCTTGTTTGATTTCAGCGTTGGCCTCTACCATTTTTGCGATATTACGATTCATCACACCACCTCCTTCAAGGCACTTCGGACCTCACGAATAGTCTGTTGCACCTTGCCTTTCTTGTAACAAGGATCGAGCAGAGCATCTTCCAGGAAAGGCAAAGCTGCGTTCAAAGCGGCTTTCATCTTATCATGATAGAGCACCTGATCCTTAACGTCAGCTTCCTCAGCAGGTTCGACTGCGGTCTCATCATCATCCAGATATTTGTGGTCGAGCCAAGTGTCTTGGTCTTCTTCCGTCAAATGCTGAATTCGATCACTTGCCAATCAAATGACGGCTTT
>BAXV01000233.1 GCA_001310715.1 Pseudovibrio sp. JCM 19062
ATGGGTATCAACTCTCAGGGTTACTCTGATGGCTCCGAAGCCAATGTCTTGGCGGGAGCAGTAATAGGCATGTCAGCATCCACGTCAGGACAGTTAGTAGAACAGGCCAGTAAGGTAGGTTCTAAACTCAAGCAAACTAGCAAAAATAGGGAAGCGGGAGAAGATGTGCCGAAACCAGATGTGTCCGACGCACCCAAATAGATAAAGAAAGGCCCGGCGAACTTGCCGGGCCTTTCTTCTTGAGGCTACCCTACCAGCGAAACTTTGGACTACCTGAACTCATTTCCTTCACTTGAGTAACGTCATGATCATTCTTTACTGGCATGCCAACTGCATTAATCAAGGCTGGGCCAGGAATAGTGTCGAGGCCAAACATTTCCTGAACAGAGAAGTTCTTTGAATTCGCAACTGCACAGTTACCCATGGTCAACCTGATCGGATCTTCCAAACCGAAACTTGACCCAGTTTCATCCACTGACCCAAACATCCCGATACGCACGTTCTGCAACTCAAATTCATGGTCCATTTTTGCTGCCAGAATTGCTTTAATGGGCACCCGCGCGACTACCGCAAGATTACATTGACTAAATGGTGCGTTGTCGAGCAATGAAATTAGCATCTGAGGCGATAGTATCGGCTGCTGCAAATCGTCGATCCCAGCAAGCACAGAATCCCGTGTTGCCCAGTCGATCGCAGACAAATCAACTTCTGGAGCAAGCTCTAGGTTCCGAACCTGGATCCACCTT
>BAXV01000234.1 GCA_001310715.1 Pseudovibrio sp. JCM 19062
GGAAAATTGTTTTTGGCGGCGCTGGACACCTCTTAGTTGTTGCAGATGATCCGCAGCCAAGCTACGCGGAATTGAGTAATGATCTGCGCTGATGGGCGCTTGAAAACCGAGAGAGTTTAGGATGCGAACGCTGCGATCAGACAGAACTTGCATCATTGAGCCATTAGGAAATCGATAGTGACGAAGTACAGTAGTGTTTGGCATAACGTAGTTCCTGAAAAAGGGTGGCGGGCGAACCCGCCAGCAAGTCTGTTAGGCAGCCATTAGAACTGGTTTCATGCTATCTTCGCAGGATGCAAAGATAAACTCTCCAATTTGTTTACCAACGGCTTGGAACACTGGCCAGATCACACTTTGACCGAGGATCTGGTGCGCGATTGTGTCAGAAATGCCTTTGACGATCCCATCTGGAATGCCTTTTAGCCGAGCATGTTCCTTTGGGGTAAACAGGCGGGAAAGCTTGTCATTCTCTGGATGGATTAGGAAAGGCTCTGTTGAGCGGCATTTATTGTAATGCCGACCGATGGTTCCACACTTATCTGCTGCTTCGGTCAGCAGCTGGCGGCGGAACCCCTTACCTGCAGCAAGATCTTTGATCTCTTTATCTGCGAGGTAGTTGAACTCTTTCCAACGGGGGCTGTCTGCAGGCACATCTTCAAGAATATCTTGCACTGTGGCGGGCTTTGTCATCTCAGGTTCACGGTCTCAAGGTCGAAAGCACGATCCCTTG
>BAXV01000235.1 GCA_001310715.1 Pseudovibrio sp. JCM 19062
CCGATAGTGTAATCAAACTATAATAGGCAGAAGCTAGCGAGTTTCACTAACATTGGATACTTCTCACGAGAGGAAGGCAGCGAAAGCGTGGACATCGCTTGGAATTGTCCTTCTTCCATATCTTGCCAGCATATCTGGAAGGTGAAACGAAGCGCGACGGACAAAGAGAACAGTTTTTCATCCAAGAAGGACTAGGAATATGATGGGGCTACCTGATGATTAACCGAGAAGAAATACTTGAAACTATTGCGGAAATAGAAGCGTTGTGTCGCGATGAATCAAATCCGCTTACTCCTGTTGATTGTAAAGGATTGCTTGAGGAAGGTCACAGCGCTACTCAGTGAGTATGACATGTTCATGTGGCTTGCCGGATTTGCGATTATAGCAATTTTTGTGCTGTTGTTTGCTGGGGGTTTTTTTCTTGGCTCGGAGCTTCCGTCGAGACGAGCGTGAAATGATCCGAAACCTTCTGGCACTTCCTGTATGGCATCCGACCACGCGACAGGAAATATCAGATGCACTTGACGGCGGTAGCAAGATGAACCGTGATAAGGTGACCAAACTCTTTTACAGCAATAATAGGGAATTTAAGATGTTTAGGGTAAACTTAAGCACGCTTTACGCGCACTTGTGTTGATGCCTGCGGGAAAAGTGACGACTATCCGGCCTATTGGACCACCTTGTTTGTTTTTTTTCCTCATCTAATTGGATAGTTTTGGGGCA
>BAXV01000236.1 GCA_001310715.1 Pseudovibrio sp. JCM 19062
CTATTTGCAGAGCAGTTTAAATCGATCGATCCGGAAATGGATATCAGCAACATCTATCTCACCAGAACGCGGAGGGCCGGTGGTTTCTTGAGTTGAGTTGCCCGAAGAAAAATTGATTGACCTTGCGGGACGCACCCTTCAGAAATCCCCGCTGATTAAGTGCGTCCTGCCTTTACGTCAAGTGAAGGAGGTTGACCATGGAAGCAACTCAGATCTAGCGCCTGAGCCGACCGGTCTCTAGAAAACCAATCATGACATTATAAAAGGTCGGTAAGAGGCTGACCTCTTTCCGATCCAAGCAAAGTAGATTTTTAAATGAACACAATTGAACAGGGTGATGGCATCGAAATCACACCAATCGATTCCAATCATCAAATCATTACCCAAAAGAGTGTTAATCGAAATCATCGCAGAAAACCTTGCGGGGGCTGCCCTTGGCGCAAAGATCAAGATGGTAGCTTTCCTCCAAAAGCTTTTGGTCATAGCGCACGCACCGCTTACGACATGTCTACACACATCTTTTCTTGTCACGAAAGTGGTGCTGGAAACCTGCAACCTGTGCTGGGTTCTTATTGAATGGCGCTGATCATAACTTATCCGTTCGCTTTGCTCGGATGGAAGGTCATTATCTCGATGTCAGCGATGGAGGCCATGAACTCCATTCAAGTTATCGCGAAATGGCAGAGGCCAACGGCGTCGATGAAAACGATCCCAGTCTCAAA
>BAXV01000237.1 GCA_001310715.1 Pseudovibrio sp. JCM 19062
CTCAGTACCGCCTAAAGCATGCGCGAAGGAGATTGGTTACTCGGTCAGAAATAGGGAAACAGGCGGGCGGCCCATACCGATTTCGACTGCAGGCTCTTGCACAGAATGAAGGAATGAATAGAATGATTTGGATAATTTTCGAAGACCAGCTCCGCCGCAGAGATCGTAATAGCGTTTAAAGGATGAATGGATGTTAAAACCTGAACAATGTTGGGTGACTTGTGGTGACTTGCCTCCCTCACTTCGCCAAAGAATGTCAGATCTGTTCAATCATCTTAACAACGAAATAGACTACGTTTATAAAGCGCGCGTGCGCCGCGTGGGTGGTGGGACTGCCATGTACTTGGGTTGGAACCGGCGATTTCTTGTTCGCTTAAAGCGTTTTTCGCTGGAAGGCCTCCATCAGTCCATTACGGCATTAGAGGATTGGATCACCAGCGAGCTCAGCAGCTCTTGCTTATTGAAAGAAGGTCGTAAAACCCGCACCTTACTGCGGCGCTCGCAACGGCTTGTGCGCGCACTTTGGAAGTCTTCGATGAATCCTATTATATTTGGGAAAAAGCCAATCCTGAAAAAGCAGAAGCCTTGCAAAGCAAGCGGGTTTTGAATTCAGGTAGGGCTTTGTCCTGGGAAGCCAGTTTGCAGCGCCTGCTATCCCATTTTGATACTATTGTTTTTCAGGCTGCTGCCGCAATGTA
>BAXV01000238.1 GCA_001310715.1 Pseudovibrio sp. JCM 19062
GAAATGACTTTAACGGCCTGATCAACGTCCTGCTCTTTAACGCACTTAATAATCAGTCGATGTTCTTCAAGTATTTCTTTCTGCCTCTTTAGAGAGGTTGAGTTGGTGATTTGCTGACCAATCGCTGAGAGAATATCCCTGTGTCGGCGCCACAGTTCAAGAGCATGGTGATTATAGTGTTTTTTTGTACATCACGAGATGGAAGTTCATATCCAGCTTGTTGTGTTCAAGGCTATCTTGAAAGTTCAGGTCTTCTATTTGGCCGCAAATTACCTCCAGCTCTGCCAGGTCTTCGCTTGTTGCCATTTCGACAAACCAGCTGGTTAGCTTAGGCTCGAGCAGCATTTCAATTTCGACAATGTCTCTTACGAAATTCTCGTCCATAGGACGCACACGCGCACCCCGATTAGGCGACATGACAACGAACCCTTCACCACACAATTGCTGAAGTGCTTCGCGTACCGGGTTCGTAGAGGTCCCAAACCTTTTGGCAATCTCGGTCACCTTCAGGCGGTCGTGCGGCCGCACGCGTCCCAAGATTATTTCGTCCCGGAGCCTGGAATATACGGTTGTCTTTGAAGGTGGTTTTGGCTCTTGTCCTTGTATGATCATGGGTAAGGCTCTTGTTTGTCACTTTTTGAAAATGTGTTGCTCATGCCGATGCCAGAGGTCGTCCTTGTTTCCTAGGGGCG
>BAXV01000239.1 GCA_001310715.1 Pseudovibrio sp. JCM 19062
ATGGCAGCGCGGAAAAATTCTGTTTCATCGACTTTGGTGCTGAGGTTTTGAGTATTCAGAAAGTGAACAGTATCTCTTCAATGAGTGATCTGATCCACAAAGCACAGTATAGATTAACTCCTGTTCTAAAGGTCACCTCCAAACCTATTTTGGACAATCAAAGTCTCCCGGTTCAAGACGGCCTTGATAGCTTTTTTCTATTGGATCGTATCACCAATCCATCAAAGCGAGTCCGTCGAGGCCTACAGTAACGACACATATTTATGTCTTTACTGTTGACCTGTGCTGGTATACAGTAATGACATAAAATGATGTCTCTTCTGTATACTGGTAAGCATGAAACAATCGCAGCAATCCAAAGACTCCAGGAATTGGACCAAAACTATTCCCGCAGTGTCTTCACTGGACATGACCTGCGGCAAGTTTTTTGGGATGATAATGATCGCGTTTTCCGCGATGGTCTCCGAAGACTTGTAGATCAGGGTATTTTGGAAAGGGCGTGCCGCGGTGTCTATCTCAACCCTCTGGGCAATAGAGATAATTTGTTACAGAGAATTGCAGTCACAATCCGCCGAGGACATTACAACTATGTTTCGTTAGAAAGTGCCCTATCCTCCTACGGAGCAATTTCTCAGATTCCGGTATCGGTCCTCACGGTAATGACCACAGGCCGAAG
>BAXV01000240.1 GCA_001310715.1 Pseudovibrio sp. JCM 19062
GATAATTAAGCCATTCTCAGCAACCAGCATCCATCTGGAGTGATAGCGCCTGATCGCTTCAATGCGACCGGCATCCTTGAATGTATCGCCTTCGCGAACCTCAATGAACTCACCGTCGGCATACACTGTAGCGAGACCGTTATTTACCCCGCGCAGTTCAATCTCTTTCACAATTTTTGGTCTGAGCGGGGGAGGGCTGCCATTCATTGTAACTTGAATTGGAGTGGAAATAGGTAGCTTCAGCTCTTCTCCCTCAGGTGCTTGAAACATAGCAGGCTCTGTGATCTTGATCGGCGGAGTTTCCTCTATTGCCTTGAGCTTGAGCATTGTGCTTTGCAAGGCCTGGGTTAGGTCAGCAACCTTGGCCTCAAGATTTCCGATGTGGTTATTCAACTCCAAAACATTTGAATCCAAGAGATCATTCAACTTGCGCTTATTTTCTGCGTCAAGCTGGACCACTGCATCAGGTAGCGTTGAAGTAACCTCAACAGAGCGCTGCTGAGAGATTGGCCATTGCAAGGTCGACTCGCTTGTTGAGGAAGCTGGAGCTGTCTGAGGTTTCCCGGTTATTTCTTGAAGAGGTGGGAAATGGTCTGTTGCCGGCCCACTCTGAGCGAGTGTTGGATTAAGATCAGGTAGGGAGGAAGGAAAGTTATCTTCCGGTAATTGATGT
>BAXV01000241.1 GCA_001310715.1 Pseudovibrio sp. JCM 19062
AACCAAAGTCTGCCTTCATTATCTTCGCGTCATGGAAATTGGCACTGGTCAGACGCGTTCCATGAAAACTTGTCTCAATCGGCTCGGATCCAAACGGCGCATCTTCCCAAAGGCCAAAGGTGGCACCACTAAAACCCACAGCGCGCCCATCGCAACCACGAGCTTTAGTTCCAAGAAAGATCGCGCCCTCGAAATTAGCCCCAGCCAACTTTGAACCATCCAGTTTAGCGCCGGTAAAATTGGCACTCCGAAAATCTCCCTTACTCAGATCAAGATTACTGAGATCCAAGCCAGACAAATCTGCAAAGGCGAGAGATTTCCCCTTCTGGACGCACTCTTGAACCAGAGCTTTCTTCGACACTCGCCCAAAGGATCGTCTGGATGACCAATAAAGATCCTTCCCGTGGACATCTTTAATTACTATTGTATTCACATCATCGGCCCAACTGATTGATAGTTATCCCATTTGATCACATCGCCATGCAAGTTCACACTAAAAAAAGGCAGATAAAGCGGACCTTCCGATTTTTTTTCCCTATTTTCTATAGCTTCAAAAAAACAATATTATACTAGCAGATCGATGAGTGCCTAGTCTTTCACCCTGTGCTCCGGCTGTAATATTTCCTTACTTTCTGAGGCTTTAAATGTCATCAACTCAAACGCTT
>BAXV01000242.1 GCA_001310715.1 Pseudovibrio sp. JCM 19062
AAAATATACTTCAGATCGAGCAAAACAGCAAGAAAAAAACCCGAACGGGACACAAATCGCAGCAAACCGGCCAACGCAGGCAAAAAAAAGTCCCGAACGGGATATATTTATCAAGCTGAGCGGGAATTGTCGCATAGAAGTCCCGGTCGGGACATTGTTGAAAGCAAGCGAGCCCGACCGGGACAATAAGCTGGAAAGGGTGTCATGGAGTCACCCCAAACCAACTCATTTCACAATGGAATAAACATTTAGGTTCAGCAATACTACCTTAAATGCACTCCATGTGTAGCCGTGCTGGTCAAGTGTTTCTAAACTGGCAAACGCATTCTTCGGGTCGCTTCTTGGTAACTCGCTAAGGTACTTTTGAATACCCTCGTTTGTTTTTCCATGATCCTCTAAAGGTCCTGGAGTTCCTGCACTAAGTAAATCGGTAAAGGTCAGCGATTTCCTGCCATCCTGAACAATCGCAGGCACCAACGTTGAAGCAAACGCAAGTACACGGCCCCGCCACATATCGTCTACCACATACCCTATTGAGTTCTTCACTGCTCCCAGGATCGAGGCGCAAAAGGCTTCATTATCCTCATTTTCCTTTCGAACAAATGAAGTATCCGGTACTCCTCTCATGTCGAACATTGAGAAGTTTTCACGGGCGAAG
>BAXV01000243.1 GCA_001310715.1 Pseudovibrio sp. JCM 19062
TTAGGGGGGTGCCCGGTTAATTAGGCGCTGGCTTATCTGGTGGTTGAAACATTAAGTGCCCCATTTCCCGGCCAATCCGGCGGCGGTCTACCTTGTGCGCGTAATGGTCCACCATGGCCGTTGTTACCCAGCCTTGAAAACTCATTACGTGGGTTGTGGTTGCCCGTTTTCGAGCGCGCGAATAGCAACCGTTTTGCGCAGGCCGTGGCCTGTCACCACCCGCCGGGCCTTTTCGCCGGATATCCCGGCTTGATTGCAGTATTTTTTTAAAGACCGGGCCAAAGGCTTTTGAAGAGGTGTAAGGCCGATCAAACCGGCGCAGGCGCAAGATTGTCTGTGACCCGGTTTCTGATTGCCTGATGCTTTCCGCGAGCGCCGGGGCAACCGGGATTGTGACTTCCTGCCCGGTCTTGTTGCATATGCGGCACAGGAATCCGCTTTCAAAATGCTTTGGCTCTAACTCTATGATATCGCCAACGCGAAGGCCGGTGAGGTTCAAAAGATCAAACATCAAGCGCGCGTGAGTGCCGACCGGGTGCGTTTGGCAATATCGCTCTACGTCGTTTGGGGTCCATTCAGGAAAGCCGGTTTTTGTCTTTGGCGCGCCCTTCATTGTTTGGGTTGGGTCACTTGCCACATAGCCCCGCGCCGCCGC
>BAXV01000244.1 GCA_001310715.1 Pseudovibrio sp. JCM 19062
CTTTGGGAGAAATCAAAATCGACAACAGGCGAGACCTACTTCACCGGAACAATCGAAACTGGAAACGGCCCACAGAGCTTCAATTTCTGGCCGGTGGAAAACTCCTTTGGAAATTTCCAAATCAGCCCAGCTAAACGCTCTTCTGGTAATCGCTCTTCAGACAATTCCAATAACCAGACAAACAATCAAAGAGGCTTTAATACGGGACGATAGTCCCGTAGGCCCTCGAAGGGAGATCTGTCTTCCTTCTCTCCACTTCTCATAGAAGGGCGAGCGCGCAGGCGGTCACCCTTTCTTTGTGTGTTTGCCCGCCAGGATTAAGAGACGCCGGCTGCCCAGATGTCGATGAACTGCACATTGAAGATCAGTGGGGGCGGAGCCAGGCTCTGCAAATCTGCCACTACAAGATGACCATCAAATCGTGAGATGTTGCTTCTCAGCCAACCGCTACAAGTGTTCCATTCATTTGTAGACAGTGTTCCTTGAGTGGTGCACTTCGCGTCAGCCTGCAGAATGTCAGCAAAAATATCTCCTGCCTTTATTGGATGCTGCAATGGGAAACAAGGTACAGGCCTAAACGTGTCCACTCAGGACAAACACCACCAGCTGTTTTGTATTTAAAACCCGATACAAAGTGCTAA
>BAXV01000245.1 GCA_001310715.1 Pseudovibrio sp. JCM 19062
GCTCAATACCGGATACGATGCGCTCAACCTCTTGCGCCTCGTTGCGCCCGGCAATTCTTGCTATCTTTTGCAGCATTGCCCGGTCCGTCGCGCCAACGACTGCTGCATCAATGGCGTGATGACGATGGTCTGATCGGTTTTTGCGATCAGAGCCTGCGTTATGGTCTGGCAACAGGCTGTTCAAGCCCCAATGGCGGCGTAGCATCTCGGTGAGCCGACCAGGTATCACAGACACACCCGAGCGGGGCAGAGAAGGCTGTGTAGGACAGACCGCTTCGAGGTAGGTACGTGACATGCGGGCCAAGTATTGGGTATCCGTGAGCTGCCGGTCCATAAATCCCCCTCCTGTTCAAACCGCGTCAGTGCATCAGGACCAAAACGCCACGCCTTGTTCGGTGGCAGGTTGGCAACACAGCGCTCAATTTCCAGCCAGTTTTCGGTGTTGTGAAACGCTTCATAAGGGGTCTTATTGCCCTTACGCTTGTTTGCGTGTGCAAGGCATACAGTTTTGTTTGCTGCGGAATCGTCAAAGCACTTGGAAAACGGAATGATATGGTCAACATCCACTTCATTGGTAAACAGCATCCTGATGCCAATAAGTTCACCTGTATAAGGACAGCGCCGGTCTGATGGG
>BAXV01000246.1 GCA_001310715.1 Pseudovibrio sp. JCM 19062
GAGACTAGCGGACAGCTCAGGAATTTAACTGGATATGACTTCAGCATGTCTGACCTATCCGGTTGTCGACTGTCTGGAGTAAAGCTGGCGTATTGCCGCTTTAATAATTCCAATCTCAATGAGCTGACCTTTCGCATGCAGAATTTGTTGGGGGCGAGATGGTTAGCTGTAACCTCCAGGGTGCTCAACTCAAAGCCCTGACTGACCGCAAAGGTCGCTGGAAAGATTGTGTTTTTGCAAATGCTGATTGCCGAGCGTCAAAATGGATCGGGTCGTCCATCTTTGGATCAAGCTGCCACAAAGCGGGGAAGCATTGGCCGCTGCTAAGAAGGCGATGAAACATAACTTTCTTGGTGCAGACTTTGAGAACGCTCAGTTTGAAAACGGCTTTCTCCATTCGATCACATTGGAAAATGCTGTTCTTACCAACGCTAGTTTTAAAGAGCAAAAGATCATCAACGTGGTTTTTGCAGGCTGCGCGGCAAAGCACCTTCGGATCTCATCTTCCTGTCTGTCTGATTGCTCTGTTATGTTGAACGACTTTGAGGATATGCGTTCTACTAACAATCGGGTGGAAACCTCACTAATTCACGCGACTGATTTCGCCTCCTTCCCTCCAGAGCTTCAGAG
>BAXV01000247.1 GCA_001310715.1 Pseudovibrio sp. JCM 19062
CTTAAACGCCGGATAAAACCCGTTCAATCGAATATGCTCAAGTATTCGCACAAAGGGTTTAGGCGAGGGCTCAAAGGTAGAGCTTTCTACTATTTTACAAACTGTGCTCTGAATAGTGACGTGAAGGTAGACTTTCTGCGCGTTCCACCATGCTTGATGCAATGCTTTGAGAACTTGGAACACAAACCCGCAACTGTTTATGTTTTTGATAAGGAAGTTCTAGCAATCCGCAATGATGACGGTCTTCTCAAGAATACTGATACGGAAATCTCCGTTGGGTTGATAGAAGTCATAGCGCCTTTCCTGCTTGTGGCCATTGGTGTGGCGTTGATTAACTATTCATTCCTTTTGGAAGGTGGTCGTGTAGGTGAGGTTATTGGCCGCTATACTGGTTATTTCGCCGCCTTTGTAGCGTCGTGTAGCTTTCTATCAAAGATCTACTCCATCGGACGTAGCCTGATGAAGAAGAACCTGATTAATGCGTTGATTAAGGATGATACGCGTTAACCATCGCCTCTGCAAAAGAGTCTTTGCTCGTGAAATGTGCCAGTGAAGGTCAATATCAAAGACCTCTGAATGCTTGAGAAAACAAAAAATCCAAATTTGGGCGCGTCCTTGCCGCGATGGGCAA
>BAXV01000248.1 GCA_001310715.1 Pseudovibrio sp. JCM 19062
CTTCCATTTCGATTTACCCTAAAAATTGTCTGCAAGGCTTATGAGAGTTTTGCTCGCATCCAGAAACTGCGTATTTGCTGTAGCATGTTTAAGACACCTGCTTTTTGAAATGTGGAAGCTACAAAGGAGCAACTCCCACATGACTACTCAGGCAAGGTCTTCTGAAAAATTTCTCGCTAAATCATAATTTCATGGCTATCCAACACGTAAGTATCGCGCCCGAAGGGTTCCTCTAGCTCCGTAATCATGTCCCAAGCAGTTTCGTATTTCTTGCCCGACCCAATAAGGCCCTCAGTTTTATGGCCATATGTTTGCAAAATATCCGTCAAATACTGTTGCGCTGCTTCGTTGGAGCAGAAGACCTCCGCCCGTGTAGAATTGTCATCATCAATCGCGATTGTCCAAATTACTCGTTTAAATAGAGCAATGTGTGCCTTAGCATCAGATGAGGGTACAATTTCTCCAATCGTTTTAACGATTGCGGGTTGTTGGATGCCTGCTCCAGAACCTGCGGGGCCAAAATTCCCTTCTGATAAAGCCAAAAACTCTTCGGTAGCTTTCTCCGGCGTCGAGAAATAACCGATGTACCTTTCAACGATCTCAGGTGTACCCTCATCAGAGGTGCTCT
>BAXV01000249.1 GCA_001310715.1 Pseudovibrio sp. JCM 19062
GTTTTTGCAGCCTCCAAAAGTTTCATACCTCCGGTGACCAGGAAAAACGCGCCTAACACGAACCCGCCGATAACAATCAACCCGCCAATATTCTGCGCTTGCGTTTTCATATCTTCAGCGATACTACCAACGGTTTGTTGTGCGGCTGCTTTATCTTATTGTTGCCCACATGAACACAGTTGCTGTTACATAAACTCTTGTTAACATCGATATCCCTAACACGGCTGTGATAACAGTATGAATAGTGTGGAGTTCAATATTGAATTCACACTACCCACCTCGCCTTTCTATACTATAGGATGATTACCCTATTCAACCCAAATTGAACCGTGTTGACCTTCTGTCAAACCAACCTTAATAAAGGATGATATCGTTGGTGGCGGGATTTTGATGGCAAAAAGTAAGAGACGGAGACAACTTCGAGGCGAGGAGATTGCGGAAATACTCTTCATTTCTCGCCGTTATGCACTCGAAAGAGTGATTTACGCCCAACGCATGATCTTCGTATTAGGGACACTGGTGGTCTTTATTATGATCCAGCTAGTGTATTTTGTGGGGGGCCGGGTTGAGTTCCGATATGTACTCACCAATGACTATGGAAGGGTAATGC
>BAXV01000250.1 GCA_001310715.1 Pseudovibrio sp. JCM 19062
GCCGTTTTTTGGTGTTCAATGCCATTGGTTAAACCCCTTCTGTGATGGCCGTAAAATAGGCGTTAAATTCAGTTTCCGCTTTTTTATCGCGTGGCCGGGCTTCAAGCACGCTTAGCCCCAGCCCGGCGGCGTCTGCCCAGATTGTGCGGTTGACCACCACCGGGGCGATTAAATTAAGGCCCGGATGATTTTCTTTGATGTAAGTTTGCGCGGCGGCGTTATTTCGCCCGCGATCCCGGCCCATATTAATGAAAACCTGCTCTTGTAAGTCTGGGTTTGTGATTTGCGCACTTTCCAGCAATTCTTCAAAGGCGCTGAGTGCCCACAATTCGAGCGGCTTAGGCGGCACCGGGACAATAACACGGTTGGCGACTGTGAGCGCGGCCCGCAAAGACGGGTTATCCTGCCCGCCCGCGTCAATGATAATGTGGGAGTAACGGTCCCGTTCTTCCTTGACTTGACGGGGTATGTCTTTCCCCACCGCGCGCGTGCAGGCAAACCCAACCCCGCCGCGCTCTTCATAGCGGGCGTTTGCGAAGTCATTGGCATTGGCCTGCTTGTCGCCGTCAATCAATAAAACATTGCCCCCGGTTTCGTCTG
>BAXV01000251.1 GCA_001310715.1 Pseudovibrio sp. JCM 19062
ATTTTGATACTATTGTTTTTTTTCAGGCGCTGCCGCAATGTAGCCGAGGGGGATAGGTAATCCCCCGAGCAAAATTTTCCGTCTCAATCTTCAGAAGCATGCATAATGAGCATAATTCTCTGAGTGAGATCTGGATTCCAAGGCTCCTCAGAACCATATTTCATGTCCTTGTCGTAGCAGTCGATTTCCATTTCAGTTGGAGCCTGTTCACACTGAAAAACCCCTGACCGTGCACTCTCTCCCAAGCACGGCTGGTATCAAAGTCGCTAAAGTGTTCAACGGCTTCACATACCTTTGCAGCAAAATCCTTGTCTTCTTTCATATCCGCATCTAGCGAAGCTGTAATGACATGGGTTCCAATAATTCCAAGCTTTTCAGCCTGCTCTCGATATTCTTCACTAAAACCACTTTTTGCGAAAAAATGTCATTGTGAGTGGTTGTCAGAGCGGCTTGCTCTTTGGTCGACAGTTTCTTTTGAGAATTCATGTAGCTTAATCCGATAAGTGTTGAGAAAGAAACTGGAAGCAGTTTAGCTGCTTCCAGTAAGGGATGTCACGCGCCAAAGGCAGCTCGACCTCGGATTTTGCGCAAGCT
>BAXV01000252.1 GCA_001310715.1 Pseudovibrio sp. JCM 19062
TATTTTAGAAAAGGGGAAAGAAATGGGTACGAAGTTACAGCACACCTTTACCAATGGTGACGTCATTGAACTTAAGGCAATCAAGTATAACAAATGGAACTCTCATGGGACCTTTTGTTTTCAAGCCAACTTCTATTTGAATGGGAAGAAGATCGCGATCATTGAGAACAGTGGGCGTGGGGGCGCGAACCGCTGCACTCCTGTCAATGCGGAGTTCAGGCTTCTACTTGAGCGGGTGGAAGCGCAATGTAAGACCGAACTTAACGATGTAGACTTTGAGCAATGGTGTTTTTTTCAGGTTGAAAAATCTCTTGCAATCAAGAATCTAAAAACGAAACTCAAAAAGAATATCCTCTTCATTAAGGCAGATGAGCCGGATACCATTTTCTCAACCAGCTATCGAGGCGTGAAGAAAATTGAACCGTCTTATATTCGAGATCATAAAGAGCGATATCCAGACGCAACCTACCTCAACACAATGGAGTTTGAGAAAGCCTTTGAACTCTTCTCCAAACTAGTGAAGTGATATGCCTTGGCAGGGAGCTGAAAATCTTTCAGCTCCCTTTGCCCATAGCATCAGGGCAATTAATCG
>BAXV01000253.1 GCA_001310715.1 Pseudovibrio sp. JCM 19062
CGTCAGCCTATCAATGAAAGCTGCGTGTCTTCTTTTAAACCAACCTTCTCCGGAAGATTGGACAGATTCTTGATTTTCTTCGGCCTCCATCAACTCTCCAATGAGATCAATCAATTCAACATGCGACATCCCATTAATCTTGGCTTCGGCTTCATCAGAAAAATCTGGCATCTCGGAATCCAAATCTACATTTGAATGATGCCAAGCAGATTTCAATTGCTTTTCCATATGATTGATAGCGTCATACTGCGTGAACATAATTAATACCTCTCCTCAACTCCGCAGACTGTTATCTGTATGGCCTTGCTTCACAGCATACCGTTTAAAAGCTCTGTCAGGAACGCATCCACAAAGCGTGCAATTGCTGCCCCACCTACTCCAGCAATAACCAATGCATAAAAATTCAGGCCACTTCTGAAAAAGAAAGTTTTGATCGCAAAACACATTGCCAAAACAAGTGCAATGATAAGGATTGGCGCATATTCCATTTAAGTCCTCGCAATTTTCTTGAGCAACTTTTTCCGTATAGCTTTGGGGCCGGACCCCAAAGCTTTTTCGTCATTTACGGGCGAAGCACTCCGCCTCTTTCAT
>BAXV01000254.1 GCA_001310715.1 Pseudovibrio sp. JCM 19062
GCGCCCATTGATAACATCGACCGCCTTCCAGCCGGGGGCTGTCTTGCTGGCCTTGGGTCTGCCCGCACCAGTCCTACGATTTGCCTTTTCCCCCAACCTCCGTTCCTCGCCGGAATGGCAGGGTTTCAGGACAGGGCCTGAAAACCCAGCAATATTTTCGAAAAAGGGGACAAAACCATGTCACAAGAACCAAACAACACCAGCAAAATTTGGAACTTAGCTCAGCGGACTTTGATTGAGGCTTATGAAGACGGTGAGTACATTTATCTAACTTAATCAACCAAAGTTCCCACTCGCTGAAGAGGTGGGTGACGGTCTTTTTACATTCCTATTGATCGAGCTGGGTGAAGACTCAGATTGCGATAGTCTTGCGGTGGCGCAGGATCGTGTAGAGACATCTATCAATCAATTAACAACCGTCATGAATGCTCTGTCTTCTGCCACAGGTTCGCAAGAATAGCACTGACCAGGAGAGAGGGGCAGCAGCTCCTCTCCCAATCAAATGCGGGCCGTATCCAGCCCCCAGATTAACCCAGAAAATTATTGTGAAAGGCCAATGTTATGAATGTGAAGGAACTCAAGGCGCTTT
>BAXV01000255.1 GCA_001310715.1 Pseudovibrio sp. JCM 19062
CAGTTTGTTTCATGGTGGCGGGGTGATCGATAACGCCTGCATGCTGGATTGGCTGCCAAAGGTGGTCAAATCCCGCCTTAAGGCTGCTGTAGAGGCAGAGCCTGCCTATTTGGGTGCAAGTTTGTGCAATAATCCAATTTGGGATAAAGATTCCTTGGCAATTGAATCTTTGATTGAAGATGTTGACCTGAGCAAAACCGGAGCCGTTGCAGAAATTGTCATTGGTGGAATTCCATGTACTGGTGCAAGCCGCGCAGGAATCTCCTCAAACAAACTGAAATTTGCCGAAGAACACTCTGCAGCTGGGGCTATGTTTTTCTATTTTCTTGAATTCGTTCAACGCACTAATCCCGCGATCGTTATCATTGAAAATGTTCCAGACTATCAAAAAAACAGCGTCTATGGCTGCAATCCGTTCAGTATTGACATCCCTTGGCTACAAGATGGAAGAACGAGTGCTGAACGGTAATGAATTTGGTGCTCTTGAAAACGTAACCGCCTTTGTGCAATCGCAGTCTCCGAAGTTTGGCGGATGTTGAGTTAGACAAAATCCTCCCAACTTTGAACAAACCGGCGAACATCGGT
>BAXV01000256.1 GCA_001310715.1 Pseudovibrio sp. JCM 19062
CTTAAGCCTTGTCGAGCAGGCGGCGGAAACAATCGGGCTTGCCCTGCAATCGCAAATTGCGGCGGCAAAACTGTTTTCAGAAGGCCAGCTAACAGGCGGCGCGCTATCAACCGAAGGCAAGCTAACACCGGAAGCGTACGCCCGGCTAAAACAGTCGATGAATGACCGCCGGGGCGCTGAAAATTCAAGTAAGTGGTTGATTTTGGAAGAAGCTTAAAGGCCGACCCGCTGAAGCAGTCCTTTAAAGATAGCCAGCACATTGAAACGCGCACCATGCAGATTGATGAAATCGCGCGGGTGTTCGGCGTGCCGCGCCCTCTGGTGGGGGTGCAAGAAACGTCTTGGGGGTCCGGCATTGCAACATTGGGTCAATTGTTCGCCCGCTATACGCTTAACCCGTGGTTTGTTCAGTGGCAGCAAACCGCCGCGCTTTCCCTGTTCAGTGAGGAAGAGGCCGAAACCATTGAATGTGTGTTCAATGTTAGCGCGTTGTTGCGCGGGTCGCCGCAAGAGCAGGCCGACTTTTTTGCAAAATCCCTCGGGGCGGGCGTCATCAACCATGGATGACCACCGACGAAAT
>BAXV01000257.1 GCA_001310715.1 Pseudovibrio sp. JCM 19062
TGTTCAGTATTGTGTTTTGCATCTATTGAACCCCCGCTTTTG
This sequence comes from Pseudovibrio sp. JCM 19062, assembly GCA_001310715.1. The sequence goes on from BAXV01000257.1 coordinate 43, forward strand.
GAGCAGGAATGTAATCGCCACTAGAATCGTGACTGAATCAACGGTGGCGGCGAGAAAGATAGCGCGGACTAAAAAAAAAGCCGAAAAACAAAGGTGTAGGGCACCATGATTGAGAGCACGGTCGAACCGGTGGCGCACCTGATGTTGACAGGTCTTCTCAAAGCAAAAAGTCTTGATTGGCTCTGATATTTTTTCTGATTGGTTTTGTGATGTGGAAATTATCGAACCCACCCGCCACCAAAGTTAGCATTATATATGGTGCTCCAGGACAAAAAACTTCACAATTATGGTTTGAGATTTCTTGTTTTAGTCAGCATCTTCGCTCATGAGGTTTAAGTGGGCGAAGAAATACTGATACAGCTCTAAAAATGCGCATCAGAATGGAATATGGATCGCCATTAGCGTAAGAAAAGTGGACTTTGGTGGCGGAAACGAAGCTGTAAGACCTGCAGGCGCACCTAAAGTCCACATATAGGAGGCCGGTCTTGTGCACATTAGGCGTTCCGATCGTGAAACGTGAGTGAAATTGCGTGATCG
>BAXV01000258.1 GCA_001310715.1 Pseudovibrio sp. JCM 19062
CTTGCCATTGTACATCGGATCAATCACATAGCCTTCTGGGAACCTTGTGCTCGGTAAAGCTCGCGCGATGTAAGCATCCGCATTCCGATGTCAACAATGCGATAGGGAACACCATTAAGGGTAATGCACACCCCTGTCTCGTAACGCCCTGCCCTCCCGTTTGGTAGATATGAGGTCAGGAGAGATCGAACCTCAGCAAGGTGATTTCCTCCAGCTGTTACGGTCGGCATTGGCTGGTCCAAAGGTTGCCCGTGTTTACAAGTGCCCCGCATTTTCATTAGGTGGGATGCAACAACGGCTTGCTGGGTGCCTCGCGTGGTGATTGTTGAGAGAGGTTCGTCAAGATCGCGGCCAATTACGCCGGTATTGTGCTGTGCCATAAATGCAGCAACCAATGCTGAACTGCCGCCGCCATTAGCTGTAATCGTTCCTAAGGGACTTGTACAACTGGATCCGCTAGAGTTTCCAAACTGCCGATCAATTAACGGCACCACCAACGCGCGCTCGCCGCCCTTCACTGTCGTGATCGTACGAACCGGTTGATCGATAGGTTCAAGGCGACCTTTATGAGAAA
>BAXV01000259.1 GCA_001310715.1 Pseudovibrio sp. JCM 19062
AGTTTTTCGAGGAGCCATATGGCACCGAAGGCAATAAAAATCAGATTTAAGTTTGCTCTATCAGCGCCTAGGTAGAGAGCAATATTGTAAACACCGACGAAAATTGCAAATAGTATTATCGCAGAAAGAATAGTGGCTATCGCGCTAGTCAATATGTCCATAACTTTATTTTCCGACACTTCTTTTACTCCTGAGTTGGTTGGTTCAGATTGTTTCTGAAACCTTTAAATGGACTGCTGTTGCAAGGTCCAGCCTGTATCTTGAGGGTAGTCGCCAACGTAATCCGGTTGACCTCCCTCGATTGATTTGTAGTGGCGCTGCATAGCGTCGTACATATCGATCATAATTTGGCGCAATACCGCCTCCTTAGTTGATAGAGAGCCTTCTGGCGAAAATCATCAGGCCAGCGGTCAAAATCGGAACCGCAACAACAGGCCAGACACATTGATGCACTTGACCTTTTTGTCATCGGACAGATTTTACTTGTAATTGGGGAGCCGTCTACACATGGACCTACCAGTGACCTGAACGACATCATTCATTGAAGCAACTTTAGAGAGGAACTCTCTAGCA
>BAXV01000260.1 GCA_001310715.1 Pseudovibrio sp. JCM 19062
CATTAATGTTCGTCATCGACGCCTTATGGTCAGATCGCCTGATCTGTCCATAAGGCGTCGATGACAAACAGATCTTGCAGAAAAGGAATCTGATTAAGTGACAAAGATCGAAAGAGCATTGTTTGGTCTTGGCTTACATTGGTCAGTTTGATGTTAGGAAGCATCGCGATCTTCATCGTGTCTTTCATTGTCGAGAACAATGATTGCTACGAAACCAGTGATATGAATGTAGATTCATTTTGGGAGTGCGTAAGGCAGAAGAAATAGATTTGGTAACTACCGCACGTCGACTTGGTGAAGTCCTTAAAAGGAGAATAAATAAATGGGTGTTTGGGTAAACACTTGGATGAGTAAGTTGCCTGCTGATGAATGGCTTTCGAGACGTGCAGAGGTTTACGTATTTTGCAATTTTCTCGCGAAATTTGAGCCTCAGCAAGAAGCAATACTCAAAGCCGAAGATGCTCGCATTGCTGCTGAAGCTCAGTGCCCTGCAGACTTTGAACTCCCTATCTGGAGACATGAGACTGGTTGCACCAACTATAATCCCAGAAGCGTAGCTGTGGCCGAG
>BAXV01000261.1 GCA_001310715.1 Pseudovibrio sp. JCM 19062
CCAGTTTTTCAGATGGAACGGAAACATCGGCCAAAGTCGTGTAACGCCGATAGGATGGCCGTTCTGCAATCTCCGGAAAAACCAACTCACAAACACCAGCTGACTTTAATGCATCACGTAATAGCGACATTCCACAGGTCTTCAAATCCTCCGGCGCAGGGAGATCTACCTTTATCTCTTGGCCCTTAATCTCAATTATCATTGATGTCTCAGACATATCTTTCTCCTAGTTATCGAATTTCAGTTCAATTCATACTATCGATATCCAAGTTGCAATATGATCTTGCAAATTTGGGCCGAAAAAGGATAACAAAGGAAAGAACTATAATTTTGGGATCTAATAATGGTTACAACACCAAAAAAAAGCACAGCAGATGGGTATCGAACTTAGGAGGTTTGGTGAACATCTTCAAACTCAGGATTCGTGTCCCAATATAAAAAAAACTTTCCCTCAATCAGGTGTTAATTTTGATTGCACTCCGAGCCAGACCACTGAATTCCGCCGAGTTGGCCGACGCTCAAATGTGCACAAGGAAGAACCTTCAACACAACTTGGTTTTCTTAG
>BAXV01000262.1 GCA_001310715.1 Pseudovibrio sp. JCM 19062
AATCTGACGACATTTTAGCCGCTTTAAACTTCCTGCTGTTGGTGTGAACAATGTGAAAACATCGTCTTTATCGCGATTTCTTGCATCTGCATTAGCCTCATTATGCGGGCATAGGGTAATTTGCCCGCTAACCGAGAATCTCACTATGCGTGCAATAGTGTATCCTGTTTCGGGATGTTCATAGGCAATCATATCGTTTTGCCGCAGCTTCAGCACCTTGCGCGCAGTTGGAGGTAGTTGGTTTTCCTCTTTGAAAGCCTGATCTGGGTCATGGTTTTTCCGGTGCGCATCAAACAGGGAGATCACGTTAGCCTTCCATTTGCCATCGGGCATCTCCCAAACATCGAACCGGAATTGCCGTCTCCCTTGTAGTGTTTGTAAGTATTCCCCTGCTTATCTGCAATGCCGATCGTATTGATCGCCTCGACGAGCCGCACAGAGCGAATACCAGCGTAGGGACCACCAACCTCCTCCTGTTCGCGTGCAAAGGCTTCCATCGCCTCAGTGAAGGCTTTACCTGATTTCCCCTGAGTTGCATCCAGTAGTGCAGCACGAAGT
>BAXV01000263.1 GCA_001310715.1 Pseudovibrio sp. JCM 19062
ATGACAACCTATCAAGAAGTGAGAATGACCAAAACAAGGTAGCAGCAAGGTGCCTATGACGGAGATCTCATAGCTTCACGCTCAGCCTTTCCCAATCGCGTTTGAAACGTCTATTTCTCCTTGCATAGATTTATCCTATCATGGAGCTGACCGATGATTGGAAAAAGGCAGATCGACATGACAAACTACCTATTTGAGTACGACGAAGTCAAAAGCGCCGAAGCGTTGAAGGAACTCTTTGAGGGTAACGATGCCCATGCCTTTCAACAATTGAACGATATGGTGTTGATGATGTCGTTGCACTGCGCACCGCTTTTGAAGACTGGAAGGATTCCTTGCATCGCGCAGGCGTTATTTCCAAGGCCGTATGCGACAACACCATCTACGTACACCCCAAAGAGGCACCGAAGATCACGCCCCCTCAGGAGCGCTCCACATCCAACCTGAAGCGCTCATTTTGAGCAAAAAGGAGGGATGAGATGAGCTCGGGAACAACACGGAAAAAACTGGAAGACACTGGCCGCTTTATCCCAAACGCAGCCAAGCATCGTAGGCG
>BAXV01000264.1 GCA_001310715.1 Pseudovibrio sp. JCM 19062
CCCACCAATTAAATACTTTCGGACTTGCCCGCTTCAATTACCTTTTCCAGCTTGCGCCATGGTTCTCCCCGGAGAACTGGTGTTAATTACCGATTCAATACACGCATAGATTGTCAAAATATCGTGACTTCTCCAAGTCGCAGGCATGTGTAGTAATCATTTACATAGGGATAACTCCCTATATTTTATCAGTTTTCCTAAAAGTGACCTAAGAAAATGGAGGAGACATGGCTCTGCGAGCCTGTCATGTCATGCCGAGCGGAGAAAAGCGGGCCCGAAACCGGCTATTCGATTTTAAGGAGAAATGGACTAACCAGAGGAACACCAACCAGCGGTTTATCAACCACAAAGCTAAATTACCCAACTACCTAAGTAGGTGAGAAAAATTGAACCTTATGCAAATAAACCCAGCCTGTGTGCCGGGTTTATGAAGATCTTGAAATTGAACTCACGACGTTATTCAAAAATATTCTTAAGTATCAACAGCAGCAATGATTTAAATAAAATTCTCCAGCACCGGAAGATGAACCATTCTTTAATCCATATCCATCC
>BAXV01000265.1 GCA_001310715.1 Pseudovibrio sp. JCM 19062
CAAACGTTTATTGTCACCGCAGAGTGGCTTGACGGGACACGAGTCCAATCGGCTTTACTGATGGCATGCCCCATCAACCCCACTAAGGAGGCCGCTGCAAAATGAGCGACTACTGGCTTGGTGTGGCAACACCTTTTGTAATCGCCTATCTACTGGGTGTGATCGGCATGTACCGCTATTCAACTGACTTATCACCTCAGCTTAGGAGCACGGCTTTTACCTTCTATTCTATGGTCTGTTCCTGTCGCAATCACAGGACCACTTATCAGAGTTAGCCAATGGATTACTCGCCTATAAGGCAACCTAAGCAGTCCGAAAAAGGAGCAATTGAGAGTATATGCGTTACTTTATTTGTGACGAGGGGTGGGTGTGGTGCCTTCACACCAACGGCCAAAGTAACCATCCAAAAGAGATTGTTATTTGGAAAGATGCTCGAACTGGAGAAGATCTGCTGCGTATCGTTGGCGATAGGTCAGATGAAAGTGAACCGGTTCAAGCTGAGTGCGTTTTATTCGACGATTTGCACGCAGTGCAAATCGAAA
>BAXV01000266.1 GCA_001310715.1 Pseudovibrio sp. JCM 19062
TGATAGATCTTGTGTCGCTCGCTTAGCCAATGATCTTGAAGGCATTTCAGGCAGGGACACCGAACGAGATAAAGCCAGTTGGAAAAGCGAAGGAGTATATCATGACCAGAGATGAGCATTTAAATTGGGCCAAGGAACGAGCTCTTGCGTACCTTCCGGCTTCCCCAAACGAAGCTGTCGGGTCTTTTTTTTATCTGACATGAAGAAGCATGATGAGACAAAAGAAACTATCTCAAAGCTTGCCGGACTTGGCCTTGCAGCATTGTTGTCGAATAATGTTGGTCAAGCTCGCAGCTTCATTGAAGCGTCCAGTAAAGGAGCCACACTGTGGTTGAACAACACCCCCTATCTGTTCCACGCATCTTTGATCTCGTTGGTATGTTTCAGAAAGCTTTCAAGCTGATTACTGTCGTTAGCTTGATTGTAGCTGCATTTACATATTCGACCCTCACTATCGCAAATATTCAAGAAGTTCAGTCTGACCAAGAGGTTTGCGCTAATAATGAGGATCTAAGCACGGGTGTAGATTGCAGCCAGAAAGGGAAC
>BAXV01000267.1 GCA_001310715.1 Pseudovibrio sp. JCM 19062
TGACATGGTGGGAGACCTCAGTAGATTGATACTTCTGATGGTAATAGTGTTCTTTTTCATCAATACTTTATTGCGTATCTCGCGGACCGGCGAACCATTAAGTTTCAACAATTTCTTGATGGAGATAAAGAGAATGCGGCAACCTACTGGGGCAATTACGAGCGTTTCTTTTGAAATATTCGTTGTTGTGGGCGCTGGCTTGTTCGTTCTCTATTGCGTAGTCGACGCACTCAACACGCTTTTCTTCGGTTGAGCGATAATGAAAGCATATGAACCGCTCACCAGGTGTCCATAAAACGTCCATTTAGGTCGCCCCACCTGAGGCCGCATTAGAGCATCGAAAAACGCAAGGTAAACTGAAATGGTAAGTACGCAAGCTGCGAAACATCTAGATGATGCGATCGGGATCCTAGAACGCAACAAAAGGCACATTCATCTAGAAGCGACAAAATTGCTGGAACGAGATCCTGAGCACCAGTGGGCATTGCGACAGCTCAATGAGTTGCCTCATATCGAGGAGGCTATTAAGGCTATCAAAGGTCT
>BAXV01000268.1 GCA_001310715.1 Pseudovibrio sp. JCM 19062
AGCAACTGGCTGAAGCGCACAGAGAGGCAAACGAAATCTGGGATGACAGCGATAGTCAAGGAGAGGCCAGTGAAGAAGTTATTACCGGCCTTATAGACGCCCTCTTCACCGGACAGTCAACTGAAGATTGAGCCAGCTCTCGAACAGTTTTAGCCGCTGAAAGTAACTGACATCACGTCAACTTCAGACGTAAGGGATGAACTTTGACAATGCATCCATGCGTTACGCACGGCTGCCAGATGCAGACCGAGTTCAAACCGTTCGCAATGCTGATAGGGCAAGACGATCCCCTTGAGATCGGCATCCCAATAAGGTGTTTGTCGAACCCACTTGCCAAATTGAGATCGGACATCCCTCACCGCGAGATAGCTGAAACCAGCTTCACCAAGCAGTTCCACATAACCATTTCCCGATTCGTTCTGAACGTGGACAACTTCCTCAGGATAAACGGCAGAGACCAGCCATTTATCCGCTGCATCTCCTGCAGCGATACACGCTCTTTCCAAAATCGCACCAAAAACATTTTCTGACATCAAATTTGG
>BAXV01000269.1 GCA_001310715.1 Pseudovibrio sp. JCM 19062
TTGTTCCGTCTGAGCGCAGGTGCTTCTTACAGCCTTACTGACAATCTGGACCTGGTCGGTAACTACGATTACCTTCATACCAACGAATTCAAGTTAAAAGCTGATGACCAGACCATGAAGATGGATTTCACCAGCCACATTGCTCAAGTCGGCCTGCGCTATAACTTTTGATCCGCGTGAACTGGATCAAATGTGAAAGGGAGCCTATATTGGCTCCCTTTTTTTGTGTACTCGTAGCCAATCAGACCACTATGCAGATCATGGTTCAATAGGGTCATCTGGCTCCTTCGAGGATGTTTCCCGCGTAAATTGTTCAGCACAAAATTCACGATATGATCGGAAAAGAAAATACAGGGCAAAGAGTGCAACCAACAACGGCCCAAGAAGTATTACCCCCGCTGTCTGTAAGCCGGAACATCCTACAATCGAATCCAGAATTTCGATTGTTCCCGCAGTCACGCTTTCGGTCATCTGTGCCATCCGAGCAAAGTAAGGCTCCGGTCCCTCCCCAGCATAAATGCAAGAGAACATCCAATGAAAAA
>BAXV01000270.1 GCA_001310715.1 Pseudovibrio sp. JCM 19062
GATCTTCATTCCTGCGACACAAATTACGCTATCCCGATGCTTGAGGCGATGCTCGTTCGGGCGGAGCTGGATGGAGAGTTTCGCAAGCACTTTGAACAGTGGATCGAACACGGCAGCTCTGTGACTTTGCGCGATGAATTGTGCAGCCCATTCAAGAACGCTGATTTTGTGCAAGAACACGGAAAAAAAATGCTTTTACGCCGCTCATGAATTTTTTTTACGGCGCTAGACAGCAGCAGGCTCCATCTTGAAGACGCACAAAGCGGGAGCCTTGAAACCGTGGAGAGTGAACGAGAAGCGGTAATTCGACTTGAAACTATTGATGAATGTTTAAAGGCTATTACCGATCTACCTCCCGTAAACACTGGAGAGGTTCAAGATCAGCTTATCGGGCAATTGAAGCGTTGAAAAATCGGTAAAATAACGCTTCGCCATGAATAGGGCGTCGAAAACTAGTCGCGGGAACAGTTGACCGCCTAGGGCTGGTCCCCGCGTTTTCCAAAATGTACACCAGATTGAGAAATT
>BAXV01000271.1 GCA_001310715.1 Pseudovibrio sp. JCM 19062
CTCACTGGCACAACAAGCGGCCGGCACAGACTATTCGATCAAAACGAGAGTGTGGGATGACAGTAAACTTTCAGATCACAACGGCCTTATCCCAACGCTTGAGTTTTCTCCGTCGGTTTACGCAAGTATGAATGACACGGAGCAACGAGTTTTCAAACTTATTGCCATGGTGTTTATTGCCAACTTTTATCCTGACCACCAATACAAAGCCACCAATGTGGCTCTATCAGTTCAGGCCACACGTTCACAGCCAATGGGAAGAAAATTATAGAACCAGGATGGAAGTCTGTTTTCTCTGCCTCTGATGCCACGCAACAGCAAGTTCTACCGCAAATGAAAACAGACGATCCAGTCATGGTTGAAGAAGCAGTTGCCGCAAAACGTAAGACCACCCTCCGGCAATGTTTAATGACGGAACACTTGTTAAGGCGATGAGGAGTCGTCCATAAGCATGTTCCTGACAACAAACTCAAAGCGCGCCTGAAGGAAACTGCCGGCATAGGAACTGTTGCTACCTCGGCAACTCATCCAG
>BAXV01000272.1 GCA_001310715.1 Pseudovibrio sp. JCM 19062
ATATTTGCAGTATCCGCAGGAAAGAATTATCCCCCTTCGCCATTTCTGTGAACCAGCCCGGCCAAGCGCACCGCGCCGCACAATCTGCACACAGCAACGCAAACCAACGCAGTTCTCACGCAAATAACGCAAACCGGCTCAAAGCAACGCAAGCGCACTTTCCGCACAGGGACGGAAAAGGATAGCCGGCTCGTCGTACAGAAGGACCAGCGCTGAAAGTCCTCTCAGGTCTCACTGCACCCAAACGACTGTGCGCCAGTGCGCGTAGAAGGCTACCGCAGAGTGCTCATCCGTTCATGTCATTACAGCATTTCGACGGTTTGGTATTCAATCCCGACAAGTCATGGCATTGGATTTGGTTCGGGGATTTGTCTGGATGTATGTTTGGGGAAGGCTAACCACCGGGCCTCGGCCCTGGCTCTTGGCTCTTCGCGTCTGTACAACACCCACGATGTTTGTTGTGATTGGATGTGGTGCCCCAGAACGCCAAAAGCCCGAGCATTTCTGCATCGGGGGCTTTTGTTTGATTTG
>BAXV01000273.1 GCA_001310715.1 Pseudovibrio sp. JCM 19062
GAAGAAGGTGCGCGTCATCTACATAGATGCAGCCATACTTCTGGAAAAAGCGGCGGAAAAAGGCAGGAGCACTCGACGATTTCACCCGAAGGTATTTGCAGGCCTTATAATAATCGAACTGGTTGGTATCGGAGAGGTGCTTTTCATAACTACGATAGATGTCCAGATACTTGGCGTCCGTTGGGTCAGTTACCTTTAAATCATTCGCTGTATATCCTTTCTGTTGCCACGCAGTAATCTTCTTTGGGCGGTCAAACCCTCAAAATAGGAAAGGTTGCAACTAACCCCTAATAGAGATTGAATTTCTCTTTCCGACAGTAAGTGGGGAGCTACCAGATCGTGGTCCTGCGAGGCAACAGCGTTGAAGAGTTCTTTGACAAAAGTTTCGAAAGTGAGTTTGTTGTTTGGATATTGTTGATATTCAACCTCCCTTTGCGATGAACAAATTACCAAACTGTCGAAGCATCCATCCAGCTCACGTAAATCTAACGCTTGAAGAATTGTCGCGGTCTTACCCGCCCCAGGACCG
>BAXV01000274.1 GCA_001310715.1 Pseudovibrio sp. JCM 19062
CCCCCCTTAATTGAAATAATATTAAATAAATAAGAATTGTTATTATAAAACATTTGCCTATTACATAAATAGAAGCTAATATAGGATCATCCATTTGGCAATGAGAGTGAACTTGAATGAGCATTTTAAAGATCCTTGGAGAGTTTCAACTCGACGTTCTCCGAGCCGTAGCAACATTGGGAGCTGACGCTTCCGGCACCGTTGTAAGAGACCATCTCACAGAGGAAAAGCGCAAGCTGGTTCACACACCACAGGTTTATTCAGCGCTCAAGAAACTGATTGAGTTGAAGTTGGTCGCAACACAAGAAACCAAAGCTCCTAAGAAACGTGGTCGCCCACAAGTGATTTATTCACTGACCTCCACCGGGCGAGCTCTGCTCGCTTCTAGGGGCACAATTGACTTAAGGGATCTCCATGGAAGAGAAGAAAGCGCAGAAGTTCCAATATAAGAAAAGAACCAACCATCCTCCAAGAAGTGTGGAACTAATCGTTTCACTCTATCATTCTGACAAATCGGAGAGAGAGAT
>BAXV01000275.1 GCA_001310715.1 Pseudovibrio sp. JCM 19062
AGGATGAGTGACAGCAGGATGTAAAAGTTAGGCCGATCTTGAACGGCCGCCGCCGCCTGCAGAGGCGATCTATCAAGTAAAATACAATAGCAAACGTCAGATGAACGAAAAGGTACGGAATGGTGCATGCTCGCGACATTTTGCGAACAGAGATCGAGCAAGTGGGATTATTGATCTGTTTTGGGGCCGCGGGTCGATAGTTGTTCTTGCGCGCGTGTAATCGGTCAAGATTCGTTCGGGCTGAACCGAAGCTCTTTTATCCTGCCTAGTAAAGGCTTGTATTGTTTTGCTGTCTCAAACTCCGATTCATTCTTTTGTACGGCCATCAAACACCCTGTATAAAGACATTTTTCCTGCATTCTCCTGTTGACTGAAGCTTAGGATAGGATATCTTTTGAAAAGTGGCTTTTAGCCTATTCTCAACCGTGTAGCCTAATGTGGGGCGAAATATTTATTCTGACTCGGTTGTCCTATTTTGTACTTAAGTGAGGGGCACTTATGAGCTTATCTGAATTGCAAGAACCAAC
>BAXV01000276.1 GCA_001310715.1 Pseudovibrio sp. JCM 19062
GAACTGTCGGGTCTGTTAGCCGATATACCGGGGTTAATCTACTTTGATCTTGAGTATTCCGAAAACGGAACTAACCTAGGGAAGTAGGTCAGCCTCATAGCGCCCCTTTGTTCTTGATCCTTGCATGACGAATCGTCATTGTAGCTCAAACGGAGGATACGCTTTGTCTATTGAAAACTGGCAGATGGAAAAGTTAGAGGGCGATGATTCATTCTATATGGCTCGCCTCTTTACCTGTGACGATGATCATTTAGCCGTCCCGGATGAAATTTTTTTTGGTCAACGGTGCAGTAGTTGAATTTGGCCGCCAAGACCTTGAAAAGCTGCTCCAATTTAAGGCTGCGCTCGAAGGGTTGGTCAACTCGGGGCTTGCAACGAAGTTGGCAGAACTGGAAGACGATGTCGGCAATATCGTTGCTCTTGATAACGATGAAGTCATTGATGATATCCAAAAGGATGCTCTCAAGCTTTCAGATCTAAAGGATTCAGGAGAGTATCAACTACGATACATTCGTGCGCACGTCTCTT
>BAXV01000277.1 GCA_001310715.1 Pseudovibrio sp. JCM 19062
TTAACACTGGGCACTGATGGAACAACCGGGTGGGCAACACTCACTTCCAAACCTCTGATGGACCATATCCGGCAGTCATAACACTTGCCCTTTTTGCTAGATTAACAAAGTACACTTTTGATGTGATTTGCAGGGCCCGGACCATGTCCGGTTCCCTGCTGGTATTACTGCAGCAAGCACTAGCTTACTGTTCGCTCACTCTCATTGATGTAGCGACGAAATTCCTGAACCGTTTTCATGAAGGACTGTTGGCCGGGATACTCCACAACAAGATAGAAGCAACGCTCTCCAATTTGAATAAATGCATCTACCAATGTACCGGTAGCCATTTCGCCCATAATGAAGGCTTCCCCCCGATCCACGATAGGAGGTAGAACCTCCAAAAAATATTGATACATTTGACTGGTGGTTTCAAACCATTGGCAGATGTATACTGCTGCGGGCCATAGCACGATTGAGCAATGTAAAGGTATCGTCGTAACCGGCTACATCTCCGCTTCCGATACGTTCAAATTTCATTTCCAGGC
>BAXV01000278.1 GCA_001310715.1 Pseudovibrio sp. JCM 19062
TTTCCCCGCTTTGCGGAGGTGGCGTCCCTAAGTTGACGCTCCTCTCAGGAACCAGAGTGTTCAACGGTTAGTTTTTTCGAGCCGCTGTGTCGGTGATAACTGAGCCATCAAGGAGCTTGTTCGTTTGGGCTTTGGTTCTCTGCGAACATAAAATAGGTCTACAAATTTCTCGAGATCGGCGACAGCACATTCAGCAGGAGTGTGTCCCTCTGTCAGCGCAATTAGCTCTCCGTCACGTTCAACTATAGGAGCGTCTACAACAACGGGAGGAATTCCGTAGGCAAACCTGACGGTGCAACCCGGCTTTACTTCGACACCGTCACTATCAAGAATGCGGCCCATCTTTCACCTCCAAAAATACTGGTTTCAGTATATAGCAGCATCGCGCTGGATCAAGAAACAACCTAATTGTATTAGGTTAAATATTAAGCCTATGATTGCACCCAAACTAGGCTAGAGTACTTGAAGTTCGTTTGGGCAAACCAACGCGAATTGACCTATCTCACGATTGAGAGACAGGTT
>BAXV01000279.1 GCA_001310715.1 Pseudovibrio sp. JCM 19062
TCTCGTTCATCATTCCCATTACGATCGCCTGGATACAGGCAACATGACGTTTGGATGGTGGCCTATTATTCGAGGTCCTCATGACCGATGTGGCCATTGTCTTGCTTGGGTGCATGGCAAGGCAAATAGATCAGTTATCCGGCACTTCATTTGCGTTTAGTTCTTTGAGCTCTCGCTAGCCGAACTCCATGCGAAGTAACTGCAAACAAACTGAGTCACCAGGACGCCGACCCCTAGGATCAACAACAATGAAAAGTGAAAGACTATGTACAACCATAGCGGGATCAAAGCAATCAATGCGCGGTTACGCATTCTAGTGAGCTTACTTTTACGTTTCGCCAAGATATTCTCTCTCTGGCGTGACAGGGCGTTTTTCTCGGTCATTTTATGTTCTAGTATATTCACAACAAGAAGCGATAGAGCGTACTTCGCGTAACCCCAAACATACGAAATTCTTTAATTCGTTGATAATAGAGCGAGTTCACAGCCTCCCGCTTCATCTTTTCCTTACCTTCGATTGCAG
>BAXV01000280.1 GCA_001310715.1 Pseudovibrio sp. JCM 19062
GGGGTGGATTGCTCCCCAAAATCGCGCTGATTGTGCACCTCGGGTTCTGTGGTCTGATAGGTTTGCCCATTCTCGTTTGGGTTTCAGTAGCTTCAGCACTCTTTAAGACCCGCAGCCAATACCTTGGAGTGGAACATGGAACAGTCGTCTGGTCAGAACAGTGAGAATGAGCACGATAGTCGCTATGGGACCATGCCGGGGTACATGGCCGGATTTGGAAATGACTTTGAGACAGAGGCCTTAAAAGGAGCATTACCTCAGGGCCGCAACTCTCCGCAACGCGTTGAATACGGTCTGTATGCTGAGCAACTTTCCGGCTCTCCTTTCACTGCCCCTCATGGAACGCTTGAACGGTCATGGCTCTACCGCATCCGCCCCTCAGTTAAACATCTGGGGCGACTGAATAAAAATCACGCACCCCTATTGGAAGACCGGCCCCAATAAATCCCCGATGTATTCTCGCTCGGCCAGTACCGCTGGGACCCTACTCCCTTCCCAGAGAGCCAGAACCTCACATTCATC
>BAXV01000281.1 GCA_001310715.1 Pseudovibrio sp. JCM 19062
TTAGATGACCCTGATTATTTCATCGACCAAAAATTTCTTATCAGACGTCTGGGGAACTAGTTTCACCCTACGATATATTGGATGGGGATCTACCTGTTGATGCTTTCGTTCAGTCCCCAGGAAGTCATAACGCTCTGGGGCTGTTGAAGATTGGTCTTTCCAACAACCAGGCTATCTACATGCACGACACGAACTCTCCCGACTTGTTTGGGAGAAGTGTTTGGGCAGCTAGCGCTGGATGCGTAAGAGTTGAAAAAAATTAGAGATTTGGCTGGCTGGATACTTGGGAAGGATAGTTCATTCATTGATAAGTTGATTGACAACCGGGATCGAACAGTACGGAATCCACCCACCGCAGTACGCGTAGTTCTTGGGTACTGGACCGCCTGGCCGAACTCCTCCAGTGAACTTAGCTACTTTCCTGATATCTATAACAAGGATGAAAGGCCAGCAGCATGCGTAGTCTCACACTAATTCTTAGAGGGATCTCGATAACAGTTGAACTAGTGATTTGTTCC
>BAXV01000282.1 GCA_001310715.1 Pseudovibrio sp. JCM 19062
CACCTTGCCAGGTAGAATTGATCGTCTGCGCAGACGCTAAAAGTCAGGCAGAGTTCCTGATGGATACAATGACTGAACTATCGCCAAACGAATTACGTTCAACAACCCTATTTATCGAGCGCGAACTGTCACCCCATATTCTAATAGCCATTGACGAACATCCAACTTTAGACTGCTCCTGGTCGAGCCTTTCTATATGGCGTAGTCCTGCTATTTTACTCTTCACAGAACTACTTCAGGCCACCACTCGTAATGATCCAGGAGAGTTCGTTGCTCTTGGATATCCCGAGTTTAGCAACCTTGCTGCTGCTGGTGAGTGGCCCGACTACCTTGTTCTAGTGCGAATGATCCGGCTGGCCGTTTCGCGTGCTCCCAGCTATATGGCCAATAATGGTTCATTTGAAGCCTGGTCGGAGGAAGTCGATTATATTGCCGATAAGTTATCGCAGTTTGGTTGTGTATCTGAGGCAATGAAATCTATCAATTCTTTGCGTAGTCCGACGGGGGAAG
>BAXV01000283.1 GCA_001310715.1 Pseudovibrio sp. JCM 19062
CGAAAAACTCTCGGTTTAATGGAGAGGGCGATCGAGGATGCTCTGAATGCTAGGAAGAACATTTATCTGGGCTATAATTGGATAGATAAAAAATTCAACTGATAGTATCGAAATATCTGATTTCATCTCCGATCTACTTCAGAGGTTGGCAGCCCGATATTTATCGCAGAAACTCTCTGCGCAGTCCGCCAAAAACAACCATTTTGATATCGAATGCCGATGTCTTAGGCTACGCTATGCAAGGACAAAATACTTTCGCGATTGGCCGCGCAGTCCAAGTCATTGAATATTAATATGATATATGGGGTTTATGAGCTTCCTGACGACGTTTCTGGTAGCTGGTTGAACGACCTAGTGGCCAACTGCCAAACGCTGATTACCTGTGAACGGGACGAGTATGAGAGCCTTAGGGGTATGTTTTCCGATCTGAATGAGGAGGATCAGCAAAGACTGATATTTGAACAACTTGCTAAAGTGCGGCGTCAGGTAGAAGTAGTTGTGAAAGATGTGAG
>BAXV01000284.1 GCA_001310715.1 Pseudovibrio sp. JCM 19062
CTTCCTCAAAATATGAGGAAACCAAAGCAACCCAAAAAAAAGGCGCAAAATTCCGTTCGCGAAAACGCGTTAGGTGTTGCCTTCAATGTTTGGGAATGCTACAAAACTTGTGTCACCAATTTTGTTTTGTGCATTCCCCTGGTAGCTCCGGCTTCCGGGGTTTTGCTTTTTATGGGGTCGTTTTTCACCGATCCCAATCTGCGTGATAGAATCCTCACCAAAATGTAAAACTTAACGATGAACGTTACCTGCGCAACGAAACAGCGTAAAGCTCAGCACCAAGATGAATCTATAAATTCCCCACTTATTAAACAAAAATAGCCGTTAAATCTGTAAAGTGAAAGGTTTACAGCTAAACCTAGGTCTATTTCGCAAAAATGTACCAAATTTCGGCACATCAACTATCACCTAGACATACAGGCTCAACGCAACTGTTGACAGCTCTTCTGGGATTGGCAAGTATAAAACAAATCTAAGCACTATTTCTATGACGCATCTACTGCATTTGGG
>BAXV01000285.1 GCA_001310715.1 Pseudovibrio sp. JCM 19062
GAATACCCGATTAGGTATTCAGGGGCTGGAAGGAAGAGCGATGAGCTACGAAAAAGCAATGAAACATCACTCAAATCTGACGAAAGGTCCGCAATCAGTATAGGTTTTGATCTATCTGATGGCGCAAAGCGTTCTGAGGCAGAGCGAGACTGAAGCTGTTAAAAACAACGTATTCCTGTGCTTATCGCGCGGTAATTGCTGTGGTAGAATATCGGTCAACAATAGATCCGGCTCAGAAAGTGTACTTGAGGGATTGCCTTCGTTGGGAAGTCAGCAATCTTCGGATAGTGACAAACCGTGTCCGAAGGTCGGAATTGATTAAATGTGCGGAATGATGTCTCTGGGTACTAAATAGCATGACCTGCTAAGGTCCTCCATATTTCAGGATGAGGATGGAGGATCGAGTACTAATCAGTCATTACATATTAGGCTAAACAGTATAATCATTTTGTGTTCAACATCAAAATATAGGCAATTTTACCTTGCATATTTTCATATACAATCT
>BAXV01000286.1 GCA_001310715.1 Pseudovibrio sp. JCM 19062
CCTGGCTTTGGCGCTGCCCGCACCAGTCCTGCGATTTGGCTTTCCCCCCAACCTCCGTTCCTCGCCGGAATGGCAGGGAACAGACAGAGCTGTTTCCTGCCAATAAGTTTCGAGAAGAGGTAACGAATTCATGACTGTGAAGCTTTCAGCATTGTTTTATGGAAGGGACTTCCCCGCCGACGGTACGTACGAAGAAAGAGCCAAAGAGCATATTTCTTACCGTATGCTGGAGATTATCGACTATTGGGGCGTCGGCTCCTATTCAGGAACCGATCGCGAAAAAATACACCTACAAAACTGGCCTATCAGGCAAACGAAAATCGGCTGAAATTATTTCGCGGATTGATCATCTTCCAGACTACATCGCCGCGATGCAGCATCATCCTATTTTGAAAAATGCAGATGCGTTTCTACTGGAAGGCTCTGGCAAATTGTTGAGCTTCCCAAATTCCCAAGAGCAGATTTCCATCATTATGAGTCAACTGGAAAAGATGGAGGATG